>JANNZY010000185.1:0-11028 GCA_031410915.1 Actinomycetes bacterium
GTACGACGTGATCGGGTTACACAGCACGATCGCCTGGCAGATCTCTTCGATGCCGCGCCGTCAGGCGAGGCCCGTCATCTGTGTGTACTCTCCCTGCGTGAGCATCGCGTGGTGGTCGCCCGTGAACTTCGTCAACTTGTCGATCACCACGGTACGTGCCGGCATGTTGATGCCGACTGCGAGCGTCTCGGTGGCAAACACGACGCGGACGAGGCCTTCGGCGAAGCAGGCCTCGACGACCTCCTTGAACGGTGGCACCATGCCGGCATGGTGGGCGGCGATGCCCGCTTCGAGTTGGGCCAGGAACTGTCCGTAACCGAGCACGGCGAGGTCGGCGGTCTCGATGCCGGCCAGGCGAGCGTCGACGATCTCGCGGATTCGCTCGCGTTGATCGCCGGTCGTCAGCCTCATGCCCGCGGCGAGGCACGTGCGCGCCGCTTCGTCGCACTGGTTCCGGCTGAAGATGAAGTAGATGGCCGGCAGCATCCTCTCGTCGTCGAGGCGTTCGACGACCTCGACCCGTCCGGGTGCGTACAGCTTGCGCTTGGCGTGGCCACTGCGCCGTCCGCGCCCGCCGTGCCATTGCTGGGTGCCTTCCTCGGTCAGGCGTAGCGCCACGCTGTTTGGCCGATCGTGCACGAGCGTCGGCAGCAGGTGCACGTGTCCGGACGTCTTGTCGCCGACCATGTACAGATTCTCCAGGCGCACCGGACGCTTGTCCTCCAGCACGGCCGTGGTCGGGCCGCGCACGGTCGTGATCCAGTCGGTCAGTTCCTTCGCGTTGCTGACGGTGGCGGACAGGCACACGAGCTGCACGTGCTCGGGGAGATGGATGATGACCTCCTCCCACACCGGACCGCGGTAGGTGTCCTGCAGGAAGTGCACCTCGTCGAGCACCACCAGGTCGAGTTCGACCAGCGCGTGCGACCGGCCGTAGATCATGTTGCGCAGGACCTCGGTGGTCATCACCACGATCGGCGCGTCACCGTTGATCGCGTTGTCACCGGTCAGCAGGCCGACTCGCTCGCTGCCGTAGCGGGCGACGAGATCGTGGAACTTCTGGTTCGACAGGGCCTTGATCGGTGCGGTGTAGAACGCCCGCCGGCCGGCACGCAGCGCGGCCTCGATGCCATACTCGGCCACGACCGTCTTACCCGATCCGGTTGGCGCGGCGACGAGCACGGACTGCCCATCGTCGAGCGCGTCCATCGCCTGCAGCTGGAAGCGATCCAGCGGGAACGCGTAGTGGGCGATCAGTTCGGACCGGTCGGCACGCACGGACACCAGTGTGCCCGCTCCGGCACGGGATCAGGCGGACGCACCCGCCATGGCCTCGTCGTCGTCATCGTCGTCACCCTCGCCGCGAGACCTCTTGCGGCGCTGGAGGATGACACCGATGAGCACCGAGATGAGGTAGAAGACCGTCATCGGGATGGCCAGTGCGAGCATCGAGATCGGGTCGCCGGATGGCGTGATGACGGCTGCGATCACGAAGATCGCGAGGATCGCGTAGCGCCATTGCTTCAGCAGCGTCTGCGGCGACAGCACACCCACGATCTGCAAGAACACGAGCAGGACCGGGAACTCGAACCCAACGCCATAGGCCGCGATCATCAGGCCGACCAGGCTGACGTACTTGTCCACCGGGAAGACCTGGTCCACGTCGGAGCCCGACCAGGAGATGAGGAACTCGAGCGCGAGATCGAGCGTCCAGTAGGCCACGAAGCCGCCGAACGCGAACAGCACGATCGTGGATGCGATGAACGGGATCGCGATCTTCTTCTCCTTGGCATGCAGGCCGGGGACGATGAATCGCCACACCTGCCACAAGATGACCGGGAGCGCGAGGATGATGCCGCCGTAGAGCGAGATCGAGATGCGGGTCGAGAAGCCGTTGAGCGGGCCCAGCCCGACAAGGCGACCGTTGCAGAACTCGACCCCGCGGCGATCGCACAGGTTCTTGTAGGGCTTGGTGATGAAGCGCAGCACCGGGTCGTAGAACGCCATCAAGACGATGACGCCGACCACGATCGCCAGCATGCTGCGCACGATGCGGACGCGCAGCTCGGCCAGGTGGTCGCGCAGCGTCATCCGATCCTCGGGACCCTTCAACGTCGGACGGGCCCCTCGCTTGAAGGGGTTTCTCATGCCGAAGGCACTCCATCGGCGTCGTCGGAGACGACGACGGGCTCAGCGGCGGTGTCGAGTGGCGCGGGCGTCGCGATGAGCGGCGGCATCTCAGCCAGCGCAACCATCGGCTCCGTGACCTCGGCTTCGGTCTCGGTCTCGGCGGATGACACCACCGGTAACGGCGCTGTCGACACGGTCAGGTCAGGTGGCGTGGCCCGCTCCATCCGGCGCTTGGCGGCATCCGATGGCTCATGGTCGGCCATGTTGCCCGATACCGGCTTCGTGGCCTCGGGTGTGTCCGGCGGAGTGGCGTTCACGTCCCACATCGCCGACTTCTTGGCCAGCTCGGCGGTCTCGCGCAGCTCGCGCATCGGCTCCTCGAGCACGGACTTCATCTCGCTCTGGAAACCAGTGGTCATCTTCTTGAAGTCGGCGTAGGCCTTGCCGGCTTTGCGCATCGCCTCGGGCAACTTGTCCGGCCCGAGGACCACGAGTGCAATGAGGACCAGGAAGATCAACTCACTGCCGGACAGGTTGAACACGCCCCGGAGTCTACGGGGTGCGTCGTCGGTCGCGAAGGCACGACAGCCCGTCCGCACGGCTGGCACAATGGGCTCGACATGCAGCAACGACTCCCCTCTCTGCGCGAGCACCCGATCGCATTCGCGCATCGTGGTGGCAAGGCCCACGCCCCGGAGAACACCCTCGAGGCGTTCGCATTGGGGCTCAAGTTGGGGGCCACCGGGCTGGAGAGCGACGTCTGGATCACCGCGGACGGCGTCCCGGTGTTGGAGCACGACGGCGTCGTCAAGCACTGGTTCTCGAAACGCACGATCACCGAGCTGAAACGGTCGCAGCTGCCGTCATACGTGCCGGCGTTGACCGATCTGCTCGAGACGTGCGGCAGCGACTACCACCTGTCGCTCGACCTGAAGGGAAGCGACACCGGCCCGGCCGTGCTCGACGCCGTGCGCCAGTGCGCGCCGGACCTGCTCCCCCGGCTGTGGCTCTGCCATCCGAACTGGGAGTCGCTGCTCCCACTGCGTTCGCAGCTCGACGGCGCGAACCTGGTCGACTCCACCCGGCTGGCCCGGATCAAGGAAGGCCTCGAGCGCCGCGCTGCGACATTGGCCAGTGAGGGCTTCGCCGCGATCAACATGCATCACTCGGACTGGAACGGAGGCCTCGTCGCGCTCTGCCACCGCTTCGAGCTCTGCGCCATTGCCTGGGACCTGCAGCACGAGCACGTCTTGCGCCCGGCGTTCAGGATGGGCATCGACGGCGTGCACAGCGACTGGGTCGACCGGATGATGGACGCCTACCGCGCCGAACTCGGCGCGCCGCAGGTGTGACGGCCGACGGTCAGAGCCACGTCCAGTGGTCGTGCGGCCAGATCACCACGAAGGCCCGGCCGACGATGTGGTCGTAGTCCACGAACCCGAGCGCGTTGCGGCTGTCGCCGCTGTTGGGGCGGTTGTCTCCCATCACGAACACCATGTGCGCAGGGACGAGACGACTCTCGAAGTCGGGACCGCAGTTGCCCGGCGTGACGACCTCGGGATCGAGGTACGGCTCGATCAGGGTTTGCTCGCCCGTGTCGTCGTGCTTGTCGATGTAGACGACGCAGTTCTCCATCCGGATCGACTCGCCCGGCAGCCCGATGACGCGCTTGATCAGATCGCGCCGGTCGAAGTCGTGCGAGTCCTCGAGCACCACGATGTCGCCGCGGTTGGGGTCGTGCAGGTCGTAGGACAGCTTGTTGACGAGCACGCGGTCGTAGTCGTGCAACGTGGTGTCCATCGAATGGCCCGACACGTAGAACTGCTGGACGACGAAGACCTTCATCAAGACCGCGGCGGTGATCGCGATCACCACCACGATGGCCCACTCGCGCGCGGACTTGGCGAAGTGGTTCTTCTTGCGACTCATCGACGCCGGGGTGTCGTCGTCGCCGAGTTCGTCGTCGACGGGCGCCGGCTGCGAGATGGCCGGAGGAAGCGAGGGAATGCCATCGCCGGGCTGGCGGTCGGTGGGCTCGCTGTCGAAGCTGCCGTCGGCCCGGGTGTCCTCCGTCGTCATGCGGGCGTAACGGTACCCGCTCGAGGCACGACTCTGACGGCACCTCGCGTCACAGCGAGGCGATCAACTTCTCGACTCGCTCGTCGCGGCTCTTGAATGGGTCCTTGCACAGCACGGTGCGCTGAGCCTGGTCGTTGAGCTTGAGGTGAACCCAGTCCACCGTGTAGTCGCGCTTGCGCTCCTTGGCCCGCTTGATGAACTCGCCGCGCAATCGGGCGCGGGTGGTCTGCGGCGGCACGTCAATTGCGGTGTCGATGTCTTCGTCGTTGCACATCCGCTCGACGAGACCGCGATCCTGCATCTTGTAGAACGGGCTCCGCTCGCGGCTGACGTCGTGATACTGCAGGTCGAGCAACTGCACCTGGGCGTGGCCGAGGGACAGGTCGTGCTTGGCGCGATACGCCTCGATCAACTTGTGCTTGATGACCCAGTCGACCTCGCGGTCCAACTTGAGTGGGTCGTTCTCGATCGTCGAGACGCAGTGCTCCCACATCTCCAACGCCTTCTGCTCCATCGGCGGGAAGCCCTTGGTGTCGGCGTAGCGCAGGGCTCGGTCAAGATATTCGCGTTGGATGTCCAGCGCCGACACCTCGCGGCCGTTGGCCAGCTTCACCTTGCGCCGACACGTCATGTCGTGGCTGATCTCGCGGATCGCCCGGATCGGGTTCTCCAGTGTCATGTCGCGGAGCACGACCTGGGGGTCCTCCACCATCCGCAACATGCATGCGGCGGCACCGACTTTCACGAACGTCGTGTACTCGCACATGTTGCTGTCGCCGACGATGACGTGCAGGCGGCGGTAGCGCTCGGCATCGCTGTGGGGTTCGTCGCGCGTGTTGATGATCGGCCGGCTGCGGGTGGTGGCCGACGAGACGCCTTCCCAGATGTGCTCGGCGCGTTGCGCGATGGAGTACACCGGGCCGCGCGCCGTCTGCAACACCTTGCCCGCGCCCGTGTAGATCTGGCGACTGACGAGGAACGGGATCAATACCTCGGCGTAGTGGCCGAGATCGTCGCGCCGGCTGGTGAGGTAGTTCTCGTGGCAGCCGTAGCTGTTACCGGCAGAGTCGGTGTTGTTCTTGAACAGGTAGATGGTGCCGCGGATACCTTCCTCGCGGAGGCGCTGTTCGGCGGACTCAACCAGGCTCTCCAGGATCCGCTCACCGGCCTTGTCGTGCACGACGAGGTCGTACAGCGAGTCGCACTCGGGCGTGGCGTACTCGGGATGCGAGCCGACGTCGAGGTACAAGCGGGCCCCATTCTGCAAGAAGACGTTGCTGCTCCGGCCCCAGCTGACCACGCGGCGGAACAGGTAGCGGGCCACTTCGTCCGGGCTGAGCCGGCGCTGGCCGCGCAGCGTGCACGTGACCCCGTATTCATTCTCGAGTCCGTAGATGCGACGCTCCATCGCGCTCAACCTAGACCCTTCCCACCACGTGCGGTAGCCATCGGAACGACAGTCGATCGCCGGGGCGGGCCTGGGCGATGCGGGGCAGGTCGGCGGGGTCGACGACGGCGATCACCGGATAGCCGCCGGTGGTGCCGTGATCGGCCAAAAAGACCACGAGCTGGCCGTCGGCGGGCACCTGGATCGCGCCCTCGACGAGTCCCTCCGACGGCAACTCCCCGGCGAATTCGCGTGCCAGTGCCGGCCCGCGAAGTCTGACACCGACGCGGTTGCTGTCGGGCTGCACCTCATACACCGTCGACGTCAGCAGCATCGCCGTGTCGTCGTTGAACCAGTGGCGACGCGGGCCGGGCCACAGTGCGATCGGATCCGTGGAGGGTGCCAGCAGTGGCGCGATCTCGGTCGGCACCGCGGTGCCCGGATCAGCGCCGAGCGCCAGGCGCTGTCCGACGACGAGTGGTGGGGGGCCGAGCCCGGACAGGATGTCGGTGCTGCCCGAGCCCATCTCGGCCGCGACGGCAACTCCGCCGCGGAACGCGACGTAGGTGCGCAATCCGCTCGTCGGCGCTCGCAACGTGACGATCGCACCGGCGGGCAGTGCAACAGGTTGCTGATGGGCGAACGGCGGGCCGGCATCGACGTCGATCGGACACGGCGCTCCCGCCGTGGCAACGAAGCAGGCGTCCTCGACGCGGAATCGCAGCTGGCCGAACGTGCACTCCAGGGCCGGAGCTCCGATCGCGTTGCCGACGAGACGGTTGGCGAGCGCGTACGCCGGTTGGTCAGCGGCGCCACTGTGTCCGACGCCGAGGTGGGCCCAACCACGCCGGCCACGGTCCTGCACGGTGCAGAGCGGCCCGGTGGCGAGGATCTCGATCATGGCGTCGCCTGCTGCGCCGCGGGCTGGACCGCGACGAATCGGACACGGTCGCCGGGCTCGATCAACGCTGGGCGTGGACGGCCCGAATCCCACATCACGGCATTGGTGTGACCGAGCAGGTTCCAACCCCCGGGCGACGCCGTTGGGTAGACGCCGGCGAAGCCGCCGGCCACCGCCACCGAACCCTGCGGCACACGCGGCCGCGGTGACGCACGCCGCGGCAGGCGCACCAGCGGATGGTCGGCGGTGAGGTAGGCGAACCCGGGGACGAACCCACTGAACGCAGCGATGAACGTGAGACCGGTGTGGATCTCGATCAGCTCGCTCACGCTGACGTCCAGCGCGTGCGCGACCTCGTCGAGGTCGTCGCCGTTGTACACCGTCTCGATCTCGACCAGCCGGCCGGTGGCCACCGTGGTGGTTCCCGGCTCGTAGTGCTGCAACTCGCGTTCGAGCCGGGCCAATGCGGCCGGTGATTCGAACTGGGCCAGCACCGTGCGCGCCGCCGGCACGAGATCGACGAGGCCGTCCGGCCGGCGCTCACGCAACCACGCGCCCAGTCGCACGGCGTCGTCGGTGGAGTCGACCTCGATCACCACCGCCGTCGGCCCGCACGGCAGCAGCCGCATCGTCACTCCGGGGTGAGGCAGATCGTGACTTCGGCGTCGGAGAGCCGTTGGAAGCAGCGTCGTCCACGCAACCGGGACAGCAGCGCGACCTCGAGGTCGTCGGCGACGAGCGTGCGTTCCGGTCCGGACAACGCGGTCACACCGGCGCGAACCGCTTCCTCGAACGTGAGGCCCTCGCGCCACCCCTCGTTGAGCCGTGTCGTGATCGCCTCGGCGTCGCCACCGAGCACGCTGAAGCGCCGCTCGTCCATGACCGTGCCGTCGTAGAGGATGTGGAACAGCTGATCGCCGACGCTGTCATGGGCGACCTCGGCGACGAGGATCTCGACCTCCATCGGCTTCATCTCATGGGTGAAGATCTGGCCGAGCATCTGCGCGTAGCTGTTCGCCAGGCTGCGTGCGTCCACGTCGTCGCGGCTGTACTGGTAGCCCTTCAGGTCGGCGGCGCGCACCCCCGCGACGCGGAGCTGGTCGAACTCGTTGTACTTGCCGACCCCGGCGAACGCGATGCGGTCGTAGATCTCGCTGATCTTGCGCAGCGTGTTGGACGCGTTCTCGGCGACGAGTGCGATGCCGTCGATGTAGCGCAGTGCCACCATCGCCCGACCGCGGGCGATGCCCTTGCGCGCATAGTCGGCACGATCCTTCATCACCTGTTCAGGCGCGACGTAGAACGGCATGCTCATGCTTGTTGCGCCCTTGCTGCCTGGGCGATGGCCTCGAACCGTCCGGCCAGATCGGTGTCGGGCACGCGGTCCCAGCCGTCGACGGTGATGGTGGCGACCACGGGGTAGATGCCGCGCAGCGGATCAGGACCGCCGGTCGCGGAGTCGGCCTCGGCCGCTTCCCACAGGGCGCGGCAGGCGAGGTCGAGCGCTTCGTCTCTGGCGAGTTGCGGTCGATGCCCGACCTTGATCACGGTGCTGGCATGCAGGCTGCCGGACCCGGTGGCCACGTACTCCTGCTCTTCGTAGCGACCGCCGGTCACGTCGTAGGCCCACAGCCGACCGCCTCCGCGACGCAGATCGTAGCCGCCGAAGATGGGCACCACGACCATTCCCTGCATCGCAGCCGGCAGGTTGCCGCGAACCATCATCGACAGCTGGTTGGCCTTGCCCTCCAGGCTGAGTGACGAGCCCTCGACCTTCTCGTAGTGCTCGAGTTGCAGCTGGAACAGCTTGATCATCTCCATCGCCGGACCCGCCGCGCCGGCAATGGCCACGCCGCTGTGGCGATCGGCCTGGACGACTTTTTCCATCGTGCGGTGGCTGATCAGGTTGCCGGACGTGGCCCGACGGTCACCGGCCATCACCATGCCGTCGGCGTAACGCAGCGCGATGCATGTCGTCGCGTGCGGCACACCGAGGTCGACCGACCCGGCGGTCAGTGCAGCACCCTGCAGCCCGACGCGCCGGAGCAACTCGGGAAAGCTCGCACCCGGGTCGTCGCCGGGCACGAAGAACGGCATTGCCATCTGGTTACTCTCCGCCCTTTTGGACGTAGCTCTTGACGAAGTCTTCGGCGTTTGTCTCCAGCACCTCGTCGATCTCGTCGAGCAGGTCGTCCAGCTCGGCCTTCAACTTCTCGCCCTGGGGGGCTGCCGCCGGTGCGTCGGTGACGGTCTCTTCAGTGCGAGCGGGAACGGGTTTTTGCTTCTGTGTGCGCTCGGCCATGAGTGGAACCTATCTCGTCATGTCGTCTGTGTCGTGCCGACATCTGCTGGTGAGCCTACGAGCCCAATCTCGTCAACAGTTCGGCTGCGGTGTCGCACTCGTCGAGCAACGCGCCGACATGGTCGGCGGTACCCCGCAGCGGCTCCATCATCGGCACCCGGCGCAGTGGATCGCGGCCGATGTCGAACACGAGCGAGTCCCAGTTCGCGGCGACTATGTCGTTCGGCCACTTCTGCAAACAGCGGCCGCGGAAGTAGGCGCGGGTCGTGGTCGGCGGTTCGGTCATGGCCGATCGCACGTCGGCCTCGTCGATCATCGTGGCCAGCCCGACCCGCTTGGCCAGGCACTTGTCGGCGCGCAGGTCGTGGTACTGCAGGTCCAGCGCCTTCAGCCGATTCTCGCCGGGTTCGATGCCGTGGCGCTCGGCGTACGCATCGATGAGGCGCTGCTTGGCGACCCAGTCGACCCAGGGCGCGACGGACGCGCGATCGGACTCCAGGCCGGTCAGCACGGTCTCCCACTTGGCGAGAACATCGCTGCCGACGCGATCGCCGACGGCTTCGAGTCCGTGGCTGCGCTCGTACTTCTGCGCTCGCTCGAGCAACGCCCACTGCAGTTCCAAAGCGGTCACCCGTTTGCCCTCGCGCAACAGAACCGTTCGCTTCAACGTCGGGTCGTGGCTGATCTGGCGGATGGCTGCGACCGGGTTGGCAAGCGTGAGATCGGTACCGACAGCGTCGTCTTCGATCATTGCGAGCATGATCGCCGTCGTGCCGACCTTGAGATAGGTGGCGACCTCGGCCATGTTTGCGTCGCCGACGATGACGTGCAGGCGGCGATACTTCTGCGCATCGCAGTGCGGCTCGTCACGGGTGTTGACGATCGGGCGCTTGAGCGTGGTCTCCAGCCCGACCTCTTCCTCGAAGAAGTCGGCGCGCTGGCTGATCTGGTACGGCACCGTCTTCGACGACGTACCCGCGAACTCGGACCCGACCTTGCCCGCACCGCAGAACACCTGCCGGCTCACGAAATGCGGAGTGATCTGGGCCACGATGCGGCCGAACGGCGTGGCCCGGTCGACGAGGTAGTTCTCGTGGCAGCCGTAGCTGTTGCCCTTGCCGTCGGAGTTGTTCTTGTAGGTGACGATCTCGCTGCCGTCGCCGAGCAACCGCTTGGCCGCGTCCATGCTGGCCCGCACGACCTCTTCCGCGGCGCGGTCCCACCGCACGATCTCGCGGGCGTCCAGGCACTCCGGCGTGGAGATCTCTGGGTGCGCGTGGTCGACGTAGTAGCGGGCGCCGTTGGTGAGCACGGCGTTGACGAGATGCGTCTCGATCTCGGGTGCGAACACGTCTTCGTATGTGAAGCCACGCGCGTCGTTACCGGGGTGCTCGTCCTCGTAGTCCCAACCGACCTTGCGCAACACGCCACTCACGTAGGCGTTGATCAACACGCTGGACGCAGCCACAGGGTTCGAGTCCGCGCCGCGCACGAGGATCCCGTACTCCGTCTCGATCCCACACACCTTGGCGATCGCCATGGCCGGACCCTATCCGGAGCTGCACAGATCTGCGTGCACTACAGGTATTGGCCGGTGCCGACTCGTTCGATGGCGCGGCCGCCGCTGACCGGGGTTTCGGCTTTGCCTTGGTTGACGAGGGTCCGGATGAACACGATGCGCTCGCCCTTCTTGCCGCTGATCTTGGCCCAGTCGTCGGGATTGGTCGTGTTCGGCAGGTCCTCGTGCTCTTTGTACTCCTGCTTGATCGAGTCCAGCATGTCTTGGGTCGACACGCCTCGCGCCCCTCCGGCGATGACGCGCTTGATCGCCAGCTTCTTGGCTCGCCTGACGATGTTCTCGATCATCGCCCCGGACGAGAAGTCCTTGTAGTACAGGATCTCCTTGTCGCCGTTCTGGTAGGTGACCTCCAGGAACTGGTTGGCCTCGTCGCTGCGATACATCTCCTCGACCGTCTTCACGATCATGTCGGGGACCTTCTCGTCGGCCGCGATCGGGATCTCGTCGGTCAGGTACCGGGCGAAGATCTGGCGGGCGGCGACATCGTTGGGACGCTCGATCTTGATCTTCACGTCGAGACGACCCGGCCGCAGGATGGCCGGATCGATGAGGTCCTCGCGGTTGGTCGCGCCGATCACGATCACGTTGCGCAATCCCTCGACACCATCGATCTCGGCGAGCAACTGCGGCACAATCGTGGATTCCATGTC
>JANNZY010000186.1:0-6804 GCA_031410915.1 Actinomycetes bacterium
CGACAACTTCCTCGAGGGCTACCACCTGCCGATGGTGCACCCGGCGATGAGCAAGGAGGTGGAGGCGCTCGGGTACCGCGTCGAGGGCAAAGGCGATCCGCGCTGGAACATCCACACCGCGCCGCGGCGCGACGACAGGACAGCGACGGCGTCTGACGGTTACTTCTTCCCGTGCGTATCGTTCGACATTTTCCCCGGCGGCATGGCGGTCGAGCGCAGGCTGCCGGTGGGGATCGGCCAGACCCGACTTGATCTTCGAGCACTCCTTCGCCGGCGATGCGGACGACATCGAGACCATCGTCAAGGACAGCGAAGAGGTGGCCGACGATGATGTGCGCATCGCCGAGATGGTGCAGAGGAACCCGCTCGTCGGCCTCTACGAGACTGGCTTCCTCTCGCCCCGGTGCCGTTGAGGGTTCACTGAGCCACCGAAGTACCTATTGAGGGGGTTCGGGAAGGTGGCCATGGCGTTCCGGGAGGTTCGCGTGTACGAAGTCATCGAAGTGCTGCGGTTGTGGCTGGATGGGGAGGGGTTGCGCTCGATCGAGCGGTTGTGGCTGGTGGACCGCAAGACGGTCCGCCGCTACGTGACGGCCGCCGAAGAGCTCGGCCCGGCCTGATCCGCGACGGTGGCGGCGATCAGCTTGGCGACGCGTTTGTTGGCGTGGTGGTCGAGGCGGTGCGCCCGCACCGCGGCAACGGTCACGGTGAGGCGTGGCGGCTGTTCTCCTCGCCCAATCCGCGATCGACCGACTCCAGTCCGCCGCCCACGAACTCGTCCTCGATGGCGACTCCTACCGGCAACGCGGACGACCCACCACCAACCACGCGCTTGACCAACCACCACCGTCACCGCGAAGATCACCACGCCGACGCTGACACCCCGGAGATGGTCCCATCACGATGACGGCGGGTGGTCCCATCAAGCTGGCGGGCGACACTTTGGCTAGCCACGATTGTTCATAGGCCGGGGTGGATGCCTTGTCCGGGGTTCACGGTGTGTGGTTGGAGGTGGGTGCGGACCCGGTCAATGGCGGTGGTGAGGGTGGTGGTCCAGGGCCATGTCTGGTCGAGGTGGAGGCGTTCGTGGTTGGGGCTGGTGCGGGCGGCGATGTGGAGCAGCCGGTAGCGGATTGTCTTGGGGGTGGCGCGTTGGAGGTGTCCGTCGAGGCTGATCCGGCGGCCCCAGGCGAGCAGGTCGTTGGCGGCGAAGCAGAGGTGGATCCAGGTGTCGTTGTTGACGATGTCGTCGAAGGGGAGCTTGTTCATGCCGCAGGCTTTGGTGTCGCGGATGACGGCTTCGGCGCGGTGGCGTTGGCGTTGGCGCAGCTCGAGCTCGGCGATCGTGGCGGTGGTGGTGTCGGTGATACGCGGTGTGTCGTTTGCCCTCGACGGTGTCGAACAGTGACAGCTGTGCGCCGGGGTGGGGGTCCTCGCGGCGCACGATCAGGCGGGTCCCGGTCGGCCATCCGGTCAGGTCGACCAAGTCGGTCAGCTCGATGATCTCGGCGCCGTCACGGCGTTTCCCGCCGGGCTCGACGGCTGGTTGCCAGTCGTGTTCGGCGACGAGGAGCAAGGCGTCGCGGACGCGGTGGTCGATGTGGTAGCCGAGCGTGTACTCGATGTTGCGATCGCGGCATTCCTCGCTGAACCAGTGCGACGCCCCGGCGGCGTCGGAGCGGGCCAGCAACCGTTTCCTGACATGTTCGGGGTCGTCGCCGCGGTGGTGGCCGACCTGCCAGTCGGCGGGGAGCTGCGCGACGGCGGCGGCGAGCACGACGACGTGGTCGGCGGCGGTGTTGGAGCCGGCGTTGCCCGGACGCAGCTTGCCGGTGAGGACTTCGCCGGTCTCGGCGATCATCGCCAGCAACGGGTGATGTCCGTAGGTCCGCTTGTAGGTCGGGGCGGCGTCTTGCTTGTCGGCGCGGGTGCGGATGATCGTCGCGTCGAAGTCGATGACCGCCTCGTCGCCGGCCGGTCCCGCACCGGCGGACCACGCCGCCTGGCGTGCGTGGGCGCGGGCGCCAGCGAGACGGCGCAACTCGTCCGGGCCCAACTGGTTGAACGTGCGCCACGTCGTCGGGTGCGACGCGACAGGCCCGAACAGGGCGGGCTGATCGCGCAGCACCGCCAGATCCGACACGCACGTCGCGCCGTCAGCCAACGCGACGATCATCTGTGCCAACGTCCGCCCCGGATCATGGCGCCGGCGCGGTCGACTACTCGTCGCCGCGCACAACCCGGCAGTCAGACCGAACCGGTCAGCGACCTCGCCCAACCAGACCAGCCCGGCATGAAGACCAGCCCCTCACCATCACCCGTCACCGTGCGTGGCCGAACCAGCCTGGTATTCTCACCCATCAGAAAGCCCTCCGATCCTCGGAACGAACGCATGTGTCGCAACACGCATTCTCCCAGGTAGGAGGGTCTTTCGCGAGTCAATCCAACCTCACCCACGAACAATCGTGGCTAGCCTCCGTCCCCGGGCTATCAAGTCAGCGATCGAACGATCAGGATGATGATGACCCCGAGGCCAAGCCATGCCTTCACGAAAGCAGTCGAGCTGGGATGTTCGGAGTGATAGTAGTCCCAGACGCCCCAGCCAAACACCAACGCCGCGAGTGCGATCTCTAGTCGCATAGCGCCCCACCAACTTCACCGAACGCGACGTTCTGGACCACGCTCTTGATCGCCGCTTTCCCGCCTTGCGTCGCCGCCGTCAAACCTCCCGACGCCGCGGTCGAAACTACGTTCGCTACACCATTACTCGGACCGAAGAAGAATGAGCAGGCAAGATCGCCCCCGTCAGCTCCCGGATTGCTGGTCGACTCGAACACGAGGCTAGTCGTGCCTACCGCAGCGGTAATCGCTATACCACAGCCTATTCCGACGGTAAAGGTACAGATTCCTCCCGCCACACCACCCGCCATCAAACCGCTCACACCGGTGGCGACAGCACACGTCAGCCCGCACCCACCAGCCCAGTCGAGACCGCTGCTGCCCGCCCACGCTTCTACTCGCCATGTCCCGCGTTCAATTCGGAAGGTCGGTAGAAAGTCGAGGCCTTTGATCGAGGAAACTACCGAATTGGATCCTGGATCAAAGTGAGCGGACGTGCTGAGCGCGAATAGCTGCAGTAGTGATATGGCTGTCAGGAAGCTGGCGTCGGCGACTTGGTCGCCTGCGAGAAGGGGGTAGAACGTCGCGGCGCTCGCTCCAGGAGTACTGCACTCACGAAATGAGTGCAAGCACATCTGCAGCCAGGAGTTCACGGCACTTTCATCGGACACGGAGGCCGCCGTGGAGAGTTGCGACGAACGGCCGAGACCTGTTGCGCGCGATGGTCGCTCGCGGCAAGAGTCTTGCGTCGCCCGTAGACCGTCGCCGGGGACAAGCCACGCAACTCCATCCAGACCAGGTGCTCGCCGATCAGATGTGGCCAACCATCACGATCATCCGGGTCGCCGGGGACCGGTGCGGTGGAGCGTTCACCACGGCGGGCCATCACCCACCACCGGCCGCGACAACAACGACATCACGCGCGTCAACTTGTTCTGAACAGTGGCTTTCGAACTCATCGAAACCGAAGGACGATTCACGACCCGTGAGCTGCAACAACGACCTGACCTCACCGTTGCGACCGGACCCCGACCGAGGGCCGACCGGACCCCGATCAGACCCCGACCGATCGTTCTTGTCGACGAGGGTGGCTGGGTCGGTGAGTCCCATCACGAACCTCGACCCGTCGACTCCTTGGCGGTCCCAGCTCAGTTCGTAGAGGTGGACCCCGTTGTCACCACGATGCGCCGTCACCAACTCCAAATCGACGAGGCGGGCCAGATGAACCTTCAACTGGGTGTCACCCCACCCACACCGCTCGCGCACCTGCCGCCGGGTGAACCGGACCTGCGAACGATCCCCGTCGCCGGCCTCGACTGTGACGTGATCATGCAACAGGTCGAGCAGACGGCGGGTCTGCGGCGGCAACTCGTCCAGCGACCGGCCGAGGACGTCGTGAGCGACACGGTTGGCGACCGCGATATCGGCCCGAGGGAGCGGATCTCGGCCACGGCGTCGGTCGTGCAGCCGGCGATGGTCTTGTCCAACAAGACCGCGGCGTCGGCCCCGTCGTCGGTCACATACACATCCCTCACGGATTCCTTCGCGAGCCAGGCACCGAGCAGCTCGTCGTTTGGGTGGCCGGCGCGCAGGCCGAGCAGCATCCCGATCTCCACCGCCGGGGGTGACACGTTCGGAGCCGGCGAGGAGGATCTTGCGGATCTTGAACAACGGGTCGCGTTTGCGTCCGCGGTGGCCGAGCTGTTCGTTCTGGACCCGACGCCGGACAGTGTCCATGCACCGGTTGGCGACACGCACGACGTGGAACGGATCGGCGACACGCACGCAGTGATCTAGGTGCGGCGACAACCCGGCGCGGTACGACTCGGCCAGATCCGTCGCCACCAGTTCGATCTTGGCGAGCCATGCTGGGTCCGAGTTCGCGCACCAGCGGCGCAGGTCAGCGGCGGTGTTGCCGGCGGTCATGTCGATCATCGCCCGCCGCTCCAAGTCGACAAGCCCGGTCACATACTGGGTTGCCAGACCCGGCCGGGCGGCCTGAAAGCTGGTCTCGTCGACACCCAACTTCCTCACAGTGCCGACCCGGTCCGGCGAGTCGACGAGCGGGGTGCCGTGCTCGATCACCGCGTTCATCACCGTCCACCAATACACCTCGAACTCGCGTGCCACAGCTGCGACGGGGCGAGCCTGCTGGCCGACCTGGCGGCACGCCTCGGCGCCGGCACGACGGGTCAACACCGCCGTCGCGTCCAACTGTTCGACGTCTTCGGTCCACGTCTTCATCTCGCACAACACCTCCCGGCACCGCCACCGGCGACGCAGCACCTCCAACCGGACCGCCCGACCGAAACACGACAGATCACGAACCGAACGCGTCGTGCGGTCCTGCGACTGAGCACGCGCCCCGCACCCGGGACACCAGCCGACCGTCTCACTCGTTTCGACCCTGATCACCAACTCGTTGTCCACCTCGATCACCTCGAGCACGTCCATGCCGGGCAAGCCCAACAACATCTTCACCATCGCGATACCGTCCGACACGCCAGGGGTTCCTTCCAGCTGCAGTCCTAGAGAAACCGCAACCTTGATCGAACCCCTGGCACCGAACGCGGATCACCCGTCCCAACACCTACGCGCGGAGCCGCCAACCCACCCTCGACGTCCTGCGCCGCATCGCCACCACCCTGACAACCATCGACTCCCTCGCCAACGATGACGAAGCTCTCCCCACAGACCTCTGCCACCACCTCGAAGCCATCAACCAACTCGACCCCGACGAACAACACACACTCCGCACCCTCATCGAAGCCACACTCCTGCGCCACCAAGCCCGACAACTCGCCAGCTGACAAACCGGCGCCAATCAGGCCTCGTCTTTGCCGAAACGTTTCCCCCGTAACGGCGGACGACAGGGCGTCAACGACATCAGCGTCACACCGCCGACCGTGACGAGAACAGCTCTGCCCGGAAACGGCCACCCGACGACCGTGCACACTGAGCGCTGCGGAATGACCTCAATCTCGATCAGCGGATCCACAACAAACTCGACAACTGGACGTGTGCCGCTCTGTGCAGACTCTGGATAGAGCGAGACCTTCACCGTCGAGTCCGACTTCCGGGCCATCGCCATCTCGGCCAATGAATTCTCAAGACCCCAACCCCGCGCGTAGCGCAGGCGCATCCGCACCGAGCGCAGCCCTTCGCCACCCGTACGCACGAGCTCTCTGATGTCGTCTTCGAAACTCAATACGTCACCCCGGCGTCGCAGGGAGTCCGCTGAGTTCCATCCAATAGTTCTGCGGATACGCAGCAACATTCGGATCGATCGGCACCGAGGAACCGAGCAGGAATCCATCGATCATGAGACCGATCCCCAAACCCATGATCGTCGCGCTCATCGGCAAGAACGATGTTGCTGCCGTGGTGAGCGCGTATGGAACAACCTCATCGACCGTGTTCGGCGACGAGAAGAACGCCAGCGCATCGTTAACCATCGTCGTGTCCGCCGGAGACATCGTCCCGCAACCGCACCATCGATCGTACGGTCTGGCAGATCCGGAGCCTGCTAGCGGGGCCGAGGACTTCAACTGACCCAAGGCGGTCAGCGCTGAACCGACATCCAGCTCTCGTGGATCAGCCCTCCCGATCAGGTTGGCCAATGGAAGCCATTGAACCATGAACTGATCACTGTCATAGCCGTCCTGCAAAGCCGTCGTCTCATCGAATCCCGGCATGGTCGTGTACATGAAATCGAGCCAAGCCCGGTAGGCCCACGTCTTCCACCTACCCTGCAGATCACCCAAGCGCGTGATCCCAGCCACACCTAAATCAGCAGCGGTCGCCGTGGCACCGACAGAATCCTTGATCGATTGACGACCCTTCGCGTTCCATCCGACGTTGAACGTCTGATCAGCATTCTTCGAACACTCGTACAGACCGTGATCATGGGCGCACGGACTAGCGCCGTACCCCGTGTCTCCACAGTTGTTGTCATCCTCACACGCAGCCAGTCCGGTCGGATCGGACCGCGACGTCGGGTTGCCACCTGCGTAGAGGTACGGGTCTCGTGTTTGGTCGTTGAGCGGGTCGACGCTGAGGAAGGTGCCGGTGGTGGGGTTGTAGTAGCGGGCGTTGAGGTAGTTGAGGCCGGTGGGGTCTTGGTGTTGTCCGATGTAGGCGCGGCTGGTGGTGCCGAGGGTGCTTGATGTTCCGCGGGGTGCTCCC
>JANNZY010000187.1:0-12792 GCA_031410915.1 Actinomycetes bacterium
GCAGCACCCCGCTGGCGTCCGCGGTGTCGAATGCGAGCTGGCATTCCGACTCGGCAATGGTGGTGGCCGCGCACGTCGTGCCGGAGTCGGCGAGCACGAGGAAGTCCTTGCCGCCATTGCCGAACTTGAACGACGACGCGCCGTCATCGTCGTCGATCCCGCCGATGCGAACACCGATCACCAATTGCCCGTCACGTTCGGTGGCAGACAGCACCGTCACGCGCATCTCGCCGGCAACACCGCTCTGGCCGACCCGCAGATGCCCGGCCGGCTTCTCGTCGGCGATCAGGAAGATCTTGATGCTGCCTGCGACCAGGATGACGAACGCGCACATGACGGCGAGCAGCAGGAGCGTGCGGGTCTTCACGTGCACCGAGGATATGAGCGGCTCCGTGACGCAACGACGTGGATTGAGGCAGAATGGACCGATGGGACTCCGCGACCTCGCCCGCCGGTTGAAGGCCGATCCCAACGAGCTGGACCAGGAACGGCTGCAGCACCGCTGCAGCGAACTGGGCACGACGGCGATCGACGCGATGCCGAGCCGCCGTCAGACTCGGGTCGGCGGCGAGGTGATCCGCATGCGCGTCGCGCCTCGCAGCGGCGTCCCCGCGCTGGAGATCGTGCTGTCCGACGGCACCGGCACGGCGGTGGCCATCTTCACCGGCCGCCGTGCGATCGCTGGCCTCGAGCACGGCCGGATGGTGATCATCGAGGGCGTCCCCCGCGACGAGTCGGGCCGCAGGGTCATACTCAATCCGGCCTACACCCTGATCGCCGCACACTGACCAATCCACGCTGCCTGGAGCGCACTCAAGGCTGAATCAGGCGTCGCCGATGAGGATCTTGCGGACGTCGGCTTCGCTGTCGCCAGCAATCAGCACAATCACCTCGTCACCGACGCGCAGCACCGTGTCGCCACGGGGAACGACGACCTTGTCGCGGCGGAGCACGGCCACGACCGTTGCCTCACGCGGGAAGCCGAGCTCGACGATCTCGCGGTCCGCCGCTGGCGAGCCCTCGGCCAGAGTGACCTCGGCCAGCTTGGCCTTACCACCCTCGAACGAGAGCAGGCGCACGAAAGAGCCGACGTCGACTGCCTCCTGCACGAGCCCGGTGATGAGATGCGGCGTGGACACGGAGACGTCGACGCCCCACATCTCGTTGAACATCCACTCGTTGTTCGGGTTGTTGACTCGGGCCACGACGCGGGGAACGGCGAACTCCTGCTTGGCCAGCAGGGACACGACGAGGTTGTCCTCGTCGTCGCCGGTGACCGCCGCGACAACGTCACAATCACCGACCCCGACCTTGGCGAGCGTAGCGACATCGCACCCGTCACCCTTCGTCCACGTGACGCCCGATTCGGCGTGCTCGGAGTAACGCCCGACGACCCCGCCGTCGCTGTCCAGAACGGAGACGACATGGCCCGACGTTGCGAGTTGCGCGGCGATGAAGCGCCCGACACTGCCCCCACCGACGATGACGGCGCGCATCAGTGTGCCCCCACTGCGTCGGACGCCAGTGCCAGGTAGGCGATGTCGCCTTCCTGGGCGACGAGACCGGCCTTGGCCAACGACGTGGTCCCGAGGCGCGTGACGGCGACGAGCCGCGCCTTCTCGGTGTCTTCGATGTCGGTGTACTTCTGGCCGGCGAGCCCCTTGTCGATCAGCCGCTCGACGAGCGACACCTTCGCCGTCGGGTCCACCCATTCGACGGCCGCGTGGTCGGGATTGATGCGGCGCAACACCCGCTCGGTGGTCCACGAAACCGTCGCCACCGTCGAGATGCCGAGGCGTTGATAGATCGCCGCCCGGGCAGGGTCGTAGATGCGAGCGACGACTCGCTCGATGCCGAACGTCTCGCGAGCGACACGGGCGATGAGGATGTTCGAGTTGTCGCCGTTCGTGACGGCCGCCAACGCTTCGGCGCGTTCGATGCCGGCTTCGACGAGCAGGTTGCGGTCGAAGCCGATGCCGAGGAACGTCTGCCCGGTGAAGTCCGTGCCGAGCCGGCTGAAGGCCTCCGGACGACGATCGATGACGGCGACCGTGTGGCCCTTGTCCACGAGGTCGGCGGCGAGCGCGGACCCGACCCGCCCGCAACCAACGATCACGACATGCATCAACCGACCTCCACGCAATCAACCTCCACGCGTTCTTCACACGCCATGCGGCGCAGCGTACGGACCAGGTTTCACCCCCCGTCAAGGGCAGCTGTGAAGATGTCGTGAAGATGGTGGAATTCCGCCACGACGAGGGCGAGGCTCACAGATCGTTATGGCCAGTTCGCTGAAAAGGGTATTCATCGGCAGGCCGCTCGCGTCCGCCGATGAACAACACCAACGCTTGTCGAAGAAGATTGCGTTGCCGGTGTTCGCCAGCGATGCGATCTCGTCGACCGCGTACGCGACCGAGGAGATCCTGCGCGTCTTCCTCGTCGTCGCCGGAGCGGGCCTGGCGTCGTACAGCAAGCTCGTCCCGATCTCGATCGTCGTGCTCGCGCTGCTCGCAATCGTCGTCGCCAGCTACCGCCAGACCATCTTCGCCTACCCGAGTGGCGGCGGTTCCTACGTCGTCAGCCGCGAGAACCTCGGCGAGATCCCGTCGCTGGTGGCCGGCAGCTCGCTGCTGACCGACTACATCCTCACCGTCGCCGTATCCGTGGCTGGCGGCGTGGCCGCAATCATCTCTGCCTTCCCGAGCCTTCAGACCCACCGCGTTGCGCTGTGCATCGGCTTCATCGTCGTGATGACGGTGGCCAACCTGCGCGGCCTGAAGGAATCGGGGGCGGTGTTCGCGCCACCGACCTACATCTATGTCCTGTCGCTGCTCACGCTGATCGTCGTGGGTCTCTACCGCGTCTTCGTGCAGCACCTGGGTCCGATTCAGCACAGTGAGGAAGCAGCCAAGCTGCTCGAAGGCCAGGGCGCGATCACGATCTTCATCTTCCTGAAGGCGTTCGCCTCCGGTGCCGTCGCGCTGACTGGCGTCGAAGCGGTCTCCAACGGCGTGCCGGCCTTCAAGAAGCCGGAGTCGAAGAACGCCTCCTCGACGCTGATCTGGATGGCGGTCATCCTCGGCACCTGCTTCTTCGGGTTGTCGATCATCTCCCAACATCTCAAGCCCACGGCCGACGCCGGCCAGACCGTGCTCGCCCAACTCGCCGAGCACATCTACGGCGGGCGCAACATCTTCTTCTTCGTCACCCAGTTCGCGACGTTCGCGATCCTGATCCTGGCGGCCAACACGGCCTATGCCGACTACCCGCGGTTGTCGTCGATCATCGCCAAGGACGGCTACCTGCCCCGGCAGTTCTCCAACCGCGGCGCGCGGCTGGTGTTTTCCAACGGCATCATCTTCCTGGCCCTGATGGCCATCGTGCTCGTGATCGCATTCGGGGGCAAGATCGACGCACTCATCCCGCTCTACGCGGTCGGGGTCTTCACCGGGTTCACGCTCAGCCAGACGGGCATGTGCGTGCATCACGTCAAGCTCAAAGAACCGAAGTGGAAGCTGAGCCTTTCGATCAACGTCGTCGGCGCGCTCACGACCGCGCTCGTGGCCCTGATCGTGGTGACCACCAAGTTCACCGACGGGGCCTACGTCAGCGTCATCGTGATCCTCATCCTGATGGCGACGTTCAAGGCGATCAGCCGCCACTACCGCAAGGTGCAAGCCGCGATCCAGATCGAACCCGGCTACCGCGTCCAGCGCCATCAGCACCTCGTCGTCGTGTTGGTCGGCTCGGTCAACAAGGGCGTGATGCACGCCGTTGCCTACGCCCGTAGCCTCGCTCCTGACCGGCTCATCGCCGTGTCGGTCGTGTCCGATCCCGAAGAGGAGCACCGCCTCCGCGACCAGTGGGATGCATTCGCGGTCCCGGTCGAGCTGCACACGATCAGCTCGCCGTACCGCGACCTCACCGGTCCTGTCATCGGTTACATCAACGAGCTCGACCAGCAGTCACCGGACGAGATGATCACCGTGATCATCCCCGAGTTCGTGACGAGCGTCGCCAGTCAGTGGCTGCACAACCAATCGGCCCTCGCCCTGAAGGCCAAGCTGTTGTACCGACCGAACACCGTCGTCACCTCGGTGCCGATCATCGTCGACTGATTCCCTCCCGGGGTCAGTCGTTGTAGACGCAATCGGTGGCCTCGCCGTACTTCTCGTTGCCGTAGTCGTACGGGGAAACCTCGGTGAAGCACTCCGGCTTGACGAACTCGGGTGTGAGCGACGTCAGGTCGAGGTCGTCGGCCGCGGCGGCGTCGATGATGCACTGCCCGCCCGGCTCGATGGTCGCGAAGAAGTCCTCCACGGAATCGCTGTAGATGTCGTAGCCGGCGTAGTAGTCGAACAGACCACAGTCGGGATAGAGCAACGGCGCGGGGATGTCCTGATTGCTGTACTCACCGGACGCGACCCCGTCGGCAATGCACTGCTGCTGCGCCGTCGAGCCGGACTCGCTGAGGCAGTCGAACCAGCTCGAGAGATCGGTCTCGTCACTCGACGGCGGCTCGGCACCGGCGTCGGTGGAGCCGAACGCCTGGCCGAAGAACGAGTCGATGACGTTCGAGACGTCGTTGACCAACGTGTCGATCTCGTCGCGGTCCAGCGCTCGTATCATGGAGAGCACGAACTCGAACCCGGTGCTGATCGGGCTGACGAACCACTTGCCATCCACCTTCTTGACCACGACGCCGTCGTAGGAGAAGCCCTTGAACGCGTCGCGGGTGTCGTTGATCAAGTCCTCGAACGGCTTCGTGTCAGTGAAGCCGGCGTCATCCAGGTAGCCACTGATGTCCTGATCGAGATCGTCGCTCGCCGCGCACAGGTTGAGCGGGTTTGAGTCAGGCGTGTCGACTCGCACACAACCATCGGCCAGCTCGACCGATGCCGACTGACCACCGCCGCTGATGTCGAGGTTGATCGACGCGATGCCGACCTGGCGCGTGTCGCCGGAACCGGACACGGTGTACTTCGCATTCGACACGTCGACACGAACGTCTTGGTCCTGCATCATCTGGTCAGACGTCTCGGCGATCAGCGGCGCGTAGCGCTGGAAGGCCTCGGTCTCGTTCGGGTTGAGCGTGGCCAGCGCGCCCAGGGCATCGAGATCCGCGCCAGCCTGGATCAAGTTGTCGAGCGCGTCCTCGGGCGACGACGCACCGACCGGCTCGATCCCTTCGTCGGGGATGTCGCGCCCGTCGCGGGCGGACTCGAGCGCGGTGTAGAACAAGCTCACGTACCAACGGCCATCCTTGGACACGGCCGTGAACCCGAGGTTGAAGTCGTTCTCGGACTCGGAGTCCAAGTTGGGGCGGTCGCCGTTGAATCCCTGATCGATGATGAGGTCACCGATCGGCAGTTCGTCACCATTGACGATGACGCTGGATGTACCGGTCACATGCACGTTGCTGATGTCATCGACGTTCGTGCGATCCACGCTCACGTCGCCGACGTCGATCTGGATGTCGAGGCCGCCGATCTTGCCGAGATCCGCCGTGTTGTCGGCCACTTCCAACCGGCGCAACTCGCTGACGAAGTCGATCATCGGCTGGCGGAACGTGTCGCGCTCGCCGGGCACCAGGAGATCGATCGCGCCGAGCACATCCTCGCTGTCCAGCGCGGTCACCAGTTCGTCGGCCAACTTCTCCGGACTGTCCGCGCCGCCACTGGCCTTGTTGTTCTGCAGTTGCGACAGCGCGAACGTGCCGGCCCCGAGGATCGCGGCCACGCCGACGAGCGCACCGATCATCTTGCCCCGACTGCGGCGCGGCGGCACCTGCGGGCTCTGCAGCACGACGGTGGTGCCCTGCGCGTTGGGGTAGGGCACGGTTGTCGGGCCTTGCTCGGCGTTGGAGTACACCGGCCCGGTGGGTGCCTGCTCAAAAGGATTGGTCATCGGTCGTCTCCCGCTCGAGGCTCGCGTGGTTGCACGAGTCTATGGCCCGACGCCGCGTGGATCAGGGCACGATGGCGGCAGAACAGGCGGTTCGCACGGAGGCTGCGTAAGGTGGCGCGCATGCACATCCTGGTCACGGGTTCGAGCGGATTGGTCGGCACGGCGTTGGTGAGGAAGCTCGGCGCTGACGGTCATCAGGTCACCCGCCTCGTGCGTCGCACCCCGCGCCCGGGCGAGGCCCGGTGGGATCCCGACGCCGGCACGATCGAGACGGCGGCGCTGCGCGGCATCGACGCAGCGATCCATCTGGCCGGCGCTGGCATCGCCGACCATCGCTGGACGGACGAGTACAAAAAGACGCTCGTCGAGAGCCGCACGCGCACGACCGAACTCTTGGCGCGCACGCTCGCCGGCCTCGACCAACGTCCCGCCGTGCTGCTGTCGGGCTCGGCAATTGGCTTCTATGGCGCCCGCGGCGACGAGGAACTGGACGAGTCCGCGCCGCAGGGCAACGGCTTCCTCGCCGACCTCTGCCGTGACTGGGAGGCCGCGACCTCAGCTGCCTCGGACGCCGGCATTCGTGTCGCGCACCTGCGCACGGGCATCGTGCTCGCCGCGGACGGCGGCGCGTTGAAGAAGCAACTGCCGCTGTTCAAGCTCGGCCTCGGCGGCCCGATGGGCTCGGGCAAGCAGTGGCAGAGTTGGATCTCGCTCGACGACGAAGTCGGGGCAATCGTGCATCTGCTGACGGGCGAAGTCTCGGGCGCGGTCAACCTGACAGCACCGAAGCCCGTCCGCCAGCGCGAATTCGCCGACACGCTCGGCATGGTCCTGCACCGCCCGACGTTCCTGCCCACGCCGTCGTTCGGACCGAAGCTGCTCTTCGGTGGCGAGCTCGTCGACAACGTGTTGCTGACCGGTCAGCGAGTGCTGCCGGCCCAGCTGCTCGCGGATGGCTACGCATTCCGTCACCCGTCTCTGGAGGCTGCACTGCGCAGCATCTTGCGCCGTCCTGCGGCATGAGCGCACCGAGACCCGACGCCGACGCAATCGTGGTCGGTGCCGGCCTGGCCGGTCTCGCCGCGGCGCGAGTGCTGTGTGACGCGGGTCGCGAGGTCATCGTGCTCGAGGCGTCCGATGGTGTCGGGGGGCGGGTGCGCACGGATCACGTCGACGGGTTCCTGCTCGACCGAGGCTTCCAAGTCCTGCTGACCGCCTACCCAGAGCTCGCCCGCCAGCTCGACGTGGACGCGCTGGAACTGTGCGCCTTCGATCCCGGCGCGCTGGTGTGGATCGGCGATCGCGGCCACATCGTCGGCGATCCGTTCCGCCGCCCCTCGACCACGCTGGACACGTTGCGCGCACCCATCGGAACGATGCTCGACAAGGTCCGCATCGCCGGTCTACGCAGCCGGGTGCGGCGCGGCGACGGCAGCCGCCTGCTGTCAAGTCGCGATGTCTCGACCTTGGACGCGCTTCATGCGACCGGTTTCTCGACGCGGATGATCGACCGCTTCTTCCGACCACTGGTCGGTGGCATCCAACTCGACCCCGAGTTGACAGCGTCTCGGCGGATGTTCGACGTCATCTTCCGCATGTTGTCGATGGGCGATTCCGCAGTTCCCGCAGCGGGCATGGGGGCAATCCCACAGCAGATGACATCGCGTCTGCCGGCCGGCACCGTCCGACTGGAGACCGCAGTCGCCTCGGTGACCCGGCGCTCGGTACGCCTTGTCGCCGGTGACGAGGTGAGTGCTCGCTCGGTCATCGTCGCCACGGACGGCCCCGTCGCGGCGCGGCTGCTCGATCTGCCCGACCCCGGATCACGGTCGGTCGGCTGCGTCTACTTCTCTGCCGATCGCGCGCCGACGGATCAGAAGCTCGTCGTGCTCGACGGCTCGGGTCCGGCTGCGAGTGGGCCGGTGCTCAACGTCGCGGTGATGAGCAACATCGCTCCCACGTACGCGCCGCAGGGCCGCCACCTGATCGTGGCGGCCCTGCCGGGCGTGATCGATGGTGATCTCGAATCGATGGCTCGCGAGCAGCTGTCGGGCTGGTGGGGGACACAGGTCGACAGGTGGGAACACCTCGCGACCTACCGGATCGCTCACGGCCAACCGGACCAGTCGCCGCCGTTCCATCCGAAGCAACGCGTCGCGCTCGGCGACGGTTTGTTCGTGTGTGGCGACCACCGCGACACCGCGTCCATCCAGGGCGCGTTGTACAGCGGCCGGCGCTGCGGTGAGGCGGCGCTCAGCATGCTGAACGCCGCCCCGACCGAATGGTGATCAGGCCTTCGCGGCCTGGATGTCCAGCTCGATCTTGATCTTCTCGCTGACGAGCATGCCGCCGGCGTCGAGAGCAACGTTCCACTCCAGGCCCCACTCGCGGCGGTTGATCTCGGCCGTCGCTGTGAAGCCGGCCTTGGTGTTGCCCCACGGGTCGGTGTTGACGCCGTCGAACTCGAGGTCGAAGCTCACCGGCTTGGTGACGCCCTTGATCGTCAGCTCGCCGTTGAGCGCGTAGTCGCCGCCCTTGGGGGTGACCGACGTGCTGCGGAACGACATGGTCGGGAAGGTCTCGACGTCGAAGAAGTCGCCGCCGCGCAGGTGGCCGTCGCGGTTGTCGTCACCGGTGGACACCGACGACATCTCGACCGAGGCCTCGACGCTGGACTGGGTGGGATCGTCGGCGATGGTGATCGTGCCGGTGAAGGCGCCGAAGCGTCCGCGCACCTTGGTCACCATCAGGTGACGGGCGACGAAGCCGACGGTGGAGTGGGTGGGATCGACGTTCCACGTGCCGGTGGCGATGGACGAAGCGGTGGTGGTGGACATTGCGTACTCCTCGGGAGTGTTGTGGGTTTCGGGACTTGCTCGCTTGCTCGCTTTCCGGGCGGGCTTACTTGCTGTACAAATTATTGTAGTCGCAACTATCTGCATTCGCAACTTTTGTTGGCCGCAACCGCTACTCTGGCCTCATGACCAGGTGGCTGACTCCCCGAGAAATGCGCGGCTGGCGTGCCTTCGCCGAGGTGAACGGCCATCTCATGTCCGCGCTCGAAGCAGATCTGAGCCAACACGGGCTGTCCCTCGGCGACTATGAGGTCCTCGTCGTGCTGTCCGAGGCCGACGAGCACCAGTTGCGGATGTGCGACCTCTCCAGCCGCCTCGGCCTCTCTCCGAGCGGGCTGACCCGCCGCCTCGACGGGCTCGTTCGGCTCGGGTACGTACAACGCGTGCCATCCAGTGCGGACCGTCGCGTCATGTTGGCCACCATCACCGACGCCGGCCTGCACGCGATGGAAGCGGCCGTCGAGGACCACGTCGCGAGCGTGCGCAAACACCTCATCGACCGGTTGACGACTCAGCAGATCGACGCGCTCGGCGACATCTTCGCCGCCGTCGGCACGGGCCTCGGCCGTACCATCACCGTGCCCTGAGCCGCGACCGGGCTCTAGCCTGGGCGCACTATGTCCGATGCATCGTCAGCGATCTCGCTCCCCCGCGGCTTCACCTGTCACGTCGCCAACATCGGCATCAAGGACGACACCCGCGACTTCACCGTCGTCGCTGCCGATGGTGTCGTGGCCGCAGCCGGCATGTTCACCCAAAGCCGCTTCGCGGGCCCGAGTGTGGTGGTCAGCCGCGAGCACATCGAGTCCGGCACGGCGCAAGCCGTGGTCGTCATCTCCAAGAACGCGAACGTGGCCACGGGTGACGAGGGCCTGTCCAACGCGCGCGAAGTCGTGGCCGGGGTCGCCGCCGCTCTCCACTGCGACGCTGACGAGATCCTGATCGCGTCGACCGGGGTGATCGGCCGCCAGTACCCGATGGATCGTGTGCGCGCCGGGCTGGCCTCGCTCGTCGCGCCGTTCACCGGCACATCGGCGTTCGACGTCGCGACCGCCATCATGACCACCGACACCGTCGCCAAGATCGCCGCCGCGCCGATCGCCGGCAGCGACGCCGTCGTGGTCGGCGTGGCCAAGGGTGTCGGCATGATCGAACCCGACATGGCGACGTTGATCACGATGCTGTTCACCGATGCCGACGTGGACTCCGGCGCGCTGGCTATCGCGTTCCGCACCGTGATCGACCGCACCTTCAACTGCGTGTCCATCGACACCGATACCTCCACCAGCGACACCGCGATCGTGCTCGCCAGCGGTGCGGCCGGTCCGGTCGAGACGGACGCGTTCGTGGCCGCGCTCTTCGAGGTCGCGCTGTCGTTGACCAAGCAGGTGGCCCGAGACGGCGAGGGTGCCGAGAAGCTGATCACCGTCACGGTCGACGGTGCCCGCGACGATGCCCAGGCCAAGCGGGTCGCCAAGTCCATCGTCAACTCACCACTCGTCAAGACCGCAGTGCACGGTGCCGACCCCAACTGGGGCCGGGTCGCGATGGCCGTCGGCAAGTGCAGCGACGAGACCGACATCGACGAGCACGCCGTCGTCATCCGCTTCGGCACGCAGGAGTGCTACCCCAACCAGGTCGACGACACCGGCCTGTCCGAGCTCACCGAGTACCTTCACAGCGACGAGATCCTGATCCACGTCAGCCTCGGCATCGGCCACGGCGAGTCGACCGTCTGGGGTTGCGACCTCACCGACGGCTACATCCGCATCAACGCCGACTACACCACGTAGTCGATCGTCTCGCCGACCTCGTTCGGAGCGGCTGGGCAGAGATTGTGAGCGATGGGTGGGTCACTTCGGCTGCATGCGAATGCCGCCATCGACGCGAATCGTCTCGGCGTTCATGTAACTGTTCGTGATGCACTCGACCACCATGCTCGCGAGCTCGGTGCCATCGCCGAGGCGGTGTGGGAAGAGCACGCCCTTCTCCAGGTTGGCCTTGAACTGCGCGCTGTTCTCACCCTCGCCGTAGATCGGCGTGTCGATCAGACCGGGGGCGACGGTGTTCACGCGCACACCGATCGCGGCGAGGTCGCGAGCGATCGGCAGTGTCATGCCGACGACGCCACCCTTCGACGCCGAATAGCTCGCCTGGCCGATCTGGCCGTCGAACGCGGCGACAGATGCGATGTTGACGATGGCGCCGCGCTCGCCGTACTCCAGGGGCTCGGTGGTGCTCATCGCCGTCGCCGCGATGCGAATCGCGTCGAAGGTGCCGATGAGGTTGATCGCGATGACCTTCTTGAACGCGTCGAGGTTGGCGGCGGACTCGTACGAGCCGTCCTTGCCGACGGTGCGCTGCGCCCAGCCGATGCCGGCGGAGTTCACCAGCACTCGCACCGGGCCCATGCTCTTGGCCATCTCCACCGCGTTGACGATGTCGTCGGTCTTGGTGACGTCGACCTTGCAGAACGCGCCGCCGATCTCGTCGGCCAATGCCGTGCCCTTGTCCTCCTGCAGATCGGCGACGACCACCTTCGCGCCCTTGGAGGCCAGCAGGCGCGCCGTCGCCGCCCCGATGCCCGACGCCCCGCCCGTCACGATTGCACTCACTCCGTTGAGATCCATACGGCAAACCTAAACAAGACCGTGGCGACCCGACGATTCGACGCCACCCAGGCCACCCAGACCACCCACCCATAGTTTCGGCAAGTGGTCGCACCCCCTGTGGGGGTGCCGGCGCTGCCTGAAACTTGGATGGGCGGTCAGAAGAGGGAGGTCGGGGGGTCGTCGACGGGTGGCGGCGGGTCGGGGTCGAAGGGGCCGTAGCTGGCCTTGACCGCGAGGACATCGACGAGGTCGTTCATCCGGTTGCCGCTGTGGCCCTTGACCCACCGCATCGTGACATCGGATGACTGCCACAACTCGACGAGCGGCTCCCACAGATCACGGTTCGCGACGGGCTGCTTCTGCGAGTTCTTCCACCCGTTCCGCTGCCACTTCGCCCACCACTTGTCGCGCCAGCAGTTGACGACATACGTCGAGTCGGACACCACCGTGATCGGCCGTTGCGGCAACGCGCGAAGCGCCTCCAGAACGGCGCGGATCTCCATCCGTTGGTTCGTCGACGTCGCCTCGCCACCGGAGCCGGCGGGCTCGCCCTCGGGCGATACGGCCCACGCCCAACCGCCCGGTCCGGGGTTCTTCCGACAGGCGCCGTCGGTGTAGACCTCGACCGGTGTGATGAGCACGGGTGCGAGTTTGGCAGGCGCACCAAGCTTCGAGCACTACTCCCCGGTAACCCTGCCAGACTGGTGCCCATGATCTTCGACGGTTTCGTCAACCAGCTCCCCGACACGGATCCGGGCGAGACGCAAGAGTGGCTGGACAGCCTTGATGCTGTCGTCGACGTGCACGGCAAGACCCGCGCGCACTACCTCCTCAGCCGGCTGCTGGAGCGGGCGCGTGAGGTGCAGGTGCCGTTCCCGGCCACCGTCAGCACGCCCTACGTCAACACCATCCCGCGTGAGGCCGAGCCGTGGTTCCCCGGCGACAGCTACCTCGAGCAGCGCGTCCGCGCGTTCATCCGCTGGAACGCGGCGATGATGGTCGTCAAGGCGAACAAGCACGCCGAGGGCATCGGCGGTCACCTCTCCACGTTTGCGAGCAGCGCCTCGCTGTACGAGACCGGCTTCAACCACTTCTTCCGCGGCAAGGACGACGGCAATGCCGGCGACCACGTGTACTTCCAGGGCCACGCCGCACCGGGCATCTACGCCCGCGCGTTCTTGGAAGGTCGCCTCACCGAGAACGACCTCGATCATTTCCGTCAGGAGATCGGCCGCGAGGGCAAGGGCCTGAGCAGCTACCCGCACCCTCGCCTGATGCCCGAGTTCTGGGAGTTCCCCACGGTGAGCATGGGCCTGGGGCCGCTCACCGCCCTCTACCACGCCCGGTTCAACCGGTACCTGCACAATCGGCGCCTCGACGACACCAGCCAGAGCAGGGTGTGGGCATTCCTCGGCGAC
>JANNZY010000188.1:0-20769 GCA_031410915.1 Actinomycetes bacterium
TGGTGGCGGGGGCAGGATTTGAACCTGCGACCTTCGGGTTATGAGCCCGACGAGCTACCGAGCTGCTCCACCCCGCGTCGTGTTTTCGCTGCGATACGGTATCGACCCCTCGGCTACCGCGCAACCCCTAGCATGTGACACGTCATGGGACTCTTCTCCAAGAAGCCGAAGGTCGATCCTGCCGAGGTCATCTCGATGCAGGAGGCGATCGCCGAACTCCAGTCGCGGCTGTTCGGGAGCGAGCAGGCACGCCAAGCACTCGAACATCGGCTGCACAACATGGACATCAGCACGACCGCGGCGTTGGCCGATCGTGACCAGTTCCTGGACGATGTGTTGCGCCGGATGGGCGAGCTGGATGTGGTCAAGCGCCAGGTCGCGCAGATCGATGTCGTCAACGCCAAGATCGCGTCGCTCGACAACCTCAACGGGCGCATGTCCGAACTCAACGATCGGGTCAGCTCCACGGCATTCGACGCCAGCACGGCTCGCGAGCAGACGGCGTTGCTCAGCGAGCGCATCTCCAACGTCTCCACCGAACTCGCCAACCAACTCGGCGAGCTCGGCAAGGAGATCGACAACCTGGCTGCGCTGCAGCAACGCGAGCCGGCACCAGCCGAACCAACGGCCGAGCCGACGCCGGTCGAGTTCTCCAGCGAGGTGTTGGATCAACTGCGTTCCGCTCAGACTCGTCTCGCCGCAGAGCAAGCTCGCTACGAGATCGCGTTCCGCCAAGATCTGGCCAGCCTGGCCGACCGGGTCATGCAGCGCCCCGGCTCGTCACACTGACGAACCACAGCCCTCGGCCCGACGTCTAGCCGAGGGTGTTGAGCTGTTCGGTGGCTTGGGCGATCAACGCCCGAGCCTCTTTCTGCTTCTCGCCGAACGTCGCGAAGTCGGGTGGGTCCAGCTTCAACGCGGCGTCGGCCTCGTCGAGCAAGACTTCGGCGCGGGCCAGCAACTCGGCGGGCGTCTCGTCGGACGGCGGCGGCGTGGCGCTGCCGTCATCGGGCGGGGTCGCACCCGGATCGGTGGTCGGCGCGCCGGCTCGGTCGCCGACATCGCCTGTGAAGCCGGGGAACAGCTGCGCGAGCGCGCCACCGATCGAGTCGTCGATCACGGCACGAGCGTTGTACGACACGATGATCTTGCGGTACTCGGCCTGCTTGTCGACCAGCACGTAGAACGGCCGCACGTACAGCAAGCCATCGCTGACCGGCACCAGTTGCAGATCGCCGAAACGGACCTGCGAACCCTGCGAGTTCAGCAGCGAGATCTGTCGGGAGATCTCGTCGTTGGACTCGGCGTTGTTGGTGACGACCGATGGTCCGTCGATCTCGGCGGTCAACACGTACGCGGTCAGCGTGCCATACGTGTCCGGGTCGCTGGAGGCGACCATGAACGACCGCAACTCGGTGCGCTCGTCGTTGCCGGAGTAGGGCACGAACGGACGCAGGATCGAGAACGTGCCGCTCGACTGCGTCTTGGGTGGATGGAACATCGTGTAGTAGGGCACGAAGCGTGCACTGGTGCTCTCGACGGCGTCACCGGTGTCGGTGACCGCAGCTTCGGTGGTGGCTGTCGGGTTGCTGTCCTCCAGCGCCTTGCTGTTCGGCGAGATCGGTGGACCCTGGGCCACGCTCCAGGCGCCGTTGCGCTCGAAGAACGCCTCGGGCGACAGTTGGTAGCGCGCGTAGGCCGCGGTCTGCACACGGAACAGGTCCTCGGGGTAACGCAAGTGGTCGATCAGGCCGTCGGGCATCGTCGACTTGGACACGAACAGGTTCGGGAAGGCGCTGCTCCACGCGGCCAAGATCGGGTCGGTGTTGTCCATCGCATAGAACTTGACCGAACCGTTGTAGGCGTCGACCGTCACCTTCACGCTGTTGCGCACGTAGTTGAACGTGTGGTCCAAGCCGCTGCCGCTGTCCAGGTTGCTGCGATCACCGTCTTGCGCATACGGGTACTGATCGGTGGTCAAGAACGCGTCGATCACCCACAGCACCCGGCCGTTCAGGGACACGGGATACGGGTCGGCGTCGAAGTGCAGGAAGGGTGCCAGCTTCTTGGCCCGATCGCGGACGTCGCGCACCCACTGGAGCCGCGAGGTGTCGGTGACCGAGTCGCTGCCCCACAGGTTGTAGTCGAAGAACGAGAGCGCGAAGGCCAGCTTCTTCAGCCCGGTGTCCAGCTTGACGCCGCCGTACTCCTCGTAGGGACGCACGTCGGCGTCGTCGCAGGCCTTCTCGGTCGTTGTGGTGTTGACGATCGCAAAGTCGGAGATCGCTGCGCTGAAGTACAGCTCGGGGCGAACGAGGTCGGCGTCTTGGTACAGCGGGCGGTTGTTGTCGGCCACCGAACTGGCCGGGGCGAGCACCAAGCCGCAGCCATGGGTGTTGATCAGGTGCTTGCCCTGCCACGATTTGTTGGCAACGTTGGCCAGGTCCAGTTCACGTGCAGCCACCATCGTCTGCTGGATGCGACCGTCGATCGAGTAGCGGTCGACGTCGAGATCCTTGATGGTGAGCCCGGCCTCCAACCCGCGGTCTCGGGTGAAGCGGGTGAGCAGCACCTTGGGATCCAGCAGGCGGGCGTCGGCGAGCGGTTCGAGATCGGCTTCCACCTTGGCCGCGTCGAGGTCGCTGAACGTGACCGGTGTGGTCTGCACCTTGTCGATGCCGAGCGCGGCGCGTGTCGCGTCGACGTTGCGGGCGATGTATTCGGCTTCCTTTTGCTTTTGGTCCGGGTTGACGACCAGGGCCTGGATCACCGATGGGTAGATGACCCCACCGAGCAGCGCGATCACGACCCACAGCGCACACGCCACGAGCGGGATGCGCCACGACCCGGTGCGAATGCTGTAGAGGAACAGCGCTGCGACCAAGACGGCAATCAACATCAGCAGCAGCACAGCGGGCAGCTGTGCTTTGACCACCGAGTACGTCGCGCCCTGCACGTACCCGCGGCGCTCGGTGCTGAGCTGGTAGCGCTCCAACCAGTAGCCGCCCGCACGCAACAGCGCGAGCACGGCGAGCAGGACGGCGAAGTGCGCCTTGGATGCGCGGCGCACCTTCGGCACGGGTGGCGTGATGACGATGCCGCCGTTCAAGACGTGGGCGGCGACGGTCAACAACAAGACCAACAGCAACGCGAGGAACATCCAGTCAAACACGAACGTCAGGAAGGGCAGCCGGAAGACGTAGAAGCCGATGTCGGTGCCGAACTGCGGGTCGTTCTTGCCGAAGTCGACGCTGTTTTGAAACAGCAGCCACTCCTGCCAGTGACCGGACGCCGGTACAGCCACGATCAGGCCGAGAATGGTGCCGGCGATGATGCGCACGAGACGCATGCGGTGGCCGAACAGCTCGTGGAATCGCATCACTGCGGGATGCGTGTCGCCGCTGAACGCGGTGGGCGCGAGACGATCGGCGATCAGCAGGTTGAGCACCGCGAGCACGATGAACACCACGGCGAAGCCGCCGAACAGGAACAGCTTGGCGCCGAGGATGCCCCAGAAGACATCGGTGCGACCAAGGTTCGCGTGCCACAGGTAGTCGATGTAGAAACCGGCGATGGCCCGTGATGCGAGCAGCAGGACGACGACGGCGACCGCGCCGATGATCAGGAGCGTGCGACCGCGATCACTGAATCGGCGGCGCTTGCGGATCCGAGGCACACGGGGTGGAAGATCGGCGGGGTCGCGCACAGGGGGAGGATAACGGGAGTCAGCGCGAGGACACAGTCAGCGCACCGCGGTCATACGCCAGCCGCACGATGTCTTCGACGTGTTCGTCGATGCGGTGTGACTTCCACTCGCGATACAGAGAGCGGACCTGGTTGGCGAGCTCGGTGTTGCTGCCCTCGGCCTTGTCGATGCATCGCGTCAATCGTTCGCGCAATGGAGCGACGATCTCGTTCATGACCGCGTCGTAGGCGGGGCGCACGATGGCCGGGTTGCGGCCGTTGCTGTCGCCGTTCGCACCGGCCAGCGCGGCGGCGACGAGGTCAGCTTCGATCGCCTTCGAGTAGCGGTCGGCCTGCTCGGCCTCCCACGGCAACAACGTGTCGATGGCACGCACCGGCTCCTTGCGCCGCAAGGTGTCGAGCACCTCGTTCTGCTCGTCGGCCAGGACTCGCTTCAGCTTGCGCGCCGCGGACACGATGAGTGGCACGACCACTTCGTCGACCTGTGACACAGGAGGAACGACGGCGGCCGCATCGGTGGCGGTCTGGTCGGCGGGTGTGTCGGATGTCGAGACTTCGGTGATCGCCGCTGCGGCTGGCTCCAACTCGTCGCCGTGGATCACGAAGTCGGTGGCCGGAGGGCGCTCGAAGTCGGCCGCCGCTCTGGCCCGGTCGGCGACAGTGGACGACTTGGCGGCGCGGAGGCGAGCGAACAGGTCGTCGACAGACGGTTTGGCCGCCGCCGGCTCGGGCTCGCCGGTGAACAGTGACACGACCGGGGCGGGCTCGCGGTCGTCGTCGCCGGCAGCGTGATGCGACGGCTCGAAGTCGGGCAGCGCGACCACGCTGTCCGTGCCGGTCTGCAACTCGTCGTCGATGTCGTTGGTGCCGTCGATGTGGTCGATGTCGTCGATGCCCGGGTCGTTGCTGGCGACGGCATCGTCGAGGTCCTCGTCCTCGTCCGAGACGTCGTACATGTGCGGCGGGTCGTATCGAACCGGCTCGAGCTCTTCTCGGTCCAGGAGTTGGCCGTCGGTGGCGGTCGTGTTCACGTCGACCGCCCCGTCGGCCGCTGTGTCCGTGGGCTCGTGGTCGGATTCGGGCTCGACGTCGTCGGCGATCTGCACCTGGCGGCCGAGGTTGGGCAGCATCACGGGCACCGGTCCGGTGGTCGGCTGCAGATTGACGTACTCGTTCGGCTCGCCGAGCGGCGTCAGTTCGGCCATCACCTCGACGGCGGCGATGCGTGAGCGCTCGAATGCCTGCAGCAGGCGATCGCGCCCGTGGATCAGTTGCTCGATCTGCTGGCGGGCCAGCTCGCGACGGCGGGCGAGTTCGCTGAGCACGCGCTCGCGGTACGCCCTCGCCTCGTTGACCATGTCACGGCCCTGCTGCTTGGCCATGTTGACTTCGGCTTCGGCATCGGCCGATGCATCCTGGCGGCGGCGGGCGGACTCGATCTCGGCTTCCTCGCGCATCCTCTGCGCTTCGTCGGTGGCTTCGCGCAGCAGGCGAGCGGAACCATCCTCGGCTCGGGCCCGGATCTGCGCTGCGGCCTCTCGCGCAGTGGAGATGATGCGCGCCGCTTCCTCGCCGAGCATCCGCGTCGCAGTCTCTTCGTCCAGCGGCCCAGAGCCCTTTGATTCACGCTCGGTCTTCAGCTCGCGATCGAGGTAACGCTCGCGCTCTTGCAGGCGGGCCATCTCAGCCGCGACCATGCGCAGGAAATCGCGGACCTCGGCCTGATCGAAACCCTTGCGACCGGTGGCGAACTGCGCGCTCGACACCGATGCCGGTGACGAGGGGTCCGGACGCGACAGGGAAATGGCCATCGGCGAAAGCGTAGATCCGCAGCCGCTCCAAGTGGTGGCAATGCACATCGTTCGACGAATCGTGGCGAGCGCGGCTCAGCTCGGCGGCTGGAAGTCCTTGCCGGGCGTGCCGATCTCATCGGCGTTGCCGCCGAGCTTGGCCAGCGCAGCGAGCGCTTCGTCCAACGTCGCGACAGGGATGATCTCCACCTTGCCGTTCACGTTCGCTCGGGCCTGGGCGATGTCGGCGTCGGACTGACTTGCGGGGACCAGAAAGTACTTCGCACCGGTCTGCATCACCGCTGACGCCTTCTGGGGCAGGCCGCCGATCGCGCCGACGTTGCCCTTGATGTCGATCGTGCCTGTGACCGCGACCGTCCGGTCGCCGGTCAACTCGCCGGGTGTCAACTCGTCGATGATCGTCAGCGTGAACGCCAGACCCGCCGAGGGACCGCCGATGCCTTCGGTCGAGTACCCAATGTCGAACGGTGCGGTGCCGACTCGTGTCGTGTCGAGCGGGATGAAGCCGATGATGGTGCGGCTCGGGTCGTCGGGCGAGGCGATCAACTCAATAGTGCCGGTCTGCAGCGCGTCGATGCCGGCCCGCTTGTACTGCACCTCGATCGTGTCGCCAGGCTTGTGCGCTTTGAGAATCGGCGTCAGGTCGTCGACGACCTTGATGTCGACACCGTCGACGCGGACCAGTTCGTCGTCGGGCTGCAGCACCTTGCTGGACGGGGCCTCTTGCGCGCAGGCCGTGCCCGCTTCGTTGACCTTGAGGCAGACGAGTTGATCGACGACGATTTCGCCGGGCACGAGCTCGATCGGGTATCCGAGCTTGGAGAGCGCGGCGTACTCGGCCGCCTGCTGCGCCCCGATCATCTGGCGCTGGCCGCGCACCTGCTGTTGCGCCGGCGTGACGTTGGGATACACGTCCGTGTAGCGCAGCGGCACGATGTCGTGGTCCTTGCGGAACATGAACCACGACAGCAGCGACAGCTGCGGGTTCCGGATCGTGACGAACAAGAACTTTCCATCGGCCGGGTAACGGTCGACACCGTCGAACTGGATGCGCGACTCCACCTGCTCGGCGTCTGATGGCACCCGGGCATAGGGCCGCTTGATCGCACCGAATCGCGACGCGGTGAACACCGTTGCCAGCACGATTGCTGCGAGCACGAGGAATGAGATGCCGATCAGCGGGTAGGCCCAGCGCTTGTGGACGGGGTTCGGCGCGACAGCCTCGACGGGTGTCCGAACTACCATCAGTTGTTGCGTGTCCGTCACTGATTTCACCACCCGTGCCGCATGGATCGTCGGCCTCGCCATGCTGGCACTGCTGTCGGTCGGCTGGCGAAAGCGTGCCAGACCGACTCCTCGATTGCAGCGCGGCCTGCGCGCACCCCGGGGAGGTATCGCCGTCACCGAACTGGCGGCGCCAGCGTATCGACGCACCCCGATCTGGCGGCGGTTCTGGGCACTCGGGAGCACAACGTTCCTCACCGTGCTCAGTGGTGCGATCATCGCGATCGTGTTCGCGTTCGCCGTCTCGTGGGTTGTCACCACGCTGTCCGACCTGTTGAAGAACTGATCGTGTCGAAGCGCCGCGTTCCCCTCCTGCCGCCCTCTGCGGCCCAACGCCGGCGCGTCGTCGCGCTCGCCGGCCACATGGGCGACCCTGACACGGCTCGCGCCGGCCTCGACGATCCCGAGCCCGCAGTGCGCGGTACGGCGCTCGGCGCACTGCATCGCCTCGGCGCGCTCCGTCATGACGAACTGCGCGTCTCGTTCCGTGATTCGTCACCACTCGTGCGGCGTCGCGCCGCCGAAGTCGGGGCGAACTACCCGATGGTTTCGCTGTTCGAACTGCTCGACGATGCCGACGCCACCGTCGTCGAAGTGGCTGCGTGGTCGGCCGGCGAGCACGAGACCGTCACCGACGACGTGCTGCAACGTCTGATCACGTTGGCGTCGACGCACGGCGACGCGCTGGTCCGTGAGGCCAGCGTCGCCGCGCTCGGCGCGATCGGAGACGAGCGTGGACTGCCTGCGATCCTGGCCGGCTGCGCTGACAAGCCGGCCGTGCGCCGCCGTGCCGTGCTCGCGCTCGCGCCGTTCGACGGACCCGACGTCGACGCTGCGCTCGACACGGCGTTGACCGACCGCGACTGGCAGGTCCGCCAGGCCGCCGAAGACCTGACCCGCGAACCCTCCTGACCGGCGTCGCGGCTCTGGCCGTCACATCGCGGCCTCCATCTCCAGCAGCGCCCGCTTGGTCTCGGCCCCCCCGAGGTACTGGCCGAACGTGCCGTCGCTGCGCACCACGCGGTGGCACGGCACCACGAGCGGCAGCGGATTCGTCGCACATGCCGTGCCCACCGCGCGAACCGCGGCTGGGCTGCCCGCCGCGGCGGCCACCTGGCTGTAGCTCTCCGTCGTGCCGTAGCCGATGTCGCGGAGGTGGTTCAGCACTGTGCGGCGGAAGCCACGGACGAGCTGCAGATCGATGTCGATCTCGAAGGCTCGACGCGCGCCTGTGAAGTACTCGTCCAATTGGCGCGCTGCGAGGTCCAGCCGCTGCGGCACGTTCAAGATGCGCGGGCTGACGTCGACGGCCAGCCGGGCCAGAACGGCGTCATGGATTTCCACGGCGAACGCAACCCGGACGAGGCCGGCCGGGGTAGCGGCCAGCAGCAGGGCACCGAACGGGCTGTCGATCGTGCGATACACGATGTCCAGCACGCCGTCGCGTTCAGCAGCGGCAACGAGGCGCGCCCGAAGCGCGTCGTCCTGAGCAGTGGCGGTGGGTGTCGGATCGAAGAGGTCGGAGACGCTCATCGGGATGGTCCTTTCGAGTAGTGGGCGCGCAGGTTGGCGATCCCGTCGGCCGCGTTGCGTCGCGCCGCCGCCTCGCTGATCTCCAGCTCGGCGGCGACATGCGCGTACGGCATGTCGGCGAGGTAGCGGTACACGACCGCTCCCCGTTGCTTCGGTGGCAGTGCCTGCAGCGCGGCGCGCAGCTCGTCGTCGCGTTCGAGCGGGCCATCGCCGGCGCGGTCGAGCGAGATTCGCTCGGGCACGTCGGCCATGGGATGTGGAGCCCGTGTCCTGGCGCGCATCACGTCGATCGCCTTGCGGTGCGCGATCGTCGCCAGCCAACCACGGACGTTGCTGTCCGGACGCAGGTTCGGATAGGCGCGCATCGCCGAGACGAACGTCTCCGCCCATGCATCGTCGGCATCGACCGTTCCGAGCAGGGCCCGGCAGACGCGCATCACCACGTCGCCGTGCTCGGCCAGGATCTCCTCGAAAGGGCGCACTGTCACATCATGTCAACGGATATCACCCGACGTTCGTGAGGCCACTTCGGCAAGAATCGACGCGCCCCGATGAAAGGACCTGCGCCGTGACGATCGAGATCCGCGCCACACAACCCGGCGAGCACCGCACCGCATCGGCCACGGTGTCGGCTGCGCTGCTGTTTGCTGCGATGACCGACGAGGAATGGACCGAGCGCGAGCAGAGCTGGGTGGACTCGGCCAGCATTGGCGCGTGGGAGGACGGCCGCTGCGTCGGCCATGCCGGAGCGTTCCGATTCGACACGACGGTTCCCGGGGGAGCCCGACTCCCCACGTACGGCGTGACCCGGGTCGGCGTCTTGCCGACTCACACCCGGCGCGGGCTGCTGACGTCGATGATGACCGATCTGCTCGTGGGTGCTCGGGACGAAGGCGTTCCGCTCGCCAGCCTGCGCGCCAGCGAGGCCGTCATCTACGCGCGCTACGGGTTCGGCGTCGCCGGCGAAGCCGTTGGCGCCTCGGTGCGCACCAGCGCCGCCCGGCCGGTCCGCAACCCGGCGCCGGGGTCGTTCCGCATCCTCGCCAGCGACGAGATCGTCGCAGTCGTCGTCGACCTGTACGACCGCTGCGCGCGCCGACGAGTGGGCACGATCTCACGAACCGAGCGCTTCATTCGCCGCTACTTCGCCGACGCGATCGGGGGCAAGAAGCCGTCGTTCGTCGCCGTCCACGCCGATGCCGACGGAACGTTGGATGGCTACGTGCATTACGACGTGCGCTGGCGCGAGGGCGAGACCGACTTCGACGTCGGTGTCGGCGAGATCCACGAGCTGTGGGCCGCTGAGGATGCTGCCGAGCGGGCGTTGTGGTCGTTCGTGTTCGACATCGATCTGATCCATGAGTGGAAGCTCGACGAGCGCCCGGTCGACGACTCGCTCAGGTTCGCGATCGCCGATCCCAGGGCATACCGGCTTGTCCAGCGGTACGACGAGCAATGGGTGCGTTTGCTCGACGTCGACGTTGCGCTGAACGCTCGCACGTACGCGTCGACGGACGGGACGTTCACGATGGCCGTGACCGATCCGATGTTCGCCGACAACAACTCGACGTGGGCCATCTCGTCGAAGGGTGCCGAGCGAACCGCTGCGACCGCAGACCTGTCGATCGACATCGCGACGCTGGGCGCCGCCTACCTCGGTGGCACCACATGGCGTGAGCTCGCCGACGGCGGCCGCGTCACGGTGCACCGTGCGACCGCCGTGACGGACGCGGATACCCTCTTCGCCACTCGCCCCGCCCCCTTCTGCTGCAGCTGGTTCTGACCGCCGATCAAATTTGGGCGGTGAGTCAGTCGGTGGCAGCGATGTCGTAGCGGTAGACGTTGGTGCCGCGCTGCTGGAAGCCGAGGCGGCGGTAGAGGCGATTGGCGGCTTCGCGCGACGGGCGTGACGTGAGGTCCACCGTCTTGGCGTGCTTGGCGCGGGCGATCTCGATCGCGGCGCGGTTCAACGCGTCGCCGACCCCACGGCCACGGGCGTCGCCGTCGACCACGACGTCTTCGATCCAGGCTCGAACTCCCGTCGGGATCGTGAACACGACGAGGGTCAGCGAGCCGACGATCGTGCCGTCGTCGGCCGACACCGCCAGCAACAGATCTGTGGCAGGGGAGTCGACGATGGCCTGCAACTCAGCGGCCGTTGGCGGCGGTGACGACTTCGACAGCTGGGGAATCAGCCGAGCGAAGGCGGCGACCAATTCTTCCGTCACCCCTGTCGCGACTCGGATGTCGATCTCTGCAGTGCTCCCGGCAGTCACGGACGGCGACGTTATCAATGCTTCGCCTCTGCTTCGCCGGACCGTCACGCCTATGGTGCGCGCATGGAACCCTCCACGCTGTCAGAGCTGGCTCGCACCCTCGGATCCGTCCTCGAACCACTGACCGGCCAGGTCTACTTCTCGCCGGAGTGCCACGAGAACTACGTCGCGCTGGGCTTCGACCCGAGTCCGGGCAACGCCAACGGAGTGGCCCTGCCCGACGGCCCGGCCTACTTCACGAGCCGCGGCAGCGTGATGGGCCAGGTTCCCGGCGAGGTGGTCGCCGCAGCCTTCGGGGTGTTCAACCCGCAGGCGGTGGTGCCGTCCGTGACGCTCGGATGGTCGCGGACCGATGCGGCCACGATCTGTCAGGCCCGCGACGACGGCGCGATCGCCCAGCTGGAGCGCATCCTCGGCCCCGAGCCGGACGGCATCGAACGGATCAACGCGCTGCTCGAGAAAGCCATCGAGCCGCTGCGTCCCGAGGGTCGCCCGCTGTACTCCGGCCTGCGGTCGCAGAAGCTGCCCGACAGCCCGATCGGCGCAATGTGGCGGCGTGGCGACATGCTCCGCGAGTACCGCGGCGACAGCCACATCGGCTCGTGGATCTCGGCCGGGTTCACAGCGACGGAGATCGGTCTGCTCACCGAGCTCTACTGGGGTCTCCCGATGCGCAGCTACAGCCGCACGCGGGCGTGGACAAACGAGCAGTTCGACGCCGCGGCGGAGTCGCTCGAGGGTCGCGGCCTGATCGCGGACGGCGCGTTGACCGATCGTGGCCGCGAGGCGCGCGAGTTGATCGAGACGACGACCGACGCGCAGATGGCACCGACCATCCGTGCACTCGGCGACGACATCGTCGATCTGTTGCAGACGATGCGGCCGTGGGGAGCGAAGGTTCGCGACGAGTTCGGGTACCTCAGCGCCGGTCCCCACGATCTCGCCAAGAAGGCATCGGAGTAGAGTCCGCCCATGATCCTCGACACGCTCTCCGGATGCACTGCCGCCGACATCGCCGACCGTACCGGCTGGGCCGCGAAGCCCGAGGGCCTGTGCCGCGGCGAGGTCTGCGTGCCCGCGCCGGGCTCGCTGCGTGACGACGGCACCGTCGACGTCGAGGTGATGGCCGGTCGGCTGGGCATGCCGTTGGTGCGGGACGAATCGCATGATGTGTGGGCGCTCGGGCCGGCGACGGCGACTGGCCGCGCGCTGAGCACGGCGATCGCGGCGGACCCGGAACTGATAGATCGAGGCGGCAACCCCTTCCGCCTCAGCTCGTTGCACGGGCGCAAGGTGCTGCTCGTCGCCTGGGCCAGCTATTGAGGCTGTCGCACCAGCCTGCCCGGGTGGCAGGCGCTGCACACCGAACTCGAATCCAAGGGTCTCACCGTCGTCACCGTTGCACTCGACGTGGACCCGGCGCACACATACACGTGGATCGACGCTGCGGCACCGACGCACCCGAGCGTGATCGACACCGGCCACGTCACGGGCGAGCTGTTCGGTTTCATCAACATCCCCCAGGCCGTGTGGATCGACGAGACGGGCACATTGGTTCGTCCCGCTGAGGCCGCCACCATCGAGCGCAGCCCGTTGCGCGACATGGACATTCCCGAGGGTCTGCCGGAGCGGGTCGACACGATGCTGCGCGAGGTCAAGAAGATCCCCGACATCGCCGACGACTACCGCGCCGCCATCCTCGACTGGGTCGAGCATGGAGCCGACAGCCGGTTTGCGCTGTCACCGGACGAGGTCGTCGAGCGCAGCCAACCGCGCTCCACCGACCACGCCCGCGCGGCCGCATGCTTCGAGCTCGGCCAGCACCTGTTCCACACGGTCGGTCACGAGGCCGCGGTGCCGTGGTGGCGTCAGGCCCACGAGCTGTTCCCCGAGAACTGGACCTACAAGCGCCAGGCATGGACGCTGGTCACGACCGAGCCAGGGCAGGAGAACGACCTGATGCAGGGCCCGAACGAGGTGTACGCCGGCAACTGGCTCGACGACGTCGTCGCCTCGGGTGGCGGCGCGGCGTACGCCGTCGTGCCGCAGCTGTAGAACCCGGGGGTAAGCTCGGTTGGCGATGGAGCACGTTCGCTGGCTCAGCCGTCCAACGCTGCGCAACCCGGTGGTGGTGGCTGCGTTCACCGGGTGGAACGACGCCGGAGACGCTGCGTCGGGAGGCGTGCGCCACCTGATCGAGGACTGGGGCGCAAACGCGCTCGCCGAGATCGACCCAGAGGAGTTCACCGACTTCGCCACGATCCGCCCTCACGTCCGCTTGTCCACCGGGCTGACCCGCAGCATCGTCTGGCCCACCGTTGGACTGTGGAGCGTGTCGACTGCAGGTGCCGATGTGATCTTGGTGCTCGGTCCTGAGCCGGCGATGCGCTGGCGCGCGTTCAGCGAGCAGATCGTCGGCGTGGCCAAGCACTACGAGGCGTCGCTCGTCATGACTCTGGGCGCGCTGCTGGCCGACGTGCCGCACAGCCGTGCCGTCCAGCTCATCGGCACGGCCAGCGACCAGACGATGATCGATCGCTACGAGCTGCAGCGGTCGCGCTACGAGGGGCCAACCGGCATCGTCGGCATCCTCCACGACGCCTGCGCCAAGGCCGATCTGCCGTCCGCATCGTTGTGGGCAGCTGTGCCCGCGTACGCGTCGCAGGTGCCCTCGCCGAAGGCCACGCTCGCGCTGGTCGATCGCCTCGGCAGCATCATCGGAACCACGATGCCGACAGCGCGGCTCAGTGCTCAAGTCGACGACTACGAAGCCCGGGTCGGTGCCATCGTCGCCGAAGACGAGGACCTGCTCGGTTACGTGCGCCGACTGGAGAGCATGAGCGACGCCGGCATCGAGGACTTCTCACTGGACGACGACGACGAGATCGACGAGGCCGACGAGGACGATGACGCCGTCGGTGGCGAGCTCGGCGCCCCGGCGATTCCCGAGAACGTGGATCCCGACGAACTCATCGACGAAGTCGAACGCTTCCTCCGCGAGCAGTAGCCGCTAGCGAGCTCGTCGGTCTGCCTCGCGTCGGCAGCACAGAAATGCACAGGATTCGCGAAGGGGCTTGAGGTTTCGCGTCCGGCAACCGATGAAGTTGCATGACTGCGGTGTGGACGGCTGATCGATCGCTCGCGCCGACCGACGTGCAGCGCCTGTCCGTGTCCATCGCGGCGACGATGGCCGCGCTCGTCGCCGGACGCCAGAAGCAGATCGAGATCGCGACGGCGTGTGTGCTGGCTGGCGGCCATCTCCTGATCGAGGACATCCCCGGCGTCGGCAAGACACTACTCGCGCAGGGCTTGGCAGCTTCGGTCGGTGGCTCGTTCTCTCGCGTCCAGGGCACCGCCGACCTGCTGCCGTCGGACGTGATTGGTTCGCTGGCACCGAACCCGGACGGTCTCGGACTGCACTTCCGCCCAGGTCCGCTGTTCGCCAACGTGGTCCTCTTCGACGAACTGAACCGGGTCAACGCGCGTACGCAATCGGCGTTGTTGGAAGTGCTGGAAGAGGGTCACGTCACCGTCGACGGCGTGCCTCACCCGGTGCCCGCGCCGTTCGTCATGGTGGCGACACAGAACCCGATCGAGATGGCGGGCACGTACCCGCTCGCCGAAGGCGTGATCGACCGGTTCATGGCCGCGATCAGCCTCGGGAGGACCACGCCCGACGAAGAGGTCGACGTGCTGACCGGGCGTCGCGGTCGCAGCCGGCTGGGCACAGTGCAACCCGTGATCAGCCTGGCCGAGCTTGCCGCCGGACGGCTGCTCGTCGCACAGACGTACCTGCACGACACCGTGGCTCGATATGCGGTCGACGTCCTCAACGCGACCCGCAACCATCCGCGAGTGGAGCTGGGCGCCTCCACCCGCGCTGGTGTCGCGATGATCGCGCTCGCCAAGGCCTTCGCCGCGATGGCCGGACGCGATCACGTCGCGCCGCACGACGTGCATCGCGCGGCGTCCTGCGCGTTGAGCCACCGCGTCGTGGTCGCCGGCGGTGACCGCCGTGGCGCCGCCGCGGTCGTTGCCGAGTGCTTGGCAGCCGTTCCCGCGCCACGACGATGATCCGCCCGGCGGGCGTCTCGCCCGGCGCATTCGCGTTGTTCGCGACGTGGATCGCCGGCGTAGTCATTGCCATGCTCACCGGCGCGGCCGCAGTCGTGATCCTGCTCGCCGCTGGAGCAGTCGGCGGGATGTGGGCGCTCGTCGCTGGTCTGTTGTCCGTGCGGCGAGTGCGCGTCGATCGGATCACGACTGCGGATATCGCCGTTGCCGGTGAAGAGTTGCACTGGCACGTCGTGGCGCGAGCACCGTCACCGGTTCGCTGGGAGCTGTGCGTCGCCGGAGGCGTCGTTGCGACGGGTTGTTCTGTCGACGGCGAGACTCGGCTCAGCGGTGTGGGTCCGCGTCGGGGCATGTACACATCGGTCGAGCTGCGTTGGTCCAGCGCCGGCCGGCCCGGCCTGTGCTGGTGGCGACGCCGGTCGACTCATGCCCTCGCCGGCCCGCTCGCGGTTGCGCCGCGCAGTGCGGACGACCCGGCCGCCGTCGACCGCCGCGCGACCGCGTTGTCGGTTGGCAGCGCGCCCGCCCGCCGTCCCGGCCGCGAGCACCCCGACGGCGTTCGCGCCTGGCGTGACGGCGATGAGGTCAACGCTGTGCATTGGCCCTCCAGCCTGCGCAGCGGCGAACTGATCATGCGCCACCGTGTCCAAGATGCAAGTGAACGGTGGACCGTGCGCGCCCGCACCGGAACCGACGATCCGGATCATGAGGCTGCACGTGTGCGTCGCGCGCTGGAGGACGGCATGCGTGCCGGCGCATCAGTGGCCGTGACGGTCGACAACGAGGCGGTTGAGCCGATCGCATCGTGGCCAGAGATCGCCAACTGGTGCGCAAGGTTCGATCCCCGTGCGGTGTCACCGACTCCGAAGCGCCGGTGGCGGCACCCGCTGCGCGTGCGTGCCCACGAGCCGAAGGTGCTGACCCGTCGCGGTCGATGGGCCGTCGCCGCCGCCGGAGCAGCTCCGCTGATGATGGTGTTGCAAGCGCTCGGCTACGGGCCGGCCGAGATGGGAGTGGTGCTCGCCGCGTCCGCCGTCGCAGCAATCGTCAGCATGCGTGCCGAGCGGTGGCTGCGCACTGTCCGCCCCGTGATCGGACTGACCGTCGCTGCTGGCGTCGGAGCCACGTTGGTCGACATCAGTCGCGTGTCCAGCGTCGCGACGTCGCTGCGCTTTCTGCTGCCGCAATCGCTGGTCGCGCTCGTCGTGATGCACGGCTTCGAGTGCGATGATCGACGCGCCGGTCGGATCGCTGTCGCTTGCTCGGCGCTGCTCACCGCATACGCGGCCGGCGTTCGCATCGATGACCAACTCGGGGCGTGGCTGCTCGTCGCCGGCGGTGGAATCGCTTGGGCGATCACCGAGATCGCCCGACCTGATCGGAACCCGCGCGGTGCTGATGACCCGAGTCCGCTGACGCGGATGCGTGGCCGTCGCGCGATTCCTGCCGCGGCCGGCCTTGCCGCAGCGGCCCTCGCCACGTTGGTACTGCTCGCGACCGTGCCCGTGCCAAGCGGACCGGCGCAGCTGACGCTGCCGAGCTGGCTGGAGGAGCGACGTCCCACGGGCGGCGACGGTGGGCTTGCTGCGCCCGACGGTTCGCCGCTCCTCGGTGGCGCGAGCACCGGCGGCCGATCGACGGGTGGCACTGCCCGCGGCTCCGCCGGCAGCTACGCCGGATTCAGCCCGGAGATGGACACGTCGGCGCGCGGTGATCTCGGCGACGAGGTCGTTCTGAAGGTGCGCGCGCCGTCGCCCGATTTCTGGCGCGGCCAGACGTTCAGCGAGTTCGACGGTCGCACATGGATCGCCGATGCCGACGTGGGCACCTTGACCCAGGGCCCGGAACACATCATCCGGCGCAGCGTCGGCGATGTGTTGGGCAGCGACGACTCGTTCGTGCAGACGTTCTACGCCCAGGTCGACCTGCCCAACTTGGTATTCGCGGCGACGTCGCCGCGGCGAGTACTGCTCGATGCGCCACTGTGGCAACGACCCGACGGGGCGCTGCGCGCCGACGTGGCGCTACCGGCAGGAAGCGCCTACACCGTCGTGTCGTCGCGGTCGAACCCGACGGCGGAGTCGCTGCGGGCTCAAGGCGTCCTCGACGCGCACGGTTCGCCTCCGGCCTACCTGCAGTTGCCCGAATCGACCACGGCGCGTGTCCGTGCCTTGGCGACCCGACTGGCAGCCGGTTCGCCCTCGACGTACGACACGATCCTGGCGATCGAGGCCTGGCTGAATGCCAACGTTCAGTACGACCTCGACGCGCCGATCCCGGCAAACGGGCGCGACGCGGTCGACGACTTCCTCTTCGAATCGACGCGTGGCTTCTGCGAGCAGATCTCCTCCGCGATGGCGATCGTGCTGCGCTCGCTCGGCGTGCCCGCGCGGATCGCGACCGGCTACGTGCCGAGCGATCGCGACGAGATCGCCGGCGTCTGGATCAGTCGGGCCAAGGACGCCCACGCTTGGGTCGAGGTCCACTTCCCCGGCTTCGGGTGGGTGCCGTTCGATCCGACGGCGTCGGTGCCACTCGCCGGCGAGGCGGATGCCAACACGATCGGCGGTGAGCTCTTCGACGCGCTCGGCGAATGGGCCGGCGGCAACGTCACCGTTCTCGTCGGCGTCGTCCTCGCTGCCGGCGCAATCGTCGCGATTGCCCGCATGACGCGGTTGTTCGTCGCCCGCCACCGTCGCGGCCGGTGGGGTCGGTTGCAGGACCGCTTCGTCGAGGCTGCCGTCCGTTGCGGTGCTCCACCAGCGGCATCGAACGCCGAGCTGGCCGCCGCATTCGACGATCCGGGTGCCTCGACGATTGCCGCGTTGCTGGACTCTGCTGCGTTTTCGGCGACGTGGTCCGACGACGACACCATGTTCGAGCGCGCCGTCGCCGCGCTCGGCGAATTGGAACCGGCCGGCTCACGCCGCCACCGGTGACTGTGCCGGTCAGCTTGCGACGGCCGTGGCGCGTGCCTCGGCGATGGACTGCTCGGTGCGCCGCAGCCCCTGCTCGAGCGCCCGCCCCAGCCGGGCTCTGTCGCCGGTGGCCATCAGGTCGACGATGATCCCGGTGAACAAAGCCTTGAGGATCGATGCCTCGATCACCACGAGGCTGCGCGGCACGCCCTCCAGCAACAGGCGTTGCTCGATGAACTCGCGCCACACACCGATCTGCTCGGCACGCACCTCGCCACTGATGCCGGTGTGCGTGGCTTCGAGCGTCGCGGCCTCCAGCCCGAGGCGGGTCAGTGCGAGGTTGCCGGGTGACTCGTTCAACCACTTCCACCACTTGCGCAGCTGATTGGTCTGGGTCATGTCCGGCTGACGTCGCAGCCAGTCAGCGCGCACCTCGGCCTGGATCGCGATCGCCCGCTCCAGTGCCGCCGCGAGCAGCTCTTGCTTCGATCCGAAGTGGTGCACCAGACGGTTCGGGCTGGTGCCCAGCGCAGCGGCCATTGGCCGCAACGACATGTCACCGAGGCCGTGCTCGGCCAGGTACGCGACGACGCGATCGAGCAACTCGCGCTTCATCTCGATGTCGGGCGTGCGCGCCATGGGCGCTCACCCTACGCGAACGTTGCCTGGCCGGTCTGCGTGCGATTGAGCACGTCCTCGTCCAGCTCGATGCCCAACCCGGGGCGGTCGGACAGCGTGATCCATCCGTCACCGTCGGCCTCGATGGTCTCGGTCAAGATGTAGTCGCGCCGCGCCGTGGTCCACTCCGGCGGATCGAACGGGAACTCGATGAACGGCGCGTCGACGACGCCAGCGGTGAGATGCAGGTTGGCCATCAGCCCGATGCCGTTGCCCCACGTGTGCGGCGTGAAGACCTTGCCCAATGCCTCGACCTCGGCTGCCAGGTGGCGCAGGCCGGAGATGCCCATCGAGCAAACCGCGTCAGGTTGGAACACGTCGAAGCAGCCGCGTGTCAACAGCTCGCGGAACTCGTACGGCTCGCGGGTCAGCTCGCCGCCGGCGATGCGCATGTCGACGCGTCGGTGGAGTTCGGTCATGCCGTCGTAGTCGCCGCGGTGCAGGGGCTCCTCCATCCAGTACACGCGCGCCGCGGCCAGGACTTCGGCCACGGCTGTCGCGTGGTCCACGTCCCACGGCCGCTGGGTGTCCCACGGCATCCGCCAACCCTGGTTGCAATCGACCATCAACTCCAGCGCGCCGCCGACGGCATCGCGCACTGCGGCGATGACGGCGAGGTCATCGGTCAGCGTCGGGCGACCGAAGCGCACCTTGAGCGCCGGGAAACCGAGCGCAATGGCGCGACGGGCAACGTCGACCATCTCCTCGACCGATCGATGCACGCCGCTCGAGGCGTAGGCGCGGACGCGATGGTTGCGTCCTCCGAGCATCGCCCAGACCGGCTCGTCACGGATCTTGCCGGCCAAGTCCCACAGCGCGACGTCGACCGGCCACGGGCGACCAGCATGGAACTCGATGTTGGCGAGCACCGCGGCATGACGTTCGAGGTCGGTCGGGTCCTGACCGATGAAGTAGCGCTGGTAGTCGGCAAAGCCGTACATCGCATCGCCGGAGCCGATCCCGACCCGGCCCTCGTCGTCGTGGACGCGCACGATCGTGGCCGGGAACTTGGTGCGTGGCTGCGGGTCCCACGACGCCGGGAACGGCGGATCCAAGGGCAACTGGTGATGCGTGATGTCTATGCGGGTGATGACGGACATCAGTTCACCGCCTCGGCACGGAACCGCTTCCACGATTCGACGGTCATCGCGGCCAACTCATGACGTTCAGAGTCCGACGGCACGCGGCTGTTGTTGTCGAACATCGGCTGGTTCTCGGTGGCGACCATCGTGTCCGCGATCGCGCCTGGATCGAGCAGATGGTCGGGCATACGGGCCACGACCGCCGCGAATTCCGTCTGGGCGAAGAGGGTCCGCAACGCCGCCGGCACGTCGCCGGCCGACCCGTCGAACGCTGTCGCAGCGACGGCGTACGCGTCCGGCGCGCCGGCGACGTTCCAATCGATTGCTGCGTCCAGGCCGACCGCGACCGCAACGCCGTGGGGCACGTGGTGCAAGGAGCCGAGCGCATGCCCGATGGAGTGGGCGATGCCGGTGCCACAGTTGTCGATTGCAGTCCCCGCCAGGAGTGCGGCCTCCTGCATGCCCAGGCGGGCGACGAGATCGGCGGGATTGGACACGGCGTTTGGCAGGTGTTTCGTCACGAGGCGAATCGCCTGCATGGCCGGCGCGGCGGACATCGTGTTGCGGCGCTGGCCGCTGCACGCCTCCAACGCATGGACGAAAGCATCGAGACCGGTGGCAGTGGTCACGTGACGCGGCATCGTGACGGTGGAGGTCGGATCGAGCAGCACCACATCGGGCAGCATCTCGTCGCCCCACGTCCACACCTTGCGCCCGGCTGCGTCGCTGAGGATGCACGTGCGGGTGACTTCTGCACCGGTACCCGAGGTCGTCGGGATCGCGATGATCGGCCGGCGCCCGACGAACGGGTTCGCTCCGAGCAGGTACGGCGCGACACCGGACTCACCTTGGGCCACCACACCGGCCTGCTTCGCCGTGTCCAGCGCCGAACCGCCACCGATGCCGATCACGACGGCACCCGGCAGCATTCGCACGGCCCGGGCCGCCTCGTCGACGGATTCCACCGTGGGCTCGCCGGCCGGCACGACGTGCTGGACGAGCGGCATGTCGCACAGCACCGCCGCAACGCGGCCGGCATAGCCGGTCAAGGCCACGGCCTCGTCCACGATCAGCACCGCTCCGGCGTCGGACAGCCCGTTGACCGTGTCGAGGAGCACCGCCAAGGCGTCCGCCCCGGCCACGATGCGCGGCACCCGGCCGAGTTCGTAAGCACCCACGTCGTCTCTCCTCGGTGTTGGTCGAATTCACAGCACGAACGTGTCAAGATTCTGCCACGCCGAGTCCCCCGGCCAACCCACCATCGCGCCGATCTGGGTGCCGACCTGCGTGACCCTGGGCGACCGCGACACCCAGAAGGTCGGGCGGGCCGTCGCCGCTTCTCTGAGGTGCGTGGTGGGTGTAAGGAGGGTTGACAGGTGAGTAGGTCTGCGGGGGCGACGGAGAAATA
>JANNZY010000189.1:0-13266 GCA_031410915.1 Actinomycetes bacterium
AGCCAGTCGATGATGCGCTGGTCCCAGTCGTCGCCACCGAGGTGGGTGTCGCCGTGGGTGCTCTTCACCTCGAACACGCCGTCGCCGATCTCCAGCACGGACACGTCGAACGTGCCACCGCCGAGGTCGAACACGAGGACCGTCTCGTCCTCGGTGCCCTTGTCGAGACCGTACGCGAGCGCCGCTGCGGTCGGCTCGTTGATGATGCGCAAGACCTCGAGCCCGGCGATCTGGCCGGCCTCCTTGGTGGCGGTGCGCTGCGCGTCGTCGAAGTACGCCGGAACGGTGATGACCGCTTGGGTCACGACATCGCCGCAATAGGCCTCGGCGTCGCGCTTGAGCTTCATGAGCGTGCGAGCGCTGATCTCTTGTGCGGTGTAGCGCTTGCCGTCGACGTCGTCGCTCTTCCAGGACGTGCCCATGTTGCGCTTGATGCTGCGGAACGTGCGGTCCGGGTTGGTGATCGCCTGGCGCTTGGCGACCTCGCCGACGAGGACCTCACCGGCCTTGCTGAAGGCAACGACGCTGGGGGTGGTGCGTGCGCCCTCGGAGTTGGGGATGACGACGGGTTCGCCTGCTTCGAGGAAGGCGACAACGCTGTTGGTGGTACCGAGGTCGATTCCGACTGCCTTGGCCATGGGATGCTCCTGGATGTGTAGGGGGATGCTGAGCGTGGTACACGCAACATTACCCCTGGCCATCCGCATGTCCAACGTCGAGAGTCACAAAACTTGAGTCATATCGACTCAAGTTCTGGGCGGAGCGGAGCCGGAACCGGTCAATCAGAGAACGGTTGCTGTCCTGATCGTCGCGACGGTGGTTCGTGTCGCTCCGGCCCGCTGTCGCTGGTCGTGTCGCGAGCGGTGTCGTCGACGAGGGCGAGTCGCCAGCGACGGGTCAGGCGCGGTGCGCGGAACGCGTCGCTGGTGGACGAGCGGTGCTCGGAGTGCGGGATGTGATCCATTGCGTACATTTCGGGTCCTTCGTGATGAGGACCTCGACACGGGCTGCAGTCGCCCGGCTCGCTGACCCGGGCACACCAGCGCCCGAATCGAAGCCGGGTCAGGTGCGTGCAGCGATGAGTACGACGACGAGCTTCATTGCGTTGGAGGTCAGCGTCGTGCTCACGGGAACGACAGTACCGTCAAATCAGCCCCTGTCAACGAGCCTTTTGCGCAACCGTTCTTTCGGCCGACACGAGACCGAGGGGCGGACCAGTCCACGGCCTACTCCGTGGCCTTGGGGTGACCCACGTGAGCGTCGGTCATCCACACGGTTTTCCGAGCATCGTCGATGGAATACCTGCAGAAAGCCGTTCGCTCACGGCTGGGGAGAAAGCGTGACCACGGAAAGACGTTGACGACAGCATCCTGCAATCCGGCGGGGCGGTGCACGAGGAGGTTCCGGAGCAGCCGGGCGATTGCATCGAACGTTTGCGCCCGCTCGTCGTCTCGGCTGGCATCGCTGAGTCGAAGCGATGGTGCGTTTCGACGGCGCAAGACGACGTCATGGTCGTCGAGCTCTGCCACGACGTCATTGGGCTGACGGAGGAACTCGGAGAAGGACCGCTCGACGACACGCATGCCGGAATCACCGTTAGCGTCCCGGGATGCAACTCGCCGATCTCCGCATCTTCACCGAACCGCAGCAGGGGGCCACCTACGACACGCTCCTGGCAGTTGCGCAGCGCGCCGAGCAACTCGGGTTCGGGGCGTTCTTCCGCAGCGACCACTACCTCAAGATGGGTTCGGTGTCCGGCCTGCCCGGTCCCACCGATGCATGGGTCACGCTCGCCGCGATCGGGCGTGAGACGTCGACGATCCGGCTCGGAACGCTCGTCACGCCGGTCACGTTCCGCAGCCCAGGCGTGCTCGCGATCAGCGTGGCCCAGGCCGACCAGATGAGTGGTGGCCGCATCGAGCTCGGCCTCGGGGCGGGCTGGTACCAGCCGGAGCACGACGCCTACGCGTTGCCTTTCCCGTCCACCCGCGAGCGGTTCGAGATGCTCGAGGACCAGCTCGCGATCATCGACGGCATGTGGAGCACGGCGGCTGGCGAGACGTTCACATATGCGGGGACGCATCACTCCGTGACGGATTCACCGGGTCTGCCCAAGCCGACGCAGGCTCGACTGCCGATCATCATCGGTGGCGGCGGCAAGTCGAAGACCCCGGCGCTCACGGCCCGCTACGCCGACGAGTTCAACCGTGCTTTCGTATCGCTCGACGACTTCGTCGAGCAATCGGCGCGGGTCCGCGCGGCATGCGAGACCGCTGGGCGCGAGCGACCGCTGATCTACTCCGCAGCGCTGATCGTGTGCGCCGGCGCGGACGAGGCCGAGGTCATCCGTCGCGCCGCAGCATTGGGCCGCGAGCCGGCCGAACTGCGCACGAACGGCGCAGCTGGCACCGCGGACGAGGTCGCGGCGAAGATCCGCGCGTTCCACGACGCGGGCGCCGAGCGGATGTACCTGCAGGTGCTGGACCTGGACGATCTCGACCACCTCGACTTCATCGCCACCGAGGTGGCACCGCTGCTCAGGTGACTCACAGTTCCTCGGGCGGGCGAACGTTGCGGAACATCGACAGCAGGATCAGGTCGTAGGCGGCCTTCGTCGTGCCGGCGATGACGAGTGGCCAGCCGAAGGTGCTGTGGTCCAGCATCCACCCGGCGGCGATCGGGGGCAGCACCGACGCCAGGCTGCGCGGCACGTTCGTGATGCTCGCTGCCGCAGCGCGCTCGCTCGGCGACACGACAGCCATCACGTAGGAGTTGCGTGCCGGTACGTCCATCGCCGACAGCAGGCTGCGCAGCACGAGGAACGTGATGGCCAGCCCGAGGTTGGGCATGAACGCGGCGAGCACCAGGAACACCTGCGCGGGCAAGTGGGTGAACACCATCGTGCGGATCAGACCGATCTTGCGCGCGATGCGCGCCGCGACGAACGCGGAGAAGGCCGAGCAGGTGCCGGTCCAGAAGAGCAGCGCGCCCGCCGCCCCGAGCGACAGGTCGAAGCGGCGGAACAGCCACAGCGCGAGCAGCGACTGCACGACGAAGCCGCCGCCGAACGCGTCGAGGCTGAACACCGCAGCCAGGCGGTACACGATCGAGCGTGACTCGCGCAGCGGGGCCGGTGTGTGGTGCGGCGGCGGTTCGATCGCGGCGGACAGCGATCGGTAGATGACGAGCACCGCCACGCCGGCCAGCGCGTAGACAGCGAACACGCCTCGAAGCGACGCTTCCTCGGACAACGAGGTGTGGTGTGCGATCCACTCCGGCAGTCCAGCGGCCAGTGACCCCACGGCTGCGGCGATGCCGCCAACGAAGACGTAGCGGGCGAACGTCGCCGTGCGCTGCTCGTCCGGAGCGGTCGCAGTGAGCAGCGACTGCTCCATCGGCAAGAAGATGCTGACGTCGCCGCTCGTCGGGTTGATCGTGCCGATCGCACCGACGACGAGCAGGACCGCGAAGACGGTGGTCGTCGCAAAGGTGATACCGGACGTGATCATCAACACGCCACCGGCGAGCAGCAGCGTGCGCCGGCGATAGCGGTGTCCAGCAGTCCCGGTGAGAAGTGTGAGTGCCGCCGAGCCGAGCAGCATTGCGGCCACCAGCACGCCGATCTTCACACCGCTGTAGCCGAGCACGGTCAGGTACGCCGACAAGCTGACCGAGACGATGCCGTCGACGAACCCGCGCATCCCTCGGGTCGTCGTCAGCTTTGCCCCATCCCGAGTCATGTCCGTCCCCCCGGCTCCCCCGCGCACCCCAACTTCCGCGGAACGAGAAATGTGGTGGTCAAGAGTTGGGGTTGGCGGAGAGGGTGACTGGCCGCTCGCGGGTGCCGGCGCGCGGGTGGACGGCGACGGCGACGACGGCGGCGGGGTCGTCGGTGCGGACCAACCACGTGGCCAGGACGCGATCGGGCGTACCGTCGTTGGTCGACCCGCCATTGAGCCGGAAGCCGGCCCGCCCGGCGAGCTGGCCGAACGTGCGGCGGTTGGCACCGTCGATGATCGTCGCCCCATCCGGCAGGCGCAGCTCAAGAGTCAGTGGCAGGACGAGGTTCGTCTTGTCGGCGTGGGCGGTGATGTACGTCGGCAGCCAGCCGGTGTTGGCCACGCCGACCGAGACACGCACAACGCCGTCACCGAGCTGTGCCGCGTCGGCACGCAGGATCTCGATCCGCGGCGACGCCAGCGCCTGGTGCACGGCGAACGCCGCGTGGGGGCGGATCTCGTCGGCCAGGACCGGGAGCGGGGCGTTGGTGTAGATGTGGAACCAGTCGGCCCCACCGATCTCGACCGGGCCCAACTGCGGATGATCGAACGGCTTCCACGAGTGGAAGTAGGTGCCGTGCTGATCGCTCCACCGCGCGACAGCGAGCTCTTCCTCGACGGTCGGCCCGACGTACCAGATGTCGGTCGACGAGCGCGTTCCGGTCGCGTGGTGGATGACGTCCCAGAACTCGGTCGTCCAGCCGTACACGCCGAGGTGCTCGTAGGCCCAGTCGTCGGCGGCACCACTCATCGTGTCGTTCTTGTCCCATGTGAAGTCCTCGAACACCGAGTGGACGCGGTAGTCGGTGAGCTCGGTGCCCTTCGTCCCGAGCTCTTTCCAGGTCCAGATGTCGACGGGCGGCAACGCCGAATCGCCGCGCGTGCTCGACGGCCGCAGCAGGACACCACCGGCGGTGTGGAACGCGTTGTAGCCACACACGTTCGGTCGAGCGACCACGGCGCGCACGAGTGCGTCGATCTCCGGTTCGCTCAGCGGGTGATCGCCCGAGCCGCGCACAGCCGCGCCCCAACCGGCCGGAAAGTTGCGGTTCATGTCCAGGCCCTCGGGCGGGCGCGGCGAGGGAATGGTGAATCCGTCGTAATCGGCGATCGTGCCCTCGTCGAGGAGTCGGTAGCGCTGAGTGCCGCCAGAGAGCACGCCGTCCACCGGTACGGGCATCATCACCCGGGCGTCCTCGGGATGCTCGACCCACGCGCCGTTCGCATCGGGGACGCGCATCGTGAGCACGAGGCCGTTGCCGTCGATGTCGTGCTCGAGCAACCCCGGCCAGCGGTGGCGGTCGCGGTAGGGCCACGGACGCATGCTGCTGCGGCGGAACGTCGGCGAGTCGGCCAGCGCGGCCTCGACACCGTCGGGGTTGACGCGCGGCACGACGTAGAACGTGCGCGTCCGCAACGCCTCCAACGTGACCTCGTCGCCACGGTCGGCAGCGGTGACGAGCCAGTGGATGAGGTGGACCGCGGCCGCGCCACCGGTGACCTCGACCGCGTGGATGTTGGCGTCCACCCAGTGCGCCGGCTTGGTGTCGTGCGGACCGGTCGACGAGTCGGTGATGGTCACGAGCAGCAACGGGCGGCCCTCGAACGACGTGCCGTACTGCTCGACCTCGACCAGTCCGGGGCGCTCGTCGACCAGCGCATGAAGCGACGAAGACAACTCGTCGTAGCGGAGGAATCGGTCGTACGCGAGCGGCATTCGCACGAGAGTAGCCAACGGCCCGCGCGTAACACCCCGGAAACACGGGGGTGCATACACTCGCCGCGATGCAACTGTCCCAGCACGAACAGGAGCGCCTGCTCGTTCACGTCGCAGCCCAGGTCGCCCAAGCTCGGCGCGATCGTGGGCTGCGGCTGAACTACCCGGAGACGGTCGCGATCCTCACGTCGTGGGTGTACGAGGCGGCCCGCGACGGCCGGTCCGTCGTCGACTTGATGCAAGCCGGTCGCCACGTGCTGACCCGCGCCGACGTGATGGACGGCATCGCCGAGATGGTCGACGAAGTGCAGGTCGAAGCGACGTTCCCCGACGGCACCAAGCTCGTCACGCTCCACCAGCCGGTGCAGTGATGGTGCCCGGCGAGATCACCGGACCGGACGGCACGCTGCTGCTGAACGTCGGCCTGCGCACGGACCGCATCACCGTGCTCAACACTGGCGACCGGCCGGTGCAGGTCGGCTCGCACTTCCACCTCGCCGAGGCCAACGAGGCGTTGCGGCTCGACCGTGTCGCGGCACGCGGCATGCGCCTCGACATAGCCGCCGGCACGTCGGTGCGCTTCGAACCGGGCATCGGCCAGACGGTGGGCATCGTGGCCTACGGCGGCGACCGCATCGCCGCCGGCTTCCGGGGCCTCGTTGCCGGGCCGCTCGACCCACCGCAGGCGGGCACCGATGGCTGAGATCGACCGCGCCCAGTACCGCCGCCTGTTCGGGCCAACGACGGGCGACCGCATCCGCCTGGCGGACACGGATCTGCAGATCGAAGTCGAGAGCGACCTGTGCTTCGGCGGCGACGAAGCAGTGTTCGGTGGCGGCAAGGTGATCCGCGAGTCCATGGGCCAGTCCGGTCGCACCCGCGCCGAGGGCGCTCCTGATCTCGTCATCACGGGCGCGGTGATCCTCGATCACTGGGGCGTCATCAAAGCCGACATCGGGGTGCGCGACGGTCGTATCGTGGCCATCGGCAAGGCCGGCAACCCGGACACGATGAGCGGTGTCCATCCCCATCTCGTCATCGGCCCGTCGACCGAGATCATGGCCGGCAACGGTCGCATCGTCACCGCCGGAGCGATCGACTGCCATGTTCACCTGATCTGCCCGCAGATCCTGCAGGAAGGCATCGCCTCCGGCATCACGACGATGATCGCTGGCGGCACGGGACCGGCCGAGGGGACGAAGGCCACCACCGTCACCCCAGGGGCGTGGTACCTGCAGCAGATGCACCGCGCCCTGGACCCGTGGCCGATGAACATCTTGCTGCTGGGCAAGGGCAACACCGTCTCCCACGACGCATTGCACGAGCAGGTGCTCGCGGGCATCGGCGGCTTCAAGCTGCACGAGGACTGGGGCACAACGCCCGCGGCAATCGACGCATGTCTCACGGTGTCGGACCAGACGGGCATCCAGGCCGCGATCCACACCGACACGCTGAATGAAGCCGGCTTCGTCGAGACCACGCTCGCCGCGATCGGCGGCCGGTCGATCCACACGTACCACACCGAGGGCGCGGGCGGTGGCCACGCACCCGACATCATCACCGTCGCCTCGCACCCGAACGTGCTGCCGTCGTCGACCAACCCGACTCGCCCGCACACCGTCAACACGCTCGCCGAACACCTCGACATGTTGATGGTCTGCCACCATCTCAACGCGTCGGTGCCCGAGGACCTGGCCTTCGCCGAGAGCCGCATCCGCCCATCGACGATCGCGGCCGAGGACGTGCTGCACGACATGGGCGCGATCTCGATGATCGGCAGCGACTCGCAAGCAATGGGTCGCGTCGGCGAGGTCATCATGCGCACCTGGCAGACAGCGCACGCGATGAAGCAGCGGCGAGGAACGCTGCCCGGCGACGGTACGGCTGACAACCAGCGAGCCCGCCGCTACGTGGCCAAGTACACGATCTGCCCCGCCGTCGCACATGGTCTCGACGCGGAGGTCGGCTCCATCGCCGTCGGCAAGCTGGCCGACCTCGTGCTCTGGGATCCACGGTTCTTCGGGGTGCGCGCCCACGCAGTCATCAAGGGTGGGATGATCGCGTGGGCGCAGATGGGCGACGCCAATGCGTCCATCCCGACGCCGCAGCCGGTGTTCCCGCGGCCGATGTTCGGGGCGTCGTCGCGCGTCGCCGCCGATACGAGCGTCACGTTCGTCGCGCCCGGCGCGCTGGAGGACGGTGTGGCCGAGCGGCTCGGGCTGCAGCGTCGATTGGTGGCCGTCGGCAACACTCGCGCGCTGTCGAAGGCCGACCTGCCCGAAAACGACGCGCTGCCCTCCATCGTGGTCGACCCGGACACGTTCGCCGTGCGCATCGACGGCGAGTTGATCGACGAGCAACCCGTCTCCGAGCTGCCGATGGCCCAGCGCTACTTCCTCTTCTGAGCGACGTGATGAACGCAACCGTTCTCTTGTTGGCCGACGGCCGGTTCCCCTCGGGCGGCCACGCGCACTCGGCCGGCGCCGAGGCTGCGATCGGCGCCGGCGACGTCCGCGACCACGCGTCGCTCGAGCGCTTCGTCGAAGGTCGGTTGGTGACCGCCGGGCTCGTCGACGCCACGTTCGCGGCGGCCAGCGCACGGCAGTGCGGCGACGTCACGACTGCTTGCTTCGACACCCTCGCCGCCGAGTACATGGCCCGTACAGCGTCGGCCCGCCTGCGCCAGATCTCGCTTTCGTTGGCCCGCCAACTGCTGCGCGCGGGCGCACGGACGTGGCCGTCGCCATTGTTCGCTGCGTGCGATGCAGCCACCGGCGGGCGCACCCCACAACCCGTCGCGATGGGCATCGTGGCGGCCGCGGCCGGGTGCACGCCACACGAGGCGGCGCTCTGCGAGCTGCACCACCTGGTCGGCGCAATGACGTCGGCCGGCATACGCCTGCTCGGTCTCGACCCGTTCGAGATCAGCGCGATCGCGGCCCGCCTCGCACCGATGCTGGACCACCTCGCCTCACGTGCCGCGGCGGCGGCAGATGCACCACCCGCAACGCTTCCTGCCACGGTCGCGTTGCTCCACGACGTGCTCGCCGAGCACCACGCCACCTGGGAGGTGAGGCTCTTTGCCTCCTGATCATCAACCCGGCTTCGCCTCGCACTCGCACCCGCACGGCGACGCGTCACACGATCACGACCACACCCACGGCCATGGCATCGAGACGCCACCCGATCCGCGCGGCCGTCCGTTGCGTGTCGGCATCGGCGGTCCCGTCGGCAGCGGCAAGACCGCGCTCGTGGCCGCACTGTGCCGTTTGCTGGCCGATCACGTGTCGACGGTCGTGGTCACCAACGACATCTTCACGACGGAGGACGCCGAGGCGCTGCGCCGCATGGCCGTGCTGCCCGACGACCGCATCGCGCCGGTCGAGACGGGCGGCTGCCCGCACACCGCGATCCGTGACGACATCTCCGCCAACCTCGACGCCATCGAGCAGTTGGAGCAGAGTCACCCCGGTGTCGAACTCACGCTGCTGGAGAGTGGCGGCGACAACCTGACCGCGATCTTCTCCCGCGCGCTGGTCGACAAGCAGATCTTCGTGATCGACGTGGCCGGCGGCGACAAGGTGCCGCGCAAGGGTGGCCCCGGCGTCACGGTGTCGGATCTGTTGGTGATCAACAAGACCGATCTCGCGCCGCTCGTGCGCGCCGACCTCGGCGTGATGGACCGCGATGCCAAGGCGCGTCGCGGCGATCTACCGATCGCGTTCACGTCGCTCGTCGAACCATCCGGCGCAGCCGCGGTGGCCGACTGGATCACCGCGCTGCTCGCCGAGTGGCGCGCCGTCTCGGCCACGACCGCGTAGGGCACGTCGACATGCACGCGGCGGCCGGCCTCGTCGCGCAACGCGACGCCAACGGCATCACGCGTCCGACGTCGATTCGTTCGGAAGCGCCGCTGCTGTTGCGCGCTCGACCGTCGATGGCTGGTCCACTGGACGTCTTCATGGTCGGCGGGGCGGCGGGGCCGCTCGGCGGCGACTGCCTGTCGCTCGCGGTGAAGATCGGCGACGGTGCGTCGGTGGTGGTCCGTTCCGTTGCCGCGATGCTCGCCCAGCCGAGCCCACTCGGCGGTGCCTCGTTGTTGACGACCACTGCGGACGTCGCCGCCGGTGCGCACGTCGATTGGTGGCCGGAGCCACTCATCTCCGTCCTCGGCAGCGACCACACGTCAGCCACGATCGTGCGCTGCGCCGCCGACGCATACGTGCGCTGGGTCGACGAGATCGTGCTCGGCCGTTCCAACGAACCGGGCGGGCGGCTGACCATCCGCCAGCGCATCGAGGTGGAGGGCCGACCTCTGCTGCACCACGACGTCGTGTTCGATCCAGCCGAGTCGCCCCTCGGCCGCCACGGTCCGTTCCGCGTGATCGCGACGGCCGTGTCCATCGGCCCCACCAGCGAACCGGCCGGCACCGTCGTCAGCGACGACGTCCGCGCCACCCGCACTCCCCTGACCGACACTGCCACAGCGTGGATCGCGCTGGCCCACGATCTCACGACGGCCCGCGAAACCCTCGCCACCCTCGCGCTGACCCGCTGATCGCTTTCGCCCCACGAGCACAGCGCTCTGTGGCTCGGCTGCCGCGCTCTTCTACGATCGGGGCATGCCGGGATCACTTGTGTTGCTTCGTCATGGCGAGAGCGAATGGAACAAGCTCAACCTGTTCACGGGTTGGCACGACGTGGACCTGACCGAGAAGGGTTGCGCCGAGGCGTCGGCCGCTGGCGTGACGATGGCCGAGGCCGGGCTCACGTTCGACATAGCGCACACGTCGCTGCAGACCCGCGCCGTGCTCACCAACCACCTCGCGCTGGCGGCGATGGACATGGTGTGGCTGCCGGTCGTGCGCCACTGGCGACTCAACGAGCGCCACTACGGTGCGCTGCAGGGGCTGGACAAGAGAGAGACCACGGAGCGCCACGGTGCGGACCAGGTGAAGTTGTGGCGGCGCAGCTACGACGTACCGCCGCCGCCGGTCGAGCTCGACAGTCCCGAGCACCCGGCCAACGACTTCCGCTACCGACGTCTTCCCCTCGCCGTCCTGCCGGCCAGCGAGTGTCTCCACGATGTCGTGCTGCGCGCCCTGCCGTACTGGTTCGACGTCATCGTTCCACAACTGCAGGGCGGGCTCGACGTGTTGGTGACCGCCCACGGCAACTCGCTGCGGGCGCTCGTCATGCATCTCGAAGGCATCTCGCGCGACGAGATCGCCGAGCTGAACATCCCGACCGGCGCGCCCCGCCGCTACACGTTCCACGACGACATGACCGTCGCGAGCTCCGGCTACCTCGGCGACGCAGAGGCCGTCGCGGCCGCCGCCGCCGCTGTCGCCAAACAAGCCGGAACCTGACGCAACCGCACGCCGCGTGCGGGTCGTCACTGCACTCTCTGCCCACCACCTATAGTTCCGACCCATGGCCAGCAAGAAGGCATCACTCGAGCACCTGCGCAACGTCTCGTTGTTCTCGGCGTGCTCCAACAAGGACCTGGAAAAGATCGCCAAAGCCGGCGACGAGATCAGCATGCCCGCGGGCTCGCTGATCGTCGACCAGGGTCAGACCGGGCGGGAAGCCTTCATCGTGCTCGAGGGCACCGTCACCGTGCGGCGCAACGGCAAGAAGGTTGCATCGCTCGGGTCGGGCACCGTCGTCGGCGAGCTGTCGCTCCTCGACCACGGCCCACGCACGGCCACGGTCGTGTGCGAGACGGACTGCACGCTCATGCTCATCACACAACGCCACTTCTCCGGCGTGCTCGATGACGTGCCCGCGCTGAGCCACAAGCTGCTTGCCTCACTGGCGGGCCGCATCCGCGATCTGGACCGCCAGTACTACGGCTGATCGCTTCCGCGAGCTCGCCGGTCGAGCGCGCCGAACACCATCATCAGCGCGAGCCCTGCCAGCACTATCGCGCCGCGCGCCAACACCGTGTGCGCGTCGTCGGTCGCCGGCGTCGACTCACGCAGTCGCTGCGCAGCGGCATCCAACGCATCGGCTGCCGTGGCGAGTGCCGGCTGCGCTGTCGTCACGGCGTCGGCTGATTCACGCAGGCCACCCTCTGCTTCCAACAGCGCTGCTTCGGCGTTGGCCAGCTCGGACGTGACCGCCGCCGCGTCATCGATCCCGTCCAACTCGGCGAGGATGGCGCGTACGTTGACCGAGATCGACTCGGTGTTCGCTGCGGCCTCGGCGGCGGAGCTCGTGCCGATCGCGAGACCGTCCAGCGCAGCCTGCATCTGACGAACCGAGGCGGCCGCCGCGTCGGCCACGGCGGCGACGTCTGTCGACTGCCCGTCACGGTCGGACTCAGTGTCGGCCAGCGCGCCGACGGCCAACCAGGCCAGCACCGCAGCAGCCGCCGCCAGCACCATTGCCGTTCGCACCATCCAACGCGCCATCGACCCATTGTGACCCAGCCGCCGGGACCCGAGGTCAACATGAGCGCGCGCCGGCAACCGAACTAGGGTTGGCCGGGTCATGAGCACCCACGCGTCTCCCTCAGCGCCGGACAAGAGCTCGAAGCGCTTCCGGCCGCATCAACTCGTCCTGGCGATCGGCATCGGCATGGCCGTGTTCACCGTCGTGTCCGGCATCTTGCCGCTGATCACCAAGTGGCACAGCGACAGCGGCATCACACGCGAGACGTTCTCAGGCATCCCCGGTCCGCTGCAGATCGCGTTCTACACGGTGGTACCGGCGCTGATCGTGTGGGGTGCATTCGCGTTCGCCGACCGCGTCAAGAACTGGGAGCGCGGCAGTCCGGACCGTCGTGCCACCACGGCGAAGAACGTGAAGCGCCGCGCCGGCGACTTTCGCGCCGGCGTCTACATGCGCACGTTGCTTCGCGATCCCGCCGCCGGGCTGATGCACAGCATGATCTACTTCGGCTTCCTGATCCTGCTCGGCGTGACCACCGTGCTCGAGGTGGACCACCAGTTGCCCGAGGACCTCAAGTTCCTGCACGGCCGCACGTATATGGGCTATGCGCTCGTCGGTGACTTCGCCGGCCTCATCTTCACCGGCGGTGTGCTGTGGGCGATCGCGCGTCGCTACATCCAGCGCCCCTACCGCATCCGCATCAAGACCAAGCCCGAGCATGCACTGATCCTGGGCGTGTTCTTGGTCATCGGCCTCAGCGGTTTCTGGGCCGAGGCAATGCGCATCGCTCAGATCGACCAGCCCGGCTTCGAGAAGTGGAGCTTCATCGGCTACCCGCTGAGCAAGCTGTTCGACGGAATGTCCGCCAAGAACCTGGACGTCTGGCACGAGATCGCATGGGGCACCCACGTAGTCGGCTTCCTCGCGTTCCTCGCGATCTTGCCGGTCACCATGTTGCGCCACATGTTCACGTCGCCGCTCAACATGTACCTTCGCGACAAGGAGCGGCCGAAGGGCGCGATGAAGCCGATGCCGAACCTGGCCGAGACGTCGCTGGAGACGTTCGGCGCGTCGGTGGTCGAGGACTTCACGTGGAAGCAGCTGCTCGACACCGATGCCTGCACGATGTGCGGCCGCTGCACCAGCGTGTGTCCGGCGCACGCGACCGGCAAGCCGCTCGACCCACGCGAGATCGTGTTGAAGGTCGGCGAGGTCATGGCGGCCACGTCCAACCACCCGACCACCGGCCGGGTCTCGCCGCCCATCGGCACCGTGTCCGATATCACGATCACGTCCAACTCGGTGTTCGAGCGCATCACTGCCGAAGAGATCTGGGCCTGTACGACCTGTAAGGCATGCGATGAGATCTGCCCA
>JANNZY010000190.1:0-4106 GCA_031410915.1 Actinomycetes bacterium
CCCGCCGATCTGGTTTCAGCAGATGGACGAGCCACGCGACGAGCGTCAGCGTTTCCACCTCGACGTCTCCGTCGCCCACGACGTCGCCGAGGCGAGAGTTGCGGCGGCGCTGGCGGCCGGTGGCACGCTGCGGAGCGACGAGAACGCCCGCGCGTGGTGGGTGCTCGCCGATGCCGACGGCAACGAAGCCTGCATCGGCACTTGGCAGGACCGCTGACTCGGGCCTGGCGTTAGCGTTGGCGCCATGAGTGTGGTCGCTCCTCCACTGTTCGACTTCGACAACACGTTCGTGCGTGAGCTCGACGAGCTGTTCGTGCCGTGGCAGGCGGCGACCGCGCCGTCACCACGGCTGCTCGTGCTGAACCGCGCCGTTGCGGCCGATCTCGGTGTCGATCCCGACGCGCTGTCGACGCCCGACTGCATCTCGATGCTGGCCGGCAACATCGTTGCCGAGGGCTCCGCACCGATCGCGATGGCGTACGCCGGTCACCAGTTCGGCGGCTACTCGCCGCGCCTCGGTGACGGCCGCGCGCTGTTGCTCGGTGAGGTGATCGACGTGCACGGCCGCCGTCGCGACCTGCACCTCAAGGGATCCGGTCGCACACCCTTCGCCCGCGGCGGCGACGGCAAGGCTGCGGTCGGGCCGATGCTGCGCGAGTACCTGATCGGCGAGGCGATGCACGCGCTCGGGATCCCCACGACACGCGCGCTGGCCGTGGTCGCGACGGGCGAGCAGATCATGCGCGACACGCCGCTGCCTGGCGCTGTGCTGGCCCGCGTCGCCGCCAGCCATCTTCGCGTCGGCACGTTCCAGTACGCGGCCACGCATGAGGACCACTCGCTCGTACGTCGCCTGGCCGACTACGCGATCACACGCCACCACTCCGCCGCGTCAGACGCGGAGAATCCGTATCTCGCTCTGTTCGAGGCCGTCGTCGACGCGCAGGCATCACTCGTCGCGCAGTGGATGCTCGTCGGCTTCATCCACGGCGTGATGAACACGGACAACATGACCATCTCCGGCGAGACCATCGACTACGGCCCGTGCGCGTTCATGGATGTCTATGACCCGGCGACGGTGTTCAGCTCGATCGACCACGCCAGCCGCTACGCGTTCGGCAACCAACCGGCGATCGCGCAGTGGAACCTGGCGCGCCTGGCCGAGACGATGCTGTCGCTGTTCGCCGACGATCAACAGGCCGCGGTCGATTCGGCGATGGCGATCCTGCAGGCGTTCCCGGACCGCTTCCGGATGACATGGCTGCACGGCATGCGAGCCAAGCTCGGTCTCGCCGGCGAGCACGGCGACGACGATGCGCTCGCCAACGGACTGCTTGCGATCATGCACACCCAGGGCGTGGACCACACGATGTGCTTTCGCTCTTTGTCGTCGTTCGTCCGCGGCAACCCCGAGCCTACGAGAGCGTTGTTCGCCGACCTCGGCTCGTTCGACGCGTGGGCGACGCGGTGGACGGCCCGCCTCGGCTCGGACATCGACCCAGCGCTCGTCGCCGATGGCATGGATCGCGTCAATCCGGTCTACATCCCGCGCAACCACCTCGTCGAGGACGCTCTCACCGCGGCCACCGATGGCGACATGACCCTGTTCGAGCAACTGCTCGATGTCATCACCCAACCGTTCACCGAGCGCCCTGGGCTCGATGCCTACGCCTCGCCCGCACCGACCGGTGGTGCGCCGTACCAGACGTTCTGCGGGACGTGACTGGCTGTCCGATTCTCGCTTGATCCGCAGTCCGTGGATCGGGGAGGATCGTGGCACATGACTCGACGGGGGTGGTTTCTCTTCGCCGCGATGGCGTTCATCTGGGGCGTTCCGTACTTCTTCATCCGGGTCGCCGTCAAAGAGCTCGCGCCGCCGGTCGTGGTGTTCGGCCGCACATCGATCGCCGCAGTGGCGTTGCTGTTCCTGGCCCGGCGGGCCAGCGCGCTGCGGCCCGCGCTCGCGCGATGGAAACCGGTTCTCGCGTTCGGCATCATCGAGATGGCGATCCCGTGGATTCTGCTCACCCACGCCGAGGAACACCTCGCGTCCGGGCTCGCCGCGCTGATCATCGCCTCGGTACCCGTCGTCGGCGCCATCGCCGCGTTCGTGCTCGGCGAACGATCTGCGCTCCGCCTCGTGCGGGTCTTCGGCATCGTGCTCGGGCTATCCGGCGTCGGGCTGCTCGTCGGTCGCAACCTGAGCAGCGACACCGCGCCGCCGTGGTGGAGCATCGCCGAAGTGCTCGTCGTCGTGGTCTGCTATGCCACCGCACCGTTCATTGCCGACCGCCGGCTGCAGGACGTGCCCTCGATCGGTGTCATCGCAATCTGCCTCGGCGTCGTCGCGCTGATCTACGCGCCGATCGCCGCGTACTCGTTGCCCGATTCGACACCGCGGGCGAATGTGATCTGGTCCGTCATCGGGCTCGCCGTGATCTGCACCGGCATCGCGTTCGTCGTCTTCTTCCGGCTGATCACCGAGGTCGGCGCGGCGCGTGCCGGCCTGATCACGTTCGCCAACCCCGTCGTCGCGATCGCACTCGGCGCAGTGTTCCTCGACGAGGAGATCACCGCCTTCACCGTGGCCGGATTCCTGTGCGTCATCGGTGGCTGCTGGTTGGCGACGCGGCAAGCACCGGCGACCGTCGACTCAGACGCTGAACTGGCCGGCCTGGCGTCCTGACCCCGGCGGGCCGGCAAAGGCCTGCGCGATCAGCATCCACTGCCCGGCGATGTCGCCCGACGTGTGAACCGCCGTGTCGGCCAGATGGCGGCGCTGGGTGACGACGAGGCAGAAGTCGGCGGCCGGACCGGTCACGCGCTCGACCGCGTCGTCGGGACCCCAGATCCACGTCGAGCCATCGGGTGCCTCCAGTTCGACGCGCACCGGCTCGACCGGAATGGCCATTCGGCGCGCCGAGTAGCTGTTCGGCATGGCGCGCACTCCGATGTGCGCGACCTGGCGCAGCGCCGCGGTCGGAGGATGCGCAACGTGCAGCGTGTCGAACACGTCCTGGCCGTGGGCCCACGTCTCCATGATCCGCGCCGTCAACGCCGAAGCCACGCTCATCTCCGGCCCGTACCACGGCACGCGCTGCGACAGGTCGGCGTGCAGGAACGCCTCGATCATCGCCGCCCGCGCGCCCAGCAATGCGGCCAGCGTGTCCGGCCCGCTGCGGGCGCGGTCTCGGGCGGCCTGCGCCTCGACGAATCCGCCGCTCAGCGCGGCGAGGTCGGCACGAAACCGCTCCGGGTCGGTCACCGCGGTGACGACCGCCCCGTCGAAGAACGCGAGATGCGCGATCTGGTCCTTGATCGACCATGCGTCGGCGGGTGTCGGCATGTCCCATCCGGCGTCGTCGAGCGGCTCCAGCGCGGCGACGAGCACGTCGGTCTCGTCGGACAGGTCACGACACAGATCAGGGATCAGCACAGCCATGCGCGTCAGTCTTGCCCACTCGGAAGTGCGTGGTCGGGCGCGGTACCGTCGTGGCATGGCCCGCACCTCGTTCCTGCACCCGTTCGCCTCCCCCGCCCGTGATTCGTTCATCCGCATCGTCCGCGGCAAGGGCGCATTGCTGTGGGACGCCGACGGCAACGAGTTGATCGACGGCATGGCCAGCCTGTGGTACTGCGCCGCCGGCCACGGCCGGACCGAGATTGGCGAGGCGGTCGCCGCGCAGATGAGCCAGATCGAGGCCTACTCGTGCTTCGACCCGTTCACGAACGGCCCCGCCGACGAGTTGGCCGACAAGCTGGTGTCGCTGTGCCCGATGCCGGGCGCGCGTGTGTTCTTCACCGACAGCGGCAGCGAGTCCGTCGACACCGCGATGAAGCTGGCCCGCCTGGCTCACGTTCAGGCGGGCCACCCCGAGCGCACGCTCATCATCAGCCGGACTCGCGGATACCACGGCACCAACTACGGCGGGACCAGCGCGCAGGGCATCGCCCCGAACAAGGCCGGGTACGGCCCGCTCGTCGGCGATGTGGTGCAGGTGCCAAGCGACGACATCGAGGCCCTGGCCACGTTGATGAAGGAGCGCAGTGCCGAGATCGCTGCGGTGCTGACCGAGCCCGTGCAGGGCGCCGGCGGTGTGTTCCCG
>JANNZY010000191.1:0-10503 GCA_031410915.1 Actinomycetes bacterium
CCGGGTTCCGACGTTTGGCGGCGCGCAGCTTCGGGTACCTGCCTGTCCATGACTCTGACCCACACGGTGACCTCCCTGGCCCACGACGCGGCGAAGTCCGCCGGCGAGATCGGCGCCCAACTCGGTACCCAGGCCAAAGAACTCGGCAAGAGTGCGGCGGAGATCGGCTCTGACGCGGCGACGAACGTGGCGAGCGCGGCGCAAGGACTGGCCAACACGCTGGCCAAGAAGGTGCCCGGCGTGAAGCCGAAGCGCCACGTGCCGTGGGCATGGATCAGTGTGGGACTGGCCGCCATCATCGGAATTGCTGCGGCAATGAAGTCCAAGCGCGCGACCAGCACGCCGTCGGCTTTCGACAGCGACCGCCCCATGTCGGCCGACGGCAGCGTCGGGACGCCAGTCGGCGAAGCCGCACGAGTGATGAACTGAGTCCATTGCGGCTGCGCCTGCCGACTCGGATCGGCGAAGCGTCCTAACCTGGGAGCCATGTCCAGCATCGTGCAGCGCATGCCTCTCGACTTCCAGTGGCCGACCTTCGACCCGTTCTTGTTCTGCGTCCATCACCTCGACCAGTATCCGGCCGGCAATGTCGACCTTGGTCCGGATGTCTCGCTCGCTGGTCGTGAGATCGGCAGCGACTTCGCCGGCGTGGACGGCTGGCGCATGTACCACGGCGACGTCGTTCCCGGCTTTCCGCAGCACCCGCACCGCGGCTTCGAGACGGTGACGTTCGTGCGCAAGGGTCTGGTCGATCACTCCGACTCGCTCGGCGCCGCCGCACGGTATGGCCGGGGCGACGTGCAATGGCTGACAGCCGGAGGCGGCATCGTGCACGCCGAGATGTTCCCGTTGCTCCAACGTGACGAGCCGAACCCAGCCGAGCTGTTCCAGATCTGGATCAACCTTGCCCGCGCCGACAAGATGGCCGAACCGTTCTTCGAGATGTTCTGGGACGCGGACATCCCACGCGTCGTGCGCTCCGACGCCGACGGACGCACCGTCACGATCACGGTGATCGCCGGCGCTTTGGACGACGCAGAGCCGTTGCGCCCGCCGCCGAGTTCGTGGGCCGCCCGCTCCGACTCCGACGTCGCGATCTGGCACGTGGTGATGGACGCTGACACATCTTGGGTGATGCCGCCGGCGGCTTCGTCCGACACTGTGCGCACTCTTTACCTGTTCGAGGGTCCGGGGGTCGACATCGACGGTGACACACTTGCGGCGCGGACCGGAGCGGTGGTCGAGGCCGGCCACGACGTCACCGTGACGGCGGCGGCGCCGGTCGAACTCCTCGTCCTGCAGGGTCGGCCGATCGCCGAGCCCGTCGCGCAGTACGGGCCGTTCGTGCTCAACGACCGGGCCGGCATCCGGCAGGCGTTCGAGGACTACCAGCGGACCGGATTCGGTGGCTGGCCCTGGGACGCCGACGGACCGACTCACGGGGCCACGGCCGATCGCTTCGCCCGCCGTCCCGACGGCCGGGTCGAGTCACCGCACGCTGCCGGTAGCACCGCCGGTTGATCCGCGACGATTCTGCTCAGGCACGCTCGGCACGCACGACGGTGACCGGTTCCGGGATGCCCTTGACGACCACCGGCCCGATCTCCGCGAAGCACACGCCCGGCATCGGCCCGGTTCGCTGCGCCGCGATGACGGCAGCATCGGAGCACAGCACCTCGCCCGCCCCGGCGAGCGCGGCGATGCGCGAGGCGAGGTTGACGTCGTGGCCGATGATGTCGTCGCCGCGGTGCTTGGGTGAGCCCCAATGGATGCCGATCCGCACCCACAGCGGCACGCCGTCGGGTGCCGCCGATTCAGCCTCGTAGGCGTCTTGTAGCGACAAGCTGGTCGTGACTGCGTCACCGGCATCGGTGAACCACAGCAGCAACCCGTCCCCGATCTCCTTCACGATGCGGCCGGTGCCGGGCAGTTCGCGCTGCACCAGGTCGTCCTGGCGGGCGAGCAATCGCAGCGCCACGTCGTCACCCTGGATCGCGGTCAGCTCGGTGAACCCGACGATGTCTGTGAACACGATCGCCCCGAAATCTTCCATTTTTACGCCGATCAGCCGTCGGAGAGGCGGATCGAGCCGGAGACGCTGCGCAGCTCGATGCTGCCGTCCGCGCCGTCCGGGCAGTCGCAGCGGACGTGGCCGCTCATGCTGCGAAGTCGGCTGTGCGGATGGGTGCCGTGTGGCACGCTGACGTCGATCGAGCTCGAGATGGTCTCGATCCGGAGTCGCCCCTCGGCGGGGAAGTCGACGAGACCCACGGAGACCGCGCCAGATGCGGTGCGGACGTCGCCGGACGCCGCGTGACGGACACCGACTCGGCCGGACGCGCTGCGCAGGTCGACATGGCCGGCACTGTCGACAGTGATCTCGCCGTTGCCGGTCACGATCCGGCAGTGGCCGTGGCACTGGTGCACCTTCACGTTCGACGATGCGGTCCGCACGTCGGCGGACTCGGCTTCGTCGATTCGTACCGACCCGGTTGCGGTGACCACATGCACGGCACCGAACACCCCGGCAAGCTCGATCGCCCCCGAGGCCGTGCCGATCGAGACACTGGTGTGCGCCGGACAGCGGACCTCGATCGTCGAGCTGGTCGCCTTGATCCGCATGGTGGACGGGTCCTCGGCGTTTGACTCCTTGGCACCGGTGATCTGCAGCGGCGCGTTGCCTTCGGCCCGGACTCGGACCGAGCCGGACCGGTTGCTGATCTTCAACCGCAACGTCCCCACACCAGGCACTCTACGGCGATCACGACGGTGCGGCGGCGGGTTCAGGCAGGCGCGTCGGCGCGCTGCCAGGCCGAGATCGAGGGCTCGACCTCGTAGGCGCTCCATGCTGCGAAATCGTCGGGCGCGACGGAGTCGACGGCGCCGAGACCGTTGCCGGCCACGGTCTTGACGATCAGGGTCGGGTCGCGCTCACCGGGCTCGCCGGCGTAGATGATGCGGCGCACCGCCCACGCGCTGTCGTTGCTGCCGTTGCTGTAGTACGCACCGACGCGGAGATCCGCAGCCGCGATCCCACGCCAGGTCTGCTGGCGCCGCAGCGACTGGTACAGCGCCTGCAGCTCGTCGTCGCTGATGTACACGACGGAGCCGAGCTCGCGCAGCGCGACATCGAGTTGTTCGCGCGTGAACGGAGGCTCGTGACCGAGTGACTCCTGGCGCACTGTCTGCGGATGCGGGAACGCCCACGCGATCGGATAGCGACGCCACGCGAACGGCGCGTTCAGCACGATCGCGGCGACGACGATGGTGGCTGCGTTGAGCAGGACCGGCGTGAGCGGGTACTGCCAACTCGGAACGCGTCCGGCAGTCGTCATCATCACGGCGGCCAGCGCAGTCGCGCCGCCCGGCGGGTGGATGCATCGCATGACGTGCATCGCACCGATTGCAGCCGCTACGGCGAGGGCTGCAGCGAAGGGGCCACCGCCGGCGGCGTGGGCGACGACGATGCCGACGATGGCCGACACCCCGTGCCCGCCGAGGACCGCCCACGGCTGGGAGAGCGGCCCATGCGGCACGCCGAAGACGAGGACCGCCGACGCACCGATCGAGCCGACCAACCACAGTGACGACGACGCGATGTCGTTGCCCTTCGTGGCCTGGCTGACCACCACGACGACGAAGATTCCGATCAGTGATGTGACCACGGCAGCGCCGCGATCGCGCCACGGCGGGGCGTGCTCGGGCACGCCGAAGAGATGTCGAATCCGACCCCACGACGACTTCACGGTGGCGAAACCTAGCGCGATCGTCTCGGGAATCCGGACAGGCGCGGGCACACGCGCACTAGCTTTCCGAGCGTGCCACCGGACAGCCACCTGGACCCGTCATCACCCGTCGAGCTGTCCGACCGAGGCGTCAGTCTGGACGACGTCGTCGCGGTTGCCCGCGAACTTCGCCAGGTACGAGTCGGCGACAGCGCCCGTGTGGCAATGCAGCGCACCGCCGATGTGGTCGACGGGTTCGTGCACGCCGACGTGCCGGTCTATGGCGTCACGACCGGCTTCGGCTCGCTGGCCAGCGTGGTCATCCCGGCCGAGCGAACAGCCGAGCTGCAGCTCGCCCTCCTGCGCTCGCACGCCGCGGGAATGGGTGCCGAGGTCGAGACCGAGGTGGTGCGCGGGCTGATGTTCTTGCGGGCGCGCAGCCTGGCGCTCGGCTACTCCGGTGTTCGCCCCGTCGTGGTCGAGGGCCTGGTCGGACTGCTCAATGCCGGCATCGCCCCGGTGGTCCCCGAGTACGGATCACTCGGCGCGAGCGGCGACCTCGCGCCGCTGTCGCACTGCGCGCTGGTGCTCGTCGGCGAGGGCGTCGCCCACGATCGCGAGGGCGACGTCTTGGACGGCGCAGCCGCGCTGGCCGCGGCCGGGCTGCAACCGCTGGTGCTGCGCGAGAAGGAAGGTCTCGCGCTGATCAACGGCACCGACGGGATGCTGGCGATGTTGTGCATGGCGATCGCCGACCTCGACGCGCTGTTCCGTGTGGCCGACATCGCGGCGGCGATGTCGGTGGAAGGTCTGCTCGGGACCGACCGCGCCTTCGCTGCCGATCTGCAAGCGTTGCGGCCTCAGCTCGGTCAGGCGATCAGCGCAGCCAACCTGCGTCGGCTGCTCGCCGGCTCGCCGATCGTGGCCAGCCATCGCGAAGGTGACAGTCGCGTGCAGGACGCGTATTCGCTGCGGTGCACGCCGCAGGTGCACGGTGCCGGCCGAGACACAGTCGACCACGCCCGAGCCGTGGCCGAGCGAGAATTGGTCGCAGCCATCGACAACCCGATGATCCTTCCCGACGGTCGGGTCGAATCGTGTGGCAACTTCCACGGCGCACCGATCGGCTACGTGCTCGACTTCCTCGCCATCGCCGTCGCCGACCTCGGCGCGTTGTCGGAAAAGCGCACCGACCGGATGCTGGATCGTTCGCGGTCGTTCGGTCTGCCGCCGTTCCTCACGCCCGATGCCGGCGTGAACTCGGGGATGATGATCGCTCACTACACCCAGGCAGCGATGGTTTCGGAGAACCGTCGTTTGGCTGTCCCCGCCAGCGTCGACACCATGTCCACCAGTGCGATGCAAGAAGACCACGTGTCGATGGGCTGGAATGCTGCGCGCAAGCTGCGCACCGCGATCGCCAACCTGCGCCGCATCTTGGCGGTCGAGTTGACCTGCGCGGCGCAAGCCATCGACCTGCGCACGCCGTTGCTTCCCGCCGCTGCCACCGGCGCCGTGCTGGCGTTGCTGCGCGAGCAGGTCGAGGGCCCGGGACCGGACCGCTGGCTGGCCCCGGAGTTGGCTGCCGTGGAGTCGTTGATCGAGTCTGGTGCGGTGCTGGCCAGCGCAGCCGCTGCCATCGGCGAGCTGGACTGAGAGGAGACACCCATGTCAGGACCACGTGAGGTACGCGCCGCCAGGGGATCGACGCTCAGCTGTCGCAGCTGGCCGCAGGAGGCTGCGTTGCGGATGCTCTGCAACAACCTCGATCCGGATGTGGCCGAACGCCCCGACGACCTCGTCGTCTACGGCGGCACGGGTCGCGCCGTGCGGTCGTGGGAGGCGTTCGACGTCATCTGCCGCACGTTGACGACGCTCGCCGACGACGAGACACTGCTCGTGCAGAGCGGCAAGCCGGTCGGCGTGATGCGCACCCACGAGTGGGCGCCTCGCGTGCTGCTGGCCAACTCGAACCTCGTGCCCGAATGGGCCAACTGGGACGAGTTCCGTCGGCTCGAGCACCAAGGGTTGACGATGTACGGCCAGATGACAGCCGGTTCGTGGATCTACATCGGCACGCAGGGCATCCTGCAGGGCACCTACGAGTGCTTCGCCGAGATCGCCCGCAAGCGCTTCGGTGGCACGCTGGCGGGAACGATCACCGTGACCGCCGGGCTCGGCGGGATGGGCGGCGCGCAGCCGCTGGCCGTCACGCTCAACGACGGCGTCGCGCTGTGCATCGAGATCGATCCAGAGCGCGCGCAACGCCGCATCGCGACCCGCTACCTCGACGAGATCGCCGACTCGTACGCGGACGCGTTGGCGCGCTGTCGAGCGGCGAAAGCCGAACGGCGCGGCGTGTCGATCGGACTGGTCGGCAACGCCGCCGACATTCTGCCGCGGCTGCTGGCCGACGGGTTCGAGGCCGACATCGTCACCGATCAGACGAGCGCGCATGATCCGCTCTCGTACATCCCCGCCGACGTGACGATGGAGGCGGCAGAGCAGTTGCGCCGCGACGCGCCGGAGACGTTCATCCGCCGCGCGCGCGAGTCGATGGCGCGTCACGTCGAGGCGATGGTCGGCTTCCAAGACGCCGGCGCCGAGGTCTTCGACTACGGCAACAGCCTGCGTGCGGAGGCCCAACTCGGCGGCTACGACCGGGCGTTCGAGTACCCCGGCTTCTTGCCCGCTTACATCCGCCCGCTCTTCTGCGAGGGCCTCGGGCCGTTCCGCTGGGTCGCGCTGTCGGGCGATCCCGCCGACATCGCCGCGACCGATCAGGCCGTGCTCGACGAGTTCCCCGACAACGAGGGGCTGCATCGGTGGATCCGCCTCGCCGGTGAGCGGGTCGCGTTCCAGGGCCTCCCGGCACGCATCTGCTGGCTCGGCTACGGCGAGCGCCATCGTCTGGGCCTGCGCTTCAACGAGATGGTTCGCCGCGGCGAGTTGAAGGCCCCGATCGTCATCGGTCGCGACCATCTGGACTCCGGCTCTGTCGCGTCGCCGTACCGCGAGACCGAAGCGATGATGGACGGCTCCGATGCGATCGCCGACTGGCCGTTGCTCAACGCCTTGATCAACACGTCGTCAGGCGCGTCGTGGGTCAGCATCCACCACGGCGGCGGGGTCGGCATCGGCAGGTCGATCCACGCCGGCCAGGTCAGCGTCGCCGACGGAACCCCGCTGGCCGCGCAGAAGCTGGAGCGCGTCCTGACCAACGATCCGGGGATGGGCGTGATCCGCCACGCGGACGCCGGTTACGAGATCGCCCACCGTGTCGCCGCCGAACGCGGCGTGGTCGTGCCGATGGGCCGGATCGGGGCACCCTCGTGATCCGTGAGATCGTGACGATCGGCCACCCGGTGCTGCGCGAGCCGACCCGTCGGATCACCCTCGACGAGCTGCAATCGCCGGCGACGCAGCAACTGATCGACGATCTGATCGACACGATGCGACACGCCAACGGCGCTGGCATCGCCGCCAATCAGATCGGTGAGGGTGTGCGCGTCACCGTCATCGAGGTGAACGACAACCCGCGGTACCCGTACAAGCCGCGCATCCCGCTGACGATCGTCGTCAACCCGACGATCGAGCCGATCGACGACGAGGAGGTCGTCATCAACGAGGGTTGTCTCAGCGTGCCGAACCTGCGCGGCGACGTGAGCCGCAACGTGAACGTGCGGGTCCGCTACTGGGATCGCGACGGCAACGAGCACGATGAGATCAAACGCGGGCTGACCGCCGGCACGTTCCAGCACGAGTGCGACCACCTCGACGGCTACCTGTTCGTCGATCGGGTCACCGACACTCGCACCCTGACGACGTGGGAGCAGTTCGAACGCTTCCACCGAGACGGCTTCGTCACCCGCATCACCGAGTTCGTCCAGCGCGTCGGCAGCTGACGTCGTGACGACGCGAGTCTGGTGCGAGCACGCGGTGCTGGGGTCGGGGACGGTGGCCGGTGTGCTGATCGAGATCGAGGGCGATCGCATCGTGAAGGTCGAGCCCGGGATCGCCGTGGCGCCGGACGGCCACACGATCCGGCTCGGAGGTGTGACGCTGCCCGGGCTGGCGAACGGGCACAGCCACGCGTTCCATCGTGCGTTGCGCGGTCGCACTCACCGAGGCCATGGCGACTTCTGGGTGTGGCGCGAGCAGATGTACGCGGTCGCTGCGCGACTCACGCCGGAGAACTACCTCGCCCTGGCGCGGGCTACGTTCGCCGAGATGTTGCTGGCCGGCTACACGGCGGTCGGTGAGTTCCACTACGTGCACCATCGCCCGGACGGGTCGCCTTACGACGATCCGAATGCGATGGGCGAGGCGTTGATGCACGCTGCCGGGGACGCGGGAATACGCCTGACGCTGCTCGATGCCTGCTACCTGCGCGGCGGCTGGAAGACCGGGCTCGCTGCCGAGCAACGGCGCTTCTCGGACGGCACGGCGCACGCGTGGTGCGAGCGAGTCGAGCTGCTGGCGTCGTCAGCATTGCCTTCGCCGATGTGCAGAGTCGGTGCCGCGATCCACTCGGCACGCGCCGTCGACGCGCCGTCGATCGCTGTCGTGGCCGGCTTCGCCACCCGTCACGAGATGCCGCTGCACGCGCACGTGTCCGAGCAGCCGGCGGAGAACGATCACGTCGCCGGCGAGTACGGCTGTACCCCGACCGGGATCCTGGCCCAGCACGGCGCGCTGTCGGAGCGGTTCACGGCGGTGCACGCAACGCATGTGACAGCAGCCGACATCGGTTTGTACGCATCGGCGCGTTGCACCTGCTGCTTCTGCCCGACGACCGAGCGCGATCTGGCCGACGGCATCGGCCCATCGGCCGAGTTGAGCGAGGCTGGGGTTGCGCTGTCGATCGGCAGCGATCAGCACGCAGTGATCGACCCGTTCGAGGAGATGCGCGGCATCGAACTGGACGAACGCCTGCGCTCCACGCGTCGCGGTACCCACGATCCCGCCGAGCTGCTCGCGGCCGGCTCTGCCAACGGCTACCGCTCGCTCGGGTGGCCCGACGGCGGGTCGATCGTGGTCGGAGCGCTGGCCGATCTCATGACCGTGTCGCTCGACAGCGTCCGACTGGCCGGTTGTGGCGACAGTGCGCTCGTCGACGCAGTCGTGTTCGCCGCGACCGCGGCGGACGTCACCGATGTGATGGTGGGCGGGCGCTTCGTCGTGCATGACGGTGCTCATGTCTCGATCGACGTCGCCGCTGCATTGCGAGATTCGATCGCCGCGGTCACGGGAGCGAACAGATGACGACAACGGTGATCGACCACATCGGACTGCTTGTCACGAACGACCCGGCGCTCGGCCACGGACCGCTCGGCATCGTCCGCGACGCCAGTGTCGTCATCGACGGTTCGCAGGTCATCTCGATCGGGCCCGCCGGGCAGACGGCGGACGAGCGCATCGACGCCGAGGGCCGCTGCGTGATCCCCGGCTTCGTCGACAGCCACTCGCACCTCGTGTTCGCCGGCGACCGCTCCGAGGAGTTCGCCGCACGCATGGCCGGCGCGCCGTACGCCGCCGGCGGCATTCGCGACACGGTTCGGGCGACCGCCGAGGCCTCCGATGCGGAGCTCGCCCGCGTCGTCTCCGCTCGGCGCGCAGAGGCACTTCGCGCCGGCATCACCACGATCGAGATCAAGTCCGGTTACGGGCTCACGCCGGCAGCCGAGTCACGGGCGCTGCGCCTGGCGCGCACGTTCACCGACGACACGACCTTCCTCGGCGCGCACGTTGTTCCTCACGAGTTCACCGGCCGCGCCGACGACTACGTGGCGCTCGTGTGCGGCGAGATGCTCGCCGCGGCAGCGCCGGACGCGCGATTCGTCGACGTGTTCTGCGAGGTTGGCGCGTTCGACGCCGACCAGAGTCGCGCCGTGTTGCAGGCCGGCGCGGCGCGTGGGCTGATCCCGAAGATCCACGCCAACCAACTCGGCGAGGGCCCCGGCGTCGCACTTGCAGTCGAGTTGGGCTGTGCGTCGGCCGATCATTGCACGCACCTCAGCGCGCACGACGTCGACCTGCTCGCCGGCGGCGACACGGTCGCGACTCTGCTTCCCGCGGCCGACTTCTCGACCCGCCAGCCGTACCCGGACGCGCGACGCTTGATCGACGCCGGAGCAACGGTCGCGTTGGCCACGAATTGCAACCCCGGATCCAGCAACACGACATCGATGAGCTTCTGCATTGCGCTCGCCGTGCGCGACATGGGCATGACCGCCGACGAGGCGTTGCAGGCGGCCACACTGGGCGGCGCCGCCGCGCTGCGCCGCACCGATGTCGGTCGGCTCAGCCCCGGCTCGGCGGCCGACCTGGTCGTGCTCGACGCGCCGAGCCACCTCCACCTGATCTACCGCCCCGGTGTGCCGTTGATCCACCGCGTGATCACCCCACACCAGTGAGCCCCGCGTCAGCAGATTCTCGGCGCTGCCCAGCAATTCTGCTGACGGTGGTTGGGTCGCAGTGCGTCGTCAGCAGTTGTCGGGGCCTGTGCTGCGATTCTGCTGACGGTCGTTGGGTTGGCGGGTTCGTCAGCGGATTCGGAGGCCTGTGCTGCGATTCTGCTGACGGTGGAGGGGTTGCGGGGCCTCGTCAGCAGTTGTCGGGGCCTGTGCTGCGATTCTGCTGACGGTGGTTGGGTTGGGGGGCCTCGTCAGCAGTTGTCGGGGCCTGTGCAGCGATTCTGCTGACGCGAGGGTGTCGTGTCGGCGGTCAGAGCTTGGACCAGTAGCTGCCGTCGATCATCGCCGCCACCGTCGGGTGG
>JANNZY010000192.1:0-30095 GCA_031410915.1 Actinomycetes bacterium
GTCCGGTTTCCTGCGGGGTGGGTCAGCGGGATCTCAGGGGTTCTCGGGGTTTTTGCTGACGGTGTCCGTGCGTCCGGTTTCCTCCGGGTTGCGTCAGCAGGATCTCAGGGGTTCTCGGGGTTTTTGCTGACTGTGTCCGTGCGTCCGGATTCCTCCGGGTTGCGTCAGCAGGATCTCAGGGATTCCCCGGGGTTCTGCTGGCGCAACGCCTGTGCGGGCGGGGTGTCAGCGGGACCAGGGGGCGAACGGGGACGCAGCGCCGGGGCCTCCGGTGAGCACGTCGAAGCCGTCGTCGGTCACGAGGATGGTGTGCTCGAACTGCGCGGTGCGCTTGCCGTCGGCCGTGACGGCGGTCCAGTCGTCGTCCCACATGCGGTGCTGCCACGTGCCGAGGGTGATCATCGGTTCGATCGTGAACGTCATACCGGGGCGCATGATGACCGTGTCGCCGCGGGTGTCGTAGTAGTGCAGCACCTGCAGGTCGGTGTGGAACTGCTCGCCGATGCCGTGGCCGACGAACGCGCGCACGACTCCGTAGTGATGGGCCTTGGCGTGGTTCTCGATCGCGCGGCCGATGTCGCTCAGTGGGCGGTCGGGGCGCACCGCCTCGATGCCCTTCCACATGCATTCCTCGGTCACGTCGACGAGCTTGCGGCTGACGGGATCGACGTTGCCCACCGTGAACGTGGCGTTGGTGTCGCCGTGCACGCCGCCGATGAAGGTGGTGACGTCGATGTTGACGATGTCGCCGTCCTGCAGCGGGCGGGAGTCGGGTATGCCGTGGCAGATGACCTCGTTGACGCTGGTGCAGACGCTCTTGCGGTAGCCGTTGTAGTTGAGCGGGCTCGGGTAGGCGTTGCGGTCGATGCACAGCTGATGGACGTAGATGTCGATCTCTTCCGTCGTGACGCCCGGGGCCACCATCTCGCCGGCCAAGTGCAGCACCTCGGCCGCGGTCGCGCCGGCGAAGCGCATCCGCTCGATGATCTCGGGTGACTTGACCCGTGGCTCGGCCCAGCGTTCGACGCGGCCGGTCTCGGCATACGGCGGGCGGCCGATGTGGTCGGGCACCGGGCGATAGGGGCTGATGAAGCCGGGCATGACCCGACCCTCGGTGGGCTTGTGGCAGCGCTTGTACTTGCGTCCGCTCCCGCACCAGCAGGATTCGTTGGCCTGGGGGAGTGTCTGCGGCGGCGCGGCGATCGACATGTCCTCAATGCTACGCCGTGACCCGGATTCGGGGAACGGCGCACAACTCCGCACTCTCGATGTCTTGTAGGTCGGTTCGCGATTTGACATGCTGACCGGCGTCCGGCCTGGATGGGCGATCGAGCGGACGCCAGAAGAGAGCACGATCGGGTGCGCGAGGGAGTGTCGGGTTGGGCGACAGAACAGTTGGAGCGCCGTCTCGACGCGCGTTTCGGCCTCCCGAGGTGGTGCTCGGCGTGTTGCTCGTGGCCGGCTGCGCGCTCGGGGCCGTGCTGTGGCAGCGCAGTGTGGACGACTCGATCACGGTCGTCGTCGCCGTGCGACCCATCGAACGCGGCACGCCGATCGCCGCCGACGACCTCGGCGGGGTGCGGATGTCGGGCGACACGTCGGCTCTGGTCGACGGTTCGTCGGCACAGGTGCTGCTTGGTCAGTACGCGGCCGTGGACATCGCTGCTGGGGTGCCGTTCAGCCCTGCACTCGTCACCGGCGATCGCCCGTTGGCGGCTGACGAAGCGCTGACCCCGATCGCGCTTGCGGCGGGCGAGGTGCCTCCCGACCTGGCCGCTTCCGATTCGATCCGCGTTGTCGCGACAACAGTCGACGGTGACCGCACGGAGACGACGATGCTCGACGAGCGGGCCTCGGTCTGGTCGGTCGAGTTGGCCCCCGACGACGTGACGACGGTGGTCACGGTGCGTGGCAGCGTCGCCCTGGCCGTCGCCCTCAGCGGTGCCGCATCGGTGCGACTCGTGCGGGTCGGCGGATGACCGTCGTGATGCTCGGCAGTGTGCACGGTTCGCCGGGCGTGACCAGGCTCGCGCTCGATCTCGCGGCCGTCGAGCCGGACTCGACGCTCGTGCTCGAGGCCGACCCCGACGGCGGCTGCCTCGCAGCCAGGCTCGATCTCGCCGTGCGACCCGGCCTGATCGAGTTGGCCGGCAGTGCGCGCGCCGGCGCGTCGGCCGACGACCTGTGGCGCTTCGCGCAGGGCGGCCCCGGACAGGCCCCGGTCGTGGTCGCCCACCCGGCACCCGAGCAGGTCGGCTCCGCGCTGCGCGCTGCCGGGCAGCACATCGGCCGCGCGCTGCGCGACGTCGCCACCGGGGGGCGACACGTCGTGGTCGATGTCGGCCGGTTGCGACCCGGCTCGCCGGCGATGGTGCTGCTTGCTGCGGCCGACCACGTCGTGGTCGTCGCCGACAACTCGACGGAGTGTGCTGTCGCGCTGGCGCACCGTTCGCAGTTGCTGCGCGGCGTGTGCAACCCGATCGTGGTGCTGAACCGCAACCGGCCCTATACCGATCACGAGATCGAAGCCGCGTGCGGCGTGCGCGTGTGGGGCTGTGTCCCCGCCGGTGCGCGAAGGCGAGACAAGTCGGTGGCGTTGCTGCACCCCCAGCTGTTCGCGCCAGCGCCGCTGCCGGCGCGGGCGTCGGTGGGCTCGTGACGCCGGAACTGCGCTCGGCGGTGGCACGGGTCGCGCGTGTGGTGAGCGAGGCGTTGGCTGATGACCGGGTGTCACGACGCGCCAGCGGACGGGTCGCGCTGGCAGTGGACGACGAACGCGAGTTGGCGCGCAGCATCGCGGTCGGCCAGCTCGACGCGGTGGCGGGCGAGCACCTCGCCGCGGGGCGCGCCACGCTCAGCGAGCGCGACGAGAGTGAGCTCGTCGAGGCAGTGCTCGCCCGGGTGTTGGGGCTCGGCCGGATCCAGCCGTTGCTCGACGACGTCCGCATCAACGACATCCACATCCGTGGCAGCGCACCGGTGCGGGTCAAGACCACCGACGGGCAACGCCTCACCGCGCCACCGGTCGTGGACACCGACGACGAACTGATCGAGCTCGTCCGCCTCGTTGCGACGCGCATGGGCCACAGCGAGCGACGCTTCGACGCGGCCACTCCGGAGGTCAACCTGCAGCTGCCCGACGGGTCGCGGCTGTTCGCGACGATGGAGGTTTCGTCGCGGCCGAGCGTGGTGATCCGCAAACATCGCTTCGAGCTCAGCTCACTGGCCGAGCTCGTCGATCGCAGCATGCTCGACAGCGGGCTGGCCGATTTCCTGGCGGCCGCGGTCCGGGCCAAACGCAACATCGTCATCGCCGGCGGCACCGGCAGCGGCAAGACCACGCTGCTGCGTGCGCTCCTGAACGAGACCCCGGTCGACGATCGCATCATCACGATCGAGGACGCGTACGAGCTCGGCATCGATCGCTTCGAGTCGCTGCATCCCGACTACGACATGCTGCAGAGCCGTCCGGCGAACATCGAGGGTGCCGGCGCAGTGACGATGGTCGACCTGACGCGGATGGCACTGCGCATGGACCCGGACCGGGTCATCGTCGGCGAGGTCCGTGGCGCAGAGGCGTTCCCGATGCTGATGGCGATGAGCCAGGGCAACAACGGATCGATGTGCACGATGCACGCCGACTCGACCCGTACCGTGTTCCCGAAGCTCGCCGCGTACGTGTCGATGGCCGAGACCGGTCTGCCGGTGGACACCGTCAACATGCTGCTCGCGACCGCACTGCACCTCGTGGTCCACATCGACGTCGTCGACGGCGTCCGGCGCATTGTCAGCGTTCGCGAGGTGGTCGATGCCGACGGCGCGCGCATCGTGTCCAACGAGATCTTCCGGCGCGGTCCGGACGGCGGCGCGGTCCCCGGGTATCCCGTGCGCGATGCCACGCTGCAGCTGCTGGCCGTGCACGGATTCGACGGGTGGAGCAGATCGTGATCGTCGTTGTCGTCGCCATCCTCGGAGCTGCCGCGGGCATCGGTGGGCTGCTCGTGTGGGCCGGCGTCCGCGGGGTGGTCGTGCTCGACCCCGCAGCCCTGGCCGACGGCCGCCTCGGCCGGTACATGGACAGGCTCGTGCTGCGCAGCGCGCTCGCCATCGGGGGTGGGTTGTTCGGGCTGTGGTCCACCCGTTGGATCGTGGTCGGGGTGGTGGCCGCCGGTCTGGGCTGGTGGGCACCGGCGTGGCGATCGTCGCGAGGCGACCACCAGCGCGAGGTGGATCTCGTCGAAGCCATCGCCAGCTGGACCGAGCAGATCCGCGACACGTTGGCTGCGGCGAACGGACTCGAGCACGCCATCGGGGCGACGGCCTCACTGGCACCCGCGCCGATCGCCGCTGCCGTCGAGCGACTCGCGGCACGAACCGACTACGAGCGGCTGCCCGACGCGCTGCGCCGCTTCGCCGACGAAGTCGACCACGCCAGCGCCGACTTCGTGGTGGCAGCACTCGTCATCGCCGCCGAGCAGCAGGCTCGAGACCTCGGCGCGCTGCTCGGCAACCTGGCCGACAGCGCTCGCGACGAAGCGCGGATGCGCACCCGCGTGTGGGTCGGTCGGGCTCGGACGCGCAGCGCAGTTCGCATCATCACGGTGGTGATCGTCAGCTTCGTGCTCGCGCTGATCGCGTTCAACCGCGAGTACCTCCGGCCCTACGACACCGCCGGTGGTCAGCTGGTGCTCTGCGTGATCGTGATGTCGTTCATCGGCTCGTTCGTGGCGATGCAACGTCTCGCACGCATCGCCACACCGGAGCGGTTCACGGCGGCACGTCGATGAACCCGCTGACTCTTCTCGGGGCTGGGTTCGGCCTCGGTCTGTTGCTCGTCGTGCGCGGCATGCGCGGCCGCCCGGCTGATCTCGCGGTCGTCCTGCGCCGCCTCGAGCGCACCGGGCGCACGGCAGCGCAGGCGAAGCGGTCGTCGTCGGCCGATCGTCTGGCCGCGATGATCGTCGGTCGGCTCGGGCTGCGCGTCGACCGCGACCTCGTCGTCGTCGGTCGGACACCGGAGCGATTCGCGATCGAGAAGCTGACCACTGCCGTGTCGCTCGGTGCGATCGTCGTCGGCCTCGACATCGTGCTCACCCTGGCGGGCACGCCGCTCGGCGGCGCGTTGACGTTCGCGCTCGCGGTTTGCATGCTCGCTACTGGCTTCGTGCTCCCCGACGTGCTGCTTCGCCAACGGGCCGATGCCCGCCGCGCAGCGTTCCGCCACGCACTGTCGAGCTTTCTCGATCTTGTCAACGTGCTCCTCGCCGGGGGTGCCGGCATCGAGACGTCGTTGCAGGCCGCTGCGGACGCCGGAGACGGGTGGGCGTTCGGACAGCTACGCGACGCACTCGAGCGCGCTCGCACGATGCGCCAATCGCCGTGGCAGACGTTGATCGAACTGGGCGAGCGACTCGCGGTCGGAGAGCTGATCGAGATCGCCGCCAGCGTGCAGTTGGCAGGCGAGCAGGGCGCGAGGGTCAAGCTCTCACTGAACGCCAAGGCCGCCGCGCTGCGCGCCCGCCAGATGGCCCAGGTGGAAGCCGATGCACACGCTGCCACCGAACGCATGGGACTGCCGACGGTACTCATGTTCCTCGGCTTCATGGTGCTGCTCGGCTTTCCGGCGATGCAGCAGATCTCCGGTGCGCTGTGAGCGCGCCGACGGACACCAAGGAAAGGACAAACCATGAAGTGGACCAATCTGCTGTGGGCGTACTACGCGACGCGTGTGCGGGCGTCGATCGAGCGCGACCGCGATCGGGGCGAGGTCAGCGCGACCACCGTCGTGCTCGCGGCGGCGCTGATCGCGCTCGCCATCGCCGTCGGCGTCATCATCACCACACGCGTGCAGGACAAGGCGAACACGATCAACCTCGGCTGAGCCGGCTGCGAAGCGACAGGGGTGAATCGACCGTTCAGCTCGTGGTGCTGACGCCGGTGCTCGTCTTGTTGATCGTGCTCGGCATCCAACTCGCCGTGTACTTCCATGCGGCCAACGTTGCGTCGGCGGCTGCCGGTGAGGGCGCATCCGCTGGTGGGGCAGCCGAGGCTGCGGCTCGAACGGTCGCCGAGCTGGGATCATCGTTGGCAGCGCCACCACGAGTGACCGACGATGGCGCGTTCATCGTCGTCTCGGTCGAGGTGTCCGTGCCGTCGCTGCTGCCCGGATTCGACCTGTCGGTCACTCGCACGGTTCGCGTGCCGCGCGAGCGATTCGTCGACGAGTCTGATCGCTGACGGCCATGATTTCCGTTCTTGTCCGCCCCGAAGCACACACGGGGCCGTGATCCCCGATGCCACGCGACCGAGGCAGCATGACCGTCGAGCTGGTGGTGCTCGCCCCCGTGCTGGTCGTGCTCAGCCTGTTGATCGTGCACCTCGGCCGCGCCGGTGGCGCGAGCCAGCAGGTCCGCCATGCGGCCGATGCGGCGGCGCGCGCTGCCTCCATCGTCGCCACCAGTCGAATGCGCGCCGAGGCCGAGTCGGTCGCCGTTGCCGATCTGGATGCCAACGGGGTCAACTGCGCATCGACGTCGGTGGCCGTCCAGCTCGGCGGGCCGCCCGCGTCGCGCACGGTCACGGTGACGTTGCTGTGCACCACGAACAGCGCCGGCCTCGATCTGCTCGGGGTCTCCGGTCGCTCGGTCCGGGCCACCTCGACCGAGGTCGTCGATCGCTACCGAGGTGGCGAGTGAACGACCGCGGTTCCATCACCGCGTTCGTCGTCGTCATCACCGTGCTGTTCATCGCGTGCGCGGGACTGGTGATCGACGGGGCGCGCATCGTCAACGCTCGAGCGACCGCCGTCGACCAAGCCGGCAACGCAGCGCGGGCGGGTGCGCAGGAAGTCGCCGTGGCCCGCGACGGCAGCGCCGCACTGGACCCGCAACGAGCCGCGTCGGCGGCGAGCGCGTACCTCGCATCGGTCGGCGCGGACGGCACGGTCGGCGTCGCCGGTTCACAAGTCACTGTGACGGTCCGGATCGAGGTGCGCGCCACGCTGTTGCGCGTCGTGGGCATCGACGGGCGTCGTGTGTCGGCCACCCGAACCGCGACAGCGGTCACGTCCGAGGACGGCTGACATGCGCGCTGCGTCGAAGTCGCTCCGCGGCGCGTTCTCGCTGCTGGCGCTGGCCGCGCTGCTCGTGGGCGTGCCGGCCGCGCTCGTCGCGTTCGTGGGCCGGCCGTGGCCCGCCGTGTTGCCACCCGCGCGGACGATCTGGCAATCGCTCAAGGCCGGCGACATCTCCGACGCGACGGTGATCAAAGCGCTCGCTGTCGTGATCTGGCTGGCGTGGATCCGGCTCGCGCTGTCGATCGTGGTCGAAGTCGTGGCCCGCCTGGCCGGCAACGCGACGCCGCGAGTGCGCGGCCTCGGCTCGTTCCAACACTGGGCAGCTGCGCTCGTGGCCGGCGTGGTGCTGCTCGTCGGAGTCGGATCGAAGACACCGGCCAGCGCGTCCGCCGCGCCGCGCCCGATCGCCGTCGCGTTGCTCGATACGTCGTGGACACCGGCCGAGTCGCCCGTCCTGGCCCAGTCCGACGTGCCCGCTCCGGCCGCCGCGGACGTGGCCCATCGTGACCATGTCGTGCAACGCAACGAGTCGTTCTGGTCGATTGCCGAGACGACGCTCGGCGATGGTGTGCGCTGGCGCGAGATCGTCGATCTCAACCGCGGTGTCGAAGTTGCACCGGGAGTGATCTTCGACGGCACCGCCAACCGCCTGCTGCCGGGTTGGGTTCTGCGCGTGCCTGATCCGGGTGGCACCGTGGCAGCACGGACCGTCGTGGTCGAAGCGGGTGACACGTTGGCCGAGATCGCTGCGGCCACGCTCGGCGATGCCGACGCTTGGCCGCCGATCTGGGAGGCCAACCACGGTCGTCAGTTCGGCACACGCACCTTCGACGACCCCAACCTCATCGTCCCCGGGTGGGAACTGATCATTCCCGCCGCGTTCGCCCCGGCGGCGCCGGTCGATGTTGCGACACCTCCCGACTCGCCCGTCGATGTGCCCGGTCCAATGACATCCTTGCCTCCAGCGTCAGCGCCTGCGGGCCCGGTGGATGCGGGTGGCTCATTCGATCGGCACGGGGACGAGCGGGCGCAGTCGCCGATGTCGCTGCCCGTCCCGGTCACGTTGCCGGCGCCGCCGGAATTGGCGCCTCCGGTACCGACCCCTGCGCCAACCGTCGAGCAAGCGCGGGTGGCGTTGCCTTCGCAGCTGGGGGCGGCGGTGTTGGTGTCGGGGGGAGTCCTCGGGGTCGCAGTCGGACGGCGTCGGCGGCGGATGCGAGCTGCCGGTGTCCATGCTCGGTTTGCGCCGCCGTCGGAGCAGGCGATCGCGACAGAGATGCTGCTGCGCCGGCTCGGGAGCGACGAGCGGGTCGTACGCCTCGACATCGCGCTGCGGGCTGCGGCGAGCGTGCTCATCGACCACGCGCCCGGCGTCGGTGTGCTCGGCGCGATCGTCGATCCGGTCGGTCGGGTCGATCTCTTGCTCACCAGGGCGGCCAGCCTCGCGCCTGCTCCATGGACGTCGGTGGGCGACCATCGCTGGCGACTGGATGCGTCGGTGGATCTCGTCGACCTCGCGTCGGCGGCGCGACTGTCTGGCCAGCCGTGCCCAGCACTGTGCCATCTCGGCGCGACACCGCTCGACGACCACGGCGAGCCCGGACAGCTCTTCGTCGACATCGAGGCCATCGGCCTGCTGACGATCGACGCTCGCGCAGACCACGCCGAACAGGTCGTGCGCGCGATCGCGACGGGCATCTCCGTGTCGCCACTGGCGGAGACGGCGCAGCTGATCACGTGTGGCATCGACGTCACCCGGATCGGGCCGGGTTCGGTCACCGCTGCCGAGTCGATGGACACGGCGCTCGATCTCGCCGCGAGCGCGATCGGCACGACCGCAGCGACCGCCAACGACGCGTTGTCGACGTTCACGCTGCGCGCTCGTCAGCAACGCGGCGAAGCCTGGGAACCGGCGATCGTCGCTGCGACAGCAGCGGCAGCGCCCGTCGACGAGGGGATGGACGCCGATCTCGTCGCGCTCACGCGACCTCCGGGTCGCGGGCTGGCCGTGGTCGTCGGCCGCACAGTGCCGGGCGCGACCTGGCGCGCCGAACAGCAGCGCCACGGCTGGTTGCTGCACCCGCTGGGGATCGAGTTCACACCCGTCGGGCTGACTGACGACGACCTCGACAACGTGCGCGTGGTGCTCGACGAAGCCGACCGCGAGCCGCTGCCAGCCGAGCCGGCCGGGGTCGAGGTCGTCGAGCCGACGCGGGCGCGGGCCAACCCGCCGATCGTGGTTCGATTGCTCGGCCCGATCGAGGTGCATGCCGCGGACGGGCGCTCGGCCGCGTTCGAGCGGTCGAAGGCACTCGAACTGGTCGTCTGGTTGAGCCAGCATCGCGACCGGTCGACGCGCACGTCGGCGCGTACGGCGCTGTGGGAGGCCGACGTCCGCGATGCCACCTTCGCGAACGTCGTCAGCGACGCCCGCCGTACGCTGGCCCGCCTCGTGCGACCGCCCGACGGCGAGGAGTGGATCGGGCGCACGCTGACCGAGCACCTGCCGTTGCACCGCGACATCGTCACTGACGCCGACCTCCTTGCGGCTCGCCTGGCAGCGGCACGCTCGCTCCCGGCGAGCGATGGGATCGACATGCTACGCCCCGGCCTCGAACTCGTCCGCGACATCCCGTTCGCATCCAGTTCGTACCTGTGGCCCGCCGCCGAAGGTGTGTCGACGCAGTGCACGCTGCTCGTCACCTCGGCGGCGACGGTGTTGGCCGGGATGTACCTCGCGCGCGGCAACACCGAAGGCGTGTTCTGGGCCACCGGCCAGGGTCTGAAGGCGCTGTCGGGCCACGAGGAGCTCATCGCGCTCCGGATGCGCGCCCATGCCCATCACGGCGACCTGTCCGGTGTCCGGCGCGAGTGGGAGAACTACGAGCAGGTCCTGCTCGGCGACCCGTGGTCCGACAGCGAACCCGCGCCGAAACTCGTCGCCCTTCGCCGACAACTCCTCGCCGCATGAACGCCATCGCACGTCAGGCTTGGTCAGAAGGTGCCGAGGCTCCTTGCGGCGAGGCCGAGGCCGACGACGAGTACCAGTGTCGCGGTGGCGAAGGGCATGACCGTGCGCCACATCATCCCGATGCGGCGGGCACGGCCGGTGGCCGTGGCGAAGCGGTGCTCGTAGCGATCGCGGATCTTGACGAGCAACACACCCGCGGCGGTCAGTGTGCCGGCCATGCCGGCGCCGTAGCCGACCACGAGCAACACGCCGAACCAGGTGCGACCGAGCGCGATTGCCGAGAGCAGGATGACGAGCGCCGACGGGCTCGGGACCAACCCGCCGGCGACACCCATGCCGATCAGGCCGATGCGGGACAGCTTCTTGGCGGCCTCGTGCTCATGCTGTTCGAAGGTGATGATCGTGGTCGGCTCCACGTGCGGCGCGTCGAGCACGGTCGACCCGATCGAGATCTGCGCGCCGCGGACCAGACTGCTGCGTGACACACCGGCCAGTTCGAGCACCTTCACCGGCGCCAGCGCGGGACCGTGTGGATGTGGATGTGGATGTGGATGTGGATGTGGATGGTCGTGGCCGAGGGAGTAGCGGTGGGTGTGGCCGTGCCCGAACGGGGTCGCGTCCTTGCCGCGGTGGCGCAGCGCGCTGATCAACAGGCCGGCCCCGACGGTCGAGACGAGTAGCCCACTGGCCACGCCGAGGTAGCCGAGCACGTCCTCGCCGGCCAACGAACTGGACGCGGTCAACGCCAGGCCGAGCAGCAGCACGCCGCCGGTGTGCGTGCCGGTGACGGTCGCGCCGACCAGCACGGCGTCGCGCACCGTGCCCTCGCGACCGGCGATGTACGCGGCCATCACCGTCTTGCCGTGGCCGGGCAGCAGCGCGTGTGACGCGCCGAGCAGCAGTGCCAACGTCACGGCGAGCAGCCCGACGCCGAGCGTCAAGTCGTGGCGGCCGATCAGGTCGTCGAACCGCTTCGAGACACCGTCGATCCAGCCGGTGAACGGCCCCGGCTCGCCCTTCGACACCGACGTCACGGCATCGGCCGATTGCGTGGACTCGCCGCGACCGGGCTGGATGTCGAACGTCGCCGTGCGTACATCGAGTGGTGAGGCGAGCACGTCGGTCGGGTAATTGCGGAGCTGGTCGGTGACGCTGACCTGTGGCACCGGCGAGTCGATGATGCGCGCACCATCGCCGACAGCGTTGATCTCGTGCCAACCGACCCGGCCAGCCTCGAAGCCGTCGCGAAACTCGACCGTCCGCGCAGCTTCGAGGCTGACCACAGCGTCGAGCCGGCACTCCAGTCGTCCACTCTGGAGTCCGGCCGCGCCGGGGGTGTAGTGAAAGGAGGCAGAGGTGACGATGGTTGATACAGAATTTCCGTCGACGACGATGTCGACGGCTGCGGCGAACTCGTCGCAGCGTGCGGCGGCGTAGCCGTCGAGACCGAGCGCGTCGATCCGTGGCCCGGACTGCGCCGTCGGGATCTCGGCGAAGTCGACGATCGCGTTGTCCACGATGCGGTCGGCCTGGAAGACGAGCTGGTTGAGGTGGTTGACGCTGAAGTTGCCGAGTGGGTGCGCCGACGCCGGCGAACCGCCGAGCAACGACAGTCCGAGTCCCGCGATCACGACGGTCGACAATTGCAGTGCGCGATGGCGGCGGCGACCGATCACGACGACACCTCCACGTTGGCCGGCTCGACTTGGGCGTTGATCTCGGCCAGCGCTTTCTGCGCGAAGGGAGCGTCGAGGATGTTGAAGAACGGGTTGATCGACAGCGCAGTGGTCAGGTCGTCGCGGGCGCCGGCGAGGTCGCCGAGCGAGTAGCGGATCATCCCCGCGTGGTAGTGGAAGAGCGCGTTCGGTGTTCCGAGTTGCATCGCCTTGGCGGCCTCGACCAACGCCTCGTCGTCACGGCCGTTGCGGTGCAGTGCCCATGCGTACGCGTCGTGCATGACGATGAACGGACGGGTGCGGATGCCGGCCTCGGCATCGGCCAGGGCCTCGGTCGGGTCGCCGTGATTGGCAATGAACAACGTCGGCCCGGCGTCGGGCTCGACGCCGTTCGCCGAGAACAACTGCTGCACGGTGTCGAACAGTTCGTACTGCACCTTCGCCTCGTCGTCGCGGCCGAGGAACTGCAGCAGCTCGCCGTACTCGATCACGTAGGTGGGGTCGGGGGCCCGTTCGATGACGGCGGCATAGTGATCGAGCGCGGTCTCGTATTGCCCAAGCGCAGCCTCGGCCTTGGCCCGGCCAGCAAGGGCCGCCGGATCGTCGGGCGAAGCAGCGAGCGCATCGATCGCGTACTGCAAGGCGGCAGTCGGGTCGCCGGCGTTGAACGCCAACTCACCGAGGTACACATTGGCGAATGCCCGATCGCTGGCGGTGAGCGCATCGTCGAGCGCGCGCCGCATCAAAGCCGTTGCCTTGGGGATGTCGCCGCGCAGCTCCCACGTGTAGGACGCGCGCGACAGAGACGCTGCATCGGGGGAGAGGTCGACCATCTTCTGCACTGCGGAGAACGCGGAGTCGTAGTTGCCGAGCTGGACTTCGGCGTCGCTGAGCGCGCCGTACAGCAATGCGTTGTAGGAGTTGATCGTCAGGCCCTGCTCGGCGAAGTCCTTGGCCCGGGCGAAGTCGTGCCGGGCCGACGCCAGCGCCGAGAGGCCGGCGTAGACGAGATAATTGTCCGCGACGCCGAGGTCCAGCGACCGTTGCAGCGCGCCCTCGGCCTTCGGGTAGTAATCGGGATTGACGGTGATCTTGGCCTGCTGGACGTACGCGATGCCGAGCGTGGCCCACGCGACGTGGTCCTTCGGCGTGGTCTGCAGGCGGGCTTGGAGGTTCGCGATCAGGTCGTCGAGCGATGCCCCACCGGCCGTGCGGATGCTGTCGGCCACACCCGGCGCGACGACGACGTCGGTTGCCGCCGTTGCGCCGTTGCGGCTGGAGCCACCGCGAGTGAGACCGAACGTGGCCGCGGCGAACAGCACGACGGCCAGACCGAGGCCGGCGAGCAGGAGTGTTGTGCGTCGTTGCATCGTGCAGTCCGGGTGTGATCAGCCGAGCCGCGGCGGCCGCCCGAAGGCGACCGCCGCGGCCATGGCCAGTCGTCGTCGGTCAGGAACCGACGAGGTTGGTGTCAGGGAAGTAGCCGGCGAGGTCGGCGACGAAGTGAGAGTCGTTGGAGGTGTAGATGCACACCCGACCCCCTTCGCCGATCTTGGCCGCCACAAGGTTCGGCGTGTCAACGCCGGTCAGGTTCAGGTTCGAGGCCAGCGGCCGCGGCGAACCACACGGGAACACCGTGACGAAGCCGCCCGGGTTGCTCTCGGTCGCCGTGACGTTGAGGAACACCGATCCGGCATCAGCCGGGACCTTGGTCGTACCGACGCCCGTAACGCGCACTTCGATGGTCTGGCCAGCACTCGGCTTGGATCCGCTGTAACCGACTTGGCCATAGAAGACGCGAGTCTCGAGCAGGCGCTCGGGAACCGTCGGAACGAACGACGACGACGACGGCGAGTAGCCCTCGATGTCGGCGATGATATCGGTGGCCTTGTTGGCATAGATGCAGACGTTGCCGCCGGTGCCGATCTTCGCCGCGACCAGGTTGGCCCGGGCGACGCCGGCAACGAGGTTGACGTTCGAGGCGAGCGGACGGGTGGTACCGCACGGCCACACCGTGATCCAACCAGCGGTGTTGCTATTGGCAGCGGTGACGTTGAGCATCACCGCAGTTGCGTCAGCCGGAACGTTGGCGGCTCCGACACCGGTCACCTTCAGCGTGATCGTCGATCCGTCGCCAGGCTGCGCACCGGTGTAGCCGACCTGGCCACCGGGAACGTCCGTGCGTGTCTCGAGCACGCGCTGGGGTTGGACGGGCTTGTACTCCGAGTTCGCCGGGTGGTACGCCGTCAGATCGGCAACCAGGTCCGTCGCCTCATTGGTGTAGATGCAGACGTTTCCGTCCGTGCCGACCTTGGAGACCACCAGGTTGTGGGTGATCATCGTCGTCAGCGGGTTGAACGCCGAGGCCGTCGGGCGGGCGGTGCCGCACGGGTAGACGGTGACGAAACCGTTGGTGACGGAGTTGACGGCCGTGACGTTGAGGTACACCGCAGTGGTGCCCTCCGGTGCCAGGCCGGTGCCGATGACCTTGACCTTGACCTCGGCACCCTTGGCAGGCCGTGCCCCGGTGTAGCCGATCTGGCCAGCACCATCGGTGCGGGTCTCGAGCACGCGAACCGGGTTGATCGAGATCAGCTCAGGTGCCCGCGGCGAACGCTCCGGCCCGAGGTTGACCGAATCGACGTGAGGGAGCGCGACGTACGGGAACGTCGTCAGGAACGGCCGATCGTTGCGATCGACCGAGTCCACGGCGAGCAATCCGGTGACGAGCTTGCCGCTCTGCGCCGCGCCTTCGACAGCCTGGATGGCGATGTCGACGACGTCGTCGGTGAGCCGGCGACCGTTCGGGAACCCGGCCACATCACCGGCGAGCACGCCATACGAGTTGGGGTTCGCGGCCGGCGGCACCGACATGTTCAGGCGCAGCATCTCCGACGGAGTCGCGTTGACGTTGCCACGTGCCACCCGAGCGTCGGCGTTCAAGTCCTGCGAGTTGAGGTCGACGTTGAGTACCACGTTCGGGTCTCCGCTCAGGCCGGCATTGGCCTTGCTGATGCCCTGCAGAAAGATCTCTGTCAGGTCGTTGCGCGGCTCGGCCGGCTTCGGCACGCCGTAGATGGCCTGGATCAGGTTGGGAAGGATCGGCTTCTCGACCTTGTCGACGACAGCCGGAATGGTGGCGTCGACATCGGGGCCGATGGAGTTGAACGCGTCCTTCAGGCTCAGCGGGATGACCACCTCGTTGACGAGCGGGTTGCCCAGACGGGACACCTGCGTGAACGCGCCGTTCAACGGAGCCGTGTCACCGGTGACTGCCGCGCTGCGACGATCGGTCGTGCTCCAGATGCCGATGACCGGGTTGGTCGCGGCGTTGCCGTTGATCGCAACGACGTTCTTCGGCACCTGCAACGCAATGGTGTTCACGTTGTACCCGGCGAGTGTGTCCTGGCCGAGCTCGGAAGCGTTGCCACCGTAGAGCAGGTCGAAGACGCGCAAGTCGAGGAAGAACGGATCGTCGGCCTGACCGGAGTAGGTCTTACCGCCACCGGGCAGGTTGTAGATCGCCTGGTCGCGCAACGGGGCGTAGTTCGGCATCGACGCCGCACCGGCGATCGACGGAGCTGCGATCGGATCGGTGAGGTCGAGCTGACCGTCGCCGTCACCGAGCAGTGTGATCGGAGCGCCACCTTCGGGGGTCACCGTGAGATCGTAGTGCTGGACGACGTTGAGGTCCGGATCGGTCAATGACGTGACCGGACCGGTGTTGGACAAGAACTGGCCGCTAGCGTTCTTCGTCTCGGTCGAAAAGACCCAGGTGTAGGTCAGGTCGGCCCGTGCGTCGCCGTCGTTGTCGATCTTGATGTTGTAGCGGGTGTCGTCGGCCCAGGTGTAGAAGTTCGGGCCGCCGTTGGGCTCCTCGAATGGAATCCAGTTGGCGATGAGCGTGACCGAATCCGCGGCATCCGGACTCACGAACGCGTAGACGTCGGTGTTGTCGGCACGGGGATCACCAGCGATCAATGGCGCTTCGCGGTGGCTGGAGGCGTCGGCGGCGAACGGTCCGGCCTTGGTGGCGGCCAAGCCGGTGATCAACGCCAGCCCAGTGCCGACGGCGGCACCACGCCGCCACCGCTGGGCTCTCGTGAGAGTGGTGGATCTGGACAACATGTGCCTCCTCGTCTGCGGCGTGCGGGACGGCACGCTCCCCGGCGGCTCGCGAAACGAACCGGAATTGATTCGAAGCCACAGGTCATGTGGATCACGGATTTGCGACAAGATCATTATTCGCTAGGCGTGTGCAAGGAGTGCCGCAGAGCGCTTGAACCTGGCTGTTGCAAGGAGGTCGCAGCTCCGCCGTTCGAGGTCGGCCACGTATGATGCGGGCGTGGAGTCAACCGCCCGTGTCGATCAGGTGCTCGCGCTGGTGCGGTCCAGCGGTGGCCGGGCCACCAGCGCCCGGCGGGCGATCCTGCAGACGCTGTTCGAGGACTCCCACGAGCACCCGACGGCCGAGCAGATCACGTCAGCGGTCCAGCGCGACCAACCCGACGTGGCCGAGTCGACGGTGTACCGGTTCCTGGACGAGCTCGAGAAGCTGGGCGTCGTCAACTCCGTCCGTCTTGGCCACGGCCCGGCCGTGTACCACCTCGCCGAGCACACTCAACACCATCACCTGGTCTGCAGCCGGTGCGGGCGGATGGTGGAGGTGAGCGACGAGATCTTCGATTCGCTGCGGCGCAGCCTGCGCCGCGATTACGACTTCGAGATCGAACCCCGCCACTTCACCTTGGCGGGTCACTGCACTAGTTGTACTGATCCATGATGGTCGCCTCGACGAGACGGGCGAGGGTGTCTTTGATGGCCTGGGCCTGCGTGGTCGACACACCGGGCACGACCAGTAGATCAGCCACCGTCGCACGCTGCAGCTTCGTCAACTCGCCGAAGTGGTTGGTGATCGCAACGGCAATGTCGGTGGACAGCCGGGGCACACGCGCCAGCAGGCGCAGGCCGCGTGGCGCGAGGGGTTGGTCGAGATCGTCGGCCGGCGCCTCGCACGGCGACAACGCGACGGCCGTCTTGCGCAGGTCCAGAACGTCGTCGTTGCTCATCGACGCCATCAGCTCGTGCGCGTCCTGCACTGTGCAGTTGGCCGGCAGGTAGTCGCCGATGACCAGGTCGATCTCGTCGTCGATCTCGACATAGAGCTCATCGAGCTGCAGCCGGAGCAGACGGGCGTCGACGCCGAGCTCGACGATCATCGTCTCCATCTCATCCGCGATGCGGTGCACCATCTCGCCGCGCTGCACGACGGCGGCGACGTCGCGCAGGGTGACCACGTCTTCCACCTCCTGCGCGGTGAGGTTGGCCATCGCGTCGTCGAGGCGGGTTTTGTAGCGCTCGAGCGTCTGCAACGCCTGGTTGGCGCGATCCAGCAGCCGGGCGACTTCCTGCAACTGGTGCTTGCGGTCGCCGACATAGAGGTTGATGACGCTCATCTCCTCGCTGACGCTGACGACGGGCGCGTCGATGCTGCGCGCCACACGCTCGGCGGTGCGGTGACGCGTGCCCGTCTCCGACGTCGGCACGGACGCATCGGGCAGCAGGTGCACGTTGGCCCTCGCGATGCGGCTGACGTCGTCGGCGAGGATGATCGCACCGTCCATCTTGGCCAGCTCGCTGAGCCGCTGTGGCGTGAACGCCGAGTCCAGCAGGAAACCGCCGGAGCAGATCTCGAGCACCGACGGCTCGTCGGATATGACGAGCAGCGCGCCCATCTTGGCCCGCACGATGCGGTCCAGCCCGTCACGCAACGGCGTTCCTGGCGCAACCCTGGCCAACGCGCTGAGCAGCGAGTCTGGGTCGCGCGGGGCCATCGACATGGACACATGCTAAGGCGTCAGCCGGCGGCTGCCGCGCCGACCGTGAGCTCGTCGAGCAGGCCGGCGGCGCGCAGAGCGGTCGGCAGCGTGGCAGCGCGCGTGATGCGCAGACCGGCCGCCGTGCCCGGTGCGCTCTTGGGCACGATGGCGTGGGTGAAGCCGAGCCGGGCGGCCTCACTGAGCCGGCGTTGGGTTTGCGCGACCTGGCGCAACTCGCCGCCGAGGCCGATCTCGCCGCACACGACGAGCCCGCCTTCGAGCGGGTTGTTGGTCACCGCCGACACGATGGCCATGCACAACCCGAGATCCACTCCGGGCTCGGTCAGCTTCACGCCGCCGACGACCGACGTGTAGACCTCGGCGGCGCCGACGTCGATGCGCGCTCGGCGTTGCAGCACGGCCAACAGCATGCCGAGCCGGTTCGGGTCGATGCCCTGCGCCGATCGGCGCGGTGGCCCGCCGCCGTTGTGCGGGTTGGTGAGCGCTTGCACCTCGACCAGCAGTGGGCGCTGGCCCTCCATCGTCGGCACGACCGCCGAGCCAGGGATGCCGATGCGGCGATCACCCATGAACAGCTGGCTTGGGTCGGGGACCGCAATCAGGCCGAGGTCGGCCATCTCGAACAGCCCGAGCTCGTTCGTCGGCCCAAAGCGATGCTTGGATGCTCGGAGCAGCCGGAGGGCATGGTGGCGTTCGCCCTCGAACGACAGCACCGTGTCGACCAAGTGCTCGAGCACCCGTGGCCCAGCCAGGCCGCCTTCTTTGGTGACGTGCCCCACGAGGACGATGGTGACGTTGCGCCGCTTGGCCTCCTGCACCAGCCGGTGCGCGCAGCCGCGGACCTGCACGACCGACCCTGGTGCGGAAGCAAGGTCGGGGTCGGCGACGGTCTGGATGCTGTCGACGACGACGAGCTCGGGCTGCAACTGATCGATGGCGGCGACGATGTTGGGCAACGACGTCTCGGGTAGCAGCCACAGATCGGGCCGGACGGCATCCAGGCGTTCGGCCCGCAGGCGGACCTGCTGCGCGCTCTCTTCCGCCGATACGTAGAGGGTGCGTCCGGGCCACGCGGCGAGGAGCTGCAGGAGCAGTGTGCTCTTGCCGATGCCCGGCTCGCCGCCGAGCAGCGAGACCGAGCCGGACACGAAGCCGCCGCCGAGCACACGATCCAGCTCGCTGATGTTGGTCGGGCGCGGCCGGGCCGGGTTGGCGTCGACGTCGCCGATCGGTGTGGCCACGCCGGCGGGCACGAGGGCCATGCCGGCTGCGAGCGAGCCGATGTCGTCGGGCCCCTCGACCTCTTCGACCAAGCTGTTCCACGCGTTGCACGCCGGGCAGCGGCCGTTCCACTTCGGGTGGCCGGCACCGCATTCGGTGCACCGGTGGACGAGCCGCAACTTTGTCATGGCCGGCACCCTACGCAACGGGTGTGACACCCATGAGGAGGGCCCGCCGATGGTGTCAGACCCCGAGGGCCTTCTCGATCGCGGCGGAGAGCCGCTCGCTCATCTGGCGCGTCAGCGCGTCGAGGTCGGCGTCGCCTGTGGACATCGGTGGCGCGGCCGCCCCGACCCACGGCGTCACGGGCACGATCGGCGCGGACACCACAGCGGGTGTCACGGGCGTGGAACCGTTCATCGGTGTGGCTGCGAGTGGTGAGAGGCGAGCGAGCGCTGCCGGCAGGTCAGGAAGGTGAGATTGCACCACGGGCACAGGGCCTGAATGCACCACCGGGAGGGGTTGTCCGCCACCGCTCGCGGCGGAATCGAGTCGCGCGGCGAGCTCGGCGAAGCGCTGGTTGGTGTACTGGTTGACCCTCGCTTCGAAGCTGCCGACCTGTTCAGCCAGTGTCGTCGCCACCTGCAGCAGTTGCTGGGCAGCGATTTCACCCTGCGGATCCGGCATGCCCTGCACCGGCGCGCTGGTCGCGATCTCGCACATCATGCGGCATTGGTCGATCTGCTTCTGCAGCTCAGACTGGTTGCGGGCCACGCTCTTGGCCAGCTGCACCAGTTGCTCGCGAACCGTGTTCAACCGTTGGTCGACTGCTTGGACGACGAGGCTGACGACCGCTTGCAGCTTCTCGTCGGGAATCTGGGACACGTCTTCACATCGGCGGGATCGTCAAACCTCTTGAGAGAAATCGCAAGATTGCCTCAAGCATGTCGAACACGTTGCCGATGAACTGCGTATGAGTCGGACGGCTGATTTGTGGCCGTTCGCGCATCGTCGAGAACGGAGGCCGGACGAATGCTACGCAGGTTGAAGATCGGTACGCGGGTGAACCTGCTGATCGCTGTGCCGCTGATCGCACTGCTCGCGTTGACCGCTGTGAGCTACATCGCCTTGCAGCGTGCCAGCGTGCGCGGCGACGAGTACCAGCAGTTGAAGGCCGCCGAAGCCCTGCGCTCCGACATCGTGCCGCCGCCGGCCAGCCTGCTCGAGGCCTGGGCCGACGTGAACCATCTCGCCGTCCTCGTGGCCTCGCCGGTCAGTGACCGCACCAACATCGAGATCGACGACTCGCTGACCCACCTGCGCGACACGCGCACCAAGTACATGACCGCCATTGCCTACTGGCGAGCGCAGCCGATGGAGCCCGCTGCCAAGGCCTCGTTCCAGAGCGGCGCGCAGACCGGAGAAGCCTTCTTCGCCAAGGTCGACAACGTCCTCATGCCCGCCATGGTCACTCGCGACCCGGCCACGGTGATCTCCGCCGTTCGCTCCCTGGAGGACAGCTTCAAGGTGGAGCAGGTCTTCATCGGCGCCTCGCTGACCCTGGTGGATCGGGAAGTCTCCCAGCGCGAAGCCAGCGTCGACAACTTCGTCAACAAGGTCGTGCTCGTCATCAGCGCCGCAGTGCTGACGCTTCTGTTGTTGTGCCTCGTCGTCGCCTTCTTCGTGCGGCGATCGATCGTTCGTCCGATCCTGGCACTGTCCAAGCAGGCCCGTCGCGTCGCGACGAGCGACCTGCCCGACGCCGTGCACCAGATCCAGAGCCTGCCCGCCGACGCTCCCATGCCGACCGTCGAGCCGTTCCGCATCGAGACCCACGACGAGCTCGCCGACCTCGGTGCCAGCTTCAACTCGGTGCAGAGCGCAGCCCTCGATCTCGCCGCCGAGCAGGCCATGGCGCGCCGCACCGTGGCCGACAACCTCGTCAACATCGCCCGCCGCACACAGACTCTGCTCGGCCGCTCGCTGACCTCGCTGTCCGACATGGAGCAGAGCGAGCGCGATCCGGAGGCGTTGCAGAACCTGTTCAAGCTCGACCACCTGACGACGCGTATGAAGCGAAACGCGCAGTCGCTGCTCGTTCTCGCCGGGGCCGAGCAGAACCGGTTGTGGTCGGCGCCTGTGCCGATCGGTGACGTGATCCGTGCCGCCGTCTCGGAGATCGAGAACTATGCCCGGGTCGACCTCGGTGATCTCGGGATGGCCGCAGTGCAGGGCTCGCTCGCCCCGGACATCGCGCACCTCTTGGCCGAATTGCTGGAGAACGCGACGTCGTTCTCGCCGCCGACCTCGCGGGTCATGGTCGTCGGCCGGTCGTTCGCCGACGGCCACCAGATCGGCATCGTCGACTACGGCATCGGCATGACACAGGACGAGGTCGATGCGGCCAACGTCTCGCTGCGCCGTCAGGCCGACTTCGACATGTCGTCGAGCAAGATGCTCGGATTCCAGGTGATCGCCCGCCTCGCGGCTCGTCACGGCATCCAGGTCATGCTGGCCCAGACGGCTGGCGCGACGGGCGTGACCGCGATCATCAAGCTGCCGCTGTCGGTGTTGGACAACCGCAACGTCGAGCGTCAGCCGGCCATCACCCCGCCCAGTGCGCCGTTGCCGCAGCGCACGCTGGAGCCGCCGCCGGTTGCGGTCCAGTCCCATCCGCAGCCTCAGCCGATCACCGGTCCGGTCGCTGTCGTGCCTCCGCCGGCCGTCGATGCATCGGTCAGCGACGAAGAGCTGTGGGCACTCGTCGACACGCCGATGCCGCTGCCGGCGCTCCCCGTCGCATCGGTCGCTCCCGCCGCTGAGCCGGGCCACTTCACCGTGCAGGCCACTCCGCCGTTCGCGCCGGCACAGCCGCCCACTGCGATGCCCCTCGCCAGCGGGCTCACCAAGCGGGTCCGCGGTGCGCAACTGCCCGACCTCGGCACGACGGGCGAGGATCCCGCCGCGTGGGGCCGTCCCGCCGAAGAGGTGCGCACCAGCCTGGCCAGCCTGCAGCGCGGCGTCGACATGGGTCGCCAGAACCACGACGACTGATCGATCCCCGGATCATCGAGCAAAGGATTCACGATGTCTCTCTCCCACGAAGCCAGCAGCGTCAACTGGTTGATGGTCAACTTCGTCGAACGCACGCCCGGCGTCGAACAGGCCGTCGCTGTGTCGTCGGACGGTTTGCTGCTCGCGATCTCGACCACGATCGAGCGGGCCTCCGCTGACCGGCTGGCCGCGATCATCACGGGCATGCGGGCGCTGTCGCAGGGTGCGTCCGGCGAGTTGAACCGGGGGCCCGTCGTGCAGGTGCTCGTCGAGATGGCCAATGCCTACCTCTTCGTCAGCTCGATCTCGGGAGGCTCCAACCTCGGTGTCGTGACCGCCAAGAACTGCGACCTCGGGCTGGTCGGTTACGAGATCGCGATGCTCGTCGACCGGGTCGGCGCGCAGTTGACCCCGGGCTTGGTCATCGAGCTCAAGAACTCACTGGTCCAGGTGTGACGTGTCCGATCCGGGCAGCGAAGAGCCGGCGCTCGTTCGTCCGTTCCTGTCGGGCCTGATCGCCGCGTCGTCCGCGCCTGCGCGCGCGTATGACCCGAACGGTCAGGAGCCGGCTGCGGTGCGGTCGTACGCGATGACCAACGGTCGCAGCCATGCTGCCATCCACCTCGAGTTCGAGGCGATGCTGCAGGTGACCACGGCCGCCAACGATCCGGCGCTGAACCTCAACTTCGAACGCGCCGCCATCGTGCGGCTGTGTCGCAACGAGATCCTGTCGGTGGCTGAACTGTCGGCACGTCTGCGCCTGCCGATCGGTGTCATTCGTGTCGTCGCCTCCGACCTGGTCGTCGACGGCCTGCTCGAAGCATTCCTCCCGAGCCTCGGCGTGGCCGAGGACGTCGACCTCATCTCTCGACTGATTGAAGGTGTCCGTGCTCTCTGAAACTGCTCCCCGGCCGACGGCCACGCGGGCGCCGATCCCCGTCAAGATCGTCGTTGCCGGCGGGTTCGGCGTCGGCAAGACCACGTTCGTCGGCGCGTTGTCCGACATCGCTCCACTGACCACCGAGGCCGCGATGACCACGATGAGCCAAGGCATCGACAACGTCGGTGAGGTCTCGACGAAGACGACCACGACGGTGGCCATGGACTTCGGTCGCGTCGCCGTCGACTCGTCGATCGTGATGTACCTGTTCGGCACGCCGGGCCAGGACCGTTTCGGGTTCATGTGGAACGACCTCGTCAAGGGCGCGCTCGGCGCGGTGGTGCTGGTCGACTCGCGCCGGATCGAGGACTCGTTCCCAGCGCTGGACTACTTCGAACACCGCAACCTGCCGTTCGTGGTCGCAGTCAACTGCTTCGACGGATCGCTGCATCACTCGCCCGACGACGTGCGCGAGGCACTCTCGATTGCGCCGAACGTGCCCGTGCTCACCACCGACGCACGTCAGCGCGAGCGAGTCAAAGAGACGGTGCTCAGCTTGCTGGACGTGGCCCTCGCGCAGGCCAAGGCCCGCGCCCGGAAGGGCTGACCCGAACTCATCGCGATCGCCTTCGTCCGGAACGAGTGTTACAGTCGGCTGGATACTCGGAATGGGGGTTCCAACGTGACGATCGTCGAATCCAACGCCCTGCCATCGCTCGTGACCGAGCTGCCCGGCCCGGTCGCCCGCGCGATCATCGCCCGCGACGAGGCTGTCACCAGCCCGTCGCTGACGCGGGTCTACCCACTCGTGGTGCGGCGCGGGCGCGGGTGCGTGATCGAAGACGTGGACGGCAATCGCTTCCTCGACTTCAATGCAGGCATCGCGGTGGTGGCCGCCGGACACGCCCACCCCGTGGTGAACGCGGCGATTCACGCCCAGGTCGACGAGGTGCTGCACTACTGCTCCAGCGACTTCTACCTCCCGGTCTACGCCGATGTGTGCGAACGTCTGGCTGCGCTGGCACCGATGCCTGACGCTCGGGTGTTCCTGGCCAACTCGGGCACCGAGGCCGTCGAGGCCGCGCTCAAGTTGGCCCGCCACCACACCGGCCGCCCGAACGCGATCGCGTTCTTCGGCGCGTTCCATGGCCGCTCATTGGGCAGCTTGTCGCTGACCGCGAGCAAGGCGCGCCAGCGCGCCGGCTTCGGCATCGTCACGCCCGGCTCGTTCCACGCGCCGTACTTCGACCCGTACGACCCCGATGCGGTGACCGGCGCGCGTTACATCACCGAGGTGTTGTTCAAGCGGGTCACCAGTCCCGAGGACGTGGCCGCGATCTTCGTCGAGCCGATCCAGGGCGAGGGCGGTTACATCGTGCCGCCGCACGAGTGGCTCGTCGAGTTGCGCGAGCTGTGTGACGCGCACGGCATTTTGCTCGTGGTCGACGAGGTGCAGTCCGGTGTCGGGCGCACCGGCACGATGTGGGCCATCGAGCAGGCCGGTGTGGAGCCTGACATCATGTGCATCGGCAAGGGATTGGCCAGCGGGTTGCCGCTGGCGGGCATCGTCGCCCGGCGCGAGGTGATGGACTGGGCACCCGGCGGGCACGGCTCCACGTTCGGTGGCAACCCGGTTGCCTGCGCGGCGGCGGTGGCGACGCTGGATCTCGTCGTCTCCGAGCTCGCCGCAAACGCAACGCGAGTCGGCGACCACCTCCTCGGTCGGTTGTCCGCGCTGGCCTCCTCGAATCCGGCGCTGCAGCAGGTACGCGGGCGCGGCCTGATGATCGGCATCGATCTCGCCGACCACGACACAGCAGAAGCCGTCGAGCGGCGTTGTTTCGAGCGCGGCCTGCTCGTGCTGACGTGCGGCGAGCGGTCGATCCGCCTCGCGCCCCCGCTCGTGGTGACGATCGAGCAGGCCGACGTTGCGCTCGACATCCTGGCCGCTGCGCTGTAGCCGATTCGCCGGCGATCAGCGCAAGGTGCGCAGTGCCGCTCGACGGCGACGAACGATGATGACGTAGACGACGAAGCAGAGCGAGAACGCGCACCACGCGATGAGTGCGATCAACGCGCCCTGCGACAGCGGCCCGGCCCACACGTTCTTGGAGTCCTTCTTCTCGGCCACGCTCGCCACATCTGTTGCCGTGCCGTCGAGTGGCACGGTCCAGCTCAGATCGGAGAGGTCGGTGGCCGTGGACGTCTTCACCGTGCCGGGCAAGCGTGCCGTGAACGTGATGCCCACGGCATCGGTCGGCTGCAGACCGGCGGCGGTGATCTGGGTCGAGTAGGGCGTCGCGCCGACGGCGGCGAGCAGGTCCGCGTCAGTGAACGCGTCCAGCCCGCCGTTCACCTGGAGTGATCCGTTGATCGTGAACGTCGTGCGCTCGTCACCGCGACTGCGCGCCAGCGTGATGCCGACCAGCGGACCCGACGGTCCGTTCAGCCCGGCAAGAATCGCATTGGCCTCCTGCGGCGTGGTGAACGTCTGTGTCATCACGACCTGCAACCCGCCATCGGCCGTCGCAGCCGGTCCGTCCACCCTCCAGCCGGCGGCTTTCACGTCGTCGAGGCGCAAGTCGGTGGCCAGTGTCGGTGCCTGGGCCACGACATCCTGATCGGCGACGGCGGTCACGGTGATCGCTCCCGAGCCATCGGCGTTCATCGCGACGTCGACGGCGACGTCGACCTTGCACGCCGCGCAGACGAGGGCAAGAGCGCAGAGCGCCAGGATCCGTCGAGCTGTGGTCGCCATGGGTCGCCAGTCTCGCATCCGGATCACGGGAACCGGTGGCACACGTGCGGTGTCTGGTGAGTGAAGTGAGCAGGATGCAGTGATGGATCTCACGCCCGTCGACGACGCGGAGCTCCTTCGGCGCGCCTGCCGCGGCGATCGTGATGCGTTCGGGCAGATCGTCGCCATCCACCAAATCGCGGCCCTGCGGCTGGCGACCATCATCAGTGGAGACTCGACGGAGGCGTACGACATCGTGCAGGAAGCATTCGTCCGGGCATTTCGCGCTCTGCCCACCATCCGGTCGAGCGAGGCGATCGCGCCGTGGCTGATGCGGGTCGTGGCCAACGAGGCCAAGAACACCCGCCGCGGCGCATGGCGTCGCGACCGCCGGCACCAGCGCCACGCTGCGCTCCGGCCGATCGTCGTTGCTGGACCGGACGAAGTCGCACTGTCCGACATCGATGCCCGCGCGCTCATGCGGGCCGTCGGCGCGTTGTCCGAGCGCGACCGGACCATCATCGGCTGTCGCTTCTTTGCCGGGCTGAGCGAGACCGAGACCGCAGCGGCACTCGACGTCGCGCCGGGCACGGTGAAGTCGCGCACATCCCGGGCGCTCGGCCGGCTCCGCGTCCAACTCGGCGACACGATGGAGGTGACGTCGTGACGGACGTGCTCGAACGGCAACTGAGCGATCTCGCCGCGCGGCTCGATGTCGGGGCCGGCTCGGCCTTGGCCGCAGACGTGCTCGCACGTCTCGACGATGGCGCGCCGGTGGTTGCGCCACGGCGGCGCCAGCGGCTGTGGCTCGCGGCGGCCGCTGCGGTCGTGCTGGCGTTGGCCGCGACGCTGATCGTCCCGCAGTCGCGTGACGCCGTCGCGCGCTTCCTCCGCATCGGCTCGACCCGCATCGAGCCGCTGCCTGTCACCGTGACGACGACGACGGCCCCGTCGGCAACGTCGCCCTCCGTCCCCCCGTCCACCACGACACCGGCGGTCACCGAAGCGACCTTCCCGTCCGAACTGCATCTCGGCACGGAGGTCGGCGCGAACGAGGCCGGACAACGAACGGGTCTCCCCGTGCCGGTGGCCCCGGGTCTGGAACCGTCGACGGGCGTCTTCGCCGATACGGCCGGCGAGTTCGCGCAGGTGATCGTCGTCTACCCGCCGAGCGACGTGCTGCCCGTCTCGCCCGTGGCCGGCGTCGGCGCGTTGCTGTCGACAACTCGCGGATTCGTCGACGCCACGTTCTTCCTCAAGTTCGTCGACCCGGGAACCACCGTCGAAGCGGTCGATGTCCGAACCGCCGCCGGCGACGACGTCTCGGGCATCTGGCTCGGCGGCGCTTCGCACGTCTACGCGATCGACCGCGAGGGCGAGGGCGGGCTGACGACGGACGAGCTGCGGTTGGCGACGAACACTTTGCTGTGGCAGGTCGGGGCAACGGTGTATCGATTCGAGTCGGCTCTCGAGCGCGATGCCGCATTGGCCGTGGCCGTCACGGTGACCGAGGCGCCGTCCGGTTGACGTGGAACCGACGTTGCCGCTGCGGTGTCTGGACGCACATGACCGCACGCTATGGCGCACTGATCGGCTTCTTGGTGCTCGCTACCGCAGGATGCGGCGCCGACGCGGCGGGCACGACGCTCGGTCATTCTGCGCCGCCATCCGTGGCCTCCTCGGATCCCGAAGCGACCGTCAACGAGGCGACCGTGGCGCCGAAGGCGTCCGCGCTCACCCCGACCGCCGCCGTGCCCGACATGGCGTTGGTTGCTGCGGATGGCCGTGCGATGGTCGTGCGCGACGGTGTCGCGACAGAACCGGTCGATGGGCTGATCGCTCCTGATCGGGCGACCTTGATCACCGACACCTTCGCGGCCGGGGCCACGACGGTGCGCTGGATCGACCTCGCTGCGGCCACCGAGACCGGTTCGGTCGACATCGCCGGCGATCTCACCGTGGTTGCTGCGGATCTTCACGGCGAGTACGTCGCGCTCACGGGTACGCCTCTGGCCTCGCCGGGCGGAACCGATCTCGTGGTCGTGTCGCCCGCAGGCCTCGCCTTCCGTCACGTCTACGACACCGAGTTGCTGCCCGAAGGGTTCGCCAACGCGGTCACCGACGCCGGGCTCCCGTTCTGGGTGTTCGTCGTCGAGTACCTCGGGCCGCCGTCCGACGCACCGGAGGCACCGCGACCATACCGGGTGCGCGTCGTCGACCTCACGACCGCTGAGCTCGGCCTGCCGTTCAACCTGCGCGACAAGGGCCAGGTAGTCGATCAGGAGATGCTCGGCTACGGTCGCTCACACGCGCTGTCACGTCGCGATGGGTTGCTCTTCACGCTGTACCGCGGCATCGGCAGCGACGACTTCCACAATGCATTCGTGCACACGCTCGGCTTCGGCAACGGCGTGTGGTGCCTCGACCTGCCCAATGAGCTCGCCCTCGATCACCTCCCCGGCGCGATCACGCTGACCGAGGACGAGTCGCAGCTGCTGGTCGCATCGGGTAACGGGCTCGTCACCGAGTTCCAGATCGACGACGTGCTCGACCCCAGCCGCGAGCCGCTCGCGACGCGAACCGTGCAGGGCTGGACGCCGGTCGACGACGGCAGCGGCACAGCGCTCGCGTCAGCCGGGCCGACCCTCATCGTCGGCCAGGGCACCAGCCTGCGCTGGTTGGACACGACATCGCTCACCGAGCAGTCGTTCGTCGAAACGACGTTCGCGATCGAGGCCGTCGCGATCGACCACGACGGCACCGTGACCGCCGTCGGCAACGGTGTCGTCGCCCAGATCGATCGCGACGGAACGAGCCGGGCGTCCGCCGTACTGCCGGCGGACTTCGGCCCGGTCGCTGCGGTGGTGCTGTTGAGTCGTTGAAGGTCAGTCGTTGCCGCTGACCGTGGGACCGGCGGGGCCGCCCTCCACGGTGCCCGCCAACTCCGGCGTCGGCGGGGGCATGAAGCCCTCGACGGCACGGAAGGCGATGCGCAGCTCGCCGGGACGATCGGGATCGTCCTCGGTGTCGACCACGATGATCTCGCCGGCGCGGAACTCCTTGTACAGGATCTTCTCCGACAGCGGATCCTCGACCAGGCGCTGAATGGCACGACGCAGCGGGCGTGCGCCGAGCTGCGGGTCGTATCCTTTCTGCGCGAGGTGTTCCTTCGCCGTCTGGGTCAGCTCGATGCCGAGACCCTGGCTCTCCAGCTGGCCCATCAGCCGCTTGGTCATCAGGTCGACCATCTGCATGACCTCGCTCTGGGCGAGTTCATGGAAGACGATGACGTCGTCGATGCGGTTGAGGAACTCTGGACGGAAGTGCGTCTTCAGCGCCTCCATCACCTTGTCCTTCATCCGCTCGTAGCTGACGGCTTCGTCGTTCTTGGTGAAGCCGACGTTGGCCTTGCGCAGATCTTGCGTGCCGAGGTTGGAGGTCATGATCAGGACGGTGTTGCGGAAGTCCACGGTGCGGCCCTGACTGTCCGTCAGGCGACCTTCCTCCAGGATCTGCAACAGGGTGTTGAAGACGTCCGGGTGGGCCTTCTCGATCTCGTCGAACAGCACGACGCTGAACGGCTTGCGGCGCACGGCCTCGGTCAGCTGGCCGCCCTCTTCGTACCCGACGTAGCCGGGAGGCGCACCAACGAGACGGCTGACCGTGTGCTTCTCCATGTACTCGGACATGTCGAGCGAGATCAGCGCGCTGTCGTCACCGAACAAGAACTCGGTCAGCGTCTTGGCGAGCTCGGTCTTGCCGACGCCCGTGGGCCCCAGGAAGATGAACGAACCGCTGGGCCGCTTCGGGTCCTTCAGCCCGGCGCGGGTGCGGCGGATGCTCTGGCTGACGGCCTTGATCGCGTTCTCCTGGCCGATGATGCGCTTGTGCAACTCACCTTCCATGTTGAGCAGCTTGGCGGTCTCTTCTTCGGTCAGCTTGTAGACCGGGATGCCCGTCCAGATGCTGAGCACTTCGGCGACGGCTTCCTCGTCGACCTCGTCGAACAGGTCCACACCGCTGGCCTTGACCTCGGCCTCTTTGGTGGACTTCTCTTCGAGCAGGGTCTTCTCCTGGTCGCGCAGCCGGCCGGCCTCTTCGAAGCGCTGCTCTTCGACAGCTTTCTTCTTGGCCTCCTGGACCTCGGTGAGACGGGTCTCCAGCTCCTTCAGGTCCGGCGGGGTGCCCATCCGCTTGATGCGCAGCCGGCTACCGGCTTCGTCGATCAAGTCGATGGCTTTGTCCGGTAGGTGACGGTCGCTGATGTAGCGATCGGCCAGGTTGGCCGACGCGACGAGCGCCTGGTCGGTGATGGTGACCCGATGGTGGGCCTCGTACTTGTCGCGGATGCCCTTCAGGATCTCGATCGTGTGCGCCACGGTGGGCTCTTCGACCTTGACCGGTTGGAAGCGGCGTTCCAGCGCGGCGTCCTTCTCGAGGTGCTTGCGGTACTCGTCGGTGGTGGTGGCACCGATGGTCTGCAGCTCGCCACGAGCCAACATCGGCTTGAGGATGGACGCCGCGTCGATGGCGCCTTCGGCCGCGCCGGCACCGACGAGGGTGTGGATCTCGTCGATGAACAGCACGATGTCGCCGCGGGTCTTGATCTCCTTGAGCACCTTCTTCAGGCGCTCCTCGAAG
>JANNZY010000193.1:0-18512 GCA_031410915.1 Actinomycetes bacterium
ATCATCCAGGCCGCCAGCGAGTAGCCGAGTTGCTGCTCGCCGCCGCTGACATCGCCGCGCAGGTAGAAGCCGATTCGCACCGGCACGATGAGCGATGTGTCGCTGATCGCCTGCGCCGTCGCGTAGGCGCTGAACGCGTTCGCGAACAGCAACAGGAACCCGCCGAGGAGCGACGGCATCAGCACCGGCAACCCGACTCGACGCCAGTACGTGAACGACGTGCCGCCAAGGTTGGCCGCTGACTCGCGCCAGGCGACCTTCAAACCATCGATCGCCGGCAGCGTGATCAGCACCATCAGTGGGATCTGGAAGTACATGTAGACCCAGTTCAGACCCCAGATGTCGCCGAGCTCGAATCCGGGGTACAGATCCCACCCGAGCGCCGAGAAGATCTTGGTGCCCAGACCTTGGCGGCCGAGCAACGCGATGAATGCGAATGCGAGCGGGATGCCGCCGAGGTTGGCAGCCACACCGCTGAAGGAGGTGATGATCGAGCGCAACCACTTCGGCCGGCGCAGGATGGCTGCTGCGTAGGCAAGCAGCCCGCCGATCACGACCCCGGTGAACGCCGAGAGCGCCGAGAGCCGGACCGAGAACTTGAACGCATCCAGGTTCTGGCCGCTGAAGGCGTCCTTCAGGGCACCGAGCCCGAAGTTGTCGTTGCGGTCGTAGAACGACGACGAGAACACGCTGATCGCCGGCACGATCAGGAACAGGATCAAGAACAGCAGGAACGGAACCAGTCCGAGCCACGCCCAGCTTCGCGGCGCGCGCTCGTCAGGCAGACTCGGTGCGGCGGGGGCCGTGCCACTGCTGGCGCGACCCCCCACTGCTGCAACCGTGTCGGTCACGAACGACTCAGGCGTCGGCGACCATCGGGCCCCAGTTCTCGGCCAGCACGTCTTTGGCTGCCGCGATCTGGGCCGGGGTGAGGAAGGAGATCTGCGAGATGAGATCGTCCGGGGGAAGGTTCTTCTTCAGCTCGTCGGTCACGAGCCCCTTGTCGACAAGTGCTTGGTAGCGGGCCGGCATGGCACCACCCTCCAGGTAGCCGAGCGCGCCCTCGTCCGACAGGATGTGCTCGAGCCACAGCTTCGAGCAGGCCTGGTGTGGCGAGTCCTTGACGACACCCTGGGCGTAGAAACCGCCGTAGATGCCATCGGACGGGAACGTCACCTCGACGGTGAGGCCGGCATCGGCCAGATCCTTGGCCAGGCCGGGCAGGTTGTAGCTCCAGTCGATCGCGATCGGCGTCTCACCGGACAGCACCGTTGCCTTCGTGACGTCGGTGCCACCGAGGTTGCCAGAGGCCTTCAGATCGGCGAAGAACTGGATGCCGGGCATGATGTCGTCGGCGCTACCGCCGTTGGCGAGCGAGGCAGCCATCACCGCGGCGAACGCCGCGCCGGCTTCACGCGGATCGCCGTTCAGGGCGACGAGACCGGCGTACTCGGGCTTGGTCAGATCGGCGAACGTCGCCGGTGGGTTGTCGACGATCGTCGTGTTGGTGAGGATCGCCATGATGCCGTAGTAGGAGCCGACCCAGTTGTTGTCGGCGTCGACCAGGCCCTCGGGGACTTCGTCGATCACGGTCGGCACGTACGGCTCGAACAGGCCGGCATCGACCATCGATTGCGCGATCGCCGGGCTGACGTCCACGCTGTCGGGCATGTCGTCTTGACCGGCCAGCGTCTGCACCGCGTCCATCTCCTCCTGCGACGAGGCGTCCGGGCTGGCGACGGGGTTGTCCACGTCGGGGTACTTCTCCTTGAAGCTGGCGAGGATGCCCTTGTAGTTGGCCCACTCGTCGGGCAGCGCGATCAGGTTCACCTTGCCCTCGGTGGCGCAGTCAGCAGCCAGCGCTTCGAGGTCGCCGCCGCCTGCGGCGGGCTCGCTCGTCGGAGCGTCGGTCGCGGCCGGTGCATCGGTCGCGGCTGGCGCATCGGTGACGACCGGCGCATCCGTGGCCACCGGCGCATCGGTCGCGGCTGGCGCGTCGGTGGCAGCTGCCGCCGCCGTGGTGGACGCGGCCTCTTTGTCGTCGCTGCCACAGGATGCGGCCACGAAGCCCACACTGATCGTCAGCGCGATCGCTCTGAAGTACTTCTTCCTCAACACTCGTTCTCCCCTTGCTCAGTCGTCTTGCGGACACGGCGAGACTAGCCCCTCGCGGACCCGGCCTCGCTCGACCACCGCGACCTGGCGGCTACAGCACGGCCACCGCGAGCACGGCCTCGGCATGACGGCGGACCATCTCCGGCGTCACCTGAGCCGATCCTGGGAGCTCGACCAAGAAGTTGGTGGAGCCCGGCACGCTCGCGTTCGCGAACGTCCCGGCCGTGCCCGTGCACTTCTGGCTGCACGGCACGTTGGCCGGCCTGAGCCCGACCAGCTGGCCGTAGGTGCGCGGGATGACCTTGTTCGCACCGCTCGTCGAGATCGAGTTGGCGTCCTGGTGGTACCAGATCCCGATCGACGGCTGGATCTCGCGGATGAAGTTCTCGACAGCAATCGTCTCCGGCTGGTCGGCCGCAGCTTCACCGCTGTACTGGTGGTGATCCGGGCCTTTGGGGATGTAGCTCCAGCCGACCTCGAAGTTGCGGTTGAGGTCGACCTGGTTCGCATTCTCGCGGGTGTTCGCGGCCTGGCCATCGGGGTTCATCGTGTCGATCAGCCACAGATCGACCCCGGCCGGCGTCGGCATCGTCCGCAGGAGCGCGGTGATCTGGGCACCCTTCTGCTCGTCGCCGTGGATCATCCCGATCAGCAGCACCACCCGCCCGCCCGGTGTTCCCATCCGGTCGGCCACGATCGGGCGGCCCTGCACGGACCGACCGATCACGCGACTCTCGATGATCGCGGCTGGCACCGTCGGAGCGGCAGGGCGGGCCGGCGCAACCGGTGCGAGCAGCGCGCCGAGCGCAGCGTTGCTGCGCGGCCCGAAGATGCCATCGACCCCGAGCCCGTTGGCAGTCTGGAACTGCAGCACAGCGCGTCGCGTGGAGACACCGAAGAACGTGTCCGGGCCATGGATGTGGGTGTACCCGAGCGAGCGCAGCGCGACCTCGAGACAGATCACGTCCGGCGACCGCGACCCCAGGCGGAGCTCGGTGTCGATCGTGCACGACGAGCTCGATCCGACGCTGTTCGCCGGCATGGCGACAACACCGACCAGCGCGATGACGGCCGTGACCAGGCCGGCAATCGTCCTGCGCATTCGGTTGATCAGGCGCCGGCGAGCGCTGCCTGGCGGCGGTTGGCGCGATCGGCCATCGCCCGAGCCAGCTTGCCCAACCGCTCGATGCGCAACACCAACGCGTCACGCGCCCGCTCGGCCGCGGCGGACAGCTTCTCCAGGTGCTGGACGCGCCAGTGGTTGAGGATCACCGGTACGAGCACCTGCTCGTGCAGGATCGTCGCGTCGTAGATGCCGGCCCGAGCGATCGCCGCGCTGTGCTTGTCGAAGTCGACGATGCCCGTTCCCGGCATCGCGAACGTGCGGACGACCTCTTCGAGCGCGATCACCATCGCCGACGGATCGACGCTGATCGCGCTGGTTGCGAGGTCGCGGTAGAACAGGTAGTGCAGGTTCTCGTCGGCTGCAACGCGGGCCATGACCTCGTACCCCGCCGGGTCGCCGATCAGCTTGCCCGTGTTGCGATGGGCGATGCGCGTCGCCAGCTCCTGCAACGTCACGTACGCGACGCCGGCGAGCGGCGACACGGGCGGCGGCACCTCGCCACCCGACACCTGGGCCATGCGAGCCCGCTCCAACTGCACCGGGTCCACCGCGCGGGTGGCCGTGAGGTAGTCGCGGATGACGATCGAGTGGCGGCCCTCTTCAGCGGTCCAGCGCCGGTTCCAGGTTCCGAACGCGCCGTCGGCCTCGAACATCCGGTCGAGGTCGCGGAAGTAGTACGGCAGGTTGTCCTCGGTCAACAAGTTGACGAACAACGCACTGCGGACCGCTTCGGGCAGCTCTGCCCCGCCGATGTCGCAGTGGTCTGACTCCCAGGCGTAACCCCGGCCGAAGTCGCGGCCACGTCCGTACGGAACGAGTTCGTGCGGGAACCACTCCTTTGCCGTCGCAAGATGGCGATCGAGCAGCGTGGCCGCAACGGGCTCGAGTTCGGCGAGGAAGGTCTCCGGCGTCATGTTCACAGCCTACCGACAAGTAGGTAGGGAGGCTACGGCGCGGCGGCATCAATCCTGCGAATTCTCGGCCGGACCGCAGGTCGTCAGCGGAACAGGTCCCGGCTCTGGTCGCGCAGCACCGGTGCGATCGTCGCCGTGTCGTCTCGAGTCCAGTCGTATCCTCGGACCACTGCGAGCGGGATGCGGCTGACGTTGCCCTTGACCAGCTCTGCGGCACCGGCCAGCTGGTCGGCGCTGCACAGCGCCTGCACCCGGAACTCGTGGCCGTGCGGATCCACCTGGCCGATGTAGCTCAGGATCGGCTGCATCCCGGCGATGCCGATCGCGATGTCGGTCTGGCCTTCGCGCCAGGCCCGACCGAACGTGTCGCTGATGATCACGGCCACATCGAGACCGCGTCGGACCAGGCCGGCACGGATCTGGCGGGCACTGGCGTCGCTGTCCAGCGGGAGCAGCACGGCCCGGCCGTGGGCACCGCTGCTCGACTGGTCGACGCCCGAGTTCGCGCACACGAACCCATGGTGGGTCTCGGTGATCAGAATCGGTCCAACCTGGCGCACGACTCGCTTGGCCTCGCGCAACACGATCTCGGTGACTGCCGGGTCCTTGTCCCACGCCTTCGACCACTCGATCGCGAACGGCGACGGCTCGATGTCGGCCAGCTCCACGGTGCGGCTCTCGGCCTTGGACACGATCTTGCTCGTCACGACCAGCACGTCGCCGTCGATCAGCGGCGTGCCTGCAGCCTCGGCCGCGCTCGCGCTGAGGTCGGCGAGATCAGCACCGGGCTCGATCTCACCGAGGCCGGCGATGCCGAAGATGTGCAGTCCCGTCATGGGCCGATTCTTGCCGATCGACGCCCGCGGCGGACAACGATGCTGGCGGCTGTCGTCACAGCGACCAACATGGAGACGTGGTTTCCGACATCTTCGACCCGTCGGCCTGGCGCGAGATCGCCGGGTTCGACTTCACCGACATCACGTATCACCGCGCCGTCGAACACGGCACGGTGCGCGTCGCGTTCAACCGCCCGGAGGTCCGCAACGCGTTCCGCCCGCACACCGTCGACGAGCTGTACCGCGCCCTCGACCACGCGCGCATGTCGACCGACATCGGCTGCGTGTTGCTCACCGGTAACGGCCCGTCGGCCAAAGACGGTGGCTGGGCGTTCTGCAGCGGTGGCGACCAGCGCGTGCGCGGCCGCGACGGCTACAAGTACGCCGAGGGCGACACATCCGAGACCATCGATCCCGGCCGCGCCGGGCGATTGCACATCTTGGAGGTCCAGCGCCTGATCCGATTCATGCCGAAGGTGGTGATCTGCGTGGTGCCCGGCTGGGCGGCGGGTGGTGGCCACAGCTTGCACGTCGTCAGCGACCTGACGCTGGCGAGCCGAGAGCACGGGCGCTTCAAGCAGACCGACGCCGATGTCGCCAGCTTCGATGGCGGCTACGGCTCGGCCTACCTGGCCCGCCAGGTCGGGCAGAAGTTCGCCCGCGAGATCTTCTTCCTCGGCAGCGAGTACACGGCCGACGACGCGCACCGGATGGGCATGGTCAACGCCGTCGTCGCCCACGACGAGCTGGAGGCGACTGCGCTCGATTGGGCCCGGCGGATCAACGCCAAGAGCCCCACCGCGCAGCGGATGCTCAAGATCTCGTTCAACCTGATCGACGACGGTCTCGTCGGCCAACAGGTCTTCGCCGGCGAGGCGACCCGTCTCGCCTATGGCACCGACGAAGCGGCGGAGGGACGCGAGGCGTTCCTGGAGAAGCGCTCGCCCGATTGGTCGCCGTACCCCTGGAGCTACTGACGCGGGTAGGACGCGCTGGTGATCGGCAGGCCGGTGTCGTTGCGGAGGTGCTCGGCCGCCGTGACGAAGTAGTCGAGCATCGTCGTCTGCAGTGCCGGGTCGATGTCGAGTGAGCGGACTGCTGCGCTCATGTGCTGCAACCACCGGTCGCGCTGCAGCGGCCCGACCGGGTACGGGAAATGGCGCATGCGCAGCTTCGGATGACCGCGCTCGTCGTTGTACGTGGTCGGCCCGCCCCAGTACTGAGCCAGGAACAAGGTCAAGCGATGCCGGGCCCCGGTGAAATCGGGGGCCTCGGGATACAGCGGGGCGAGCACGTCGTCGTGCGCCACACCTGCGTAGAACTTCTCGACCAGCGCCTCGAAGAAGGGCATACCGCCGACTGCGTCGTACAGCGTGATCGATTCCGCCTGCTCTGGCTGGTTCTCGGGAGTCGACGTCGACATCGACCGAGAGCCTACGGCTGCCAGTGCCCCACCGCCCGTTGCGGACCCGCTGCCCGCAACGCGTCGAGGATCAGGAAGCGGGATCGAACAGCTTGTAGTCGAGAAGGTCGCTGCGACGGATCACGAACGGCGTCGTGTCGTCACAGGCGTCGAGGATGATTGCGTCCTCGGTGGCCAGCAGCACCAGTGCCGAGATCAGTTCGCCATCGCGGTTGATCTCGAGCACATCGCCGGTTTCGATTCGGTCGCTCAGCAGCGTTGTCATGATTCTCTCCTTGAGACTCACTTGGGACTCGGTGTCCCTGTGCCGTCCTCTTGACGGCGTATTCGCTCATTCGTGACGCAAAGAACCTCAACTCGGCCGAAAGATTCCTACTCTTTGCGTGATGTCCGTCACAGGGGGTGGACTCACTAGAGAGTTGATTGCCGTTCGGTTTCGTTGGTGCTCACCGTGCCCAGCAGAGATATCGGTCAAACGTGGACCAAACTTGACAGAGAGCTTGACCGAATCTTTGACGAACCTTTGCAGAGCGGAGTCAGGCGAATTCGGGGTCGCTCCAGTTCGGGAAGATCGCCGGCAATCCGTCGCTGACCTTGTCCGGATACACCGCAGGGCGCTTCTCCAAGAAACTGACCACGCCCTCGCGCGAGTCCGCACTGCGACCACGCTCTTGGATGCCACGCGAATCAACACGGTGGGCCTCCATTGGGTGTGAGGCACCGAGCATGCGCCACATCATCTGACGCGACAGCGCGACGGACACCGGCGCGGTGTTCTCGGCGATCTCGGTCGCGATCGCCCGCGCCGTGGCGAGCAGCTCGTCGCCGGGATGGATGCTGCGCAGCAGGCCGCCATCGAGCGCTTCCTGGGCTGCGAACACGCGACCGGTGTAGACCCATTCGGCGGCCTGGCTGATGCCGACGAGGCGGGGCAGGAACCACGACGACGCGGCCTCGGGCACGATGCCGCGCTTGGCGAACACGAATCCGAACTTCGCCGTGTCGGCGGCGATGCGAATGTCCATCGGCAACGTCATCGTCACGCCGACGCCGACGGCGGGCCCGTTGAACGCGGCGATCACCGGCTTGAGGCTCTCGAAGGCCCGCAGCGACACCAGGCCCCCACCGTCGCGGGGCACGCCGACGTCGGTCTGCACGTCGCTGCCGCCGCGTGAAAATGTCGCTCCGCCGCCACTCAGATCGGCCCCGGCGCAGAACCCGCGCCCGGCCCCGGTGACGATGACCGCGCGCACGTCGTCATCGGCGTCGCTGTGGTCGAAGGCGTCGATGATCTCGTGCATCATCGTGTTCGTGAACGCATTCAGCTGCGCTGGACGGTTGAGCGTGATCGTCGCGATCGAATCGGCGACGTCGTAGAGGATCTCTGAGTACATACAACGACCGTAGCGATCGAGTGAGCGTGCACAAGTAGCAAGCGGCCCTCTGTCGCAGCCGGCGTGCGAGACAACCAGGACTAGACGTCGAGGAAGCGTGACGCAGCGACACCTGAGGCGATGGCGCCGGCCACCATGCCGAACGCGACCATGCCGACCAGCACCCAGTGGAGGTAGCTGTCGGTGACCACGAGCGCGACGAAGCCGTTGTCCACTGCGCCGCCCTTCAACTTGACGACACCGTTGTTCCAAAGCCGGTTGAAGAACAGCAAGAAGCCGCACGACATCAGCGCGCCGACGAGACCCTGGATGAGTCCCTCGAGCATGAACGGAATTCGGATGAACCAGTTGGTCGCGCCGACCAGCTTCATCACCTCGATCTCGCGCCGTCGTGCGAACATCGCCGTTCGGATCGAGGTCCAGATGAGGATCAGCGCCCCGATCACGAGCAATAACGCAAGCCCGACCGTCACGGTCTGCACGAAGTCCTTGAGCTTGCTGATCTGTTCGACCTGGTCGCGTGCGAGCACGATCTGCTGCACGCCGGGCAAGGCCCGGAACGAGTCGCTGAGCTGTACCAGCGCCTCGGTTCGGTTCGGCATCGGCACGACCTTGAATTCGGTCGGCAGGTTCTTCTCGTTGAGCAACGCGAAGGTTCCAGGGTCACCGATGAGGAGTCGCTTGGCTTCGGCGAGCGACTCCTCGAACGGCAGGTACTCGAGCTTGGACTCGTCGACCACGGCCGGGTTCTGCAACAAGACGCTGCGGATGTAGTCGATCTGCTCGGGCGTGGAGGTCGGCTTGACGTACACGATCATCTGCACGCCACCAGACCACTTCGACAACAGGTTGTCGAAGCCCTCGCGCACCATGAACGTGCCACCGACCAGGAACAGCGACACCGCCGAGGTCAAGATCGCGGCCACGGTCAGGGTGACGTTGCGGCGCAGGCTTGCGCCCGTCTCGCGGAAGATGTATCCGATTCTGGACAGCATTTACTCGTAGACCCCTCGGGCTTGGTCGCGCACGATGATGCCGCGATCCATCTGGATCACGCGCTTGCGCATCATGTTCACGATTCGTTGGTCGTGGGTGGCCATGACCACCGTCGTGCCCGTCTTGTTGATCCGGTCGAGAAGACGCATGATGCCCTCGCCCGTGCCGGGATCGAGGTTGCCCGTCGGCTCGTCGGCGAGCAGGATCAGCGGCCGGTTGACGAACGCGCGAGCGATCGACACACGCTGCTGCTCGCCGCCGGACAGCTGGTGTGGGAAGCGGTCCTGCTTGCCGGTCAGGCCGACCAGGTCCAGCACGGCCGGCACCTGCTGGCGGATGACGTGCTTGGGCCGCCCGATGACCTCCAGCGCGAACGCGACGTTCTCGTGGACGGTCTTGTTGAGCAGCAGCTTGTAGTCCTGGAAGATGTTGCCGATGTTGCGGCGTAGGTGCGGCACCTTGCCGTCGGGCATCTCGTTGATGTTGCGACCTGCCACCCAGACCGCGCCCTTCTCCGGGCGTTCCTGGCGGTTCATCATCCGCAGCAGCGTGGACTTGCCCGAGCCGGACGGGCCGACGAGGAAGACGAACTCGCCCTTGGCGACCTCGAAGGTCGCGTCACGCAGGGCGGTGACTTCAGAGTTGTAGATCTTGGTGACGTTCTCGAGGCGGATCACTCGTGCTCCTCGGCGCTTGGCTCGACGTGCGGCGGCTGTCCGTGAACCGCAAGCATCACAAGCTACCAGCGGTCCCGCGCCGGATCGGGTCACGTCGCAGGTGACGCTTCTCTCCTGCGGTGGCGGAGGAAACCCTCCATGAACTCGTCGAGATCGCCGTCGAGCACGGCGGCGACGTTGCCGGATTCGACCTCGGTGCGCAGATCCTTGACCATCTGGTAGGGCTGCAGGACGTAGCTGCGGATCTGGCTGCCCCAGCCGACCTGGGCCTGGCGACCGGCGATGCGATCCATCTCGGCCTGGCGCTCTTCCAAGACGCGGGCCGCGATCATCGTGCGGATGCGGCTCATTGCCTTCTCACGGTTCTGGAGCTGGCTGCGCTCTTCTTGCGAACTGGCCACGAGTCCGGTCGGCTCGTGGATGAGGCGCACCGCCGACGACGTCTTGTTGATGTGCTGGCCGCCCGCGCCGCTGGCGCGAAAGACCTCCATCCGGATGTCGCTCTCGTTGACCTCGACATCGGGGTCTTCGAGCACCGGCCAGACCTGGACGGCGGCGAAGCTCGTCTGGCGGCGGCCCTGGTTGTCGAACGGGCTGATGCGCACCAGACGATGAGTGCCGCGCTCGCTGGTCATCAGCCCGTACGCGTACCGGCCGGTCAGCGTGAACTCGGCGGACAAGATGCCGGCCTCGGTACCCTCCGATACTCCGTCGACCTCGAAGCCGAAGCCACGACGTTCGGCCCACCGGCCGTACATCCGCAGCAGCATCTCGCTCCAATCCTGGGCGTCGACACCACCGTCTTTGGCGTTGATCTGCACGATGCAGTCCAGCTCGTCGTGCTCACCGGTGAACAGGCTGCGCAACTCCAGCTGCGACAGCGTGGCTGCGGTCGTGTCGATCGCCGCGACGAGATCGGGCTCTTGCGACTCGTCGTCGACCTCACGCGCCATCTCGTGCAGCAGCTCGGCGTCTTCGATGTCACCGGCCAGCTTGTCGAAGGTGTCGATGTCGCCTTTGATGTTGGAGTACTCGGCGTTGACCTTCTTGGCCAGCTCCTGGTCGTCCCACAGGTCCGGGCGCGACACTTCCAGCTCGAGCTCGGACAGCCGGGCTCGGTTCTCGGTGATCTTCAGGTACATCGCCGCGTCGTCGAGGCGGCGACGGAGATCTTTGAGGTCGTCGGTGAAGTCGCGCATGGTCGGTGGCTGCCGGGCTCGTCGCAATCAGCTGGGGTTCGATGCGCCGTGGCACATCTTGAACTTCTTGCCCGAGCCACACGGACAGGGGTTGTTGCGCGGCGTCTTGGCCCACTCGTCCTTCACGACCGGCATCTGCTTGGTGGCCGTCGGTGCCGCCGTCGCAGCGGTTTCCTCGGAGATCTCGCCGGACGCCGCGGCCTGTTGAGCGGCCGATGCGAAACCCGACGACTGCGAACTCTCCGACGACGTCTGCTGCACGTTCTGCACGACGTTGGCCTCGGGTTCGTTGCGCACGACCTGCACGTGCATGACGTAGCGCACGAAGTCCTGGGCAATGCCCTTCATCAGCGAGCCGAACATCTCGAAGCCTTCGCGCTGCCATTCGGTCAGCGGATCCTTCTGGCCCATGGCACGGAGGTTGATGCCCTCCTGCAGGTAGTCCATTGCCTCGAGATGCTCACGCCAACGTTGGTCGATGATGCGCAGCATCACCTGACGCTCGACATCGCGCATGACGGTCGGGGTCAGCTCTTCCTCACGCTTTTCGTAGAACGCCGCGGCATCGGCCATGACGACGTCGTACATCTCGTCGGTGTCGCGACAGGCCAGCAACTGCTCCTCGGTGATGAGCGTCGGCCAGAACAGCTTCAGTTCCTTGAGCAGACCGTCGGTGTCCCATTCGTCGTCGGCGTCGCTGACGCAGTGACTGCTGATCAACGAGTCCACTGCGTCGGCCAGGTACTCCAAGGCACCGGACTTGAGGTCGAGGCCCTGCAGGATCTGATCGCGGCGCTGATAGATGATCTTGCGCTGTTCGTTCATCACCTCGTCGTACTTGAGCACGTTCTTGCGGATCTCGCCGTTGCGTTGCTCGACAGTGCCCTGTGCGCGCTCGATGGCCTTGGTGACCATCTTGGCCTCGATCGCCTCGTCATCGGGCAGCGCCCGGCCCATGACCCAGCTCAGCGCGCCGGTGGCGAACAGTCGCATCAACTCGTCGTCGAGGCTGTGGTAGAACCGGCTCTCGCCTGGGTCGCCCTGACGGCCGTACCGGCCACGGAGCTGGTTGTCGATGCGGCGGCTGTCGTGGCGCTCGGTGCCGAGCACGTACAGCCCGCCGAGCGCGCGAACCTTGTCGCCTTCTTGCTTGCACGACACGTTGTACTCGGCGACCAGCTCGTCGAAACGGGCCAGCGCCGACTTGCGGGCGAGCTGGAAGTCCTCGGGCATCTGCGCGATCGGCAACGGCAGCTCGAAATCATCGACCAGTACGTCTGTGGTGTGACCCTCCTTCAGGAGGGTCTCGCGGGCCAGGCCCTCCGGGTTGCCACCGAGGATGATGTCCACGCCACGACCGGCCATGTTGGTGGCGACGGTGACGGCGTGCAGCCGCCCGGCTTGGGCCACGATGTGAGCCTCACGGGTGTGCTGCTTGGCGTTGAGCACCTCGTGTGTGATGCCGCGCTTGGTCAGCTGCTTGGACAGGTACTCGCTCTTCTCGACGCTGATCGTGCCGACGAGCACCGGCTGGCCAGCCTCGAACTTGTCGACGATGTCTTCGACGACAGCGTCGAACTTGGCTGCCTCGCCCTTGTAGATGAGGTCGGGTTGATCGGTGCGGCGAACCTCTTTGTTGGTCGGCACCGGCACGACCGCGAGCCCGTAGGTGTTCATCAGCTCGGCGGCTTCGGTGGTGGCCGTGCCGGTCATGCCGGCGAGCTTGTCGTACATGCGGAAGTAGTTCTGCAGCGTGATGGTGGCGAGCGTCTGGTTCTCTTCTTTGATCTTGACGCCCTCTTTGGCCTCCACCGCCTGGTGGATGCCTTCGCTCCAGCGACGACCTTCGAGGATACGGCCGGTGAACTCGTCGACGATCTTCACCTCGCCGTTCTGGATGATGTAGTCCTTGTCGCGCTTGTAGAGCTCTTTGGCCTTCAGCGCCACCTGCAGCTGGTGGACCAGGTTCTGCTGGACCTCGTCGTACAGGTTCTCGACGCCGAGGGCTTCCTCGACGCGGTCGATACCGGTCTCCAGCGGCACGACGATGCGCTTGTCCTCTTCGACCTCGTAATCCACGTCGCGCTTGAGCGAGCGGACGATGGACGCGAAGCGGTAGTAGAGCTTGGCGGCGTCGGCGAGACGGCCGCTGATGATGAGCGGCGTACGCGCTTCGTCGATGAGGATGGAGTCCACTTCGTCGACGATGGCGAAGTTGTGGCCGCGCTGGGTCTTCGCGTCCAGCGTCGGGGCCATGTTGTCGCGCAGGTAGTCGAAGCCGAACTCGTTGTTCGTGCCATAGGTGATGTCGGCTGCATACGACAGCCGCTTCTCGTGCGGCTTGTCGCGGTAGCCGGGCAGGACGAGCCCGACGTCGAGCCCGAGCCAGTTGTGGATGCGACCCATCCACTCGGCGTGGAAACGGGCCAGGTAGTCGTTGACCGTGATGACGTGGACGCCCTTGCCGCCGAGCCCGTTGAGATAGGCCGGCAGGGTGGAGACGAGGGTCTTGCCCTCGCCGGTCTTCATCTCCGCGACCCAGCCGAAGTGCAGCGCGGCACCACCCATCAACTGCACGTCGAAGTGGCGCTGGCCGATGACTCGGCTGGCCGCCTCGCGCGTGACGGCGAATGCTTCGCTGAGCAGGTCGTCCAGCGATTCGCCCCGGTCGATCCGCTGACGGAACTCGTTGGTCTTGCCCCGCAACGCGTCGTCGGACAAGGCCGACATCTCGCCGCTGAGCGCGTTGATCTCGGGCACCAGACCCTCGAGGGCCTTCAGCTTCTTGCCCTCGCCAGCGCGGAGGATGCGGTCCAGGATCTTCATGCGATTGGCAAGCCTATCGGCGCAGCCAAAGGACGGTTCGGCAGGGGCACCAGGCTGAGCGCGCGGGCCGCGCGGATGCTGTTCGCGGACGGTTCCGCTGAGCGCCTGGCCGGTCTGGCCTGCACCGAGTCAGGCGTGGCTGCGACCGCGGCGAGCACAACCGAGCGCGCGCCGGCGGCCAGGAGCGCGACCCGTGCCGCATGCAGCGTAGAACCGGTGGTGACGACGTCGTCGACGACGAGCACCCGCGGTGGGTGGCGCACCGGACGGGCAGCGAACGAGGGACCGTGCAGGCGCTCGGCCCGGCTGCGTCCGGTCTGGGCGCTTCCGTGGCGGCGGAACAGCATCCGCCGGCACGGCTTACGCCAGCGCGCTGCGAGCGCCCGCGCCAGCAGCTCGGCTTGGTCGTAGCCACGACGACGAGTGCGCCGACGGCTGGTTGGTGCCCACGTGACGACATCGATCTGGGTCGGGTCCAGCCGCCGGCTGAGCTGTTCGGCGAGGTGCTCGGCCAGACGCCGGCGATTGCGGTACTTGAGGCCGACCACGAGCTGCTTGGTGAGCCCGACGAACTCGGTGGCCGCGACGACACCCGACGTGGTGACGACCGGGGGCGAGGTGACCAGCGCGAAGCGACAGCGGCGGCACAGATCCACGCCCGGCTCGTCGCAGCCGGCGCAACGGTTGTTCAACATGGCAGAGGTGTACCAAAGGGGCGCGCGACAGTTGCCGGGCGGCGGCGATCAGGGTGGACGGACCACCAGGTTCGGCCGCGACCGCGCCGCTAGCGTCGTGGCCCATGGCCATCGCCACGCTCCCGGTACGCACCCGCCCGTACACGCCGCGCTCCACCACCACCGACTGGACCAACCGACTCGCCCGCTGCATCGGTGGCCTGGCGCTGTTCGGCATCGGGATCGCGCTGATCCTGCAGGCCGAGCTCGGCGCGGCACCGTGGGACATGCTGCACCAAGGCATCGGCGAGAAGCTCGACATCCCCACCGGCGTCGTCATCGAAGCGGTCGGGTTCTTGCTGCTGCTGCTCTGGATCCCGCTGCGCCAGCGACCCGGTGTGGGCACCATCCTCAACGCCGTCGAGATCGGGTTGATGGTCGACCTCGTCGGGCCGCACCTGCCCAACACGGATCGCCTCGTCCCACGCCTCGGCTACCTCGCGGTCGGCGTCGTGATCGTCGCGATCGGGTCCGGCTTCTACATCGGCGCGGGGCTCGGCACCGGTCCCCGCGACGGCATCATGGTCGGGCTCAGCCGTCGCGGGCTCAGCGTGCGCCTGGCGCGCACACTCATCGAGTTCAGCGTCGGCATCGGCGGCATCCTGCTCGGACGTCGACCCGGCATCGGCACGCTGATCTTCATGATCGGCATCGGGCCGCTCGTGCAGCTCTTCCTGCCGCTGATGTCGCTCCCGCCGCGTCGCACCCGGCGACGCAGCGAGAGCGTGGATCAGCTCAGTAGCGGTAGCGCTCGGACTTGAACGGTCCCGCCGGATCGACACCGAGGTACTCGGCCTGCTCGTCCGACAGCGGCGTCAGCTTGACACCCAGTGCTTCGAGGTGCAGCCGGGCCACCTTCTCGTCCAGCTTCTTCGGCAGTACGTACACGCCGAGCGGGTAGTTCTCGAGGTTGTTGAACAGCTCCATCTGGGCGATGACCTGGTTCGTGAACGAACAGCTCATCACGAAGCTCGGGTGACCAGTGGCGCATCCGAGGTTCACGAGACGGCCCTCGGCGAGCACGATCACTGCGTGGCCGTCGTCGAAGGTCCACAGGTCGGTGCCGGGCTTGAGCTCGTCGCGGGTCGCGCCGCTGCGGGCGAGACCGGCCATGTCGATCTCGCTGTCGAAGTGGCCGATGTTGCACACGATCGCGTTGTGCTTCATCTTCGCCATGTGGTCGACGGTGATGACGTGGTCGTTGCCGGTGGCCGACACGAAGATGTCGGCGGTCGAGATGACGTCGTCCATCGTGAGGACCTGGTAGCCCTCCATCGCCGCTTGCAGCGCGTTGATCGGGTCGATCTCGGTGATGATCACGCGCGAGCCCTGGCCACGCAGCGCCTGCGCGCACCCCTTGCCGACGTCGCCGTAGCCGCACACGACAGCGACCTTGCCCGCGATCATCACGTCGGTAGCGCGACAGATCGCGTCGATCAGCGAGTGGCGGCAGCCGTACAGGTTGTCGAACTTGCTCTTCGTGACGGAGTCGTTGACGTTGATGGCCGGAAACAGCAACTCGCCCTTCTCGAACATCTTGTAGAGCCGCATCACACCGGTGGTCGTCTCCTCGGTGACGCCTTTGATGTCGGCCGCCATGCGGGTCCACTTCGTCGGATCCGTCTTCAGGCTGCGCTGCAGCAGACCGAGCACGATCGCGAACTCGGCGTTGCTGGCCGACATCGGATCCGGGACCTCACCGGCCTTCTCGAACTCGACACCTTTGTGCAGCAGCAACGTCGCGTCGCCACCGTCGTCGAGGATCATGTTGGCACCCTGCGGGTTGCCGTTGGCATCGTCGGGCCACGACATCATCTGCTCGGTGCACCACCAGTACTCCTCGAGCGTCTCGCCCTTCCACGCGAACACGGGGACGCCCTGGGGGTTGTCCTCGGTTCCGTGCGGGCCGACCGCGACAGCAGCCGCAGCGTGATCCTGGGTGGAGAAGATGTTGCAGCTCGCCCAGCGCACCTCGGCGCCGAGTTCGACCAGCGTCTCGATGAGAACAGCCGTCTGGATGGTCATGTGCAGCGAGCCGCTGATGCGGGCACCGGCGAGCGGCTTGCTCGGACCGAACTCCTTGCGGAGCGCCCGGAGCCCGGGCATCTCGTGTTCGGCGAGGTGGATCTCCTTGCGCCCGAACGGCGCGAGAGACAGGTCGGCGACGCGGAAATCGCGACGCTCCGTGAGAGACGGGGTCATTGTGTGCTCCTGGAAACGGGGATGATGGTCTCGGGCAGGGGCCAACTGGCGCCGGTTCGATCAGCCCGTTCGGCTCGTCACTCTACCGAGAACGAGTCGCTGCAAGGACACCAACGTGATCGCGTCGGGAGGCGGCGTGCGAAACAATCAGGAATCGTTGTCCAAGACGACCGCGGAGATGTCGAGGAGGTAGTGGATGCTGCCGGCGTGGTTGTACGCGGTGATGCTGTCGTCCGCGCTGAGCTTGACGACCACCATGTTCGGGACGTTCGCGCCCTCGATGACGTTGATGTTGCTGGACAGCGGGCGCGACGCGGCGTCGGTCGGGTACAGCGTCATGAAGGTCTGCACGGGCACGGTGCTGACCGCACGGCGCAGGTCGGTGCCGGTGAGGTTGCCGATCAGTGCGACCTGGTTGCCGACCGGTTGGCCGTTCAGCGTGACGGAGTTGACGAAGTCCTTGAAGCTCCACGGCTCCGACGTCGTCGGCCCGAGCGCGACGTTGCCGAAGGTGGCCTCGCGTGTGTCGAACGCCCGGAACGGCGAGGTCAGCGGGATGACGCGACCGAGACGGCTGGCGGGATCGGCACCCGTGCGCATGTACCCGACGACGTCGACCGCGATGTGGGTGGCACCGTTGTTGTTGTAGATGCGGATGTTGCCGTCTGCGTTGGTGACCGGGACGATGACGAGGTTGGCCTTGATCTGGTTCGGCGCGAGGTTGAGGTTGGATGTCGTCACGGCACCGGATGGAGCCTCGGGCAAGACGCTGACGAACGTGTTGGTGCTGCCCGGGTTGTCGTTGATGCCCGTCACGTTGAGCACCACACCGACGATGTCCGAACTGTTCGGCACGATGTCGGTGACCGCAGGATTCTGTGCGTCGGCTCCACGGATCGGGATGTTGATCAGTTGCTTGAGACCGAGCGGCTGCGCGGACGAGTTCCACGACGGCTCGCGCGAGTCGTAGATGCGGCCCGGGCTGACCGGCACCATCCGGGCCCCCGCTGTTGTGTAGCTGCTCGTGGAGAACCAACCGAACACGTCGACGATGACATCGGCCGTTCCGTTGGTCGGCGTGACGATCTTGTAGGTCAGCTTGCCGCCGTTGCCGACGGTGAGGATGGACAGGTTCGGCACGGTCTGGCCGGCCACGAAGTTGAGGACGCTGGACGTACCGGCGTCGGCACCGGTCGGGTACACCTGCAGGTAGCCCTCGCGCGTCGGCGAGATGACGGTGATGCTGACGGCGACGGCCAAGACGTTGGCGGCCTGCGCAGGGACACCGCCCTGGCCGAGCACGGTGATGTCCGTGGGTACGCCGGTGGCGCTGGTCTGGGTGGGACCGGGAGTGCCGGCGGGGATGCCGGGTGCGCGCGTGTCGTAGATGCGAGTCGGCGTGAGCGGGTGATACTCGCCACCTGCGCCGAGCGGCGCAGCGCTGGCGGCCGGCACGTTGCCGATCGATGACCCGACCGAGATGCCCACGACGGACGCGATCAACGCGCCCACGATCAACATAGCTCTCCGGCGACGATCCTGCATCCGTCCGACTCCTTGCTCAACCGCCCGGGGGCAGCATAACCGCCGGGTCTGGCGCCGCGACCTCACCCGGCGTCGAACGTCGGGGGGATCGAGTGATCGGCGATCACGGTCATGACTCGCTCGTGCTCGGCGTCGTCGAGCGTGTCGGCTTCTTCCACGAGCATGACCGGGATGTCGTCGCGAACTGCGTACGCGAGGCGCAGGCGCGGGTTGTACAGCGTGTTCTCCGCGGCGATGTAGTGGAGCGGACCCTTGTCCTTCGGGCACGCCAAGATGTCGAGCAGTCGTTGGTCGAGGGCCATGTCACACGCTGGTGATCAGGGACAGGAGTTCGGCCACATGCTGGTCGCACTCGTCGCGGTTGGGTGCTTCGAGGTTCAGGCGCAGCAACGGCTCGGTGTTCGAGGGGCGCAGGTTGAACCACCACGGGCCACAGTCGACCGTGAGCCCGTCGATGCGGTCCTGTTCGGCGGCGGTGAAGTGTGCGGCGACGACCTCGATCACCTGGCCGGCGTCGGCGACGTG
>JANNZY010000194.1:0-8592 GCA_031410915.1 Actinomycetes bacterium
GTCGGCGCAATCACAGGCTGTTCACGATGCACACCGGTCCGCGTCGTGCGCGTCGCCGTGGCCGACTCGGGGTCTCGGTTCCCAAGAGCGCGAGGATGGTCAGGACTCCTGCGACTCCTGCGAGGGTCCACCACCTCGACAACACCCACAGGATCGTGCCGCCGTTGGGGATGGTCAGCTGGGCCTCGCCGACGATGTCAGATGTTGTGGTCCCGAATTCGTCGGCGGTCGCCCGGTTGTCGCCCTGCGTGATGATGGTGCCGTCCGCGGCGATGGACATGATGCGGTGCATGACCCGTGCGCTCGATGCGACACCCGGACGATTCACATCGAAGACCACGATGTCGCCTGCATGATACGTGTCGCGGCTTCGGGCGACGACGAGGTCACCGTTGCCGAGCGCGGGTTGCATCGAGTTCCCTTGCACGATGAGGATGGTCGCGCTGCCACCGAAGCGTGCCGGCCACAGCAGGAACACGACTGCACAGGCGCTGAGCCACATCGTCATGCGCGCGAGTTGCCGCAGCGTCGATGACTGATCACGGCCCCATCGATGACTCATGGGCTGGTGACCACGAAATTGTCGTATCGGACTGACGCGTTGCCGCCGAACAGACCCGCACGCGCCGAAGTTCCAAGCGCCACCACGTCCGAGGCGGACAGCGTGTAGCTGAGGACCGCCGCTGCATTGAGTGTCACCGTGATCGCCGACCCGGCCCGACTGAGCGCCAGCGTGTTGGTCGCCGCGAAGGTTGGATTCGCCGTGGCGACGACCGACGGCGTGCCGGCGGTGACCATCCGCAACTCCAGCCGGTCAGGGGTCGCGTCGATCATGACCGCCGCCAAGTACGTCGCGGTTCCATCGTGTGACGCGACCACACCACCGAGCCTGCTCGCGGTGTTGAGGTTCGACAGCACAACTTGGACCGAGCTGTCCGCGACCGTGACGTCCTCAGTTGCGACTGCGTTGACGGTCGCACTCGATGCCGCCTGATTTGACTGGATGGTCCATGTGCCGACATGGACGATCCACACCTTGTTCGCGCACGGCACCGCCGACTGAGCAGCTCGTCCCGCGAGCGTCGCACCGGTCGTACCGGTGAAGTTGTCGCAACCGATGACCGTTGCCGTCGGAGCCGACGACGCCTGGCTCACACCGAGCAGTGAGCGGGCTGTCACACCACCCAGCGTCGTTGCCTGCGCAACCACCACGGCCAGAACCGCCACCGCCGGACCCAACCAGATTGCCGGGCGAAGTTTCCGCGCAGGAGCCATCGGGCGATCCGTCAGCCAGATATGACCAACGACAGTCCGTTCACCGACGACGCCGTCACCGCCGCTCCAAGCGTGATCGAGAACGCGCTGGCCGCAACTGTGATGCTCGCCACGTTCGTCGTACCCAGGTTCGTCGTGCCATTCCTCAGCGACACCGATGCCGCCTTGGCGTTGCACGCCGCGTTCACAGCCGTGAAGTTCACCGCCGTGACCTGGTAGGTCTGCGCCGCAGCGCTGTAGCTCGTCGTGTACCCCACGGTGATTCCATCCGTGTCGCACGCCGCAACGATCTGGTCATCAGCCCCGAGACTCGCGCCGGTCAACCCGCCCAGAGTGGCAGCTGAAGCACCGACCAGCCCCGCACTCAAGACACCGCCCGCCAGGGCAATCAAGATCCGCCTCGATTTCATTGCACTTCCCGCCTATCCCGCTCGTCATGCAGCGTGTCGCTACGAACACTCAGCGTAGTTGTCAGAATGACATTTGTCAACCCCTGTGCCTCAACCTGTGTTGAAATCACGCACTGTGGCAGGATCCGTGCCACACGTCCGGCGTGATCACGGAACCTCCGCGCCGGCGAGTCGCGCCGCGAGCGATCAGCGAAGAAGAGTGAGCCCAGGCGCGTCACGGCGACCGTCACGGAGGCAAGGAATAGTTAGGTCCCAGAGAGCCTCTCAAGAAGGGGGCCCATCGTGGCCTGACGACGGCTGCTGAGCGAAGCGCTGAACACGCCAGTGTCGACGACCAGCTTCACGGACGCAGGGCTGCGAGGAAGCTGTCGTACTCCTGGTCGGTCAGCTCGTCGATGACCAGCGAATCGACCGAGGCCAGGACGGGTGCCGCCTCGAGCTGTGCCGGTGTGAGGTCGTGCGGCAGCAGCGTGGTGCCGCGAGGTGCAGTCTCGTCGTGCTGTCGTGCGGTGTTGCTCACGAGGTGAATGCTACGTCACGAACATCGGCCGCGCAGCGCCCTCATCCGTTCACTGATTCGCCGCGACCGCTACAAGCGACTCGTACCGAGTGAGCAGATCGACAGGCGACAGACGCGCCCACTCGCGCATGTCTTCTGGATGTCGATGAGCGTTCGTCCGCAGCGTGTCGCGAAGGAGCACCGCACGCCCGTCGAGGCGCAGCTGCTCGACGGCCGGTGCGAGCGCCGTGGGCTTGCCGGTGCCGGCTGGGCACCCGACACCGGGGATGACGTCTCCGAAGGATCGCCACAGCCAACGAGTGCAGTGGTGCCGAGCACCACGAGCATCGTTGTCATCCTCGTCCAGCGGAGGGAGGAATGCTTCTGCAGACTGTGGTCTTCAACGGTGCGCCTCGCCATCATCGTCCTGCCCATGAGCCGCACGCCGCAGCAAACGCGCGGGAGCACTTCAGACTTCGACTCATCAGTTCTCCCTGAACCCACGTGCGGTGCTGAACCCGGCGGTCTTTCGTGCGGCGACAGGCGCAACACGACAACCATAGGCACAACCAATCCAATGTCGATTACACCCTCGAGTTCCGGCAACCGAGGCGGATCGGTCACCGGCGATGATGCACTTCGGATCAGTGCTGGCGAGTCGTCCAGTAGTCGGGGCGGCGGTGCTGGTGGAAGACGGCGAGCACGGTCACGGTGTTGTCCTTCACTTCGTACCCGACCGCCCACGGAAATCCGCCGATGACAGTCTTCCGGTTCACGACCGCTCCACCGTCGTCCACCGCGACCGGCGTGCCGGCGTTGGGCCAACTGCTGACCCGCTTCATCGTCGCCTCGAAGGACGTCAGGAAGCGGTCGCCGAGTCCCGTGTTCTGCTTTTCGTACCAGGCCTGCGCGTCGACGATCTCAGTCGCATCGAGCGGGTGGTACTCGACTCCGAAGCTCACCGCGAGCTGCGGCTTGCAGCGACCTGCTCGAGCACCTCGCTCCAGCTCAAGGACTTGACCTCACCAGCGGCGATCTGCGCGGAGCGGCGGGCCATCTCCTCACCCCATGCGCTGTCAACCTCGGCCGGATCGTCCTCGGCGATGTCGTCGTCGAGGCTGGCGAGCAACTCGACCGCAAGCACGGCGCGCTCTTCAATGGGAAGGGCCAGGACCTCGGTCCGAAGGGCCGCAGACTTCGCGCTCACGAACCCACATTATCCCTGGCCGGCGAGCGAGGGTGGCGCGATCAACGACGCCACTGCGGTCGCCAGAGCGCGGTCCGTCTCGCTCACCCGACCGATGTAGTGCTTGGCGGCGATGCTCGGTCGTGGCCCGCTCGCATGGCGACTGGGTGATGCTGTAGGCCATCTCCTGGCTGATCCCCGGCGCATCGCCATGGCGAAAACCTACGCCACCATCTTGGGTCTTGGATTTCTTCGATTCCGGACCTGACCAACGGTCCGAGAGCCCACCTCATCCCAGCTCAAAACCAGTGGGGCGGGTGGGTATCGAACCCACGCCGGGATTATGAGGCAGAAACAGTGCCTCTGACGAGGCAACTTTCGGCACAACAGACCAGGAGCGACGACTCTCGACACACCCGATTTGCTGCTTGTTGCGGCGTTTCGTCCCACCGCGTCCCACGTGGTTCGACTCTTAGCTGGCCAGCTGCCCCGTTTGCCCGAGCGTTTCGTCAAGCTACGATCAGGCGAAGTTGCAGCCGTGTGAGACGGGGTGTTGCACAACGCGTTGTGTTCGCGTTGGTCCATGGTTACAGTGCTCTCCAATGGCAACCGCCCGCACCTCGTCCTCGGCAATCGATGACGCGTCGGCAATTCTCATTGCTCGCCTCAGGGAGGTCGACGCCGAGGCTCGTCAGTTGCGCGCTGCGCTTCGTGCACTCGGGGCGGCATATCCCACCACCGGACCAGATGAGCACCGATCGTCAGGCATGGCGCTTCGGACGGTTGGGGCTGACCGCCAACGCAACGAACTTGCGCACGAACAGCGAAGTTCCCGTGAGGACACCGCCCACGCGGGTGGTCAAAGCCTGTTCGACATCCGTCCGCTGGATCCCGACAAAGTCGTATCGGGAGATCTGCCGACCTCTGCCGTGACCTTTGGCGAACGAAACGCCGAGGTACCGGTGACCAGCGGTGGTCATGAGATATCGGACAACCAGCATTCAGCCGAGGAACCTCGGAGCGCTCCGACGGCCAAGAAGCCCGATCGCATGTCGATGCGCCAACGCGTTCTGACTGTTCTTCAGGCTCACGATCGGTACATGACACCCTCCGATATTGCTGACGTCATCACCCAGATGGGGCACCGCGATCGAAAGAAGTCTGCGGCCCAATTCAGTGCTTCAATCCGGACTGCATTGTGGCAATTGCGAACCTCTGGCGACGTTCTCGCGGGGACGAACGGGCAAAACATCGCCATGAATTGGATCGTCAACGATCAGCACCTCGACGACGCAGCCGGGATGCGGCGCGACGCCCTGAAGATCGACCCAGGCCGCGCCGCCAGCGTGGACGATGGGCCGAGCGGCGAGGAGGGCGAGTGACCGCCACACGACCAGTGTGGTTGGTTTCACTCGCCCCCTCGTCGGACCAACCCCAATTGTACCCGTTCGACCCAGTCTGGAAACGGGTTGGATCGGCTACGCACCACTCAGTCCGGCAGGCACACAGTGCTCGATGAACTCGGACGCGACGAGCGATCAGAGCAGCACGTCCGCGTCTTCCTGAGCCACGCGAGCGAGGACAAGGATCGATTTGTCCTGCCATTTGCTGAACAGCTCCGCTCGCACGGTCTCGATGTTTGGGTCGACCGCTGGGAGATGCTTCCGGGCGACAGCCTCGTGAAGCGCATCTTTGTCGAAGGGTTGGACAATGCCGCCGCGGTGATCGTGGTCATCTCACGGCAAAGTCTCACAAAGCGATGGGTCGCCGAGGAGTTGGACGCCGCGGTTGTGAAACGAATCAACGATGGATCGAAGCTAGTTCCAATCGTGCTCGACGAATTGGAGGTCTCCGAAATCCCGGCCTCGATCCGCCACTTGCTCTTCGAGAGTGTGCCGGATACGACGAGTCTCGCCCCGGTGGTCGACCGAGTTCTGCGGTCAGTGCACGGCGTGGTAGAGCGGCCGCCACTCGGAAGTCCCCCGGCGTACTCAAGTTCCGCGGTAGCTCGGATTCAAGGACTCGACCGTATAGATAGCCTGGTTCTCAAGTCGATGGGTGCCGAGGCGGTGCGCGACACCGGGACAATGTTTAACACACGGGAGTTTCTGGCGTCGGTGACCAGTGAACTCTCGGTAACTGAGGCCCAGGCCATCGAGTCCCTCAACGTCATGGACACCACACACGTCATAAAGATCCATAGGACCTTTGGGGCGGGGGTTGACGGGATGCAACGGTTCACTCTCACCGCCTCCGGGCTCGAGACCTACCTAGCCGCATACGTCCCCACGTATCCGACAATCGAAGCGACAGTGCTTGCGCGGCTCGCCGGATGGCCGTCTGACCAAGGGACAGAGCGCGAGCTCGCAGATCAAGTCGGCGCGCCTCGCCTCATCGTTCAGCATTTGCTCGATCGCTGCGCATCCAGGAGACTCCTCACACTCTCGCAATCAGTCGGCGGACCTTCCGGCAAGCACTTCTTTTCAATTTCACCGATGGTTCGGCGGCTAGCCAGTCAGTAGCAACGCGTGGCCCGCGTCGTTGGTGGCGACAGTCACACGGATCCGCGTTGTGCGGACTCTGGAATGTCACAGATGACTACCCGAGTGACCGCCACAGTGGGGGCGACTTGACCGACCGGGCGGAAACGGGCGAAGCGTGTGGATCCTGCCGACTCGGACCGGGACTGGCGAGGAACACGGTCGCTCATACTCATACGTCTGCGACAACTCGGCGCCCGCATGTGAGCCAGTGGCGGCGGCCTTTCACGTGCTGTGTGGTGGATCGCGGAACGGTACGGGCAACATTGGTGCAGATGTGCAGAAGGTCAGGAAAGCGCGCTTGCTCGATTGGCCGACGCCGCTGGAGTCACCTCGGGCTATGAGCGCTCGCCTTCGGAATCGACCAGTGACTCCGCAATCGGTTGGAGCTGAGCCCGGAGCCGGGGCACGTCGTGCTGGATAACGTTGCCGATGATGTCCTGCTCGATGTGGAAGTACGCGTGGGCGAGGATCACCCGGATGCCCGTGATCTCGCGCCAGGCGACCTCTGGGTGCGCTCTCTTGGTTTCCTCGGACACGTTCGAGGCAGCCTCACCCAACACCTCGATCCACCGCTGTGCGGCAGCCTGGATCACCGGGTCCTCCGCCAGCCGGCTTGGGTCCGAAGCATGCTGCAGGAGCAGATCACACATCTCGATCATGTCGAGGATGCGGTCGTGATCTGCCCTCACAGTTCGATGGCGTCGGCGAGTACCCGCTGAGCCACCCGTGGGCGCAGGCCGCGCTCGGTGACGACATCGACGTTTCGGTTCAGCAGATCCTGCAGATCCATGAGCAGGCCGCCGAGATCGAACAGGCTGCGGTCGGGCTCGAGGTCAACTAGGAAGTCCACGTCGCTCGATTCCGTCGCCTCACCGCGGGCCACAGATCCGAACACCCGGACGCGAGATGCGCCGCGTGCGCGGGCGATCGCGATGATCTCGATGCGCCTCGTGCGCAACTCGGTCAACGTTGTTCCGGGCATGGACCACAGGATACGCCGAATGAATCACCCAAGCCGGGTAGTGATCCGTGACATCACTGGCGGATGGTTGCGGCATGTCCACACATCGGCTCATCGACATCACCCATCTCGCCGGCCGGCTGACGCTGACCACCGAGGAACTCGCCCAGCGCTGGGGATTGCACCCGGAGTCGCTGAAACGGGCGGTGCGCAACGGGAGCTCGCCTGTCCGGCCGATCATCCCCGGGGCGGGTCGATGGGTGTTCTCCATCTCGGCGGTGGAGCGCGCTGAGCAGGAGACGTTGGCGGGGTGACGTCCGACGCCCTCAACCGAGAAGGCGGGCAATGATGTCGGCCGCCTCTCGAATCCTGTTCGGGCAGCCAGTGGCCGTAGACGTCGGTCACGGCCGAGCTGGTGTGGCCGAGACGCTTGCTGACCGTTGGTACGGGTACACCTGCGGCGAGCAACTGCGTGGCGTGGTAGTGGCGGAGGTCATGCAGCCGGAACGCACGAGCAGACAGTCGTCCGAACGCGAGTGTCAGATATCCGGGCCGCCACGGCGAAACGCCGGCATCGAACGAGAACACGTACTCGGGTGCCGGCAGGCCATGCTCGTCGGCTACGACCAACTGACGCACTCTGAGGGCTTCGACTGCGGCCAGGGTCGCGGCATCGACAGCGATCGTCCTGTGGCCCTTGCTGCCGGTCTTCGTCGAGCGTTCGTGGAGTTGGTCGCCGGACTCCACGAGCGATCGCCGAATCGTCAGCCTTGAACCCCTGAGGTCGATCCACTTGAGCGCAACCAGTTCGCCGCGCCGTGCACCGGTTGCCGCTGCGAGTCGGAGGCAGATCGCGAGATCGGCGTTCACGCCTTCGGCGTCCGCGATCACGTCACGTACTTGCTCGGGTGTCGGCGGCTCGATCTCGGGGCTCGATGTCTTCGGCTTGGTCGCTTGAACGCACGGGTTGGCCGCGATCCAGCCATACCGGACTGCTCGGTTGAACGAGGCCGACAACAGCCGGTGGACCTTCTGGATCTTGTGCTCGCTCGCGCCGGCCTCGCGCATCTCCGCGTACGCATTGTCGAGCACGAGTGGAGTGACTGTGGCGATCATGCGTGCTGCGAATCCGGCGGGCAACGCCGCCTCGCCCTTGCGGTAGAAGTCGATCGATCCCGGCGACAGACGTGTCGCGCCGTCGGAGATGTAGCCGGCAACCACGTCGGCGACCGTGTGGGCGTCGCGACCCGATGGTGCGCCACCCAACGAGAGCTTCAACTTGGCCTCGAGCATCTTGGCCTCGGCCTGGGTTGGAACAGCCTCACTCGACCGCTTCAGGCCACCGTGACGCACAACGGCTGGTACCTGCCCGAGGGCAGTTTCTCGATCGACATTGAGTCGATCGTCCCAAACGTCCCACGAGCCGTCAATCAGAAATAGCACATATATGCCCTGAACTGGTGGGGCGGGTGGGTATCGAACCCACGACCCAGGGATTATGAGTCCCCTGCTCTGACCACTGAGCTACCACCCCGGATACGCAAACGGGGTCCGTCGTACGGACCCCGCATGGCTCCGAGAGCAGGGCTCGAACCTGCGACCCACTGATTAACAGTCAGCTGCTCTGCCAACTGAGCTATCTCGGAAAGGCACTGCGACATTAGCAGCGCGAGGCATGAGTTCCACAGGCTTTGGCGCCTCACCGCGCCACCCGAACA
>JANNZY010000195.1:0-16497 GCA_031410915.1 Actinomycetes bacterium
CTACGAGCGAACATCGGACGACGTCGTGCGCTGGGACATCGGCGTCGGCTGAGGCCAGTGCTCGCGCCACTCGGATGCTTGGTGTTCGGCATCATCGTTGGCGCTACGGTGACAGCCGGAAAATGTCACTTGTGGAGGTGGTCCTTCTGGCCGAGCAATTCGATCTCGTGATCATCGGCGGCGGCCCGGGGGGCTATGGCGCAGCGCTCTATGCTGCGTCGGCCGGTCTGAACGTCGCCATCGTCGAGAAAGACGCCCTGGGAGGCACCTGTCTGAATCGGGGTTGCATCCCGGCCAAGGCCTTCCTCGAGACCGCGGCCGTGCAACGTCACGTCAGCCACGCCGCGGAGTTCGGCATCGAGATCAACGGCACGTCGTCGGTCAACTTCGCCGTCACCCAGGCCCGCAAGCAAAAGTTGGTCGACGGGCTCGTGCGTGGCGTCGGCGGTCTGATGAAGGCCCGCAAGGTCACCGCCCACACCGGCACCGGCTCGCTCGGCCCGGATCGTGTCGTCACCGTCCGCCTCGCCGATGGCGGCACCGCAGAGCTGCAGGGCCGCAACGTGATCCTCGCCGCAGGGTCGGCACCACGCACCATCCCGGGCTTCGATCGCGGTGGCCCGATCATGACCAGCGACGAAGTGCTGATGCTGGACCACATCCCGCCTCGCGTCGTCGTCATCGGCGGCGGTGCCATCGGCTGCGAGTTCGCGTCCACGTTCGCCGACCTCGGGGCACAGGTCACGATCCTCGAGGGCTTGCCCAAGATCTTGCCCGGCCTCGACGCCGACGTCGCGAACGTCGTGGTGCGCAGCTTCCGCAAGAAGAACATCGACATCAAGACCGGGGTCGCAGTCACCGGCCACACACCGAACGGCAGCGGAGGTACCACCGTCCACTTCGGCGACGGCGAGCACATCGAAGTCGATGCCGTCATCGTCTCGGTCGGTCGCCGGCCGTATTCGGACGAGCTCGGTCTGCAGGGCACCGGTGTGCAGGTCACCGACCGCGGGTTCATCGATGTCGATCAGTTCTGCCGTACCGGAGAGCCCGGCGTCTACGCGATAGGCGACATCATCAACACGCCGCAGCTGGCCCACGTCGGCTACGCCGAGGCCATCCTCGTCACCAAGGACATCCTCGGCGAGAATCCGATGCCGATCATGTACGACCGCGTGCCCTGGGCCATCTACTCTCACCCCGAAGTCGCCTGGGCCGGTCCCGGCGAGGAGGCCGCCACAGCCGCCGGCTACGACGTCGTCGTCGCCAAGCACCAGTTCCGCGGCAACAGCCGGGCCCAGATCCTGGGCGAACTCGACGGACTCGTGAAGGTCATCGCGAAGAAGAACCCGGACGGCACAGCCGGTCAGGTGCTGGGCGTGCACATGGTCGGCCCGTGGGTCACCGAGCAGCTGTCCGGCGGTTACCTCGCGGTGAACTGGGAGGCGACAGTCGCCGAAGTCGCCGAATTCATCCAGCCGCATCCCAGCCTCACCGAGCTGTTCGGTGAGACGATGTTGTCCCTGACCGGACGTAGCCTCAACGCCTGAGGCGACCCGGAACGCCACGCTCTCGAGAGGAAGAAATGGCCGATATCACACTGCCGCAACTGGGCGAAACCGTCACCGAAGGCACCATCACCCGGTGGTTCAAGAAGATCGGTGACAACGTTGCGGCGGACGAACCGTTGTTCGAGGTCTCGACCGACAAGGTCGACACCGAGGTGCCGTCACCGAGCGCCGGCGTTCTCACCGAGATCCGTGCCCAGGAGGGCGACACCGTGCCCGTCGGCGCCGTGATCGCCGTGGTCGGTGCCGCTGGAGCCGATGCCGCCGCGCCGGCCACCCAGGCGCCCCACGCCGCGCCGGCCCCCGAGGCCGGCACTGCGCCGGCTCCGGTTCCCGAACCGGCGCCTGCCGCTGAGGCTGCGTCGGCACCCGCCACGCTGATCGAGGCCCCGCCGCAGGCCGCACCTGTGGCCGACGCCGGCACGGCTGCAGTTGAGGTCGATCCGGCACCCGCAAGCTCTGATGACAACCGCCTGCTCTCGCCGGTGGTGCGTCGGTTGGTGGCCGAGCACGACATCGACACGAACGCGCTCACGGGCACCGGGCCCGGCGGCCGCATCACTCGCGAGGACGTCCTCGACCACATCGACCGCGTCGCATCCGGTGGCACCGCGGCGGCCGCGGCTCCGGCTTCGGCCACTCCTGCACCGGCAGCCGCTGCGCCAGCGCCGTCACCGGCCGCTCCCGCACCCGCGGCTCCCGCACCGGCCGCTCCCGCACCGGCCGCGGCCAGTCCCGCAGCAGCCGCCGCGTCTGCGCCAGCACTGGCGGCTCCCGCACCGGCCGCACCCGCACCGGCTGCTCCTGCAGCTTCGCCGGCACCAGCTGCAGCGATCACCGATCGCGACGAGGTCGTCGGGCTCAGCAAGATCCGCAAGCTGACCGGCGCGCACATGGTGATGAGCCTCGGTGTCAGCCCGCACGCGTTCAGCGTCGTCGAGGTGGACTTCGCCAACGTCGACGTCACCCGCAGCGCGGTGAAGGGCGAGTGGAAACAGACCGAGGGCTTCAGCCTCACCTACCTGCCGTTCATCTCCAGGGCCGTGGTCGACGCACTGCGCGACTTCCCGCACCTCAACGCGACGGTCGATGGCGACAACCTCGTCGTCCACCACTTCGTCGACCTCGGCATCGCCGTCGACCTCGAGTTCACCGGCCTGCTCGTGCCGCTCGTGCGCAGCGCGGAGACGAAGCGGTTGCGTGCCATCGCCGGCGAGATCAACGATCTCGCTGGCCGGGCCAAGTCTCGCAAGCTGCGCCCGGACGAGATCTCCGGTGGCACGTTCACAATCAGCAACAACGGCTCGGCCGGCAGCGTGCTGACGATGGCCATCATCAACCAGCCCCAGGTGGCGATCCTTTCCACCGACGCCATCGTGCGCAAGCCCGTCGTTGTGCCGCTGGCCGGTGGCGGCGAAGGCATCGCCATCCACCCGGTCGGAAACCTGGCGATGAGCTGGGACCACCGTGCCTTCGACGGCGCGTACGCCGCCGGCTTCCTGGTCAAGGTCAAAGAGATCCTCGAGCATCGCGACTGGAACGCCGAGCTCTGATGAACCCGGGACGAGCTGGATCGTGCCGGTGTCAACGGCAGGACTCAGCGAGACGTGCCCCTCGTCCTCCCACCCCGGCGGATGTTGCCGCCGCGAACGGCACGATCCCGCGCGGTGACGGTGCGGGCGGTTTGGTGCTGGGTGTTGCCGCGGTGAGCGGCACGATCCCGCGCGGTGACGGTGCGGGCGGTTTGGTGCTGGGTGTTGCCGCCGCGAGCGGCATGATCTCGCGCGGTGACGGTGCGGGCGGTTTGGTGCTGGATGTTGCCGCCGTGCGCGGCACGATCCCGCGCGTACACGGCGCCAGCGGTTTGATGCTGGGTGTTGCCGCCGGGTGTGGCACGATGCAGCGCGGTGCACGACTTGTTGGCCGGACGCGCTGCATGTTGCCGGTCCGACCGGAACGATCCAGCGCTGCGATGGTGTCGGGTGACGGCGATGACTGAAGTGGAGCGCTCGGTCGAGACAGCCGATGCGGCAGCTGCCGGGCCGCTTCGTGTGCGGTGGTTGGGGCGGGTGCCGTACCGCGAGGCACTTGCGGTGCAGCAGGCGCTGTTCGAGCACGGTACGTCCAACCACCTGTTGCTCCTCGAGCACCCGCACGTGTTCACCCATGGGCCGCGTTCGGACCTGTCGATCAACGTGCTCGTCGAACCGGCGTCGGTCGGGGCCGAACTCGTGCCGGTTCACCGGGGCGGCGACGTCACCTATCACGGACCAGGTCAGGTCGTCGGCTACCCCATTCTGTCGTTGCCACCCAAGCACGGCGGCTCCGGCCCGCCTGACTCGGTGGCGCATGTCTGCACGGTCGAGCAACTGATCATCGACACGCTGGCCGAGCTCGGTTTGTCGACGGCCGGTCGCTTGCCGGGATACCCAGGAGTCTGGATCGACGCCGCCGGCCCCGCACCGCGCAAGATCTGCGCAATCGGAGTGCGCGTGTCGCGAGGCCGCAGCATGCACGGCTTCGCGCTCAACGTCGAAACCGATATGCGCTATCTACGTGACTACATCATTCCCTGCGGCATCGCCGACCGACCGGTCACGTCGTTGCGTGAAGAAGGCGTCGAGGCGTCGATGGTCGAAGTGATCGACATCGTCGCCCGACTCGCTGCGAAGCGATGGGGGAGCGGCATCGAACGCCAAGACGTCGCCTGGCGCGAGCGCCCCGATGATCTCTCCCTCTTCTCGCGTGGCCACGGTGCCGGTGCCCCGATTCGCTCCGCGCGAGCGCATTTCGGCGACGCCTCCGTTGGCGAAGCAGGTGGCACCATCATGGCTGCAGGTGACGGCACATCGTCGCACGCCGATGATCGAGGTGCGGCCGGCGACGGCGCTGCGGCCCGCGACTCGGCGATGCCTCACCGCGCAGAGCCGGTGCGGATGCTCGGCCGACTGGCCCAGGCGGGTGTCGGCGCGGGTCTGCCCGTCGCCGAGCGCAAACCGCAGTGGTTGCGGCCCAAGGTGCACCACGGTCCGGAGGTGCTGTCGCTGAAGCGCACCGTTCGCGACCTCGGCCTGATCACCGTGTGCGAGGAAGCGGGCTGCCCCAACCTCAGCGAGTGCTGGTCGGACGGCACAGCCACGTTCATGGTGCTCGGCGAGCGTTGTACTCGTGCGTGCGGCTTCTGCCTCGTCGACACCCGCAAGCCCGAGGCTCCGTCGGCCGACGAGCCGGAGCGAGTGGCCGATGCCGTCGAACGGATGGGCTTGGCCCACGCCGTGCTCACGATGGTGGCTCGCGACGACCTCGTCGACGGTGGCATGGCCCACGTCGCGGCGTGCGTTCACGCCATACGCGAGCGCACGCCGGGCGCACGCATCGAGACGCTCGTGTCCGATGCGAAGGGCGATGAGACCTCGATCGAGCTCCTGCTCGCCGCCCGCCCCGACGTGTTCAACCACAACCTCGAGACGGTGCCCCGGCTCCAACGAGCGGTGCGCCCGTCGGCCGGTTATGCCCGCAGCCTGTCAGCGCTCGCTCGTGCCAAGGCCGCGGGCCTGACGGTGAAGTCGGGCCTGGTCGTCGGCATGGGCGAGACGGTCGCCGAGGTCGACGGCGTGTTGGTTGATCTCGCGTCAATCGGTGTCGACATCGTCACGATCGGCCAGTACCTGCGTCCCACGTCGCACCACCTGCCGGTCGACCGCTGGATCGAGCCGCACGAGTTCGATCGCTGGAAGGTCGTGGGCGAGTCGCTCGGCATCGGCCACGTCGAGTCGAGCCCGCTCACCCGCAGCAGCTACCACGCCAAGCAATCCGCCGAAGCCGTCGCCACCCCCGTCTCGCTCAACTCCCGCTGACCCCGTTCCGGCCAATGCGCCGCACGGTCCGCCCGCGGGTGTGCCCGCCGTCGTCCCGGCCGCGCAACTTGCCCACGCGTGGCCGTGACGTCGCCCGGGGCGCATGTTCCGCCGGCGCGTGGGCGATGTGTTGCCCGAGTGCACGGTCCGCCTGCGGGTGTGCCCGGCGTCGTCCCGGCTGCGCAACTTGCCCACGCGTGGCCGTGACGTCGCCCGGAGCGCACGGGCCGGCCACGCGTGGGTGCTGGGTGTGCTGGGTGCTGGGTGCGGCAGCGGTGGGCGCGGTGGGTGCGTGCGGCAGAATGAGCGGATGAACAACACCGCCGGCGTGTCCGCTCCGCTGTCCACCGAGGTCTACGCCGACCGGATGCGGCGGGCGCGGGTGCAGATGGAGGAGAAGGGCCTCGACGTCTTGCTGCTGTCGCTCGGGCTCGACCTGCCATACATCACCGGCTACCACGCGATGCCGCTGGAGCGACTGACGATGCTCGTCGTTCCCCGCGACAGCGAGGCCCGCCTCGTCGTGCCCCGCATGGAGGCGGCACGGATCACGCCCCAGCCCGGTGTGTTCGAGATCCACCCATGGGGCGAGACCGAGAACCCGGTCGAGATCGTGGTCGAGCTGTCGCAGTCGGGCTCGAACGCGAAGACGTTCGCGATCGGCGACCAGATGTGGGCCCGCTTCCTGGTCGAACTCCTGCCGCTGCTTCCCGGTGCGCACTACAGCCGCGCCGACGTCGTCACCTCGATGCGGATGACGAAGGACGCGGCCGAGATTGCTGCGCTGCTGGCTGCCGGCGCTGCCGTCGACCGCATCGCCGCCCAGCTGCAGGCCGGCGAGATCCCGCTCCTCGGGCGCACCGAGGCCGAGGTCTCCGCCGACCTGTCCGAGCGCATCGTGGCCGAGGGCCATCAGGTCACCAACTTCGCGATCGTCGCGGCCGGAGCCAATGCGGCGTCACCGCACCACCATCCGGGCGAGCGCGTGATCGGCCGTGACGAGATCCTGCTGTGCGACTTCGGCGGCACGATGAACGGCTACTGCAGCGACATCACCCGTTGCGTCTACCTCGGCACGCCGCCGGCCGAAGTCGCGGAGGCCTATGCGGTGCTGCACGAAGCACAGCGCGCCGCGGTCGTCGCCGGCACCGTCGGCACACCGTGCCAGGAGGTCGATCGTGTCGCGCGCCGGATCATCGACACCGCCGGCTTCGGCGAGTACTTCTTCCACCGCACGGGCCACGGCATCGGCATGGACGCGCATGAGGACCCGTACATGGTCGAAGGCAATGCGCTCCCGCTCGCCGCTGGTCACGCGTTCAGCGTCGAGCCCGGCATATATCTGGAAGGCAAGTGGGGCATGCGCCTGGAGGACATCGTGGTCGCGACCGCAGACGGCCCGATCCCGATGAACACCGTCAACCACGAGTTGGTCGCCCTCGACGTCTGATTCACGTCGAGGGCCGATCCGACCCGACGAATCAGGCTGCGGACTTCTCCAGGATGTGGACGCCGCAGGCGCTGCCGAGGCCGATGACGTGGGCCAGGCCGACCTTTGCGCCCTCGATCTGGCGATCACCGGCCTCGCCGCGCAGGTGGTGGCAGACCTCCCAGATGTTGGCGATACCGGTGGCCGCGATCGGGTGGCCCTTGGACTGCAGGCCGCCGGACACGTTGACCGGCGTCTTGCCGTCACGCCACGTCGCGCCGCTCTCGAAGAACGAACCGGCCTCACCGGGGGCACACAGCATGAGGTTGTCGTAGTGCACCAGCTCGGCGGTGGCGAAGCAGTCGTGCAGCTCGACCAGATCGAGGTCCTCGGGACCGACGCCGGCCGCAGCGTAGGCCTGCTCGGCGGCACGGCGGGTGAGCGTGTTGACGTCGGGCAGCACCTGGCAGGCCTCCTGCCACGGGTCTGAGGTCAGGATCGAGGCCGACACTTTGACCGCACGGCGTTGCTGCTCGAGCGACAGCGTCTTCAGCTTGGCGTCGCTGATCACGACCGCCGCCGCCCCGCCGTCGCAGTTGGCCGAACACATCGGCCGGGTATTGGGATACGAGATCATCATGTCGTTCTTGATCTCGTCGAGCGTGAAGCGCTTCTGGTACGCCGCGAGCGGATTGAGCGTCGAGTGGGCGTGGTTCTTCTCGCTGATCTTGGCGAAGGTGTCGAACGTGACGTTGCCGTACTTGTGCGCGTACTCCATGCCGACCTGGGCGAACACGCCGGGCATCGTCTCGGTGCCGATGCGTCCGTCCGTGCTGCCGACTGCGCCATAGCGACCCGCCGGCGTCCAGTTGGTGTCGGCCTTACGGTCGCGAGCGCCGAGCAGGCCGGCACCGCTCAGCTTCTCGACGCCGACGGCCAGGCCCATGTCGCACTCGCCGGACTTGACCGACATGATCGCGACGCGCAACGCAGTGGCTCCCGTGGCGCAGGCATTCGCGACGTTGTAGGCCGGGATACCGGTCTGGCCGATCTGCTTCTGGATCTGCTGGGCCACACCACCGCCACCCATCAGGTTGCCGGCCGCCATCACGCCGATGTCCTTCATCGTCACACCGCCGTCGGCGAGCGCGGCCATCGCCGCCTGCGACGCGAGGTCGACGATGTCCTTGTCGGCGTGCTTGCCGAACTTGGTCATGTTGATGCCGAGGATCCAGATGTCGTCGCTGGCCATGATCGGCCTCCTTTGATTGGAAGAAGTGAGGGAGAAAGGGTGGTTTCAGGCTGCGGGCTCGAAAGCGAAGTTGATCGCCTCCGTGCCGGCTTCGTCGGTGCCGATCGGCACCGTGGTGAGGCGCAGCTTCATGCCGAGCGTGACGTGCTCGGGGTCGGGCTCGACGTTGGCCAAGTTGGCTCGCACGTGGGTGCCGTCGCAGTCGATGATGCCGGACACGAACGGCACCGGCACGCCCGGCGCTGCGAACGCGACGATGGTGAACGACGTCAGCGTGCCCTCCGTGGCGATGTCGACCTTCTTGAAGTCGGTGTTGAAGCACGAGGCACACGCGTTGCGGCGGTCGAAGAACCGGGCCCCGCACGATGTGCACTCGTTAGCGACGAGGTGCGGGTCGTCGCCGAGCTCGAGGTACGAAACGAAGGGGATCTGTTCTGCCACGGGGGCAGGCTTTCACCCACAGGCAAGCAAACGCAAAGTGGAGGGAACCGGTCGACACGCCCAGTGGGTGGCGAGTGGCATAACGTCGGCCGCAGACGAGATCGTCGAAGCACGAAGGGGGTCCAGAATGTTGGACGTAGTCATCACCGGCGGCAAGGTCATCGACGGCACGGGCGCAGCGGGTGTGCACGCCGACATCGGCATCCGCGACGGCAAGATCGTGGCGGTCGGTCAGATCGACGAACCTGCCACGCGCACCATCGATGCCGGGGATCAGGTCGTGGCTCCGGGCTTCATCGACATCCACACCCACTACGACGCGCAGGCGTTCTGGGACACCACGCTCAGCCCGTCGCCACTGCACGGCGTGACCACAGTGATGGGCGGCAACTGCGGCTTCACGATCGCCCCGCTCACGCCCACCGACGGCGACTACCTGATGCGCATGCTCGCCCGCGTCGAGGGCATGCCACTGGAATCGCTGCAGCAGGGTGTGCCGTGGGACTGGCGAACAACCGGCGAGTACCTCGACCGGCTCGACGGCACGTTGATGCCGAACGCCGGGTTCCTCGTCGGTCACTCGGCGATCCGCCGTGTGGTGATGAAGGATGCCGCGACCGAGCGGGTCGCGACACCGGAGGAGATCGAGCAGATGAAGGGCTTGTTGCGCGACGGCCTCGCCGCCGGCGGCATGGGCTTCTCGTCGACATGGTCGACATCCCACAACGACCACACCGGCATTCCGGTGCCGTCGCGCCACGCGAGCCGCGACGAAGTGATCGCGCTGTGCAGTGTCGTGCGCGAGTTCCCGGGTACGACGTTGGAGTTCATCCCACAGGTCGGCCCGTTCTCGCCGGAGACGTTCGACCTCATGGCCGACATGAGCGTTGCCGCCAACCGCCCGCTGAACTGGAACCTGCTCCAGGTGCAGTCGCAGAACTGGGACGCCGTGCAGCACCAGCTGACCGGCGGTGACATCGCCGAGGCCAAGGGCGGGCGGGTGCTCGCGCTGACCCTGCCGGACACGTTCCGGCTGCGGCTCAACCTGCGCAGCGGTTTCGTGCTCGACATCATGCCCGGCTGGGACAAGTTGATGGCGATGGAGCCGACCGCCAAGCTGGCGATGATGCGCGACCCCAACGGCCGGGCCGAGATGGATCGCCTTGCGCAGACCGCCCCGGGCGCGTTGCGGTCGCTGGCCAACTGGGGCAACTACACGCTGCTCGAGACGTTCAGTGCGCAGTGGAAGCCGTTCGAGGGCAAGACGATCGGTGCGATCGCGACGGAGCTCGGCAAGAGCACGTGGGACACGTTGTGCGACATCTCCATCGACGACGACTTGAACACCGTGATCGCCAGCATCGACACCGGCCAGAACGACGCCAGCTGGGAGAAGCGGGTCGAGGTCTGGCGTGATCCGCGAGCCATCGTCGGTGCATCCGACGCCGGCGCGCACCTCGACATGATCGACAGCTTCAGCTACGCGACCACCCTGATCGCGCGCACCACCGTTGACCGATCACTGCTGCCTCTGGAGGAGGCCGTGCACTACCTGACCGGTTCGCCGGCCGCGCTGTACGGGTTGAAGGGTCGTGGCACGATCGCCACAGGCAACGCTGCGGACATCGTCGTGTTCGACCCGGCAAAGATCGGACCCGGCGAGGTCTTCACCAAGTTCGACCTGCCCGGCGGCGCCGGTCGTGTCTACGGCGAGGCCAACGGCATCGGCCACGTGCTCGTCAACGGGGTGCCTTGCGTCGCCGGGGGAGAGTTGCTCGATGCCCGACCGGGCACGTTGCTACGCAGCGGTCGCGACACCGAGACGGTGACCGCGCACTGAGCCGACCCCAAGAATCGCACCCAGAACGACGGACCAGCCCTGGCGGGACTGTTCTGGGTATTGGTTCGCCGGACGTTGGTGTTGGCACGCGCCCAGGTGCGGGAGAAGGTTGAGTCGCCTCGGTTCTGGGCGCGGCAGCGACGTTCGTGTGGCGGGACTGTTCTGGGTGTTGGTTCGTCGGACCTTGGTGTTGGCACGCGCCCAGGTGCGGGAGAAGGTTGAGTCGCTTCGGTTGTGGGCGCGGCAGCGACGTTCAGCCGGCAACGGTGGTCGGCGTGAACAACGCGGCATCGGCCGCATCGCTGACGGCGGACAGATCGATCTGCACGTCTGGCGTGTCCTGGTAGGCGAGCAGGCCGTTGTCGAGCGCGCAGTATGACTTCGTGCCCTGCGCGAACGTGACCTGCACGCACGTCGCCGAGCGACCGGCGATCTCACGCGTCGAGGCAATGCCGGCGCTCGTCATTGTCGCCGCATCCTGGCGCAGACGGGCTGCGGCTGCGGTGCGATAGAAGTCGTGGCTCGGCACCGCGTTGCTGATCCTGCTGTCATCGAACCCATCAGCACACACACCGCTGGTGACGTCGCACGTCTGCTGCAGTCCACCCTGGTCGAGGTAGCGCACGGTGCCGATGGTGATCGATCGGGTTTGAGAGTTGGTCTGCGCAACCGTCGAGGCCGTCGTGATCGATCCGAATCGGAGCAGGATCGAGTAGGTCGCGGTGTAGGCGTTCTCGCTGGCGGTGTCCAGCTTGGCGAGCACCGCGGCGATCGCCGGATCGGACACGGCGGTCTCGGCCCCCGCCGGCGTGGTGGACGGTGACAGGCGGCCGCGCTGGCCCGTGAAGCAACCGCTGAGGACCGCGGCGATGACGGCGACCACCGCGACGACGCGGACGGCAGGCTGGTTGCGCATACGAGCCGTGAGCGTACGGGGCGCAGCTTCGGAAACGTCGGCGTGCCGGTGGTCCGCCGTCCACTCGGCCCTATCGTCGGGGCTCGTGATACGAGTCGACGCCGCCACGGTGCTGCTGCAGTGGGCAGTCGGCGGGCTGTCCTTCTGTTGGTTCACCACGCGGCGGCGCATGGTCGGTGTGGGCTACGGCTGGTTGCTGCGCGGCACGTTCGCGCTGATCGCCGGCGCAGCGTTCGCGTGCGGGCTCGCGTTCGGCGTCGAGGCGGTCCGCGAGGCGGCATCGCTCGGCGTCGCGGTCGCCGCCATCGTCGCGCTCGTGGTCTCGGTGGTTCGCCGTCGAGCCGGCGTCAGTGGTCACACCGACGAGCACGACCGCCGTACTGAGCGCGTCGCGACGATGACCGGTATCGATCGCGCCGTGCCGCAACGCGTTGTCGCAGCAGAGTCGCCCCCTGAATTTCCACCGGCGCTTGACCTCGTTGCGCCGGTGATCGGCGTCGTCGGTCTCGTCGCCGCGGGCATCGGTGCCGGCGGCAACGATCTGGTTGCGGTGATACGCACCATCGTCGGCGCGGCGTTCATCGGCGCAGTGACGGACGCCATGCTGCTCGGGCACTGGTATCTCGTCCAGCCGGGCCTGCCGCGTGGGCTGCTCAACGAGTTGGTCCGAGTGACCAAGTACGTGCTGCCGTTCGAAGTTGTCGCGCTGCTTCTGCCGACGGGCATGCTCAGCGTCATCTCCGGGTCGGTGTCCGACGGCTGGGGTGGCACGCTCGGCTACTTCTGGATGGCGTGCTCGGTCACGACTGCGGTCCTGTGCGTCGTCACCCAGCGTGCGCTGCGCGAGCGTTACTACTCGGCGGTGATGGCAGCCACGGGCCTGCTCTACCTGGCGATCCTGACCGCATTCGGCACCGATCTCGTGGCGCGCGCGGTGCTCGCCGGGTAGGGACGGACCGGGCGACGACCATCTCGGTGGTCGTGCTGTCGCGCCCGTATTGTGTCTCCTGAATTTGAGGGCGATCGGGAGATGGCTATGGTGCTGCGCTATGGACCCGATCACGGTTCTCTTGGTCGATGATCACGAGATGTTCGTCGAGGGTGTCTCCCGCGTCCTGGCGGCGGACGGCACGTTCGAGGTCGTCGCGGTGGCGGCCACGGTGGAACGAGGAGTCGCAATGGCGGGCGCGTACAAGCCTGCGGTTGCCATCGTCGACTTCGCATTGCCCGACGGCGACGGGGCAACCGCCACCCGGCGGATCCTCGCCGAGTCCCCGGCGACGAAGGTGGTGATCCTCACCGGGCGCACCGATGACAAGGCATTGATCGCCGCGATCGAGGCGGGGAGCTCGGGGTTCGTCACCAAGGACAATGCCGTGGCCGAGTTGGTGAAGGCGATCCGCTCGGTCCTCGATGGCGAGGCGTACATCACGCCGCGCATGCTGTCCGCGTTGCTGCCCCGCCTCGGAAAGCGAACGCAGTCGATCGGCAGCGACCTGACGGCACGCGAACTGGAGGTCCTCGAGCTCGTCGCCGACGGGCTGTCCAACGATGCGATCGCGAAGCGACTGTTCCTCAGCGTCAACACGATCCGCAACCACGTGCAGAACGTGCTCAGCAAGCTGGGCGCGCACTCGAAGCTGGAGGCGATGGTCATTGCCCGCCGCGAAGGCTTGGTCGACGACGGCTGAGCGTCTTGCCCGTGCGGTTCAGGCTGCGGTGCGAGTCCGTACGCCGCGGCTGGCGACGAGGCCGACCGTCGCGCAGATCGCGGCGAGGCCGAAGTTCGTCGCGATCGCGCCCTGCAGTGTGAACGTCGTGTCATCGGCGATCGTGACGGTCGCGCCACCGACGATGCTCATGATGCCGAAGCCGAGCGAGTCGGCGAGGTGGATCTGGCTGCCGATCGCGCCCTCGCGTCCGTCTTCGGCGAAGCTCATCGCGCCAATCGTGGTCGGGTTGAAGAGCAACCCGATACCGAATCCGCCGACTGCCCAACCGAGGAACGTCAGCACGAGCGGCCAACTCGGTGCGAGTACCGGTGCCGTCACCGCGACACCGACGAGCAGGAAGCAAAATCCGATCCGTGTCGCCCGGCTGGCAGGTAGTCGATCACCGCGACGGGCCGCGAACGCTTGTCCACCGGTCCACGCCAGCGCCGCGCCGGCGATGACGAAGCCCTGCGCGATCGGACGAGCACCGTGCAGCCGGTCGGCGGCGAGAGGCACGAAACTGTCGACGCCCAAGAAGGTGGCTGTCGCCAGGAAACGGACGGCGATGATCGCCGGCAGCCCGCGGCGGGCACGGAACACGCCGGCCGGGAGCAGCGCCTGCAGCGCCGGAACGGCGATCGCGATACCGGCGATCGCGACCGTGCCGGCGAGGACGTAGTTGTCACTTTGGAAACCGACGGCGACCAGGCCGACGCCGCCCGCTGCCTGCAGGGCCCGCGGCAAACGGCTGGCGCGCCGATCGCCATCGGTGTCGGGCACCGTCAGCGAAGCCATGGCTCGAGCGGTCAGCAACGCGACCAGGACGGCCAGCGGGATGATGCCGAGGAAGACCCAACGCCAGCCAAAGCGGTCGGTGACGGCGCCGGACACGGCCGGTGCGATCAGGCTCGGCAGAACCCAGCCGGCGCTGAGGTATGCGTACATCGTGCCCTGGCGCTCGGCCGGGAACGCCCGCCGCACGGCGATGTACGACAGTGGCGCGAATCCGCCGCTTCCAGCGCCCTGCAGCAATCGTCCGAGCAGGACCAACTCCATCGTCGGCGCGCTGGCGGCGACGACGAGGCCGGCCACGAAGACGACGATGCAGATGATGAATGGGCGGCGTACGCCGTAGCGGTCGGCCCACTCGCCGGACCAGACCAGCGCGACGAGGTCGGCCAGCATGTACGCAGCGATCGTGGCTCCGTACAGCGACAGTCCGTCGAGTTCGTCAGTGATGGTCGGCAGGGCCGTCAGCACGGCTGTCGTCTCGAACGCGACGAGCGTCACGCACAGGACGAGCCCGATCGCGAGCGTGCGTTGGGCCGCGTCGAGCGGGGTCCGCTCCCGCAGCTCCGGGGCACCTGTCGTGATCGTCACGCGACGATCGTAATTACGCAAGTGCCCGCTTGCCAATAGTGAGCGATGGCTGACTGGCCACGAACGCGCCGGCTCAGTGCGGGCTGGTGGGCGCGACGAGCGGCCACGGCTCGCTGCGCTCGACGACGAGCGCAGCATCGAGCAGCAGCTGCTCGCTGTGGTGACGACCGACGATCTGCAGGCCGACGGGCAGGCCGTCGATCGACCCGGCTGGCACCGACACGGCCGGGTTGCCGTGCAGATTGGCCGGGAAGGTGAGCCGGCCGTTGTTGCCCGCACTGTCGACCACGCCGCCGAACACCGACGGCAGCGGTCCCTCAGCCGCGAAGGCGACGTCGGGGTTGCTGGCGGTCATCACGAAGTCGACCTCGGCGAAGATGTCGGCCATGCGCTCGTTGAGCTCCATCCGACGTTGCTCGATCTTGACCCGGGCCTCGAGGTTGTAGCGCTCCTGCGTCACCCGCATCGAGCCGCGGATCTCAGGCGTCAGAACGTCCTTGCAGTCCGGCCAGTGCTCGGCGAGTTGCGCGTAGGTGCCGATGCCGCCGCTGATGCCCCACGCCGCTCCCATGTTCGGCAACGACGTGTCCACACCATCGACGCGAGTCATCCCGGTGGCGGCGATGAGGCGAGTCGCGGCCGCTTCGAGCGCGGACCACATCGCCGGCGACGTGACCGCACCGCCCCAGCCGGCAACGATCGCAACCCGTTTGCCGCGGAGGTCGTCGACCTGCGTGCCGAGTGCACGCTCCCATCCGCTGGTGGCCGGCAGGCTGAACTGGTCGCGGGCGTCGTAGCCGTTGCACACGTCGAACCAGCGCGCCGTGTCGCGCACGGACCGGCTGAGGCAACCCACCGTCACGGTGATGTTGCCGATCTTGGATCGGGGTCCGAGCGGGATGCGGCCGAACGTGGCCTTCAGTCCGAACAACCCGGTGAAGCCGGCCGGAATGCGGATGGAGCCGCCACCGTCGCCACCCGTGCCGAGCGTGACCAGGCCACCGGCGACGGCCGCTGCGGTGCCGCCGCTGGAACCACCGGGCGTGCGCTCGGTGTTCCACGGGTTGCGGGTCACGCCGTGGATGACGGTGCGCGTCACGTTGACGCCGCCGAACTCGCTGGCCGTGGTCTGGCCGGCCAGCACTGCGCCGCCGCGGTCGCGCATCCGGCCGATGTTGGTCGACGTGAACGCGGCGACCTGGTCGGCGAGCACGGCGCAGGCGTGGGTGTCGGGCCAGCCATCCACCTGGTCGAGCTCTTTGACGCCGACCGGCACGCCGCCGAACGGGAGCGACACATCAGCTGTCGCGGCGGCGTGCAGGGCCTGCTCGCGGGGTGTGTAGCAGAAGGCGTTGAGCTCGCTCGCGTCGATGGCCGCGTACGTTGCCTGCAGCTCTTCGACCGGTGAACGCTCGCCGCGGCGGAACGCTTCGACCAGTGAACATGCGTCACCCAACCACGGTGTGTCACTCATCACAGCGACGCTAGTGGTCGCAGGCGACCTCACGTAGAGTCATGTCGCCATGGACAGCCGCGCCTTCCTCGACCTCCGCGCCACCCACAATCCATACCGCTGGTACATGCCGGTGACACAGACGTTGTCGACGTGGGGCGGGTTCCTGTTCGGTGGATGCGGTCTCGGCGCGGCGATCTCGGCGCTCGAGCTAACCTCCGGCCGCGAGTGCGTGTGGGCGACGGGGCAGTACCTGTCCTATGCCAAGCCGGGTGAGTCGATGGACATCGATGTCACGCTCGCCGTCGAGGGTCACCAGATCACCCAGGCCCGCGCCGTGTGCCACGTCGGCAACCGCGAGATCCTGACCGTGAACGCCGCACTCGGTCATCGCGATCTGAACCTGGCCGGGCAGTGGGAGCAGATGCCCGATGTCGGCCCACCCGCGGACTACGAGCACCGCCAGCACCGCATGCCCGTCGACGGCACGATCAACGAACGACTCGAGCAACGAATGGTGCTCGGCCGCGACCTCGACACCTTGGACGGCAGCCACGGCGATGGTCGGACGTTGCTGTGGGCTCGCATCCCCGGCGTCATCGAGGGCGTCGACGCGACGACGCTTGCGATCCTCGGCGACTTCGTGCCG
>JANNZY010000196.1:0-103593 GCA_031410915.1 Actinomycetes bacterium
AGGCGAGGATCTGGTCGGCGATGGCCACGACCGCGGCTGCCTCGCCGGCAGTGATGTCGGGAAGGTCGGCCGGGTAGCGAGCATCCACCGCCCACTGCTGTAGTCGCTGGAGATTGAGTTTGCCGACAGCCGACCGAACCGGTTCGGGTTGCAGGGCTACCAGCACGACGAGGTCATGCGTCTTGCGGAACTGGATGGCGGCGTGCACAAGCGACGCCTTGAGGGCCTTCTCGGCAGCCTGCTGCGCGTGGAAGCAAGCCATGCGAGCCGGCAGCTCGACATCGGTGAGGAGCAGCCGGGCCGCGGCGAGGTCGTCGTTGGCGAACCGCAGCCATTCATGCGGATCAGACTGCTTGGACACTCGCCCGCCGATACACCGGGCGGCCTTCGCGGGACGGCCAGTACAGGATCGAGCCGACGTCGTCGTGGCGCTCCGCCATCTCGCCCGGATCGGTGACGATCACATCGACAGGCGCGAACGTCTCGATCGCTGATCGTATGCGCGCCATCATCGGCCGCTTCTCCGCCGGTTCGATGTGATCGAACACGACGAGCAGATCGATGTCGGAGTCCGGTCCGTCGTCGCCCCGAGCAACCGAGCCGAATAGGATCACCTCGGCCGGGTCGACGGCACGGACCACCTCGTCGACCACCGACGGCCACAGCTCCTGCAGCGTCCTGCCGTCGTATCGCCCGTGCTCGTCGACGAAGTGCTGGACGGACATGGGTCCAGTGTACGGAAGGCTGCGCAGCGGTCTGGTGGCATTGGGCGTCTCTGCCCTCGACTCCTTCGGCCTTGCCATCGCGTCGAGGGCGGCGGCGATCGCTTCGTCGCGCTCTCTCGTGGCGTGCTGGTAGTGCAACGCCGCTCGCGCCGAACTGTGCCCGACGCGCGCCATCAGCTCCTTGGTGCTCGCCCCCGTGGAGGCGGCGAGCGTGTTGCCGGTGTGGCGCAGGTCGTGGAAGCGCAAGCCGTCGCAGCCGACAGCCCTACGCACTGCGTTCCACTTGCCGTTCCAGTTGCCGCGCCGCAGCGGCGCGCCCTTCGGACCGGTGAAGACGACCGCGTCGGGTTCTGGCCCGACGTAGCGGCGCATGTGCTCGGCGAGCTCGTCGACGACGAACGCCGGCATGGTGATCGTGCGTCGGCCGGCGTCGGTCTTCGGCGGGCCGAGCACCCTCGTTCCGCCGGACAGCTCCAGGGCTTGCTCGATCACCTCGACCGTGCCGGCCTGAAGATCGATGCGCTCCCGGGTGAGTGCCGTCAGCTCGCCCCACCGCAGCGAGCCATAGGTGGCGAGGAAAACGAGTGCTCGCCAGCGTGGGTCGATCGCGTTGGCGAGCGCGTCGACCTGCGCGATCGTGGCGATCGGCCGCTCGGGCGAACGTTCGGTGGCGGCGCCTTTGATGACGCACGGGTTCTTCACGACCAGCTCGTCCTCGACGGCGGTGTTCAGGATCGTGCGCAGCAGTCGGTAGCACTTGGCCGCGGTCGTGGGCGCGAGGCCGCTCTCCTGGACGAGGTTGGCGAACCACACGCGCACCTCTGCCGTCGACAGCTTCGACAGCTCCCGCCGGCCGAACGCCGGGATGATGTGGTTGTCGAGCTGGCTGCGGTACAGCTCGACCGTGCGGACGCGCAGGTTGTGGCGGTGCGCCAGCCAATGGTTGGCGTAGGCCTCGAGCGCGACCTTGCCGTTGCGCGGATCGACCCAAGCGCCTCGCTGCTGTTCGGCGCCGGCCAGCAGCAGCGCCCGCTCGGCGTCGGCCTTCGTGCGGAACGAACCGAGCGACACGTGCTTGCCGTCGCCCACGTAGGTGCGGGCGCGCCATGTGCCGGAGCGGTTCTGGATGACCGCCCCGCTCTCGGGTGCTCGGCGCTGGCGCTTGCGTGCCACAGAGCCATCCTACGCCGGTCGCGGCATTGGTGCGGCATTCAGAACGGTGTGCAGGGGTCTCCAAGGGTGAACAACGGTCAGATCACAGCGCTCTCTAGCTGGTGTTTAGCGTATTGACGCTGGCCGCAAGCATCCGCATAACGTTCTTCAAAGCTGGCTATGCGGGTTCGATTCCCGTCACACGCTCCGCGTCTGCCCGATTCGGGATCGGTTGTTGATACCGGATTCCACAATCGCTCACTCCCTGGGGAGTGCGAGGATCGGCAGTTCTGGTGCTCAGCCGGTGAGGCGGCCGCACTTCCGCCGGCGGCGAGGCGCTCGGCGAGCGCACGACCATCGAGCTTGGCGACTGTCGTGCGCTGAGCCACTGCCTCGATCCCCGTCACCCGCTCCGGCGAGTTCCCAGGACAGCTCTGGGCGGCGTGGTCTCAGACGCGGACGACCTCAATCAGATCGTGGAGGGAGTCGAAGTCATCCGGGTTGCGTGTGTAGAGCGGCAGGCCGCCCGAACACGCCGTCGCTGCGATGAGGAGGTCAACAGCTCGCGCTCCGCGAGCTTTGCGACCCGCGCCGAGCACAGCTGCATAGATCCGACCGTATGCACGAGATGCCTCCGAATCGAACGGCAGCGGATCGAAGACCGCCTCCGCTCGCTGGAGTCGGTCCTGCCGACGAGCCCGCTCGTCGGCATCTTGCGTGGCGTGTGGCCCAGCGGCGAGCTCCGCCATCGTGATGGCACTGACGGCCGACTCGATGGGCAGCTGCTCCGGGTCTAGCCGTTCCAGATCGATGACGACGGAGGTGTCGAGCAAACCTCGCAAGTGTCGTTGGTCAGGCACGAGGCTCAGAGTCCTGCGTCGCGATGACGTCGAGGTCAGCGCGGAACCTGTCGGCATCGACAGCCGGTGCATTGCGGAACATCGCGACGACCGCATCGGTGGAGACGAACCGGTGGCGCCGCATCGGGGTCAGCTCAGCGACAGGTGTTCCATTTCGGGTGACGATGAAGGTCTCTCCATGATCGAGTCGGCGCATGATCTCGCCGCTGTCGTTGCGCAGCTCGCGTTGCGTGATTGCCTGAGCCATACCGACACCGTAGCACGCCGTGCTACAAACGGCAACCGAAACTCCATGTCGCGACAGATCGACGCTCGCTTCGACCGGGCCGATGGACGGAAACTGATTCGCTCAGCGCCGCGTGTCAAGCTGCTTTGACCCCCTGTCAAGTTAACTTGACCTGTTCGACAACGCGGCACCTACGTCAGCGTCAAGACAACATCCACCGCTCGGCTGGACGGCGGACGTGCGCCGCCAACCCCGGTGACGATCACGCGGCGACGAGATCAGCCTGGGCAGAGAAGCGCACCGCGACGACCCTCCGACCAAGGGTGCGGACGGGGGTCGCACGGTGGAACCGGCTCATCCGATCGTCGCGGGGACCGGCGTCTCGTGGTGCCCGAACAGGATCTCGGCCGTCACCGGGCGGCAGAGGTCGTTCAGCTCGGAAACGCGTTGGACGAGGAGGTCGTCGATGCTGGTCATCCCGACGAACTTGGCGTCGCGCACGACGGCGAGGCGGCGGACGGCATGTGTGCGGAAGGCGTCGAAGACGGCGCGCATGTCGGCGTCGGCATCAACGGTCACGACCGGGGCGGACATCACTGAGTCGACGCGGACGTCAGCGGGCCTGCCCTGCGCGAGAACCCGCCGGACCAGGTCGCGATCGGTGACGATTCCGACGAGCTCGTCGCCGTCGAGGATCACGAGCGAGCCGACGCCCGCCTGCTCCATGACGGCGGCAGCGTGGGCGACGGTGCAGTCGGGGGCGACTGCGATGCCCGATCGACGGGTGGCTTCGATGGTGTGCATGACCGGTCCCTTCAGTGAGCCGACGGCTCGTAGTGGTGGACGTGGGCGTCTGAACTGGGGAAGAACAGCGCCTCGTGCCCGTTCTCGGCCCAGCGGACCAAGTAGGGCGGGCCGCCGTCCGGGCCTCGGACGTCGAGCACCTCGCAGTCCCGCTTGGGTTCACCGACATGGTGCCCGTCGATCACGATCCGATCACCAACGCTTGCACGCATCACTTCTCCTCTTCGTCGAGCGGCCTCCCGATCCACGAAGGTCCGCTTGACTCGATCGTGCGCTGCGGCCGCCTCGCGGGGAAGGGTCCTTGGTCACGACCCGTCGGGAGTCAGAGCAACTTCGCCGCACCGGCCCGCTCGGTCCGGAAGCGGCGACCTGTGACCTCCGTCGCGGTCACCCGGACGAAGATGTGCTTCGGCGCCGCGTGCCACGGGAACAACGGCAGGTCGGCGGCGTCGAAGAGCTGGTACATGTCGGTGATCTCGGTGGCGTGCCCTTTGAGTACCACGCTCCATGCTTCCCCGGCTTCGGGCTCGTAGCCGTCGACCTCGAACGCGACCCCGCAACCGAGCACCGCCGCCGCGAACTTCGTGCCCTCGGCTGTCCGGAACACAACGGAGTCCTCGTCGACGACGAAGTTGACGGGGAAGATGTCGGGCTTGTTCATGATCGAGACGGCGAGCCGGCCAACGTCGGCACGTCGCAGCAACGTCCAGCACTGCGTTGGGTCGAGCTCTTCAATGGGGTGTTGATCCGTGTCCATGTGTCACGATGCGCCCCGCAAGCCTCGCTGCGCCAGCGACAAAGGTCCCAAACGCGACGGACCATCCTGGCAACACGGCGCGGCGGCGAGCAGCAAAGCGACGCGACGCCGCGCCGCGTTCGGGCCGCGCGTGAGCCGCTGCTCAGGGAAGCTTGGCCAGGAGCATCCGCTCGCTCATTCCCTGCTCGAAGAGCTGCTTGGTCCCTGCGGTGGCGATCATCTCGAGGTACTCGGCGTCAGAGCTGACGGCGTTCAACTTGTCCAACTCTTCGGGCGTGTCGACACCGGCAAGCCATGACACCTCGAACATCTTGCCCGCCGCCGACATGCCGACGGTCGTGCTGACGCCGGTTACCTTCGTGACGTGCTCTGCGACCTGTGTCGACCAGGCAACGGCGTCCATCATCGCCGACCGGTCGATGACGGCCCTCGTGACCAGCACGAACTGCTTCGGTGCCGACGGCTCGCCGGTGACTGCGATCACTTCTGACAAGGTGGTCGGAGCTGGCTGGGCAAGCACGCCGACAGCAGTGGCCGCCAGCGCAGCCCAGTCGGCCGACATGGCGACCTTCATCTGGGCGCCGACCATGTCCGCGTAGTCGTCGAAGCGCGTGCTGAGCACGAACGATCCATAGGGCCGACCGGTCACGGCCGCCCAGGCCCACCAGTTCTTGCCGGACTCCTTCGTGAGCAGTTCGCGCATCTGCGCGACGAGCGGGCCGAGGTGGCTGCTCTTGCCCGGGCTGGCCGTGAGTTCTGACGCTGACACAAACATGTCGTGGATCCCCTCCTGATGACACGCACCTTGCGCGCCCACGAAGAGGATGAGCAACTGCTGTTACAGCGGCGCGTCACCTCGGCGTCAGCGGCCCCACGAACACGACGGGGAAACCGATTCCGTGGCAGGGAAGAGCGGGGGGTGTGTCGAAGTTGCGCGGAGAGCGGCAAGACTCGAACCATGCTCGATCCTCTGGATGCTCCAGCGGCCTCGGTTCCGTCGGTTGGTCAACGCCAGTTGGTGTTGGTCGACGGACGTACCTTTGCGATCAGTGACGACGCCGGTCAGATGCACGTGGGAACCCATGGACTCGTGCACGACGATCTCCGGCACGTGTCGCGGTTCGAGATGCGCTTCGAGGGGGCTGGCTTGGAGGTGCTGGCAACTCACGCGCCAACTCCGCTGTCCGCTGTGGTGGTTGCGCGGCTGGTGCTTGACCGTGATCCATCGGTACAAGCAGTGGTGACGAGACGGAGGTGGATCGCCGACGGGCTTCGCGACGACATCCACATCCACAACACGTCCCCACTCGCGCAACGATGGACGGTCGGTCTCACGATCGAGGCCGACTTTGCCCACATCTTCGACGTCAAAGCGGGCCTTCGCGGAACTCCTCGGCCGCTCGTCCGCGACGACAACGGCTGGCGGATCCAGGCGAACGGTGTCGATGCCGCGACGCTCCTGCAGTTCCAGCCGCCACCAGATCACTTCGACGCGGCCACTTCGGAGATCCTCTGGTCCCTCGCCGTGGCGCCACGCGAGGATCTGGTCGTCACCGTCACGGTCGAGCCAGTCGTCGACGGACTGCCAGCCGGCCTCGCATTTCCAATCGGGCTCATCCCGGCGGACGCCATACCGATGCGTCGACTCCGTTCTCGGCGAGAGACGGTGCCCCGGGTCGTGTCGAACGACCCACGCCTTGCGCCAATCGTGGATCAAGCGCTGTCGGACATCGCCGCGTTGCGAATCGTCGACGCCGGCCATCCGGAGCGCACCGCCATCGCCGCCGGCGCGCCCTGGTTCATGACGTTGTTCGGACGCGACTCATTGCTCACGTCATGGATGACACTCCCGTTCGATCCGGCATTGGCTGTCGGAGTGCTGGCCGCGCTGGCCGATCTCCAGGGCACGTCCGATGACCCAGTCGCGGAAGAACAGCCCGGCAAGATCCTGCACGAACTGCGCCGTCGAGGAGGCGGTGGACCATTTGCCTCGCGCCAGCGATACTACGGCACCGTCGATGCAACACCCCTCTTCGTCATGCTGGCGGCGGAGGCGCACCGGTGGGGCGCGCTGTCGAACGAGACCCTCGACCAGTTGCATCCCGCGATCGACGCAGCGGTCGAATGGATGTTGCGCAACGCGGAGTCGAACGGCGAGGGGTTCATCGACTACAGGCGCAGTCACTCCAGCGGGCTGTCGAACCAAGGTTGGAAGGACTCGTGGGATGGCGTGAACAGCGCCGATGGCTCTCTGCCGAGCGGACCGATCGCGCTCGCCGAGGTGCAGGGCTACGCGTACGCGGCATACCTGGGTGCCGCGGAACTCTCGACGCAGATCTCGCTCACTCGGTCTGGCGACGAGCTGATCGACCATGCGCACAGGCTGCGTCAGGCCTTCAACGACCGGTTCTGGAGCGAGCGAGGTTGGTTCGTCGTCGGCCTCGACGGCGACGGACGTCAAATCGATGCCCTGACGACGAACCCTGGTCACGCGATGTGGACCGGAATCGCGGACGAGTCGCTGGCGAACCGCCATCTGGACCGATTCAGCGAGTCGACGATGTGGACCGGCTGGGGGCTACGCACGCTTGGCGAGAGGATGCACGCGTACGATCCACTCAGCTACCACAATGGATCCGTCTGGCCACACGACACGGCGCTGTGCGCAGCCGGGGCCGCGCGATACAAGCGCTGGGACATCGTCGACCAGATCGTCGACGGCGCGCTCGACGCTGCGGGCCACTTCGGTGGTCGGCCACCCGAACTGTTCGCGGGTATCGCCCGCGACGAAGCACCGATGCCAGTGGCGTACCCCGCATCATGCTCGCCGCAGGCATGGTCCTCGGCATCGATCCTGCTCTTGATTCGTGCCCTGCTGGACATGAATCCCTCACCGGACCGCGCATCGATACGAATCGATCGCCCCGACATCAGCACCGTCTCGAACATGCAGATCGAGCACCTCGCCGTTGGGGCGCGCCGCTTCACGCTCACGATCACGGATGGGATCTCGGACGTCGAGATGGACCACCCAGCCGGAAACGAGACGATCGGTCCGGCCTGATGTGGCGAGGCGACACCGAAGTGGAGTCGTCCCACCGAAGTCCCGATGGGCGGGTTCCCGGTCGTCAAAAATGCGAAATGCGTTTCGTTTGGATCCGGCGGGGGCGGGGAAACCTCCCGCCACATGACGTCCAGCGGGTGCCGGGTGTCCGATTGAGGGGGTTACATCATGAAGCGAGTAGGTCAATGGCTGAGCACATCAGGTGCAGTCACACTGGTCATCGCGCTGTGGTCGGCAACGCCGGCGGCAGCCCACACCCCGAGTGCGGTGCCGAGCTGCACCGGCCTGGCCGTCCAGATGGCCAACTACCCCGGCCCGGGCACCCCGAATCGTGTGACGATCACCGTCGACGCGACGGTCGTTCTCGACACGATGTTCGGCGAGACCTACTCCACCTTTGTTGCTTGGTCCGACCGTCAGAGTCACACGTGGAAAGTTGTCGTCGATGACATCGTTCCCGACGGTGACGCCACGTTCAGCGGCGTTCAAGAAGCTTGTGTCGTCACGACGTCTTCGGAGGCGGTCGTGACGACAACTACGGAGGCGGTCACCACGACATCCGCTGAGGAGTTGGCGGCACCGACGACCGTCGCCGCGCCGACCTCATCTGAGGCCACGACGACGACGTCCACCGTCAGCCTCGCCGCGGCAGCAACGACCACGTCGACGACGGCAATCGCCAGTTTCGGGCCCGCGCCTGTCGGGAGCTCGCCGACGCCCGTGGTTGCGCCGGCTGTCCCGGTCGTGGCGACGCAGGTGGGATCCGCGGGCGGCGTGGCCGCGGTCGGCGGAGCCCAGGATCTTCCGGCCACGGGCGCCGACCGGACGATCATCCTCGTCGCCGGAAGCATCGCCACGTTGCTAGGAGTGGCACTTGTCGTCACGGCTCGACGTCGGGTCGGCGACGGCACCGCGTAGCAGCTAGGCGAAGGGAGGGTTCGTCCCCTTCGCCAACGTCGTCCGCGCTGCCGACCGATTGGAGGTCCACAACGACCTCCAATCGGCCTGCGGGTCGGCCGTGTCGGCGGGTGAGCCCGACGTCGACGCGTCGGGCTCGTCGCCTCGGACCGTCACCCAGTTGGGTAGAGGGCGTGTTGGCTGGTCGTCGTCAGCTTTTCGTAGATCGCCTCGTAGCCGGCGCACATCCGGTTGACGTCGAAGTTCGCAGCATGTCGTCGACACGCGTCGCGGTCCAAATCTCCGATGCGACGGACCGCTGCGGCCATGTCATCGATGTCGTCGCAGATGAAGCCGGTGACGCCGTCGACGACCACCTCGGGAACCGACCCGCGACGCAACGCGATCACAGGCGTTCCCGCGGCCATCGATTCGATCATCACCAGGCCGAATGGCTCCGGCCAGTCGCTGGGGAACAGGGTTGCCGCTGCGGAGCCGAAGAAGGTCGGCTTGCGCTCCTCGTCGATCTCGCCGACGAAGACGACATCGTTGGCCGCGAAGACCGGTTCGACGTCTCGCTCGAAGTACTCGATATCTGTCGGGTCGACCTTCGCGGCGGCGTGCAACTGCCGATTCGTTCGGGCGGCGATCTCCACGGCCGCGGTCGGCCCTTTCTCGTGCGCAATTCTGCCGACGAACGCCAGGTGGGGGCTGCCGGTGTAGTGGTCGTCGGCGTAGGCGGTGAAGTCGAGCCCGTTGTACACCGTGCCCGCCCACGTGACGTCGATCCCGTGAAGTCCCCGGCGCTGGTCGTCGCTGATCGAGACGAGCGGCACGCCGGGGTACAGCTCGAGTGCCCGTCGAACGTGTTCGAGGTCGAGCCGGCCGTGCATGGTCAACAATGTGGGGACCTCGGTCGAGTAGGCGAACGGCAACGTCCAGATGTCGATGTGCGAATGGATGACATCGAACTCACCGGCACGGTCGAAGACCTCGGCCAACATTCGGAGGTGCAGATGCGGGGCGATGTCGACCATCTCCTCCCGCGTCATCCTCATCCGCAACGGCGACGGCACGACCGCATCCAGGTCAGCCAACGTCACCGATTCGCCGGCTGCGAAGAGTGTGACCTCATGGCCGCGATTCGTGAGTCCGTCGCACAACCCGGCGATCACTCGTTCGGTGCCGCCGTACGCCTTGGGAGGCACCGTCTCGTACAACGGGGCGATCTGGGCAATTTTCATGCATGGTCCCTTCTTCACTACCGCCGAACGCAACACGCCAGTCGGTCTCTACCCGCAATCCGGCCCGGGCGAACGTGACGTCAACCCCGCGCGTCGCGATGTTCCCGGCGGAGTCCCGGTCGTGGGTCGGTTGCGCCGGTCTTGGACCGGGTACGCAGGTGCATGCCCGAAACCGCCGACGCGCTCAGCGCAACGAACTGTGCGCAGTGCTCTGCCACGCTGCCGGCACACGCGGCCTTCTGCCCCGAATGCGGTGCCAACCCTGCTGGCGGAGCGCCCGGTCCTGTGATTCGAGGCTTCACGATCATGCGCACGATCGGACGGGGCGGGTCTGCCGTCGTCTACCTCGCCCGACAGCATTCCCTGCATCGAGAGGTCGCCATCAAGGTGCTCCGCGGTGAGATCGAGGACCCGAAGGCGTGGCGTTCGTTCGAGCGTGAGGCGCGTACCATCGCGCAACTCAGTGGTCACCTCAACGTCCTCACTGTCTACACGGCGGGCCGGGCGTCGACCGGCCAGCCATATCTCGTCACCGAAGTGATGGATCGCGGCTCGTTGGCCGATGTCCTCGCTGTGGATGGCCCGCTCGCGCCCGGCTCGCTGGGGATGGTCGGCACGGCGATCGCCGATGCGCTCATTGCTGCACATGGCGTCGGCATCTTGCATCGAGACGTGAAACCGGGCAACGTCTTGCTGGCGAGCGACGGTCGCGTCAAGTTGGGCGACTTCGGCATCGCCCGGCTCCTGGCCGGAAAGTCCGACTCCACTACCGAACGCGTCGCCTTCACGCCGGAACATGTGGCTCCCGAGATCCTTCGCGGCGAGCCGGAGGGGCCGTGGAGCGACGTCTATGGTCTGGCCTCGACCCTCGTCGAAGCTGCCACGGGCCAGCCGGTCTTTCGTCGCTCGCCGAACGAGCGGATCGAGACCCTGATGTCACGAAAGTTGATGGGTCCTGCCCCGCCACTTCCCGAGACTGTGCCGTCCACACTCAGGGACGTCCTGACGTCGGCCCTGAGCCCCCAACCGGCGCTTCGACCAACGCTCATCGACTTCCGACGCGAGACCATGCGGCTCGGCCTGCGGACCCTCCCGGCGCCGACCGCCCCATCAGCGGTCGAGCCGCCGTCGACCGCCGCGATGCCGTTGGAACCGCCACCGACGCAGGTTGGTCCACATCCGAGATCAGCGCCGGTTGTCAAGCGGCCGACAGTCGCAGCCGGCCTGCGCTCACAACGTCACCGCCGGCGGATCCTTGCCGCGGCCGCACTCCTTGCGGTCATTTCCCTCGCTGCCGCATTCGGCGTTGCCGCTCTGAATGGTGGAAGTGACAACGCGGCGTCGTCGAACCCGTCGGGATTGATCTCGTCTCCGACCACCATCGTGCTCACCCTGCCCCCCACCCCCGCACCAGCAGTCAGCCCGACACCGGCTGCGACGGCCGCTCTTCCTCCCACGACCGTTGTGCCTCAGACATCGGCCCCGTCCACCACCCAGCAAGCAGCAACCACGGTGCCCACCACGCCGCCGACGCCGCCGGCGCCGACGACAGGTGCGCCCGCCGCGCCTTCGAGCGCGATGATCTCGCCGTCCGAGGCCGAGACCTTCATCCACGACTACTACACCAGCGTGGCTGCGCGTGACTATCTCACGACCTGGGCGCAGCTGGCTCCCGAGTTCCAGCAAGGTCGGGCGCAGTCCTACGACTACTACTCGTCGTTCTGGGACAGCAACGACGTCGAGGTCGGCGAGATCCGCTACGTGGCCCAGGACGGTGACGAGACCCTCGTCGACGTCGAGCTCCGATGGAACGGCCGAGGAAAGTTCCAGACCAACCGCCTCGCGTTACGACGAGGCGACGACGCTTCGCTTCGCATCGTGCGAGAGGTGAGCGTGTGAAAACCGTGGCGCGCTTGGAGGCGGTTGACTGGCGGGCATGGCTCGCTTGTTCGTGGGGGTGTGGATTCCGGGGGATGTCACCGAGACGCTCATGTCGTTGCCGCGCAAGGACCAACGTGGGGTGCGCTTCGTACAGCCGGACAACTGGCACATCACCCTGCGCTTCCTCGGCGAGGCGCACCCGGCGGACGCGATCGCGGCGCTCAGCGCCATGCCGATCACCGACCCGTCTGTCACGCTCGGGCCGGCGGTCGACATGCTCGACGAGCGCGCGCTCGTCGTTCCCGCCGTGGGCCTCGACGATGTCGCCGCCGACGTCGCCGAGCGCACCCGCCACGTCGGGAGCGAGCCGCAACGCAAACGGTTCATCGGGCATCTCACGATCGCGCGCGTGAAGTCGAACGTGGCGATGCCGCGGGCACTCGGCGCGCTGGTCGATGCGTCGTTCGACGTCACCGAGATCGCACTGATCCAGAGCCGCCTGCACCCCGACGGCGCCCGCTATGAGACGGTCGAGACGTTCCCCGTCGGCTGACCCCGACCGGCCGTCACTCGGTGGCGATGCGCTCCAGCTTGGCGACGGAGTCCTCGAGCATGCTGACCGGCACGATCGGCCACTCGCGTCGGGCACGCAGGTCGTCGGAGATGTTGGTCCAGTCGCAGTAGTTGGTCACGTCGGTCTCGCTGTCGCTGACGGGATCCAGCTTCCATCCGTACACGTGGTTCAGCGGCGGGCTGTCCACGCCGCCGATCGTCCATTCGACGAGCCGATCGGGCTCGATCTGAGTGACGGTGTTGCGCACCGTGTACTTCGTCAGGCCGGGGATGTCGTTGAGCGGCGTGCGGTCCATCTGCATGTCGAACGTCTCACCGACGGCGGTCAGCGGCTGGGCATCGGCAGCGGTCTCGAGCATGCCCGAACCGTCGATGCGGACGTGGCCAGCAGGGTCGGACACGATCGCGTAGATCGCGCTCGCCGGCGCGGCGATCCTTCGGGTTGCGGACACTCGATCTGTCGACATCACGGCTCCACTCGTCGGGGACCTGCGGATCGTAAGCCCGCACCGTCGTCCGACATCGAACCGAGCCCCACCATGGCGAACTGAAATGAACTCGTTCAAACGGCATGTGACGAAGGGACGCGGCGGCACCACTGGTCGCCCACACCTGGACCGACGGCGTCGCCAGAACGACCGCGTATCGTTCGGGCATGGTCGTGGTTCCGATGATCCAGGTCAGCGATGTCGAGGCGTCGAGCGCGTGGTACCAGCGAGCGATGCGGCTCGTCAGCGGTCATGGCGGTGACGAGTTCGAGATGCTCTTCGCCGGCGAGCCCTACGTAACGCCGCTGTTGTTGCAATTGCACCGATGGGAAGCGCATGAGCACGGCTTCCTCGGCAGTCCTGATCTGCCCATCGGCAACGGTTCCTCGCTGTGGTTCGGTGTCGCCGACCGGGCCGAGTTCGACACCGCCTGGCGGACCGCCGTCGATGCCGACGCGACGGTGCTGGCCGAGCCGGCGTGGAACCCGATCGCACATCATCACGAATTCAGCCTGCGCGACCCGGACGGATATGTGCTGGCCGTGCACACGCCGTTCGACATGAACGGCGATTGACGAACGATCCGTCACGCACATGCACCGTCCGATCGACGGCGGCCGGATCGCCGACTGCAGCAGCTGCGACGGGCGCGCTAGATCACGCTTCCGGTCAGATGGCCGATGCCGAGCGAGATCAACAGCGCGAGCGTCCCGCCGATCAGCACGCGCAGCGCCGCCCGACCGATTGGCGCGCCGCCGAGGCGAGCACCGGTGGCTCCGAGAGCAACGAGACCGACCAACGTCAGTGCAATCGTCAACGGCACACGCAGCGACGCAGAAGCGATCGCGACGATGAGGACCGGCACGATCGCGCCGATCAGAAAGCTGAGCGCAGAGACGGCTGCGGCCTGGCCCGGGTTGGCGAGCGCGTCCGGGTCGATGCCGAGTTCGTCGCGGGCGTGAACAGCGAGCAGGTCCAGTTCTGACAATTCGTCGGCCACCTGCTCAGCGAGGTCCTCGCTGAGCCCGCGGTCGCGGTAGATGCGGGCCAGTTCGGCTCGTTCGGCGACCGGCGACGTGGCCAGCTCGCGTCGCTCGCGGTCCAGGTCGGCGCGTTCGGTGTCGCGCTGCGAGCTGACGGAGACGAACTCACCAGCCGCCATCGACAACGCACCTGCCGTGAGGCCCGCCACACCGGCGACCAGAACTGCGTTCCGCGTCCCATTCGCTGCGGCCACGCCGACGACGAGGCTGGCCGTCGAGATGAGTCCGTCGTTCGCGCCGAGCACGGCCGCGCGCAACCACGCGGCTCGACCACCGAGATGTCGTTCCGACGCGGCATGATCCGGTTGAGTTCGTGTCACGGCGACGACCGTACGCCGCACAGGGCCGCAGACTCCAGGGCCGAACGTCAGATCCGTTCGTCAGCCGGTGTCGCGCTGGTCGTCGACCGGGCGCAGATGGACGGACCCAGCCTGAACCGCCGGCGCACGCCAAGATCACGGCATGACGTCAGCCTCGAAGTTCTTCATCCATCGACCCACTTGGCAGAAGCACCCGGCGGTGCGCTCCGGCGAGGACCTCACCGTCGGCGAACGTGCCGCGGACCGGCTGCGCAACGGAATGGGCTCGTGGGCGTTCGTGATCGGCGCGCTGATCTTTTTGACCGGCTGGATGATCGGCAACCGCAACGTCGGTTTCGACAAGTACCCGTTCATCCTGCTCAACCTGATCCTGTCCTGCGTTGCCGCGCTGCAAGGCGCGATCCTGCTGATCGCAGCCAAGCGCGAAGACCAGATCAGCAGCGAGCTCGCCCGCCACGACTACGAGACGAATGTCGAGGCCGACCGCATCGTCAAGGAGATCCACGCCCTGACCGCAGAGATCCATGCCCATGTCTGCCCTCCCGGCTCTCCCGAAGTCGCGCCGTGAGCGAACGCGCTCGGTAACGTCCGCGTGATGGCTGATGTCGACCTCCGCGAGCACGTCCGGCTCGTCGGTCATCTGCTGCGCTGGGTGCTGCTCGGTTCAGTCGTCGGCGCGCTGGCCGGACTCTCGTCGGCTGGGTTCCTGAGAGCGCTCGAATGGGCCACCGACACACGTGTCGACCACGGCTGGTTGTTGTACCTGTTGCCGGTCGGCGGTCTGGTCGTCGGGCTCGCCTACCACTACGGAGCAGGGCGCTCCAGTGGGGGCAACGCGCTGATCATCGACGAGATCCACCAGCCGACAGCGTGGGTGCCGCGACGGATGGCTCCCATGGTGTTCGGCGGCACGGTGGTGACCCATCTGTTCGGTGGCTCGGCCGGACGCGAGGGAACGGCGATCCAGATGTCGGGCAGCCTGACCGATGCGTTCTCGCGGGCGATCGGCCTGCGATCCGACGATCGCCGGATCCTGCTGATCGCGGCGATCGGTGGCGGGTTCGGCGCCGTCTTCGGTGTGCCGATCGCTGGATGCGTGTTCGCGCTGGAAGTGCAGACGGCCGGCCGGATGCGCTACGACGCGATCGTGCCGGCACTCACCGCCTCAATCGTCGGCGACTTGATGGTGCGCGCGGTCGGCGTCACGCACACACCGCTGCCCGACCTCGGCGCGGTGCACCTGACCGCAGTGCTCGCGCTGAAGGTGGCGGTCGCGGGGTTGGCGTTCGGCGTGACGAGCATCGCGTTCGTCGAACTGACCCACGGCCTCAAGCGTGGGTTCGCACGGGTGGTCGGCTGGCCCCCGCTGCGACCCGCGCTCGGCGGGGTCCTCGTCATCGCGCTCACCCTGCTGGTCGGCAGTCGCGACTACCTCGGTCTGTCAGTTCCGCTGATCACCAGCTCCGCAGCCGGCGGTGCGGGCGTGGTCGCAGGTGCGTTCGCGTTGAAGCTCGTGTTCACCACGATCACCCTCGGAGCTGGCTTCCAGGGCGGCGAGGTCACCCCATTGTTCGTCATCGGCGCGACGCTCGGCGTGACGATGGGACGCGTGCTCGGCGTGCCCGTACCGCTGATGGCTGCCGTCGGCTTCGTGGCGGTGTTCGCCGGCGCAGCCAACACACCGCTCGCGTGCACCGTGATGGGTGTCGAGCTGTTCGGGGGCGGAGGCGTCGTGCTGTTCGCGATCGCGTCCGTCGTGTCGTATATCTTCTCGTCACATCGCGGCATCTACGCGACGCAGCGCGTCGACGGCCACGAGCCCGCGACCACGTTGCACCACTTGGCCGAACTGCGCCGTCAACGCGGCCGCCGCCGCTCCACCTGACCGCCTTTCGCCGCTTGGGTGGATTGTGAGCAGCCATGCGGCTCAGATCGCGCCCATCGAGATGGCACGCTCGACCTGTCTCACTGACGCGAACCGCCGGCCCGGCACGGCCAGCGTCCGATCACACCCTCGACCGGTCTCACCGACGCGAACCGTCCGCCCAGCACGGCCAGCGTCCGGTCTCCTTCGACCGGACGCACCGAACGGGACTGTCAGCTGAGCGCAGCGAGCGTGTGGTCCAGGCCGGCGAGTTGGTGCTCGGCCGGCCACGACTCTGCGTCGAACAGCGCCTGCATCGCCATGCCGTCGGTGAATGCGATCAACCGCTCGGCCGTAGCTCGCGATTCGTCGGCGTCGGTGTGGAGCAGTTGCGAAACCAACTTGGCGACGTGAGCTCGAAAGTCGCGGTACGCATCGCGCTGCACACTGCCGAGCTCGTCATCACCGGCAGCCTGAGCGCAGAACGCGACGGTAACCATCCAGTGCTGGCGGCTGGCCTCGTCGAGCGGCAACGCCCCGGCAAGCGATGCGCGCAACGCCGCTGCGGGGCCCTGCTGTTCGCGCACTGGACGTTGGCGGCGGCGGTTGGACAGCGACGCCTGCAGGGTGTGTACGAGCAGCTCACGCTTGTCGGCGAAGTAGTGCGTGACCGTTCCCGTCGTCCACCCCGCCTCAGCCGCCACATCGCGCATGGTGGCGGCGCCGATGCCGGCTCGAGCGATGAGGCGCGCCGCAGCGTCGGTGATCTCCTGGCGACGTTCTTCGATGTCCACGGTCTTGGGCATTGACCGGAGTGTACAACATCTGTTATATAACAGGTGTTACGACGTAAGGGGTCTTCCATGGTGCACGTTCCAACTCGCGGTGATGTTCCCGTCCGGCTCGGTCCGGGGGTCCGCCAAATTCCCGACTACGGCCCGAGCACGATGGGTCGCGACGTCTACACCGACCCGGTTCGCTTCGAGCTCGAGCGCGAGCGGGTCCTCAACAAGAGCTGGCTCCTGGCCTGCCGCAGTGAGCAAATCCCGAACCGAGGTGATTGGTACACGTACGAAGGCCATGGCGAGACGGTCGTCATCACACGCCAGGCCGACGCGTCGCTGGCCGCATTCCACAACGTGTGCCAACATCGCGGCCCGGCCATCGTCGGCGCGGCGCAGGGTTGTGGTGCCCGCCGCTTCACCTGTCCCTATCACGGGTGGGTCTACGACACGACGGGCAAGCTGGTTGGCGTGCCCGAGCGAGAGGACTTCTCGTCCGAGCACCTTGCCGAGGTTCGTGCACCGGCCGTCGCCGCCGACGAATGGGGCGGCTGGGTCTGGATCAACCTCGCCGGCCCGGACCAGGCTCCCCCACTGACCGAGTGGATCGGCCCGGAGATCATGGACGATCTCGGCCAGTTCAAGATGGAGGACATGGCGCTGCTCGACGTGCTCGAGTTTGACGTGCCGGTCAGTTACAAGGCCATCGTCGACGGTTTCAACGAGGTGTACCACGTGACGCAGCTGCACCATGTCGCCCCGGTCGTGACCAAGTCGTTCCGCAGCACCTCGTTCCACATCCTCGAGCAGAACTACATGTGCTTCGTGCCCCGCGAGGCCACGATGGACAAGCTCGAAGAGGACTGGGATCACCACAAGTACGCGATCTGTCACTACGTGGTCTTCCCGAACACGATCTTCAACTGCAACCCCGAGCACATCCAGGTCTTCCACCCGATCCCCATCGACGTGGATCGCACCCGCTTCCTGTGCTGGCAGATCTACTACCCCGGCGACCGCAACGACCCGGAGTACGAGCAGTACTACCAGAAGATGCAGGCGCACTGGGAAGGCCTCAAGGTCGTCGTCGGCGAGGACATCTCGATCTACGACCAGCTCGCCCGCACGAAGCGCTCGCACGGCTACACCAAGCACATCCTGTCCGAGCGTGAGTGCAAGATCGCCCACTATCACGAGCAGATGGACAAGCGCATCCGCGACTGACGCTCGTCAACCCGCGATCCAGAGCGACGCGGCTACCAGCTCCGGCACCGTCGTCTCCGCCAGCAACCGCACGAGCCCGTCGTCGTCGCCGGGATGGCGAACCGTCAGCGCCGCGCCCGGAAATCCGCCTCCGACGGCCACGATGGTCGAGCCACGTTCGGCCATCCATCGAGCCGCTTCGGCATCCCAGCGCGAGCCTGCGAACGCAAGCGCACGGTAATCCAGCGTCTTGGTGAGGTACACGTCGACGTGGCTCCAGTCGCCCGACTCGCAGCCGACGGCAGCGCGGCGCGGCCCCTCGCGCAGCATGAGCGCGCCCTGCATCGCCGACGACAACCGTTCGGCCGGTGCCAGCAACCACGTACCGTGCGGGCCGGCGAGCAGATCGATCGCATGCGGCAGCCACTCGTCCCGCCGATCGATCAACGAGCGCGTCGCGGCCGCCGCTGTACGCACCCGCGTCGCGAGCTGAAGATCGGATTGGCACAGGTGTTGCTCCAGCGACAACAGCGCGATCAGTGTGTGGGTGAACGACGTGCAGGCAACCCCGCCCGCTTCGTCACCGGCGAGCACATCGACGACGTGATCGACCCCGCTCGTGATCGCCGAGCCGGCACGGTTGGTGACCGCGACTCGGGTCGCTCCCGCACACGTCTCCAACAGTCGCAACGTCTCGGTGGAACCACCGCTGGCCGAGATGCCGACCGCAAGGTCGCTGGACCGTAGGGGAAGCGTCGCGTCCACGGACGCGCTCTCCGCGACCGCGCTGATGCCGCGCGACCGCAACCGTTGCGCCGCGACTTGCGCCGCGTAGAGCGACGAGCCCATCCCGGTCATGACGACGTTCCCGACCGTGAGCGCTCCGACCCGATCGGGCCAGGCCGGCCAGCCCTCGTCGATCGCGTCGGCCAGTGCCTTGAGCATCTCCGGCTTGCGCTCGACGTCGTCCAGGAACAGATGCGGATCCATCAGTCCTCTGCGAACATCGCAGTCAGCGCGCCGTCGGGCACGTACAGCCAAACGGGCAACGACCGAGCCGCGTACAGGTACTCGTGCAGCTCCTGCACGACCCGCAACGCGAACAACACGGGGGCATCGTCTGTCACCAGCCGCCGGCGGGGCGGGCTGGATGTTGCCGGTGACGGCGGCACGATCGAGCGCGAAGCATCGTCCGGCACGGAACTGCGGCGGATGTTGCCGGCGGCGGCCGCAACATCCGCCCGCGCCTGCTCGTAGGCGTCCAGCGCGGCGGGGACAGCGACCGCGATCCAGAGCTCGATCGCATCGTGGTCCGCAGGCCGGCGCTTCTGCACGATGCGGCCGACGTGGTCGATCGATTGCAGAAGCGACGCAAGGTCGACGAGCGGGGTGCGCAACCCGTCGCCCTCGTCGGGCTCAGCGATCGGGTTGCCGTCGAAGTCGTTGACCCAGATCGTGTCAGCGGATCGCAGCAACTGGCCGACGTGCAGGTCTCCGTGGATCGGTTGTACGGCCACCAATCGTGGGGTGTCCAACGCGTCGATCGCAGCCCGGATCCGACCGGCGCGCGCCGCCAATCGAGCACCCGCCGCGCCGGCGGTCGCCGCAATTGCGTCAGCGACCAGTCGTTCGGCGCGAACGTGCTCCGCAGCGAGCACGTCCACCCTCGCTGGCGCACCAACGACGGAACTCGGCGTCGCCAGCGCGTCGTGCAACCGGGCTGCGAGGGCACCGATCCGCCGTGCCAGGTGCATCGTCGACTGCAGGTCGCCCGAATCCAACGCAGTCGTGAGATCGTCGACGAACCAGTTCCACCCGTCGAGTGCGCCAGCCATGTATTGAGTCACCATCGCGACGACGTGACCCCCCTCGACATGCGCACCCAGGAATGCGGGCATCTCCATGAAACCGACCTCGGTCAAGTGGCGCAACAGCGTCACGCCGGGGTGCGGGAACGGCTGCGGCGGCGTCAACCACTTGACGACGACGCGTTCGCCGACGACGACGCTGCGATTGGACTGATCGACCGTGATCGCCCGCTCGACGGCGTCGACCGGAACGAGATCGGGCGCGTACCGGCGCGCCAGCGCGACGGAAGACCCTGTTGGATCACCAGCCGTCATGCCGGGCGGAAGCCCTCACGCGGCGCGGGCTCGGAATGCTTGATCATCACGTGATGGCCGACGGTGAAGTCAGCGACGGAGTCGTGGCCCATGTCCTTGCCGAAGCCCGACGCGCCACGCCCACCGTGGGGCATCTCGCTCGCGATCGGCAGGTGGTCGTTGACCCACGTGACACCGGCCTTGATCCTGTGCGCGACACGCAGGCCACGGTCGACCTGCGACGTCCACACCGACGAAGCCAGCCCGTACGGCGTGTCGTTGGCGAGCGCGATCGCATGCTCCTCGTCGTCGAACGGCACGACCGCGAGCACTGGTCCGAACACCTCGTCGCGCACCAGCTCGCTCGACTGCTGCACATCCGTGACGAGCGTCGGCGGGTAGAACCAGCCGTCGCGATTTGGTGGCGCGCCACCGAACACCACCCGCCCACCGGCGGCACGAGCACGCTCGACGAAACCGTGCACGCGATCGCGGTGCGCAGCGGACACGAGCGGACCGATGTCGCTGCCGTCGTTCGGCCCGCCGAGCGTGATCGTGCTCATTGTCGCGTGCAGCGCCTCGACCACACGGTCGTGTGCTGAACGCTCGACGTAGACGCGAGTTGCGGCGGTGCAGTCCTGGCCGCTGTTGTACGTGGCAGCGAGCGCAGCGGCGTGTCCGACCGCCTCAGCATCGGCATCGGCGAACACGACAAGTGGGGCCTTGCCGCCGAGTTCGAGATGCACGCGTTTCGGCCCGGCGGCGGCCAGCGCCATGATGCGCCGACCCGTGCCGGTCGACCCGGTGAGCGTGATCATGTCGGTCAACGGATGCGTCACCATCGCCTCGCCGACTTCACCGTCGCCGGTGACCACCTGCACCACGCCGGCGGGGATGTCTGCCGCCAGCGCAAGTTCGGCCAGCATCACCGAGCTGCGTGGCGTGGGCGGTGCCGGCTTGAGCACGACCGTGCACCCGGCGGCCAGCGCCGCGCCAACTTTCCAGATCGCCATGATCAGCGGGAAGTTCCACGGCGTGATCGCGGCGACAACGCCCACGGGTCGGCGCAGCAGCATCGACGTGTAGCCGTCGCTGAACACACCCGCCGCCGTGCCGTGCACACTGCGCGCCGCGGTCGCGAAGAAGCGCAGGTTGTCCACGGCGAAGGGCAGCTCGCCGTCTCGCATGACGGTCCACGGTTTGCCGGTCTCGGCGACCTCCAGCGCGCACAGCTCGTTGGCGTGCTCATCGACCGCGGCGGCCAGTCGCAGCAGAGCGTTGGAGCGAAACGATGGCAGTGTCGTGCCCCACTCCCGCCCCGCCATAGCCGCTGCGCGCACCGCCGCGTCGACCTCGGCGGTCGTCGAATCAGCAACCTCGGCGATGGCGTGGCCGGACGAGGGATCGATCAGAACTCGGTTCATCGGACCACCGTTCGTGGAGTTGGGGGTGTGCTTGACTGAGTCATCGACGATCGCCCCCGACAGTAATCGCCTCATCTCAAGCGACAGGTGCCATGACCAACTCAACCAGCGGCAAGACGTTCCTCTTCGTACCCGAGAGCGCGTACGGTCCGACGAACAACTGCATCGGGATCGGCAACGTGTTGCGCCGGCGCGGCCACAACGTCGTGTTCGCCGCGGAGGAGTCGTGGGCCGGCAAGTTGGAGACCCTCGGCTTCGTCGAGGACCTCGTGGCCCTCGCTCCGCCACCGCCTGCTGACGCGCCCGAGCAGACGGCCGGACAGTTCTGGACTGATTTCATCCGCGACACGTCACCCGAGTTCCGCAAGCCGACCATCGAGCAGTTGGAGACGTTCGTCCAGCCGACCTGGCAGGCGTTGATCGACGGTGCGCGGTACTGCGAGCCGCAATTGCGCGACATCATTGCCCGCAACCGGCCCGACGTGATCATCGAGGACAACGTCAACTGCTTTCCCGCGCTGGTCACCGCGAATTCGCCATTCGTGCGGATGATGAGCTGCAACCCGCTCGAGGTACGCGGTCCCGACGTCGCACCGGTGTTCAGCGGCTACCCCGCCGACGACCGCACCGGTTGGGACGAGTTCCGCGCCGAGTACGACCGCACCCATCGCCCGATGTGGGCTGCGTACGACGAATGGGCGCAGAGTTACGGTGCGCCGGCACTGCCCGACCTCGACTTCATCCACACGTCGCAGCACCTCAACCTGTCGCTCTATCCCGAGGTCATCGACTACACCCGCGCACGCCCGCTAGACGCGACCTGGCACCGCATCGACTCGTCGGTGCGCGGCACGGACGCCGAGTTCGAACTGCCGACGAGCCTGGCCGTTGGCGACGGAGCGCTGATCTACCTGTCGCTCGGGTCGCTCGGGTCGGCCGACATCGAACTGATGCGCCGACTCGTGGCGGTTCTCGGCACGAGCCGTCATCGCTTCATCGTCAGCAAGGGCCCGCTGGCCGACGACTACGACTTGCCCGACAACATGTGGGGCGCGCAGCAGGTACCGCAGACCAAGGTCTTGCCGCTGGTCGATCTCGTCATCACCCACGGCGGCAACAACACGACGACCGAATCGTTCCACTTCGGTAAGCCGATGGTGCTGCTGCCACTGTTCTGGGACCAATACGACAACGCCCAGCGCGTGCACGAGACGGGCTTCGGCGTGCGGCTGCCGACGTACTCGTTCGCCGACGACGAGCTCACCGGAGCGATCGACCGCCTGCTCTCCGACACCGCGCTGCGCGCACGCCTCGAACACATCGGCACCGACATCCGCGGCCGCAACGGCGTCGCTCGTGCCGCAGACCTGATCGAACGCGTCGCGGTCTGAACCACACCGCGCCGGAAGTCGCCGCTGCCAGCGGCAACATCCGCCACCGCAGACGCCCACGCCCACACCGCGCCGGAAATTGCCGGTGACAGCGACAACATCCGCCACCGCAGACGCCCACACCCACAACGCGCTGGAAGTTGCCGGTGACAGCGGCAACATCCGCCACCGCAGCTCCGACAGCCGCACACTGCGCCGGAAGTTGCCGGTCGGAGCGGCAACATCCGCCACCGCACCGCACCGCACCGCACCGCACCGAATCGCACTGCGGCGGCCGCATCCGCGGAGCTGCGTCAGTTGCGCCAGAATTGCAGGAAGCGTTCCAGTGAGGCGTCGGCGGCAGCGACGTCGCCGGTGACGACGACGTCGATCAACAACCCGCGAACGACGGCGATTCCGAGACGGATCTCGACGGCGTCGAACTCGATTCCGAGGCCCGCCGTGATCGACTCGCTCTCGTCGAGCCAGCTACCGGTGAGCCGTTCGGCGTCCGCGCCCTGGGCGGCGTACGCGATCGCCTCGAAGAACAGCCGTACCAGCGGGCGGACGGCCTCGGCGGACACCTGCTGCCACAACGCGCGCACCAGTTCGACCGGATCGTCGAGCCCGTCGGCCAGCTCACGAAGCGCTGCCCGCTGGTCCGACTCGACCCGCTCCACGACGGCGGTCAGCAGCCCGGGCCGCGAGCCGAAGTGATACAGGAGCAGACGGTGACTGGTGCCGACCGAGGCGGCGACGTCGCGCAGGCTGCGGTCGCTGAGCCCGTTCGTGGCCACGTCATCGATGACTCGGGTGAGAAGCGCGTCACGTGCAGAGGGCATGGACAGCGAGTGTACCATATGGTACATTTTCAACATGGCTACGCACATCGAACACCAACTCGTCATCGACGCACCGGTCACGGCCGTCTGGAAGCTGACCGAGGAAGTCGAAGGTTGGCCGGCGACGACACCGACCATCACCAGCGTCGAGCGCCTCGATTCCGGCCAGATGAGGGTCGGCAGCTCTGCCCGCGTCAAGCAACCCGGACAGCGCGCCACGGTCTGGACCGTGTCGACGTTTCGACCGAACGAGGAGTTCGCATGGGGGACGAAGGCCTTCGGCGTCCGGATGGTCGGCACACACCGGTTGACGCCTGTCGGTGACGACCGCTGCCGCAACACGCTCACACTGGACCTGTCCGGCCGCGGCGCCGCGATCATCGGCCGCTTGGTCGGCAAGAAGATCCTGGCGGCGATCACGACGGAGAACCAGGGTTTCAAGCGTGCCGCGGAAACGCTGGTCCGGGAAGGATGATCTCTATCGCTCGACCGCCGGACGAGCTACGGTGCGCGCATGAGCGCGCTCGGAGATGAGAAGTACCTGCTGCTGACGACCTTCCGCAAGGATGGCCGCGCGGTGGCCACACCGGTCTGGTCGGCCGACCTGGGCAATGGCAGCGTCGGATTCTGGACGAGTTCGGGGTCGGGCAAGGCCAAACGGCTGGCGCACACCGAGCACGTCACGGTGCAGCCGTGCGACGCCCGGGGCAAGGTGAAGGCCGGCTCGACCGCCACCGAGGCCACCGCGAAGCTCGTGACCGGCGCCGAGCTCGACGCGATCGGCGAGAAGATCCGGGCCAAGTACGGATTCATGACCAAAGTGACGAAAGTGCTCAACACCATTGGTGGCTTCGTCAAGCGCAAGCGGATCCCCTACGGCGACCGCGGCGTCGTCATCACTCCGGCCCCGTAGCACCGCCTCCGCTACTCGCGGATCTGCTGGCTGAGGTAGTGCGCGTCGCCGATCTGGCGGACGAGTTCGAGTTGTGATTCCAGCCAGTCGGCGTGCTCTTCCTCGCCGGTGAGGATGTCCTCGAGCAGCTCTCGGCTGCCGTTGTCGCCAAGCGCCACGCAGCGGGCGATGCCGTCGTTGAGCCGGGTGATCGCTTCTTTCTCCAGCTCCAGCGCGAGCTGCAGCTTCTCGACCGGCACCTCGCCGACACGGATGGTATTCAGCCGCTGCAGGTTGGGGACTCCGTCGAGGTACAAGATCCGCTCGATCAGCTCGTCGGCATCCTTCATCTCGTCGATCGACTCCTCGCGGAACTTCTTGCCGAGCCGCTCGTAGCCCCAGTTCTGGAACATCTTGGCGTCGACGAAGTACTGGTTGATCGCCGTCAGCTCGGCGGTCAGGACGTCGTTGAGCACTTCGATGATCTCGGCGTGGCCTTGCATGGCACTCCCTCGGGTGACGAACGCGGCCGGCGGGGTCAGGCAGCGTGTTCGGAGGCAGTCTGGCCGAGCGGCGCACTGTCGGCAAGCAACCGGTTCAGCTCCGGCCAGCACCCGCCGCAGCGGCTGCCTGCGCCGCACATGCGAGCGACATCGTCGACACACGTCGCGCCCCCGGCAATGGACGCGCGCACGGTGCGATCACTCACTGCCCGGCAACTGCACACCAGCACGACGCACCTCCTCGCACGCTCGTCACGACTCCTGGAGGTCATATTAGGCTGACCTAACCGGTCAGCGCAAGGTGCGATGACATTTCCTCCGGTACCACCGCAACACCCCTGCAAGCGATATCGTTGCCGACAGCGTCCGGGCACTGCCGCTGCAATCCGCGCCCGGCACGCAACGCTCCGCCGGCCGGTCACGGCCCGACGTCCGCCTACGGGCCGCACGTCGTTCGGCGACGGGGAGACGACGCGCTGGCAGCGGCGGCGCGACACACAGGACGGACTGGATGCTCGAAGCACAACTCGAATCCCTGATCTGGTCACTCGCCGACGGGCGGGGCACCGACCACGACTGGGAGCTGCTACACGCCGACGAGCGAGCCTCGCTGCGCGTCCTGGACCGCCTGCTGTTCGACGCCGAAGAGGACCTGGAGTCCGTCCGACGCATCGCCGGCGACGAGCGTGACCAGGTCATTGCCGACTTCACCGAGACAGTCGCGGGCCTCACGGCAACTCTGTACCGGCTACGCCCACCCCCGCCGGCGCCACCGGTGCAGGAGCGAGCAGTGCACGCGGGCGGCATGGCGCACGACGACATCGAGCCCGGCGAGGTGCAGCTGCAAGCGTCGTGGTCCTCCGGGTTGGTCGTGGTCTGGGCCGCCGGACGCGGCACTGCGGCGGACGACAACGAGGCGCTTGCCACTCGACTCGAGACCATCGGCGGACCGCCCGTCGGCTGGCAGCTGCATGCCGGTGTGCCGCTGAACGGCGGCCAGCGCGCCGAAGCCGTGTCGATCCCGTTGCGCGACGCGCTGGGATGGCTGGTCGCGCTCGGCGGCGGGCAGGCCAACGACGGCGTCGGTGACAGCGTGCGCTGGCTCGGCCGCACCGCACTGGAAGGCGTCCGCCTCGCGGCGCGCGGATCGATCGTGCCGAGCCTTCGCGTCGCTCGCCGCCCGAACGGTGGCCCGGTCGATGCGTCCGTGCGCTGGGTGCCAGCGTTGCTCGACAACGCCGTCGTCGGCGCACTGGCCACGTCGATGCCCGGTCCCGTTGCCGCACTGACCGGTGGCGGCGGCCGCGCGACAGCAACTGCCGTCATGGCGGCGACAGTCGAGGCCATCGTGTCCGAAGCTGTCGAGCGGATGGAACTACCGGCCGTGCCGCCCACGGCGAACACCCAGCGCGACCTCGACGACTCGGTCATCGCGCTGATGGACGGCACGACGTTCGCGGCCAACCCGACGCTGGCGGCCGAGATGTCGCGGCGCATGGACCAGTGGACGCGATCCGTGACCGATCCGGCCCGGTCCAGCCTGATCGTCAAGCTCGAGCCTCCCGCCCCCGGCGGTGTCTGGCTGCTGACCGTCTTCGTGCCCGGCGACAACGGCGGACTGACCTCGATCGACGTCGCACTGCGCGGCGAGGCCGGCAGGCGCACCGTGTCCGGCGAGTGGCGCCGGCTCCTGCGTTTCGTGCCCTCGCTCGAGCGTCCCGGCCAGACCCGCCGCGGCCAGGTCGCGCTGAGCCAGGACCAAGCGTGGCACTTCATGTCCGTCATCGGGCCGAAGCTGGCCGACATCGGCTTCGACGTGCGGGCGCCCGAGTTGTCGCGGCGCAAGGCGCGGCCATCACTGCGACTGTTCGCCGAGACCGTCGCTGGGTCCGTCGTGGGCGCGCATCAGCTCAGCAACGTTGCCTGGTCGGTGCTCTTCGACGACGTCGAGTTGACGGCGGCCGAGGTCAAGCGCCTCGCCGCACAGGCCCGACCGCTGGTGCAGTCGAACGGCAAGTGGATCGAAGTCGATCGCGTCGACCTCGAACAAGCGGCCGCCGCACTCGCCGCGCGCGAGTCGGTGACGCAGATGACCGGGGCCGAGATCCTGCGCCACAGCGTGGGCCTCGACGGCGGGGGTCTGTCGGGCGGTGTCATCGTCGACGGCAACAGTTGGGCCAACGACATCGTCCGCCGCGCCAGTGAGGCCACGATGTCTCCCGTCACCGAGCCGGAAGGCTTCACGGGCACACTGCGCGCCTATCAGGCGGAAGCCGTGGCCTGGATCGGTTTCCTGGAGGCGGCCGGCCTCGGTGGCTGCCTCGCGCTGGACATGGGCCTCGGCAAGACGCCGACGGTGCTGGCCCACCTCGCCCGCGCCGCTCAAGCCGGCAAGCGCACGCTGGTGATCGCGCCGGCCGCTGTCGTCGGCAACTGGGCCGCGGAGGCCGCACGGTTCACGTCCGCGCAACGGGTGCTGGTGCACCACGGTGCCGATCGCGACGAGGGCGCTGTGCTGCGCAACGCAATGGAGCGCGCCGACATCGTCATCACCACGTATGCGACGGCCGTGCGCGACCTGGACGAGCTGGAAGTGATCGACTGGCACAACCTCGTCCTGGACGAGGCCCAGGCGATCAAGAACCCGGCCAGCGACACCGCGCAGCAACTGCGCCGGCTGAACGCGCACACCAAACTCGCGCTCACGGGCACACCGATCGAGAACGGGCTGGGCGACCTGTGGGCCATCCTCGATTTCACCAATCCGGGTCTGGTCGGCTCGCGACCGTCGTTCATCGCCCAGATGGCCGGCGACGGTGACGCGGCGCTGCGGGCACTGAATGGCATCTTGCTCTTCCGTCGCACCAAGTCCGAGCCCGAGGTCGCCCGGGAACTGCCCGACAAGATCGACGAGCTGGATCACTGCACGATGACACCCGAACAGATCGGGCTCTACCAGGCGGTGCTCGACGAGCTCGTTGCCAACGTCGAGAATGACGACGGCGAGGTCAAGCAGGGCGCGATCCTGGCTGCGATCACCGCGCTCAAGCAGATCTGCAACCACCCCGCTGCCTACCGTGACGACGGCATGCCGCTCGCCGGACGGTCGGGCAAGCTGGCCCGGTTGGAGGAGATCGTCGAGTCCGTGTTCGCGGCCGGTGAGCGCATCTTGGTCTTCACCCACTTCGCGTCGTGGGGGCGCAAGCTCGCCGATCATCTCAGCACGTTCACCGGTACCGACATCGCGTGCTACGACGGCAGCCTGGCTCGCGGCGTGCGCGACAAGCTGGTCGCCGAGTTCCAGGCCGGGTCGGGTGCTGGAGCGCTGGTCCTGTCGCTGAAGGCCGGCGGCACCGGACTCAACCTGACCGCGGCGAACCACGTCGTGCTCTACGACCGCTGGTGGAACCCGGCCGTCGAGGACCAGGCTCGCGACAGGGCCTGGCGCATCGGCCAGAGCAAGACGGTCATCTCCCACCGCCTGGTGTGCCCCGGCACGATCGACGAGCGCGTCGAGGAGGTCGTGGCCGGAAAGCGCCACATCGCCAACCTCGTGCTGCCCAAGTCCAGCTCGCTCGCCGACCTCAGCACCGACCAACTTCGCCAGGCGCTCGGGCTGCGCCCCGACGAGCTCTTGGAGGGCGACGAGTGAACCGCAACTCGAACCAGCGCGGCAACCAACGCAACCGCAAGTCGCAGCAGTCGAAGCACGCGAACGACATCTGGCGCACCACGGGAGCGATCCCCGAGGTCGAACCGATCCCTGCGCCTCGCGAGCCCAGCGCGCTGCTGGCCTCTCTCGGCGATCCGCCGATGCTGAACGGGGCGCACGCGACGGCCTACTTCAGCGCCGTCGTCGAGCGCGCTGCGGCGATCGCCACCGCGCTCGCGCTCAGTGTCGACCTCCTCGTCGACGAACCTCGTTGACTGCGGTCAGTTGACGACGCCGTTGTCGGGCACGAACTCACGTCGTCCAGCAGCCGCTGGAACCGAACGATGACGGCGTCGAGCCGACCTCGACGGAACGAGCCGGCCCGCTCCGCACGGTCAAAATCGGCGGCTGGGCGGATGTCCTTCGTGCTCAGCCGCTGTTGCGCAGGCCGGCGGCGACACCGTTCAGGCTGAGTTGGATGCCACGTACCACCATCTCGTCGTCGTCGCCGTTGCGCAGCCGGCGGAGCAAGTCGACCTGCAGGTGGTGCAACGGGTCCAGATACGGGAAGCGGTTGTTGATGCTGCGCGCCAGCGACGGGTTGTCGCCGAGCAGTTCATCGCCGGTGATGCGTCGGACCCACTCCACGGAGAGCGCGTGCTCGGCGCAGATGCGATCGAAGATCTGCGCAGCTAGGTCGCGGTCGGGCACGAGATCGACGTAGCGAGCGGCGATGTGCAGGTCGGTCTTGGCCATCACCATGCCCATGTTGGACAACACTGTGCGGAAGAACGGCCAATCGCGATGCATGCGGCGTAGCTGCTGCTCGTGTTCCCCGGCAGAACCCCACTCGTCGAACGCGGTGCCGGCGCCGTACCAGCCGGGCAGCATGATGCGCGTCTGGCTCCAGCTGAAGACCCACGGGATGGCGCGCAGGTCTTCGATCCGGTCCGAACTGGTGCGTGATGCGGGACGGCTGCCGATGTTGAGCGTGCTGATCTCGCGGATCGGGGTCAGCGACCGGAACGCGCCGGCGAACCCGGGTGTCTCGTAGACGAGATGGCGATAGACGGCCAGCGAGCGATCAGCCAGCGCGTCCATCGCCGCGAAGTAGGCCGGATCCTCGGGTGCGGCATCGCCAGCGATCGTCGCCTCCGCGGCCGCGCTGACGAGCGACTCCAGGCTGCGCCGGGCCAGATTGCCGTCGGCGTAGCGGGCGGCAATGACCTCGCCCTGCTCGGTCAGGCGCAGAGTGCCGTCAACCGCACCGGGCGGCTGGGCCAGGATCGCCTCGTAGCTCGGTCCACCGCCGCGGCCGACCGTGCCACCGCGGCCGTGGAAGAACCGCAGCCGCACACCTGCGCGCTGGGTGACCTCGACGATCTCGGCCTGTGCTCGGTACAGAGCCCAATTCGCGGCCAGGTAGCCGCCGTCTTTGTTGCTGTCCGAGTAACCGAGCATCACCTCCTGCAATCCGCTCCGGCACGCATCGATCCACTCGCGGTACTCGGGGATCGCCAGCAGCGTGTCGATGGTGCGCGCTGCGCCGGTCAGATCGTCGATCGTCTCGAACAGGGGCGCGATGTCCATCGCCAGCAACGGCTCGTCTCCAGGCCGGAACAGGCCGGCTTCGCGCAGCATGACTGCGACCTCGAGGACGTCGCTGACCGACTGACACTTGGAGATGACGTAGTGCCCGATGATCATCGGACCGAAGCGGCGGATCGCGTCGGCCGCGGTCTCGACGATGGCCAGCTCCCCGCGGGTCTCGTCGCTGTACTCGACGGTGCGGCTGACGAGAGGTCGCGGCGTGGCCAACTCGCCGCGGAGCACACCGATGCGTTCGGCCTCGTCCAACGCCCGGTATCGCGGCGTCACGCCGGCATGGTGCAGCAACTCGTCGACGACACGCTCGTGCACGTCACTGTTCTGGCGCAGGTCGAGCGTGCAGAGGTGGAAGCCGAACACCTCGATCGACGTGCGCGTCGGCACGACGAACGCGTCGGCAAGGGCAGCGGCCCCGTGGGAGCGCAGGGATGCGTCGACGACGTCGAGGTCGGACAGCAACTCGTCGGGCGAGCGGTACGGCGGCCGTTCGCCGATTGGGCGCGGTCCGGGCACGGTGCCGAGCGCAGCGAACGCGGTTGCGGCCAGGCGGGCATGCATGCCGCGCAGTGCGCGGCGGTAGGGCTCATCCGCGCGAAAGGGCGAGTCGTCGCCGGATTCGTCGGCGAGCACGCTCAACGCGTCGCTCGGCGTCACGAGGCGCGACGACATGGACAGTTCCAAGGACAGGTCGAACAGCGCGCCGAGGTGCCGGCCGAGCGCGGTGGTGGCCTGCTGGTCGACGGCCATGCGCAACACGTCGGCCGTGACGAACGGATTGCCGTCGCGGTCACCGCCGATCCACGAACCCATCCGCACGAGTGGCCGCAGGTGACGCTCGTGGCCCGGATCCAATTCGTCAGCCCGCCGCTGCACCGCCAACTGCAGCGCCGGGATCTGTTCGAACAGCGTGAGGTCGTAGTAGCGCAGCGCCTCGGAGATCTCGTCGCGCACACGCAGCTTGGAGAGTCGAAGCAGCGCGGTCTGCCAGAGGGTGAGGATCTGCAGGCGCAGCTCCTGCTCCCACTCGGAGGCTTCGACGTCGTCCATGGCCATCCGGTCGCGCAGTTGCAACAGGTCGGCGATGCGGCGTTGCGTGTCGAGGATGGTCTTGCGCCGCACCTCGGTCGGATGAGCCGTGAGCACGGGACTGATCTCGACGCGCGACAAGGTGGCGACGACGTCGGCCGCGCTCGATCCGGCAGCGATGAGCGTGTCGACGGCGTGGTCGAGGCTGCCCGGCTGGGCCGGGGAGCCGGCACCACGGTGGAAACGGCGACGGCGGGCATGGTGCACGTCCTCGGCGATGTTGGCGAGCAGCGAGAACCAGCTGAACGCACGGATCACGTGCACGGCCGTGTCCGGGTCGATGCCCGCGAGGATGTCGTCGAGGCCGGCCATCGAGTCGTTGCCGGAGCGTCGCTCGGTGACCGCCCGCCGGCGCAGTCGCTCGATCACGTCGAACACATCGAGACCGGCCTGCTCGGCGATCACCTCGCCCAACAGCCGCCCGAGCAGGCGGATGTCCTCGTCAAGCGCGCCATCGGGAGTTGTCGACGACGAGTGCGCTGGCATCTCGTCATTCTGGTTGATCCGACTACCCTCCGGCCGGGGGTATCGAATGATCTTCGGTGACACAATCCGCTACTGGGCACGCTGGCAGGGCGACGCGACGGCGATCCGATTCGGCGACCGAGACGTCACGTGGCGCGAGTTGAACCAATCAGCCGGCGAGATCGCGGCCGGCCTCACGGCGAGAGGCATCGGGCAGGGCGACCGGGTCGGCCTGGTCATGTCCAACCGCCCCGAGTTCCTGGAGGTCGTGGCCGCGTGCATGCAGCTCGGCGCGATCGCTGCGCCGTTCAACCTGCGCTTCACCGCTCCCGAACTGGCCTACGTCGTCGGCAATGCCGACTGTGCCGCCGTGGTCACCGAATCGTCGTTGGTGGCCGGGCTGTCGATGGCCCGCGCCGACAAGCCGTCGATGCTCGTGCTCGACGCCGACGACGGATCGCTCACCGCATTGCGGGTGCCCGGCGGCACGCCACCACCCGTCTCGATCGACCCCGACGACCCGCTGTTCATCTGCTACACGTCGGGTACCACGGGCGACCCGAAGGGTGCCGTGCTCACCAACCGCAGCTGGTTCTATGCGTCGATGTGCCGGGCGCTGCAGGGTGGCATCAACATTCACGACCGCATCCTGTTGCCGTTCCCGCTCGCGTTCACGGGTGGCCTCGCGCTGGGCATGGTCGCGCTGTTCTCCGGGGCGATGCTCGTGCTCGAGCCCACGTTCGAAGCGGGCCGCGCCCTGCACCTGATCGAGTCGCAGCGGATCTCGGTGTTCATGGCCGTGCCGACGTTGTTCCAGCAGATGGCCCAGCACCCGGCGTTCGAATCCACCGACATCTCCTCGATCCGTTGTGCCTCGTCGGGCGGCGCGACCGTGCCCGTACCCCTGCTGCAGACGTACCTGCAACGCGGCATCACGATGACGCAGACGTACTCGCTGACCGAGGTGAGCGCATCGGGCATCACGTTGCCATACCACCAGTCGATGTCGCGCGCCGGCAGCTGCGGTGTGCCGGCGATGCACAGCGAGGCCCGCATCGTCGATGCCGATGACCGGCCCTGCCCGCCGGGCGTGGTCGGTGAGATCGTGATCCGCGGGCCGGAGGTGATGGCCGGCTACTGGCGTAACCCGCAAGCCAGTGCGGCTGCGCTGCGCGACGGTTGGTGTCACACCGGCGACCTCGGCACGATGGACGCCGACGGATACTTCTTCGTCGTCGATCGAGCCAAGGACATGCTCATCTCCGGCGGCCTCAACGTCTACCCGGCCGAGATCGAGCGCCAGCTGTCGACGCTGCCGAGCGTGGTGGAGCTGGCCGTGATCGGCGTGCCCGACACACGGTGGGGCGAGACGCCCGCAGTGATCGCTGTGTCGAACGGCGAGGGGCCGACTGCAGCTCAGGTGCTGGCCGCATGCGCCGATGTCCTCGCCGACTTCAAGACCCCGCGCTACTTGGTCGTGCGCTCCGAGCCGCTCCCGCGCAACATGAGCGGCAAGGTGCTCAAGGCCGAGCTGCGCGCGCAGTACGCCGATCTGCCCGACCGCGCGACGCCGATCCGATGAGATCCATCCGATGAAGGTCGGCATCGCGCTGTATTGCTCGGACGAGACGATCCCGCCCGACGAATTGGCGGTGGCGTGCGAGCAGCGCGGCTTGGAGAGCCTGCTGTTCCCCGACCACTCGCACATCCCCACCAGCCGCCGTTCGCCGTGGCCGGGCAGCACCGACAACGCTCCCCTGCCCGACATCTACAAACGGTTGATCGACCCGTTCGTCGCACTCGGCGCAGCGGCCGCCGTGACGTCCACGCTGCGAATCGGCACGTGCGTCGCACTGCCCGCGCAACGTGACGTGCTGCAGCTGGCGAAGGAGGTCGCGACGGTCGACTGGCTGTCCCGCGGGCGGATGATCTTCGGCATCGGCTTCGGCTGGAACCGGGAGGAGATGGCGAACCACGGCGTCGACTACACGTCGCGGTGGGACATCGTGGCCGAAAAGATCGAGGCACTGAAGATGCTGTGGACGCAGGAGACGGCTGCGTTCCACGGACAACATGTTCAGTTCGAGGAGAGCTGGTCGTGGCCGAAGCCGGTGCAGCGTCCACATCCGCCGATCCTCATCGGCGGCGGATGGGGCCCCCGCCTGCTCAACGCGGTGTGCCTGCTGGCCGATGGCTGGATGCCAGTGTCGGCGCGGTCGTCGATCGCATCGCGCCTGCAGCTGTTGTACGACGAGGCCGCCCGCCAGGGTCGCGACCCGGCGACGCTGTCGGTCACGGTCACCGACGCGCGACCCGACGTGGACTCGTTCCGGTCGCTGGAGTCCGACGGTGTCGAGCGTGTGCTGCTGACCGTGCCACCCGGATCGCGTGACGACACGCTGCGCATCCTCGACAGCCACGGCGCGCTGGCCCGCGCGGTCGTGTAACGCACCCGACGCCAATCTTTCCCGGATCGCGGCAAGTCGGCGCACATCAGCCCGATCGTGATCGATGGCTTCACGCTCGACGACCTGACCGTCTGGTCGTCAGTCGCTCCGGCCGTCGTCGGTGGCCAGGGCGAGCATCGCCGGGGCTGTCGGCGACAGCCGCGCCCGACGGTGTAGCACGCTCATCATGCTCGAACCTCTTGTCGCATGAACAGCAAGTAGGCCGCGGCGAACGTGACGATGCAGCCCGCGATCAGTACGACGAGCTGCCACCAGGCCAGCAACAGGCTCTGATCCAGCGGCAGGCTGCTGGGAAGGGCGAGCGCATCAGGCGCGTCGACGACGATGCCGGTCGATTGACGAGACGGGTTCAGCAGCACACCCGTCGCTTCCTTGTAGAGCTGGTCCGGCGAGAAGCGCCGGACAGTCAGCTCGAGGCGAGCATTCGCCAGGACCTGGGCCTGTGTCGCGTCAGCGGGGACGTCGTGAACCGTGTCGGCGATGACGCCGGCGATCAGCCCGGCGAACAGCGTCAGAACGAGCCAGACCGCGATCGCGGCGAGCGCAGCGGTGGCCGCCCGCCGGCTGGCGACGGACAGCAGCAGCGACAGCGCGAGCCAGAACGAGATGTACACGACAGCCACGATGTAGAAGGCGACGATGCGGATCAGGTCACTGCTCGACGGTCCGATGCCGAGGCGGTATGCGCCGGTTCTGCGCCTTCGCGTCGACGACCTTGCCGACGACGCGTTGACCGGCGAGCGTCGTGCCGCGCTGGCTGATGTCGTGACCACGCAGATCGATCGTCTGGACCAGCTCGGCCGTGACCTGGCCGAGTTGGACCCGGCGCGCTGGGAGCTGCGCGCCGACGTCGTCGACATCGCCGCGCTCGCCGCCGAGGTCGTCGGGCGCAACGCACCGCTCGCCCGCTGGGGTGGCGTCACGATCGACTTCGCGGGGCGCACCGGGGCGGACTTCGCGGTGCTCGGCGATGCCGCCGTGCTGGACGACGCGATCGCCAACGTCGTGCAGAACGCGATCAAGTACACGCCGCGAGGTGGACGCATCACGGCGACGGTCAGCCGGCGTGGCGCCGCGGCGATCGTGACCGTTCGCGACACCGGCATCGGCATCAGCGCGTCCGAACGCGATCTCGTGCTGCGGTCGGGAGTGCGCGGCAACGCGGCGACGCACACCGAAGGCAGCGCCGGCAGTGGTCACGGGCTCGGGCTCGTCGTGGACGCGGCGCAGCGCCACGGAGGCCACATCGAGCTGACCGACACACCAGGCGGTGGCGCGACGGTGCGATTCGTCGTTCCGCTCGCAGTCTGGGAACCCGCTCGCCCGATCCGCGACGAATCCGCTCACGCCGCAAACGCAGGTGACAAGATCCTCCGATGATCACGGACGCAGAGATGCTCGACATTGCCGTCGAGGAGGCCCGCGCTGGGCTGGCCGAGGGTGGCATCCCGATCGGAGCCGCACTGTTCTCCGCCGAGGGCGTGCTGCTCGGTCGCGGCCACAACCGTCGCGTCCAGCACGACGACCCGTCGGTGCACGGCGAGACGGACGCGTTCCGCAACGCCGGGCGGCAGCGCAGCTACCGCCGCACGACGATGGTCACCACGTTGTCGCCGTGCTGGTACTGCAGCGGTCTGGTCCGCCAGTTCGGCATCTCCCGCGTCGTGATCGGCGAGGCCCGCACGTTCTGCGGGGGGCACGATTGGCTGCGCGAGCACGGCGTCGAGATCGTGCTGTTCGACGACCCGCGTTGCATCGACATGCTCACCGGCTTCATCGACCGCCACCCCGAGATCTGGAACGAAGACATCGGCGAGTGAACGTCATCGGCGCCGACGGTGCCGCGTGCGACGTCGACACGGGGGGCCGCTGACCGTCGATTGATACGTTGCCGAGGTGCGTTCCGGGGGCGAGGTCGAGCGGCGATCGGCTTCGTCGCTGCGCGATGAGCGGGCGTTCGTGCGCTGGGCCGTTGCCGACGGCGTCTCGGTCACCGGCACGGCGGTCAGCACGGTCGTGCTGCCGCTGGTCGTCTACCAGACGACCGGTTCCGACGCATTGACGGGTGGGGTCTTCGCGCTACGCGTCGTGCCGTACCTGCTGTTCGGAGTGGTTGCCGGACCCGTGGCCGATCGGTGGAACCGGCGTCGCCTGATCATCGGCGGTCACGTCGTCGAAGGGCTGCTGGTCGCCACCATCCCGATCGCCCACGAGTTCGGCGTCTTGACCGTTGCCCACGTCTACGTCGTCGGTCTGCTGGCCGCGACGGCGTTCGTGTTCTCCGACGCGGCTGTGTTCGGCGCGGTACCCGCGCTGGTCGGCACCGATCGGCTCGCGGCGGCGAACGGGTTGCTCGGCTCGATCGTGTCAGCCGCAGAGGTGCTCGGTCCGGCGCTCGGCGGCGTGTTGGCCGCGCTGATGGGCCCGACGAACGCGGTGTGGGTCGACGCCGGCAGCTTCTTCGTCGCCGCGCTCATCCAGCGCACCATCCGCTCCACGTTCCGCGAGGGTCCACCCACGCCCGGCAAGTTGGAGATCCGAAAGCAGATCGGACGCGCGTTCCGGTTCGTGCGCGCCAACCGGACCGTCGGCACGTTGTTCCTGACCGGCTTCGGAAACTCGTTCGGCTTCGGCATCGTGATCGGCCTGCTCGTGCCGTACGCCGTCGAGCGGCTGGACCTGCCGAGCAGAAGTGCGCGGGTCGGCCTGCTGTACAGCGCGACGGGAGTCGGCGCGTTGGTGGCGGGCATCATCTTCGCTCGCGTGTTCACGCCGGCGAGGGTGAAGTGGATCACCCCGTCAACCATTCTGGTCGCGTCGCTCATGACCGTGACGATGACGGCGGTGACGAACTGGGTCGTCGCCGGTGCGGCATTGATCGTGTTCGCGTGGGCCAACGGGCTGACGGTGACGACGGGCATCACGTACCGCCAGCTCGCGTCGCCCGACGATCTGCGCTCCAGCGTCAACGTCTTCGGGCGAATGGTGTCGTGGGGAGGTCAGCCGTTCGGGGCCGGCACAGGCGCACTGGTCGCCGGGCTCGCAACGGTGCGCGCCGCCTACGCGGTGGGCGCGATGGTGATGCTGACCACGTCGGTGCTGGCGCTGGTGTTCTTGCGCCCGTCGACCGCCATCGAGCGCAGTTCGCCTGCTGCCGGCGATCAGGCGTAGGGCTGCACGGTCGCGCCGACGCGAAGCGTCAAACGGTGCTCGGCGACTGACCATGAGCCGACATCGGCCGCGTCGACGAGCCGCGCCCGACGCTCGAGCCGGGAGAAGACCTTGGCCAGCAGCCACGGGCCGCGTACGCCGTTGCGGATGTAACCGAGGCGGATGCCGAGCCCGCCGGAGCCGACGATCAGCGCGTCGACACGCATCCGCCCGTCGCGGACGAGGCGCACGTCGTTCACCGTACCCACGACGGTTCCGTCGGAATCGACCACCTCGCAGGTGAGCAGGTCACTCAGTCGCACGGCTGTCGTTCCCCGGGATGTGGGTGATCACGTGATCGACCCACCACTGCTCGGTGTCGTACGACGCGAGCTGCTTGGCATGGATCGCCAGCTCGATGGTCGGACCGATGCTGGTCACGAATTCGATCGGCACATGGATTCGATCGTCCAGCGGTGCATCGCCGGCATCGTGCAGGCCGGTGCTGGCGCGCTCCAACCACGTCCCCAGGCGGCGCAGCCCGAGGCGGTACGCGAGAGCTCCGGGTCCGGTGACGATCGACGCCACGTAAGGCTGACCGCTGGCGTCGTCGATCTCTATCTCGACGTCGTCGACGTTGCCGCAGAGCACGCCGTTGCGGTCGCGAAGTTGCCGATCGAGCAGGTCGAGCGTGGCGTGCAGCACACGGTCGTGCGCCATCACGAACCTCCCTTGGTGATGATGATCAACGGGATCGTGGCGACAGCCACGAGCAGCAAGATCACGAGGTACACCGTCGCCAGCGCGTTCACGACGCGACCATTCGTGTGATCGGGACCCATGTAGTTCGGGTCGTTCGCGATGACCAGGATCGGGAAGTAGGTCAGTGGCAGCGCGGCTGCGGACAGCACGATCGAGTACTCGGTCACCTTCACCGGATCCACACCGGTGATGCCGAACAGCGCTGCACCGAGCAGAGTCAGCACGACGACGATGTGGAAGCGGGCCGAGTTGCGCGGCGAGCGGCGCTTGCCCCAGGGCCAACCGAAGTACTGCGCGGCCACGTACCCGGCGGACAGCGCGGTCTCCAGCGCCGCGCCGAACGTGGCTGCGAAGATGCCGATGATGACGACTGCCAGCCCGACCCGGCCGACCGCGCTCGCCACCGGCAGCGCGACCTGAGAGAGCTGCTCGACGCTGATGTGGCGCGGCGCGAGCACGAGGTGGGCGCTGGCCATGATCGCCAGTGACAGCACGACGCCGAGCGGGAAGCCGATCAGGACGTTGGCCCGGTTCTCGCCGAGGTCCTTCTTCGTCCAGCCGTCCTCGACAGCCCCACTGGAGAAGAAGAACACCTCGTACGGCGTCATCGCCGCGCCGAACAGGGCGATGCCGTAATAGGCGTAGGTGAACACGCTCTCGCTACCGGGCACGTGTGGGTGCGAGGCCTCGCTGAGCAGTTGGTTCCAGTCCGGCCCGATCTTCCACAGCGTCACTGCGAACACGAGCAAGCACAGTCCGAGCAGGCCGAAGACGCGCTCCATCATCTGGAACGGCATCCGCCAGCACACCAGCCAGACCAGGAACGCGACGATCGGGATGAGCAGGAGGTAGTTGACGCTGGAGACCAGCGACAGCGCGAGCGCAACACCGGCGATCTCCGCGGTCAGCGTGAGGAAGTTGATGAAGAATGACGCGATCAGGTTGGCGAGTCCGAAGCGTGGGCCGAGCCGCTCGCGGACGAGGTCGAACACGGGCCGGCCGCACAGTGCCGCGACGCGGCCGCTCATCTCGGCATAGAGCACGATGCCGATGCCACCGACGACCACCACCCACGCCAAGTTCATGTCGAACCGCGCGCCCGTCTCGGCGTTGGCGACGAGGTCGCCCATGTCGACGAACCCGCCGATGGCCGTCAGGACACCCAGTGCGACACCGAGGACGCGCTTCATGCGTGCTCGTCCAAGAACGCGGTCAATGCGTCGGAGTCTGCGGCCAACGGCTGGGCAACGTCGGCCGCGGCACGGAGCTCGCCGCGCCGGATTGCGATGCGAACCGCGGCTACATGGTGCAGCGATGCGGTGAGGATCTCGTTCAGCTCGGCACGCATGTCGTCGGACGTGCCGTTCGGCGGCTGGATCGAGTTGAAGTCGCCCTGGATCTCGGTCAGCGTGTCCTCCTGCTCGGAGACCGACACGCCGCTGTACGGGCCGAACGCGTTTCCGTCCGACGCCGTCTCGGCCACGAGCCGCACTGTCTCCACGGTGGACCGCGCCGCCGACGCCGTGGTCCGTGCCTTGCGATCGAAGTCGTCCTGCGTGCGCGCCGGACCGACCATGTGATCGACGCAACCCGTCAAGACGAGCGTTGCGCACAGGAGACGCATCCGGACGTGAACGAGCGCCCGTACCCGCCGGGCCGTGCCTCCAAACCACAGCAGTTGTGTCGGCGGACGGATCGATGCCGTCGCGACGGGGCATCGCCCTCGCCTGCCCAGGTGGCACTGCTCGAATCGTGTACCTGGGCGCAGCCGGCGGGTGGGGCGGCGGGGCGTCGCTCGCTGCCGCGGGCGACGATGGATCGTCGGTCACACGTGCGCGCGAGGCGCTACACCGCGGCGGCGGCGCGCGTCGGGGTGCCGGCCATCGTTGCTGCGACCGCAGGGCATCTGGTGCTCGTCACGGCGGGGTGATCTCGCGGTCGATGCGTTGCATCGGCTCGTTGGCCACGATCTCGTCGCCGTGTGCAGATCTGCCGAGTGGCAAGAGCAGCACGACCTGCAACCCGACGATCATCGCCGCGACGATGTACTTGTGCGGCGGTATCGACGTACCGAAGTGGATGCGGTCGACGAGCAGCACGCCGATCTCGAGCAGCACCACCCACCCGAACGTCACGATCCACAGCTCGGTCACGGCCAGGCTCTTGATGTAGACGACGAACAGCACCGCGAAGGCGACGATGCCACCGGCGAACACGACCCAGCGCGGCCGGATCGAGAACTCCTTGGCCAAGAACGCAGCGAGCAGATCCAACGCGGCCAGGATCACGATCGCGACGCCGCCCCACACCACCTTCTTCGAGTCCATGCGTCATAAGGAGCACCGCCGCGCCACTCGGATACGTGTGATCGGCGCACGGTTCGGGTACAAAGGCGTCATGTTCGGACCTCGTACTCTCAGCCACGCCCTCCTCGGGTCGGCATTCATCGTCGGCGGCGTGGCGACGCTGCGTGAACCCAAAGCTGCAGTACCGAAGGCGCAAGAGTTCGCGGTGCCGATCGCCGAGAAGGTCGGGTTGCCGACCGACCCGCTGCAATTGGTCAAGCTGAATGCCGGCGTGCAGATCGCCGGCGGCGCACTGCTCGCGCTCGGTGTCGTACCCCGCGTCGCTGCGCTCGCTCTGGCCGGTTCGCTCGTGCCGACGACACTGGTCGGCCACCGCTTCTGGGAGATCGAGGAGCCGTCGCAGCGCAAGCAGCAGATCATCCAGTTCGCCAAGAACGCGAGCATGCTCGGCGGCCTCCTCGGTGCCGCACTCGACACCGGTGGTCGTCCATCCGTGTTCTGGTCAGGGCGCCATGCGGCATCACGGGCGACGAACACGCTGAGCAGCGCAGCGCACTCCGTGGCCGACAGCGTCAGTGGTGCGCTGAACTGACCATTCCGCGGCGCTGACGTTGAGACGAGCGGCGCAGTCGGAACGTGGTGATCACGGCGTTGCCCGACGCAGTCTCGTACCGATTGTTCACCTGATTAGGTTGGCCTAACAGCGTCCGGTATGCTCAGTTCTCGTGACGAGACGCTTCAACCGCACCACTGCCGCCGCCCTGGCCCTGATCGCCACCTCCTCGCTGCTCGCAGCATGTGGGTCCGACGAGGACAAGGCCGCCTCCAGCACCGAAACTGCCGGCGACGAATCTGCCCCCGTCGCCAGCTACGTCGTCGTCAGCGACGCCGAGGTAGCAACCGGCTACGCCAACCTGATCGCGAAGATGACCGAGCTGTCCGCGAGCGCGGCCGGCGTCGACTCCGCCGCGCTGGACGAGGTCGAGGCGCTGTGGTTCGGTTTCGAAGCCACGGTCAAGGACAAGGCCGCTGATTCGTACCTGGCCAGCGAGGAAGCACTGGATGCGTTCAACAGCGCCGCGCAGGACAAGGACAGCGCGGCGATGACCGAAGCCACCGCGAAGATGTCGACCACCGCTGCGGCGTACCTTGCGGCGCACCCGGGCTGATCCGGACGGCTGATGGCCATGCGCCTGACACACCTACGTTCCGGCCATCGCGTCCTGCTCGGCGTTGTCGCGGCGTTCGTGGCGTTGACCGCGCTCTTCGCCCCGGCCCGGGCGGCAGCCGCCGGAGGAGTGTCACGCGACGAGGCGATCCGGCTGCTCGACCAGACCCGACAGTCGATCGACCAGACCCTCGCGTTGATCAAATCGGGCGAGACCGACCGCGCCCTGGCCGAGGCCAAGGATGGCTACCTGACGCACTTCGAGCTCGTCGAGACGCCATTGCGCGTCGCCGACAACGAGCTGACGGTGGCGGCCGAGTTCCAGTTCGCAGCCATCCGCACGGCGATCCAGGACGACCGCCCGATCAACGAGATCCGCGACGAGATCATCGTGCTGCGCGGCATGCTCGACGAAGCCGAGCGCACCATCACCGATGCCGGCATCGGTGCACCCGCGCTCGTCACGTCGCAGTCGTTCCTGATCCTGTTCCGTGAGGGTTTCGAGATCGTGTTGTTGCTGTCGGTGCTGCTCGGCTACCTGGAGGCGGCACGCAGCCCGCACTTCATCAAGCCGATCCTCGGCGGCGTGGCGCTGGCCGCGGTGGCCACCGTCATCACGGTGCTGCTGATGCCGACGCTGTTCCGGCTCATCCCGGTCGGGCGCGAGGTCCTCGAAGCGGTGGTCGCGTTGGTGTCCGTCGCGGTGCTGTTCTACGTGTCGTTCTGGCTGATTGCGAGGATCGAGCACAACCGCTGGATGGAGTTCGTGCGGGCGCGCCTGTGGAGCGCGATCTCGGTCGGCTCCACAGCGTCGCTCGTCGCGGTCGGATTCACCGCGGTGTACCGCGAGGGCTTCGAGACCGCGCTGTTCTACCAGTCGCTGCTTTCCTTCGGCGACGGTCTCGGCGGCTACATCCTGCTCGGAATCGGCCTCGCCCTCATCGCGCTCACAGGGGTCGCGCTCGCCGTCTTCAGGCTCGGCCGCAAGCTGCCGGTGCGCACATTCATGAACGTCGCCGTCACGATGGTGATGGCCACGTCGGTCGCGTTCTTGGGCAACGCGGTCAAGACCCTGCAGGCCGCCGACGTCATCACCTACCGGCGCACGAGCGGGCCCCGGCTGCCGATCTTCCTGGCCGAGGCAACCGGTGTCTGGCCGACCGTGCCGTCGCTGTTGGCCCAGGCCGGGCTGGCTTCGATCTACCTGGCCGGCGCGATGTACGTGTTCGTGATCAAGCCCGCGCTCGGCAATCGTCGCCGGCCGCAGCACAGCCGGGGCGCTGCGGCGACGACATGACGCGCGTCCGGGTCGGGGTCGACGTCGGCGGCACGTTCACGAAGGCGGTCGCCGTCGAGTTGACCGGGCGCGCCATCGTCGCCAGCGTCGTCGTGTCGACCACTCACGACGCGCACGGTGGCGTCGCGGCCGGTGTCGTGCACGCCGTGACCGAACTGGCTCGTGAAGTCGGCGCGGCCAACATCGATCTGGTCACGCACTCGACCACCCAGGCCGTGAACGCGCTGATCGAGGGCGATGCGGCCGAGGTCGGCGTGATCGGGATGGGCCGCCGCCCCGACCTGGCTCGCGTCGAGAAGCGCACCCGCCTGCGCGACGTGGAGCTGGCCCCGGGTAAGCGGCTTCGCGTCCGCCACGCCTTCTTCGATGTGACCGACGGTCTGCCCGCCGCCGCGATGCGAGCTGCGCTGGTCGGATTCCGCGACGCCGGGGTCGGCGCGGTCTGCGTGGCCGAGGCGTTCTCGCCCGACGACGCGAGCAACGAGGTTGCAGTCGCAGCGATGGCGAACGAGCTCGGCCTGCCGGTGTGCACGTCCACCGACCTGAGTGGGCTCTACGGGTTGGAGCTGCGCACCATCACGGCCGCGCTGAACGCCTCCATCCTGCCGATCGCGGTCAGCACCGCGACGTTCGTGGCCGATGGCGTCAAGGCGGCCGGCATCGAGGCTCCGGTGATGGTGATGCGCAGCGACGGCGGAGCGACCGACCTTGCCGGCTTCAGCGCTGCGCCGGTGCGCACGCTCTATTCCGGCCCCTCGGCATCGGTGGCCGGAGCTTTGCGCTACACCGGCGTGGTCGACGCGGTGGTGCTCGAAGTCGGCGGCACCTCAACCAACATCGCCGCGATCCGCGCCGGGCGGCCGTCGCTGTCGTACGTGCGGGTCGCCTCGCACGCCACCGCGCTACGCAGTGTGGATGTTCGCGTGGTCGGTGTGGCCGGCGGGTCCATGTTGCGAGTGCACAGAGGTCGGGTGCACGGAATCGGGCCACGGTCGGCACACATCGCCGGATTGCAGTACGCCAGCCTGATGCCGGCCGATCGGTTCGCTGGAGCGACCGTCGCGTTCCTTGCGCCGTTGCCCGGCGACCCCGACGACTACGTCGCGATCACGACCTCGTTCGGCGAGCGCGTCGCGCTGACCACGACCTGCGCAGCCAACTTGCTCGGCGTGACCCACGAGGGCGACTACTGCTACGCCCCACCCGACGCAGCGCTGGCCGCGTTCGAAGTGGTCGCGGCAGCAATGAAGATCGAGGCCCGCGTCATCGCCGAGCACATGCTGATCGCGGCGAGTGACGAAGTGTGCGAGTTGGCCCTCGGCGTCGCTGCGTCGGCCAAGCTGCGCAGCCCGTCACTGGTCGGTGTCGGGGGCGGGGCCGGCGGCTTGGCCCGCTACTCGGCGGCGCGCCTCGGCTGGCCGCTGGAGATACCCGATCACGCGGAGGTCATCTCGTCGATCGGAGACGCACTGTCGCTGATCCGCGCCGAGCGCGAACGGACTGTTGCAATTGCCGACCGCTCGGTGCTGGAGGAGATGATGGCGGACGTGGAATCCGAAGTGGTCGCCGCCGGCGCGAGCCCGGCGAGCGTCGAGGTCCGAGTCGAGGAAGTGCCCGAGCGGAACACGGTGCGTGCCATCGCCACCGGGGCGGTGGGGTTGGCATCGGGCGCGATGCCGGGCCGCGACGAAGTGTCCGCCGAGCAACTCCGCGCTGCGGCGACCAACGGCACAACGGTCGCGGCCGCCGGTCGCTATTGGCTGCGCAGCCACGACGACCACGTCGAAGTTCTCGACCGCTACGGCGACGAGGCGATCTCGTTGACCGGAGAACAGGTCGACGGATCCGACCTCACCTCGGCAATCGAGCGCCACACCCGTCATCGCGGGCCGATCACGTTGCGCCCGACGGTGTGGATCATCGACGGCCGGCGGTTGCTCGAACTGGCCGCCGACGGCTCGACCAGCTCGCCGTTCGAGGGGCGCGCCGATGTCACCTATCTCGTCGGAAGGCAACGCTGATGGCGCTGTACGTGTCCGCCGGCAAACGTTTCCGCCGGGTGCTCGCAATCGCGATCGCTGTCGGGGCCGTGGCGTTCTTCCTGGGTTGGTTGATCGGTCGCCAGCAGGTGCCGTCGATCGACGAGCGGGTGTCGCAGGTGCAGACCTCGGCCGACCGCCTGGCGACGGGGCTAGAACGACTCGGCATCGAGTACGAGCAGGTGCTCGCCGGCAGCGACGACCTCGACGGGGGCGTGATCGTACCGCTCGACGATCTGCGCAGCGATCTGCAATCGACGATGGACCGTGCCCCGTGGCTCAGCAGCGCCGAGCGTGCGTCGGCGCTGGACGCGATCGCCGGGGTCCGTCAGGCGGCACTGGACGGCCAGACGCTCGATCAGTTCGACGAGGTCGCGTCCGCGGCCGCCGCCACGGTGCGCTCGATGTTCGGGCTGGCCGTTGCCGGGGCATAGCGTTCAGTATGGACAACGACGCGAACGACCTTCTGTCGATGCGTTCAGCCGGGTGCACGCCGAGTTCGGTGAGGTCGCCGCGTCGCTGACGCCGGCGCAACTGTCACTGCAGGCCGGTCATCGCGTCACGGGGTGGTGCCGCCTGACCGCGCTGCAGTTGGCATCGGCGCGCGATCGGTGGCAGCGTCGCACTCGTGGCCGGCGGACGCACGATCTGGGTGTTGGGCGACCAGCTTGATCGGCAGAGCTCGGCACTGGCCGACGCCGACCCGGCCACCGACACGATCCTGATGGTCGAGAGCGCCACCAAGCTCGCGTCCAAGCGCTGGCACGTGCAGCGCGCCCACTTCGTGATCACCGCGATGCGCCGTTTCGCCGACTCGCTCCGGGCGGATGGCTTCACGGTCGACTACCGCCGTGCCCGCACGCTCACGGCCGGACTCGCCGAACACCGTGACCGGCACTCGCCGGCGCGTGTCGTGGCGATGGAGCCGGCGAGTCGAGATGGGTGGGCCATGCTCGAACGGTGCGGTGTCGAGCTGGTCCGGACGAATCAGTTCCTGTGCCATCCCGACGAGTTCGTGGCGTGGGCTGCGGGGCGCACGACGCTGCGGATGGAGGACTTCTACCGATGGCACCGACGCCGGCTCGGGTATCTGATGGACGGCGAACAGCCGGCCACCGGTCGCTGGAACTACGACGCTGAGAACCGCCAGCCGCCGCCGAAGCCGACAGGGCAGGCGTCGATGCTGCCACAGTGGCCGGAGCCGTTGGTGACACCGCTCGACGACGTCGACCGCGCCGTCCTGGCCGATCTTCCCGACGGCCTGTGGGGCGACGCGCCGATCGGGCTGTGGGCAACGAGTCACGCCGAGGCTCAGCGTCGACTCGATCACTTCGTCGACGAAGTGTTGCCGTCGTTCGGACCGCACGAGGACGCGATGCTGTCGACGAACTGGCACCTGGCCCACGCGATGCTCGCGCAGTACCTCAACGTCGGACTGCTACACCCGCGTGACGTGTGCGACGCCGTCGAGGTCGCGTACCGGTCCGGGCTCGTCCCGATCGCCAGCGCCGAGGGCTTCATCCGCCAGGTCATCGGCTGGCGCGAGTACGTGTGGGGCGTCTACTGGCTGTGGGGTGACCAGTACCGGTCGTCGAACGTGTTCCTCGCGCAGCGACCGGTCCCGCCTGCGTTCACGGGCGCACCGACCAACATGCGCTGCGTCGAGAACACCGTCACGAACCTCTCTGCCCACGGCTGGGTGCACCACATCGAGCGACTGATGGTGCTCGGCAACCTGGCACTTCTCGCCGGTGTGGAACCGTGGGCGATGACGACGTGGATGTGGGCCTCGTTCGTCGACGGTGCCGAGTGGGTGATGTTGCCGAACGTGATCGGCATGGCGCTGCACGCCGACGGCGGGCGGATGGCCACCAAGCCGTATGCGGCCGGCGGTGCGTACATCGACCGGATGAGTGATTTCTGCGGGGGCTGCCGCTACGACCGCAGGCAACGCACCGGCGACGACGCCTGCCCGTTCACCACGCTGTACTGGGACTTCCTCGACCGGCACAGCAACCGCCTGGCGGCCAACCACCGGATCGTCCGCCAGGTTCGTGCCAGCGCGCAGCTCAGCGACATGCCCGCCGTGCGGGCCCGGGCACGCGACGTGCTGGCGATGCTCGACGCCGGAACGCTGTGACGATCAGTCACGAAGTTGACGGTCCGCGGCGGGCGGACTCGATGATCGCGCGCAGGTGTGGCCAGGCGGCGCGGAAGCCGGCATGCAGCGGGCGCTCGACGACATCAGCGACGGGCACCCAAGCCACTGCATCGGTCTCGAAGTTCATCGAGCCGCCGAAGTGCTGGTCGACCTCGACCACCACAGTGGTGTAGCTCCAGTCCGTCGCCGGCTCGAACACGTACTGGCCGAGCACACGGTGGTTGTCGGGCACCGACCCGATCTCTTCCGACGCCTCGCGCAGGGCTCCGTCCAGCGCTGTCTCGCCTTCGTCCAGCGCGCCGCCGGCGCACGACCACGTGCCGCCCTCGTGGGCGAAGCCCGAGCGCAGTTGCAGCATCACGGTTGGGTCGTCGGCCACCGACGCCACGAACACCACGCCTGCGGCCCCGAACATTCCCCACCGCACATGTCCGTCGCTGCACCGCATGAACCCGTCACCACTCTTGCGGAACTGCATGTGTCCACGATGTCACACGTCCCGGAGGCCGGCACGGGTTTGGCGACAACTCGTGGCGGGTAGGTTCCGCTCCATGGCGGACAGCCGCTTCATTGCCACGTACCGACTCCAATTGACCCCCGACTTCGGCTTCGACGACGCCGTCGCCGTGCTCCCCTACCTGCGCTCGCTCGGCATCAGCCACGTGTACTGCTCGCCGTACCTGCAGGCAGCAGCGGGCTCGAACCATGGCTACGACGTGATCGATCACGACATCGCCAACCGCGAGTTGGGCGGCGAGGAAGCGCTCGCCCGCTTCCACGCCGCGCTGCGCGACAACGACCTCGGCCAGGTCATCGACATCGTGCCGAACCACATGTCGATCGCCGATCCCGGGAACCACCGCTGGTGGGACGTGCTCGCCAAGGGCAGGTCCAGCGACAGCGCCCGCTTCTTCGACATCGACTGGGACGCCCTCGGCGGCCGGGTCGTGCTGGCGGTGCTCGCTGACCCCTACGGCGACGTGCTCGACCGCAACGAGATCACCATCGATTCGGAGCATGGCGAGGTGCGCTACTTCGATCATCGCTTCCCCCTCGCCCCGGGGTCGCTGGACGGGGCCGGCTCGGTGCACGAGGTGCTCGAGCGCCAGCACTATCGCCTCGCTCATTGGCGCACCGCGCAACACACGTTGAACTACCGCCGCTTCTTCGACGTGAACACGCTCATCGGCGTTCGGGTGGAGGACGACGATGTCTTCGACGCCGTTCATCGACGCGCATTGCAATGGGTGGCCGACGGTGTGGCGCAGGGCGTGCGTGTCGACCATCCCGACGGCGTGCGCGACCCGGCCGGATACCTGCGCCGGCTGCGTGAAGCAGCGCCCGACGCGTGGATCGTGATCGAGAAGATCCTCGAACCGGGCGAGGCGCTCCCACCCGAATGGCCGGTGGATGGCACCACTGGCTACGACGCGATGCAGCGCATCACCGCACTGTTCGTGGACCCGCGTCGCGAAGTCGCGCTGACGCGTGCCTATGCCACGTTCATCGGCCACAGCGACGACTACCCGTCATACGCTCAGACCGTGGACGAGAGCAAGCAGCTCGTGCTGCGCCGGGTTCTGGCAGCCGATGTTGCGCGCCTCGTCGACATGTCGCTGCGCGTCATCGCGACCGACACGCGTCTGCGCGACTTCGGCCGTGACGATCTGCGCGACGCGTTCGAGGCGGTGCTGCGGGCAATGCCCGTCTACCGCACGTACGTCACGCCGGGATCACTGTCGGCCGAGGATGCGAAGGTCATTGCGTCGACCATCGACCATGGCCGCCGCTTGCTGCCCCACGTCGACGGGCGCGTTCTCGATTGGCTCGGTCAGGTCATGCGGATGGACACCACCGACCCGGCGGAGATCGAGATCGCAGCCCGGTTGCAGCAGCTGACCGGACCAGCGATGGCCAAGGGCGTGGAGGACACGACGTTCTATCGCTACAGCCGTCTCGTCGCGCTGAACGAGGTCGGCAGTGACCCGTCGCACTTCGGCAGCACGGTGGCCGCGTTCCACGCCGAAACCGCCCTCGCTGTCCAGCAGCACCCGATGTCGATGGTCTCGACGACGACTCATGACACGAAGCGCTCCGAGGACGTGCGGGCCCGCATCGCGCTGCTCAGTGAGATGCCTCAGACCTGGACCGAGCTCGCGCTGCGCTGGAAGGCACGTCATGCCGACCGGTGGCCGGACGGCCTGCGCGACCTCGACCTGGAGTACCTCGTCTACCAGACACTCGTCGGCGCTCATCCGCTGCCCGTCGAACGTCTGCACACCTACCTCGACAAAGCGATGCGCGAGGCCAAGCGGGCCACGTCGTGGCTCGACCCCGACGACCGATTCGAACGCGCCGCACACGCCTTCGTCGACACACTCGACATCGACGAGACGTTCCAGGCCGAGCTCGCCGAGCTGTCGGCTCGACTCTCCCCCGCCGCAGGCATCGCCTCGCTGAGCCAGCTCGCGCTGAAGCTGACGCTGCCCGGCGTGCCCGACATCTACCAGGGCAGCGAGCTGTTCACGGACAGCCTGGTCGACCCCGACAACCGCCGGGCAGTGGACTACCAATTGCGCCGCGACCTGCTGCAGCGCGCCGTCGACCGCGCCGATCCGCCGCCACTGGATGACGGGGCCAAGCTGTGGCTGACTGCCCGGCTGCTGGATGTGCGCCGCAAGTACACCGACTCGCTCCTCGGACCGCATGCGACGTACGAGCCGCTCGCGGTGACGGGGCAGGATGCCGATGCAACCGTCGCGTTCGGACGCGGCTGCGACATCGTCGTCGTCGCGCCGATCCGCCCGCTGCGCATCGTGAGCGGCGGCTGGCACGACACAGTGGTCGATCTGCCCGCCGGCACATGGCGCAACGTCCTCGACCCGACCGCCGGCGACCTGCGCGGTCGACTCGAGTTGGCATCGCTCGCGAACACCTACCATCTCGCTGTGCTCGTCAGGACCTCTGCGTGATCTCGGTCTGGGCGCCGGACGTCGAATCGATCGAGCTGGAGACACCGGGCGGACGGATGGCAATGGAGGCCGGCGACGACGGCTGGTGGATCGGCACCGACCTCGAACCCGGCTCCCGGTACCGGTTCGTGATCGGCGGGCGTGCGTTGCCCGACCCGCGCTCGCCCCGCCAGCCGGAGGGTCCGCAGGGCTGGTCGCAGACCGTCGACCACGCGGCGTTCGAGTGGACGGACCACGACTGGACGTCATTCCCGCTCGCGTCAGCCGTGATCTACGAGCTCCACGTCGGCACGTTCACACCGGCGGCGACTTTCGACGGTGTGATCGAGCGGCTCGACGAGCTCGTCGACCTCGGCGTGAACGCGATCGAGGTCATGCCCGTCGCGACGTTCGACGGCGCGCGCGGCTGGGGCTATGACGGCGTCAACCTGTACGCACCGCACGAGGCCTACGGTGGGCCGGACGGTCTGAAGCGACTTGTCGACGCGTGCCACGCCCGCCGGATCGCCGTCATCATCGACGCGGTCTACAACCACCTCGGCCCGGTCGGCAACTCGCTGCACGAGTTCGGCCCGTACTTCACCGACACCTACCACTCGCCGTGGGGCGATGCCGTGAACCTCGATGGTCCGGGAAGCGACGAGGTCCGCCGTTTCATCATCGACAACGCACTGCAGTGGGTGGTCGACTATCACGCCGACGGGCTGCGCCTCGACGCCGTGCACGCCCTGCACGACGAGTCGGCGGTGCACATCCTGGAAGATCTCGGCGAGGAGATGCACGCTGCCGGCCGCCGCCTCGGCCGCACCGTCTGGGTCGTGGCCGAGAGCGATCTCAACGACCCGCGCCTGGTGCGATCCAGCGAGGCGTACGGCTACGGCCTCGACGCTGCCTGGTCCGACGACTTCCACCACAGCGTGCACGTCACGCTGACCGGCGAGCACGAGGGTTACTACGGCGACTTCGGTGGGCTTGGCGACGTCGCCGCCGCCCTGCGCGATGTGTACGTCTTCGGTCGCCGGTACGCGCCGTCACGGCATCGCACGCACGGCCAGGCGGTCGGCGAGATGGACCGCAGCCGGTTCGTCTGCTTCACCCAGAACCACGACCAGGTCGGCAACCGAGCCGTCGGTGAACGCCTCGGCCATCTCGTGCCGATCGAGCGGGTCGAGGTCGCAGCGGCGATCCTGCTGACGTCACCGTTCGTACCACTGTTGTTCCAGGGCGAGGAGTGGAACGCGTCGAGCACGTTCCAGTACTTCACCGATGTCTCCGATCCCGAGGTCGGCATCGCCGTGCGCGAGGGCCGGCGCGGTGAGTTCGGTGCGTTCGGTTGGGAGCCCGAGCAGGTGCCCGACCCGCAGGACGTCGAGACCTACCGGCGGTCCGTCCTGCGCTGGGACGAACGCGATGAACCCGACCATCGCCGCGTCCTCGATTGGTACCGGTCGCTGATCGCGCTGCGTTCGACGCACCCGTCTCTGCGCGATGGTCGCGTCGCGGCCACCACGGTCGATGTCGACGAGGAGCTCGGTTGGCTGCGCATCGAGCGCGTCGAGTTGACCGTCGTCGTCAACCTCGGGGACGCGCACGACATCGCCGTGCGCGAACAGGCCGAGATCCTGCTCACCAACGACCCCGACGCAGTGCTGTCCGGCGAGACGCTGTCCCTCGCCCACGACCGCGTCGCGATACTCGTCCACCACACCCCGTGACCTCCCCCGGTTTCGCGCTGCGCGAAACCTGAGAGAGCGGGGGTCAGGTGAGTTGGGAGTCGGTGACGATGCGTTCGATGGCACCGAGGGGGACGCCGACCCAGTCGGGACGGTGGCCGATCTCGTAGCGCACCTCGTACAGCGCCTTCTGCGCGATCGCGACGTCGAGCAGCAGGCGGATGTCGTCCAGCGACGTCGGCAGGATGCCGGCGCCGTCCATCGTCTCCAGGTAGGTCTGCACGAGGCGATGGCTGCACCAGCTCTCGAACGCGCGGGCCAGCGGCGCAAGGTGCTCGCGATCACCGGCACCGCGCTCGACCGCTGACGTGAGCGCCTGGTGGGCGGCGTAGTCGTAGGAGCGCACCATCCCGGCGACGTCGACGAGCGGGGTGCGCTTGATCGAGCGCTCGCCGAGTGGGCGGCTCGGCTCGCCCTCGAAGTCGATGAACGTGATCTCGCCGGCGCGGACCAGGATCTGGCCGAGGTGCAGGTCGCCGTGGATGCGGATGCGGTACCCGTCGATCTGCTCACCGAGCAGTTGCTCGCAGCGGGCCATGATGCCCCGCTCGATGCGCGGCGCGTCGAAATCGGCGGTCAACGTCCGAGCGGTCGTTCGGCACTCGCTGCGCATCGACTGGTACATCGACCGCTGCGCATGAGCGCTGAACGCCTCCGGCGCGAGCCGCTTGTCGTCGACGCCCTTGGCGAGCGCGATGTGCAGCTCGGCGGTTCGCCGGCCGAGCAGGTCGGCAAAGGCGAGCCCGCGTGATAGACCCTCGGCGAGCTGCTGCGGCGGCACGCCCTCGATGCCGAGCTGTGGTGCAGCCGACTGGTCGGCATCGGGAACGGCCTGGGCCCATTCCAGGAACTGCGCGGCCTGATCGACGGCCACGGAGTAGGCCTCCTCGTCGCTGCGTGTGAACGCGACCAGGGTCGCGGCCGTGGCCGGAGCGGCCCCGGTGGTCGGCGTGTACTGCAGCGTGCCCGCCAGCTGCGGCGCGTTCGGGAAGCCGACGCGGTTGAGGTGAGCCAGGATCTCTTCTTCCGGGTGCACACCAGGCTCCACCCGGCGGAGCAGCTTGAGGACCCACCGGTCGCCGACCAGGTTGCTGGAGTTGCTCTGCTCGCCGCCGAGCGGGCGCGAATCCAGCTCGACCAGCGTGCGCGGCGCGTGACGGCGCACCGAACGGCCGACGAGCGACCCGTGTCGCCCCGACTCCTTGTCGCCGCGGAGGATCAGCCGCGCCACAGCGGCGGCGAATCCGGCATCGACGCTCATCACGGTCCGACCGTCGTCGGTGACACGCTCGCCGAGCACGATCGAGTACTGCGCCGGCTCGCCGCTGTCGAAGTCGAGTTGCACCAGCACCCAGACGAGGCCGTTGTCGAGCTCGATCGCGTCGACCACAGACGTGTCCGTGATCCGCCGGTGGCGGTCGCCGAAGAAGCGTTGCTGCACGAGATACGGCCGCATCGCGGACAGCAACGCCGTCGTCGCGCGACGGTTGAGCGGCAGCGTGAACGGCTCCAGATCGATTGTCGCTGCGGGCGGTTCGTGCTCGCCGCCGGCGTGGGCACCGTCGGCCAAACGCAGCCAGAAGACGTCGTGGGGCCCGAGCGTGAGCCGGTAGTCGTGGGCGTCGATCGCCGCCAGCGACGCACCACCGGCGAGCTCCACCGGGCGCACGTCGATGTAGTCCGGCAGCGGGATGTTGACCTGCTGCGCGTGACGAGACAGGTTGGCCACGACCAAGACGTGGTCGTGGTCGTGCATCGTGCGCAGGAACGTGAGCACCTTGTTGTTGTCGGACTCGATGACCCTCATCTCACCGCGGGCGAACACCGGATGGCGCTGGCGCATCGCAACCATGCGTCGCATCCACCACCACAGCGACGACGGGTTGCGCCGTTGGGCCTCGACGTTGATCGACTCGTAGTGGTGCTGGTTGTCGGTGATCAGCGGCAGGAACAGGCGCTGGTTGTCGCCGTCGGAGAACCCCGCGTTGCGGCCGTCGCTCCACTGCATCGGCGTTCGAACGGAGTCGCGGTCACCGAGGTAGACGTTGTCTCCCATGCCGATCTCGTCGCCGTAGTAGATGATCGGCGTGCCGGGAAGCGACAGCAGCAGCGCGTTGAGCAGCTCCACCTTGCGCCGGTCGTCTGACAGCAGCGTCGACAAGCGGCGGCGAATGCCGACGTTGATGCGCATCTGCGACTCGGCCGCATAACGGCGGTACATGTAGTCGCGCTCCTCGTCGGTGACCATCTCCAGCGTCAGCTCGTCATGGTTGCGCAGAAAGATTGCCCACTGGCAGCCGTCGGGCAGCGCCGGTGTCTGTTCCAAGATGTCGACGATGGGAGCCCGGTTCTCCATCTGCAGCGCGAGGTACAGCCGGGGCATCACCGGGAAATGGAACGCCATGTTGCACTCGTCGCCGTCGCCGAAGTAGGCAACGGCGTCCTCCGGCCACTGGTTGGCCTCGGCCAGCAACATGCGACCCGGGTAACGCTGGTCCATGTGCGCTCGCAACGACTTGAGGAACTCGTGCGTCTCGGGCAGGTTCTCGCAATTCGTGCCCTCGCGTTCGAACAGGTACGGGATCGCGTCCAGGCGCACACCGTCCACGCCGAGTTTGAACCAGAAGTCGAGCAACTTGTACATCTCCCGGCGCACGTCCGGTGAGTCGAAGTTGAGATCGGGCTGGTGCGAGTAGAAGCGGTGCCAGTAGTAGCTCTGCGCGACCGGGTCCCATGCCCAGTTGGACGTCTCGGTGTCCGTGAAGATGATTCGAGCGTCGGTGTACCTCTCGGTCGTGTCGCTCCACACGTAGTAGTCGCGATGGCGGCTGCCGGCCTCGGCGCGGCGAGCGCGCTGGAACCACGGGTGCTGGTCCGAGGTGTGGTTCATGACCAGTTCGACGATGACCCGCAGGCCGTGGTCATGAGCGGCGCGCAAGAAGCGCTTGAACGCCGCCATGTCGCCATACGCGGGGTTGATCGAGTTGTAGTCGGCGATGTCGTAGCCGTCGTCGCGCAGCGGCGAGGGCATGAACGGCAACAGCCAGATCGCATCGATGCCGAGGTCGACGATGTAGTCGAGCTTGCTCGTCAGGCCGTCGAAGTCGCCCGTGCCGTCGGCGTTGCTGTCCTTGAACGAGCGCACGTGCAGTTGGTAGATGACGACATCGCGGAACCAGTCGGGCTGGGCATGTGGCTGAGTGTGAGCTTGCGTCACGACGGATCCTTCGGTCGAAGAGCGAACACATGGGCCGATTGCTGCCATGGATCGAGACGAACGTAGTTGCGCCCGCCTGCCCACGTGTAGCGCTGTCCACTGAGCAGGTCGTAGGCCTCGTACGCGCCCTCGAAACCGTGGCCCAGCTTGGTGATGTCGATGTTGACGAAACCCTCCTGCGGGTTGTGGTGATCGGTGTTCGCAACGACAAGGATCGGGCTGCGGTCGAGGTGGTCGACACCGACGCGTTCGGGCGCCGTCTTGGAATACACGACGAGACGTGGGTTCTCGCAGTGGTGGAACACGAGACTCCGGTCGTGCTGCAGCGCAGCGTGTTCGCGGCGGATCTGGTTGACCCACTGCATCAGCGGCGCAAGCGAGTGCTCCTGGTGCAAGTTCCACGCACGCAGCTCGTACTTCTCGTTGTGCATGTACTCCTCGCTGCCCGGACGCTGCTCGCTCTCCTGCAGCTCGAACACCGGCGAGTACAACCCGTACGACGCGCTGAGGGTGGCTGCGAGCACGAGACGCGTCACGTACACCTGACGCAGGCCAATGGCGAGCTCGTCGGTGAGGATGTCCGGCGTGTTCGGCCAGGCACTACCGCGGAAGTACTCGATCGCGTCGCCGGACATCAGCTTGTCGAAGTACTGCTGCAGCTGCCACGGCGCGTGCTGCCACGGGAAGTGGTTGTAGGACACGCTGAACCCGACCCGGGAGAGCTGCAGCATCACCTCTGGGTGGGCGAACGCCTCGGCGAGGAAGATGATGGCCGGGTCGATGCGCTTGAGCTCGGCGATCATCCACTCCCAGAACGGGAACGGCTTGGTGTGCGGGTTGTCGATGCGGAACACACGCACGCCCTGGCGGTGCCAGAACTCGATCACGTCGGCAAGGGCCCGCCACAGCGCCTTCGCGTCCTTCGAGTCGAAGTCGAACGGAACGATGTCCTGGTAACGCTTCGGCGGGTTCTCGGCGTAGGCGATGGTGCCGTCCGGACGCACCGCGAACCACTCAGGATGCTCCGTCACCCACGGGTGGTCCGGTGCGCATGTGTACGCGATGTCGAGTGCCAACTCCAGCCCGCGATCGCGGCACTCGGTGACCAAGGTGGCGACATCGGCGACGGTGCCGAGCTGCGGGTGCACCGCCATGTGCCCGCCCTCGACCGCGCCGATCGCGTAGGGGCTGCCGACATCGCCCGGCTTCGCGTCGACGCTGTTGTCCTTGCCCTTGCGGTGCTCGCGCCCGATCGGGTGGATCGGCGGGAAGTAGACGATGTCGAAGCCGAGATCGCGGGCGTGGTCCAACCGGCCAACGGCGTCGCCCAAGGTGCCATGACGCGGGTTGCCCGGATCGTTGCTGGCCGCGTCGGCGAGCGAGCGGGGGAAGAACTCGTACCACGCACCGAACGAGGCGATGACCGGATCGACGATGATCGTGTGCGGCGGGCTCTCGACGTGGTCCGAGGTCGTGGCCGTGCCGAGCCGGCGCAGCTCCTCCGCTTCGTTCGCGGTGGCCTGGCCGGCATCGCGCTTGCGCACGATCTTGGACTGGATCGTCGCGCCCTGGTCGATCCACGTCTCGATCGTGAACACGTAGCGGCCGAGTTGCTCGACGACGAGTTCGGCGCTGTAGGTGCACCCGTTGACGTGTTCGAGTGGGGTGTGGGTGGCCGTGCCGTCCGGGGCGATCACTCGCAACAGCCCGCCGATCTCGACGTGGCCGTCGCAGACGACGATGGCCGAACACCTGACGATGTCGCCGATCACCCGCTTGGACGGGTACGCGACGCCGTTGGCCGTGACCGACGGCGACACGGACGTGATCGTCAACCTCGATGACATGACAGCTCCCATCACCGGCCCGCGCGTTCCGGGCCGTCGGCGTGCCCGTCGGGTCCGGTGGTCAAACGTCGCGCCCTGCGACGTGGTGGTTCACCAGGGCCTCGGCGGACACGACCGGTAGAGTACTGCGCGGGCGGCTACACCGCTGAGAACTGCTTGAGGAAGGTCAGCAGGTCGTCCGCGTGCTCTTCCTCGACAGCAAGAATGTTCTCCATCAGCCGGCGGGTGGTGATGTCACCGTCACCGATCCAGCGTGCGATCTCACCGTAGGACTCGATCGCGATCCGCTCGGCGACGAGGTCCTCTTTGATCATGTCGATCAGGTCGCCGCCCGCCACGTATTCGGCGTGGCTGCGTTCGACGAGCGTGGCGGGGTTGAAGTCGGGCTCACCCTGCAGTTGCACGATTCGGGCCGCGATCTGGTCGGCGTGGCCCTGCTCTTCCGCGGCGTGCTGCAGGAACTCGGCCGCCACAGAAGCTGAATTGATGCCCTCGGCCATGAAGTAGTGGCGCTTGTAACGCAGCACGCACACCAGTTCGGTGGCGAGTGCCTCGTTGAGCACGGCGATGACGCGTTCGCGGTCCGCGCCGTAGTCGGCCGTCAGAGGACCCTGTTCGATGTGGGCACGCGCGTTCGCGCGCAACGTCTGGATGTCGGTCATGTGTTCGCTCACGGGCGGACGACTACCCCCGGAGTGTCATATTCAAACGAACTCGCTCACCGCTCGTCCTCGGGCACCTCGATGACGAACTGCAGCTGCTGGTCCACGGCATCGCCCTCGGACAGCGCCGGCTCGTCGTTTGGCGCGGGACGCTCCCACACCTCGGGCTCCTCCTGCGCCGATCGCTCGGCGAAGGATTCGTCGGTCACGTCCGCGTCGGCGAACGGCAACGCGTGCGGCCGATCAGGTGGGAACTCCGCGCTGACCTCGTCGCTCGTCACGGGTTCGTCGCCACCGATCAGATCTTCGTCGAACGTCTCGGCCACATCCTGCTCGTCACTCATGTGAGTCACGTACCCGATCCCGTGGCGCGCGGAACGTCTGGCCGCGGGGCGGGTCAGCAGCCGCCGAGGCGATCGGTGGTCAGCCACAGGCGCGCGAGCGCGACCCACGCTGCGCCGTAGTAGGTCGGCGACGCGTCGTCCATTCTCGCGGCGCGATCGAGCAGTCGAGTCGCACTCGTCCCGGCACCGGCTGCGTGCGCACTGGCGGCGGCGGCCAAGACGGTGATCGGGTGTCGCGTCGCGCCGGTCGAAGAGCCGATCGCCCGGCCGTCGAGGTCGTACTCGGCGCGCACGTCACCCGCCCGATCGGAGAAGAACGGCCACATCGCCGCAGCCACCTCGATGCCGGCGCGATTGCAGTCGGCCGCGAGTTGGATCGGCACCCGAGCCGCGTCGTAGCCGAAGCGCGGTGATGCGCCGGAGGGCGACGATGCCGGCTGCGCCGGGACACCTCTGTCGGACCAGTCCGGTGCAAGATGCGGCGCGTCCACGCCGAGCTCGGTCAGCATCGATCGCGCCGAAGCTGCGACATCGGCCCAGCGCGAATCGCCGGTCAGCCACCACAGCTGCGACATCGCCGGTACGACGAGGTAGCTCGGGTTGACCTCACCACTGTGTCGCGCCCAGGGTCCGGCCACCAGGACGCGCCGGCCGTCGACGACCACCGTCTCCAGATCGAGCACCGCTGTGCTCAGCCGCGTGCCGGCCCGACGAACAGCATCGTCGTCGAAGCGATCACCGGCGAGAGACAACGCCCACGCGGCGAGCAGATCGGCATCTGACGCCGAGCCGCTGTCCACGACTCGTCCAGCCTTCCAGCGCCAGCTGAGCAAGCCGTTCGGGCGCTGCAGGTGGGCCCCGGTCCACGACCAAACCGACCGAAACGTCGACTCGTCACCGATCGCGACCGCCAGCACCATCGCGTAGGCCTGACCCTCGCTGACTGTGTCACGGCCCTGATCGGTACGCACCACGCGGCCGTCTTCGTCGACGTAGCGATCGATGAATGCTTCGGCCGATCGCACCGCCGATGTGTCGGCGGCGTCGCGTCGACCATCGGCGTCCACCTTCGTCGCCCCTCCGAGCAGCAGCACGGCGAGCATGGTCGCGGCGAGAGCGCGAGTCATGCCGCCCTCGACTCGCGCTCGGTCGCGGCGACCGCGCCGGACACATCTGCCGGGACCGCCAGCGACGGCACGACAGCAGTTGCGACGCCGTGGCTGAGGATGCACATGTGCAACACGAGGAACCCGACGTTGTTCAGCGTCGCCGCGTTCTGATCGCGGAGGAGGCCGAACAGGGCTGCCCCGAACAGCACGGCGAGCACACCCAGCGCCGGTGCGGCCGGCCGCCACTGCCGGCCGGACGTGGCGTGCTTGGGCGTCACCACGAACTTGCTCGGGCGCTTGAACAGTGCCTTGCACGACGCGTGGATGTGGATCCAGAACGTCGATGTCGCGAGCGAGTAGGCGGCGAACGTGTACGTCCCCGCGCCGACACTCGCCACCGTGGCGAGGGCGAACGCGAAGTACGGCGCGAACGCGGCCAGGAAGCCGTCGGCGGCGGAACCCGACAGCGGCTGCGCCCCGGTCAGGATGCGGAGCACCGGCAGCGACAAGTACACGAGCACCGTCCACCCGGACAGGAAGTACGAGGCCGACAGCAGGTACTGCAACTTCAAACGCAATGGCAGGCGTGACGTGGCAACGGTCGGGATCGCGCCGATGCAGCCACGTGCCCAGCGGTGCTGTTGAGTGACGTAGGACGCCAGGTCTTCCGGCCCGAGACCATTGGCCAGCACGTCGGGCACGTACTCCGACGCCCAGCCGGCCTCGTGCAGGCCGATCGAGAGTTCGAAGTCCTCGGTGACCGAACCCTCTGGAAATCCCCCGGCTGACTCCAGCGCGGTGCGACGGAACACGACGTTCGTGCCGCAGCAGAACATCGAATCGTGGCTGTCCTTACCGCGTGCGATGGGGCCGAAGAACAACGCCTGCTGGCTCCACGCCGCCGCGACAATCGTGTTCGTCGCCGCGTTCGCGTAGTACTGCGGGGTCTGCACGAACGCGACCTCGTCGCGACCGAACCGGGGCAGGGTGCGTGTGAGCAGATCGACGTGGGGAACGTGGTCGCAGTCGAGGACGAGGATGAACGGTGCCGACGTTCTGGCCAGCGCGTGGTTGATGTTGCCGGCCTTCGCGCCCTGGTGCAGGGTGCGGCGCACGTAGCGCACGCCGTGGCGCCCGGCCATCCGCTTCATCTCGTCGCGATTGCCGTCGTCGAGCAAGGCGACGCGCACGATCGCGCCCTGAAGCCGTGCCGCCGCGGCGACGGTGGCCTCGACGATGTCGACGGGCTCGTTGTAGGTCGGGATGAAGACGTCGACCTCGATCGCGCCGAGATCGCCGATCGGCGGCGGGAGCGGACGGCGACGGCGGCTGGCGAACACGCAGGTCCACCAGAAGCCGAGTGCTTGCACGACGTTGAAGACCTCGGCAACGAGCAGGATGCCGAACAGGAACGGGTTGCCGACGCGGCTCGGGCGCAGGAGCCAGACGAAGTAGAGCACCACCGCTACGCTGCTGAGTAGAGCCATCGCGCCGGAACGCAGGCGAACCGATCGGGCCGGCAGGCCACCGCGCCACGTCGGCGGCAGGAGTCGAGTGTCGGTCGTGTTCATCGCAGCTCCCAGACGCGCACGTTCGGTCGGTCGAAGCGATCGACCAGCGTGCGATCGCGTTCGAGGTCGGCCAGCGCACTGCCGACCTTGGCCGACGTGTCCTCGGCGTTGAGGACGCGCTCGGTGGCCAGCACGTACACCGCACCGGTGCCCTCGGGCAGGCGCGAGCCGAGCGGCAAGGCGCGGATGTCGGGCGCGTAGTAGGCGATGACGTCACCGAGATACGACGGCTCGTAGAGCAGCACCGCCTCGCCGTTGCCGCCCGCGGCAGGTTCGTCGCGGATGCCCTCGTGTACCTGGGCCAGCGCGCCCTGGAAGTCGTACAGACGCGGGTTGGCACCATTGAGCTGCTGATCGACGAGGCCGACCGCCATCGTTGCGGTGAGCACGCCGGCCGCGGCCAACAGCGCGACACGTCGCTTCGTCGTGGCGGTCACCAGTCGCGCGCCGAGCAACAACATCGCCGGCACAGCGCCGGAGAAGTAGCGCAGCTCGAACAGGTCACGCTTGATCGAGCCGATCAGGAACAGCGCAGCCATCGGCAACACGAACAATCCCAGCAGCAACACACTCGGGCCCGATCGACCGCGGCCGAGGAGCACGAGGAGGAGCAGCATGATCAGCGGCCACAGCGCAGCGATCTGCACCATCACGCCGTCGGCGTGATATCCCCAGATGCCCCAGATCAGGTTCGCGCCGACGGCGTAGACCGAGATCGCGCCGCCGATGGTTGAGCTATTCGCGCCGGCCTGGCCGGGCACCAGCCCGTCGCTGCGGTTGGAGTAGGCACCGAACTGGGCCTGCAAGATCGGCACGAGCGGGATCAGCGCGACCAGGATGAGCGCCGACGCGCTCAGCCAACCGCGCGCTAAAGATCGAACCCGAGCACGGTCGCGGCGGTCGCGCCACAGCACCCAGGCGAATCCGAACTGCTGCACCATCACCGGCAGGAAGGCGAAGTACTGCGTCCAGATCAATGCCGCAGTGGCGACTCCGTAGAGCAGCCAGTCGCGCCGCAGCCCACGGCGGATCGCCTGCACCTGCGCGCCAACGGCAAGCGCGGCGAACAACATGAACAGCGCGTACATGCGGGCCTCTTGCGAGTACCAGACGCAGAACGGCGCAACGCTGGCGAGTGCGGCAGCAACCCAACCGGTTCGTCGGTCGTAGATCACCCGGCCGGTCCATGCCATGGCGGGCACGAGTGCCACACCGGCGATCAGCGACGGCAGCCGGACGGCGAGCTCGGACGTGCCGAACAGGCGCACTGTGATCCACAGCAGGGCATGGTGCAATGGCGGGTGCACGTCGGTGTTGCGCATGTCGGCCAGCATCTGCGCGAACGGCATCTGCGCCTGGCGCACACTGATCGCCTCGTCGACCCAGAGACCACGGCTGGTTGCGATGCGAATGTCGGCCGCCACGATGCAGAGTGCGATGATTGCCAGCGTGCCGGTGCGGTAGCGCAGCGGAATCCGCCGCAGGGTTGTCGAGCGCTCGCGCACGACAGGTTCGAACGACAGCACCGTCGCGAGTGAAGCGCTGACGACGAGGGTGATCGTGACGACGGCTCGCACGGAATCGCCGAGCGTGACGAGCGCGACGATCTCGGCCCCGAGCGCGACGACAACCGATGTCAGTGCGAACTTCCCGTCGCCGGTCGCGCATCGATGCGCGGCCAGCACACGAACGAGTCCGACGGCAGCCATCGCAAGCAGGTACAGGCCGACGAGGCCGGCCGACGGGGCGCGGTCGCGGCCGAACATCGGAGCGATCATCGAGTCGGCGAGCAACGTGCCGGCGGCGGCGATGGTCAGCCCGACGGCAACGGTCAACCACACGGCGGCGGTCGCCGCCCGGGCACGCTGCCGCGCGGCGGCGGGAAGCAGCACCATCGGCACCGTCGCCGTGGCGAACACGGCTGCGCCACCGACAGTGGAGAGCACGGCGAACGAGGCCGCGCCGATGGCGTCGAGCCGGCTGTTGGCGATGACGAGATCGATCGACTGCAACACGGCGATCGCCACGAACGAGCCGGCGACCAGCGCCGCGTGACGGCCCGGCGCGGCGGCCGGCGTCGAGCCGATGTCGTCGACGACATTGCTCGCACGGGTGCACACGGCGAGCGCGGCATACCCGGCCACGACCGTCGCGACGGCAGCACCGACCGGACCGGCCACGAGCGCGAGGGTGATGCCGAGGCAGATCCTGACGGCCGGCTCGGTCAGCAGGCTGCGCACGAGCACGTCGTGGCGCTCGGTCCCGTAGGCGACGCCGCGAGCCAGTCCGAGCAGACCTGCGCCGGGCGCTGCGACGGCGAGCATCAACACGAGCGGGATCGGCAGGCCGAGGGCTCGCGCCAACGGCCACGCGCCGACCGCCAACGTGACCGCAACGACGACGCCGGCACGAGCAACCGTGTGGCGCACGGCTGCGATGCGGTGCGGGGCCAGCGCCCCGGCCGCGCTCAGAGCGGCAGCAGGAAGGTGCAACAGCATGTACAACGCGATGAACGTGACGACGTCGGCGTAATCGCCGGCACCAAGGATCTTCGCCGCGCCGACCGCGAACACGAGATTGCCGATACCCGCGACGGCCTGGCCGGCGATGACGGGAACGTGCGGTCGCAATGCGCGAGCGGTGGCGGCGCGGCTGGTGAAGACCGCTGTGGTCGGGATCGTCGCGGCAGTCGCGGCAGTCTCGGCAGTCTCGGCAGTCTCGATGATGACGCTCACCACGTCCCCCGTCCCGTGGACAACGCGAGCCCGGCGATCGTGGCCGGCTCGGCGACGGCGCCGTCGGCGAGCAGCAGGTCGAGCAGCTGGAAGGCGTCGCGTGCGGCACTGATCTCGTGCTCGATCGCCATCGGCCGCGGTGGCTCGTTGTCGAGCGCGCAGGCGATGGTCGCCCGCATCACATCTGCGGTGGCGTAGCCCGGCACCGACGGTTGCTGCATGCGCCGCGCCATCGCCGCGAGCTTGGGCTCGTGCGAAATCGCGACGAAGCGCGTCCCCGCCGCGGCCGCTGCCACGAGCGCGTGGAAGCGCAGGCCGATCACCAGGTCGTCGCCGGCGAGGGTGGCCGCCGCGTCAGCGAGATCGTCCGGGGGGTCGATGATCTCGCTGCCAGCGACGCGGGCATGGATCGTCCGCGCCAGGGCATGATCGTGGTCGTTTCCGGCGCGATCGCTCTGCCACGGTTGCAGCCGGATCGTCCAATCGGCGGCCAGTGACTGCAGCGTCTCGACGAGCGTGTCGACGACGGCGCGATCGCCGCCGAGGTGGCTGAGCGCGACGGTGATCGTGCGCCGGCCACGCATGCCGCGTTCGTCGGCCACGGTGCCGTCGAACAGCGTCCAGGCCGGGTCGGACGCGATCCAGAACGGTGGGCGGACACCGGCATCGGTGAGCACGGATGCGGACTCTTCGTCACGCAGCACGAGCAGGTCGAGCCGTGGCGCGATCCAGCGCGACAGCGCACGAGCTGTGCGGCCACGCAGGTCTCCCGCGCCGACGCCGATGGCCGCCGTACGCACGCCCCGGGCCCGCGCCCCGGCCACGAGCGTGGCGGTGTTGCGCAGCAGTGCTGCGCCGCCGCGACCCGTTGACGGGTGCAGACGCTTGAAGATCGTGCCTCCGCCGATCACGACGGCATCGGCACCGCGCACCGCGGCGGCGACGCTGCGAGCGTGGGACGGGATCGAGCTCACGCCGAAGGCCGCGCTCGTGGCCGATGGATCGGCGCTGACGACGGTGAGTGAATGGGCGACGAGCGCGTGGCAGAACGCCGCGCACAGCGCTTCGTCGCCGGGGTTAGCTTGCCCGAAGGCGCCAACGAGAATGACGTTCGACATGGAGCACCTCCTGGTACAAATCGGCGTGCTGGCGGGCAACGGCAGGCCAGCGTCGACCGGACGCGAGGATCTCGGTCCAGTGCCGCAGCTCGTCGAGAGCAGCGGGCTTGCGTGACAACAACTCGAGGTGCTCGGCCAGCGCGGCGGGCTCCATCGCGCTCGCCAGCAGACTCGGCGCGCCGGCGCAACGGGCTAGCGCCGGCGACAACAACACCGGTGTGCCATGGGCCAATGCGAGGGCGAGCACGCCGCTTGCGGCAAATGGCTTGGGATAGGGAAAGACGGCCAGGTCGGCGGCTGCGAACCAGCGCGGGACGTCGTCTTCGCCGACCCAACCCGTGAAGCGAGCGACGTCGCCGTAGCGGCTGCGCAGCTCACTGCCGAAGCTGGACTCGCCGATCATCCGTGGGTGCTCGCCGCCGGCGACCACGAGCTGCAGCGTCGGGCCGGCGAGGCGCGCGGCCTCCAGCGCGATGTCGATGCCCTTGTACGGCGCGAGGAACCCGAAGCACATGACTGTGAAGCCGTCGTCGAGATCGAGCGCCTCGCGAGCAGAATCGCGGTCCGTCGGGTCGACCGTCTCGATGCCGTGGGGGATGACGGTTGCCCCGGGAACGATGCGGGAAAAGGTCGGCTCGTGCACGATCGTCGCGTTCGCCATTGCCTGGATGGAACGCTGCACACCGGCGATGCCGAGGCGGGCAACGGCCGCGGGGGCGTGCACACGATGCAGCCGCGTGTAGCCACGATCGATCTCGCTCGGGTCGACCACCTGGTGCATGGTGACCACGAGCGGCATCGCCGCGCGGCGCAATGTCGCCAGTGCCGGCAACAGGCCGGGAATGGACGGCGGGCCGCCGTACAAGAACAGCTCCCACTGCAGGTGCACGACTTCGCAATCCGCGTCGACCGCGGCGCGCGCGGCCTCGGCCAACGCATCGCGGCCGAGATCGAAGGCGCGGCGCACGTGCACCGGGCCGTCGTCGAACTGCGACGGGTCGCCGGGCAGGCGCTGGGCGATGACGGTCACCTCGACGCCCGTTGCGGCCAGCGCGTGCGCCAGGTTCGCGGTGTACGAGGCAACCCCGCTGTGGCCGCCGTGGCGTTCGCCGAACGGCGGGTACGGGGCGATGACGGCGAGCCTCATCGCGTGCCGATCAGCATCGTGCGGTGGTGGATCCACAGCCGCATCGCGCTGGACAGCATGCGCATCGAATCGCGACCGGCGCGCAGCTTCGAGCCGGCCTGGTCGATCCACACCGTCGGCTCCTCGACCACGTCGTAGCCGAGCCGATTCGCGAGCACGAGCAGATCGACGTCGAAGAGGAAGTCGCGCGACGACATCAACGGCACGACGTGTTCGGTGACGCGGCGGTGCAGCACCTTGGCCCCACACTGCGTGTCGGCGTAGGGCAGTTTGAACAACCGGCGCACACCCCATGCGAAGCCGGTCGACGTCAACGATCGCCGGCCACCGCGCCGGCAGGGCGTGAACGACGACGGCAACCGCCGGCTGGCGATCACGCCGTCGCAATAGCCGGCGCGCTCGGTCATCCGCGCCAGCTCACCCGGTGGGGTCGCGCAGTCGGCGTCGACGAAGCCGACGAGATCGGCATCGCAGCGCCGGAACGTCTCCATCAGCACCCCGCCTTTGCCGAGCTTGGGGAACTCATGGAGCACGACCCGCGAATCGGCGGCCGCGTGATGGCGGACGATGTCGGCCGTCGTGTCGACGCAGCCGTCGAGCGCGACGTGGAAGCGCACGTCGTCTTGCGGGAATCCGGTTCTGTAGGCATTCAGTGTGCGCTCGATGCGTGCTTCTTCGTCGTGTGCGGGAATGACAATGTCCAGGGACATGGCGGGGCCTCCTCAGGAGAGAACGTGGTGGCTTGGGACCAAGGGCCGCCACGTCGTCGTGGCACCGGTCGAACTCGAGCGCCATCAATGTAACCCGCGGCTCGCGAGCGCTCACCGGCCTCGCCGCCATTTCAACCGAAAGGACGATTTGTGCTTGCGGCCAAACCGGGGTCGTGCGGCCGGCTCCCCCCGACCCAGTCGCGAGACCCGTCGATCAACCTCGTGAACCGGCCGATAGTGCCCGTATCCAGGCCCGCAGTCGAGCGAACGACGCGATCGACGCCGATGTCGACGCGACGCTGGACACGCCGGAACTGCTGCCCGAAGTGCCAGCGTTCACACCGCGAGAGTCCCGGTTCGGTCGACAGCGTCAGCGGTCGCAGCGCCAGCACGAGACCCCGATGGCGCGCCGAATTTCTCGACGAGCAGTGACCGCCACGGGGGACGTCAGGTCAGCCGAGCAGTTCCTTCACGGCGGCGACGACGGCACTGGGCTGCTCCTGGGGCAGGTTGTGGCCGGCGTCGGCCACCAGGCGTACATCGCGCAGATCGGCGAACTCGGCCGGCGGCGAGCCGAGATCGTCGGCAGCGTCTGACTCGGATTCGACAGTCTCGCGGTATCCGTCGTCCTCGCTCTCGGGGGGATCGACGCCGTCGTCTGCGCCGAGCAGCACGATCGTCGGCACGGAGATGACCGGCGTGGTCGCGAGGCGGGCCTCGATCGCGTCGTACGCCGGATCGCCACCGACGAGGCCGAAGCGGTGACGGTACGAGTGCACCACGACGTCGACGAAGTCCGGGTTCTCGAACGAACCCGCGGTCCGGTCGAACGTGTCGTCGTCGAACCACCACGTTGGCGACCACAGCGTCCACAGCAGCCGGGTCAGCTCGCGCCGATTGCGGCGCAAGCCCTCACGCCCGCGGCCGCTGTGGAAGTAGTACTGGTACCAGAAGCGGTACTCGTACTCGGGAGGCAGGGGATGCACCGAGGCGGCGATGTTCTGGATGTTGTAGCCACCGACGGTCACGAGACCACGAACGAGCTCGGGCCACAGCGCGGCGACGATGCACGCGGCTCGTCCGCCCCAGTCGTAGCCGGCGAGCACGACCGGACCGAGGTCCAGTGCAACGAGCAGGTCGCGCAGGTCCGCTCCGAGGGCGGCCTGCTGGCCCGATCTGGGTCGTGCCGGGTCGACGAACCTGGTCGGCCCGTAGCCACGCAGGTACGGCACGATCACCCGGCACCCGGCCCCGGCCAGCGCCGGCACGACCTGGTCGAAGGCGCGCACGTCGTACGGGAAGCCGTGCAACAACACCACGGCGGGACCGCCGACGGGGCCGGAGACCTCGTACGCGATGTCCAGCGCGTCGGTGCGAACGGTGGCGAGCGACGTCTCGGTCATCGGGTGCATGCTAGAGAGTGGTCGTGAGCATGCGGTATGACGAGCGCCCGGCGGACGACACGCCCGTCCACACCGAGGAGTTGCCACCCACCCCGACGCGCGACCGCAACATCGTCGCGACCGCCTGGATCGAGGCGCCGGCCGAGTTGCTGTCGCTCGGTGCCGACTTGCCCGGCACACCCGTCGCGACCTACAAACGCCGCATCGGCGCGTGGTTGCTGTGGCGGTCGGGTCCGGCGAGCGGTGCGGATGCGCGCTACTGGGCAGCCGATGGCGCGGATCTCGCCGCGCAGCACACGTTCCGGTTGTTCCCCGACGGCACGGGTGATGGCACCGGCCCGAGCGGCCGGCACCACACCCGTTTCAGGACGTGGAAGGAGGACCTGCTCGGTCGGTGAGCAGGATCAGGTCAGCGGGATCAGCTCAGCTGGATCGGGCCGGCGGGATCAGGCCAGTGCGGCGTCGAGCGTCTCGACGGACGGGGCGAAGTAGAACGAGCCCGAGGCCGGCGTCGAGTAGTCGGTGATCGCGTCACGGGCCTGACCGTTCATGCCGTACATGGCTTCCATGCGCTCGCGCAGCGGTGCCTGCTCGCGACAGAAGCCCATGAAGTACAGGCCGACCGTGCCGTCGTGGAAGGCGTACGGCGTGGAGCGGCGAACCATCTCGCCACGCTTGGCCTTGCTCGCGTCAGCGGTGTCGCCCTCGCGCAGTTCGACGTGAGCGAGGTGCGACGTCGGCACCTGCGTGTCGAGACGGGTGGAATCGTCCTTGGTGCGACCGAACGTGTTCTCCTGGTCCTGCAGCGGCAAACCGTTGAAGAACTTCAGGTCGTGCACCCAGCGCTGGGCGATGCAGAACGAGCCACCGGCACCGGGCTGGCCATCGGGAACGATGCCACGGTCGTGCTGATGCTCGGGCTCGGGGTTGCCCGTGCCGTCGATGAAGCCGGTGAGGTCGAGGCTGTTGCGGTAGATGAACGTCGGCGTCTCGCGGGCCACGTTCATGTGCCCGGCCACTGCGTTGCGGAAGTTGAACTGCGTCTCCCAGCACAGGTCCTTGTCGTCGGAGTGCACCCACAGGAGCAGCTCTTCCTGCGTGCCCTTGGCGACCTTGCCGTCCGGCGACTCGTAGCCGGGGTACTTCTGGAAGTCGGCCGGCACGTCGTCGGTGAGATCGGCCAGCAGCGTTGGCCCGAACAACAGACAGACGTTGATCGGTGTCGTCACGCCGACGTCTTGGCCGGCCTTGCGGACGTCGGCCAGTGCCTTCTTGATGACACCGAGGTCAGCGCCCTCGGTGCGGCTGAGATGGGTGTACCACTGGTACTTCGTGAGGTTGGTCAAGATGGCGTGCTGAGGATTCGGCATATGGGCCAGACTAGTGGTCGCTCACCCGCCCGCAACGATTCCGTCCAGGCGCAGAACGGCGATCTCGTCGTCGCCGCGACCCAGCTCGCGCAGCACCTCGTCGGTGTGCTCGCCGAGCCGCGGGGCGATCCAGCGCGGTGCCCACGGCGTGCCCTGGAAGTCCGCCGGGCTGGCGATCATCGTGGTCGTGCCGTATTCGTCGGGTACCTCCACCAGACCGCCGGCGTGGCGCAACTGTGGGTCGCTGATGATGTCGTCGGGCGAATTGACCGGTGCCCAGAACATGTCCGGCTCGGCTGCGAAGATGGCCGCCCAGTCGTCGAGCGGCTTCGTCGCGAACGCCTCGTCGAGCAACGCGATCAGCGCTGCGGCGTTGATCGCGCGATCACGCATCGAGGTGAAACGTGGGTCGTCGATCCATTCCGGGTGACCCGCACTGCGGGCCAGCGGTGGCCAGTGGCGGTCACCCTCCAACCCAACGACCCAGAACTGGCGACCGTCGCCGGCGGTGTAGTTGTTGATGCACGGATTGACCATCGTCGATCGCTCGCCGATGGCCGGGTGCTGCCCCCAGCCGAGCACGAGGTTGAGGTCGAAGCCGATCGTGTACACGCCCTGGCGGAGCAGCGACGATGTGACGACCTGACCCGCGCCGGTGCGCTCGCGGGCGAACAGCGCAGCCGACACTGCACCGGCGAACTGCACACCGGTCGAGTGGTCGCCCATCCCGCCGCGCTGGAACGGCAGTGCTCCTCCCGGCGGGGCGAGCAGGTGGGCGATGCCGGATCGAGCCCAGAACGCGGCGATGTCGTAGGCGGCCCGGTTCGCGTCTGGCCCCTCGCTGCCGTAGCCGGTGATGTGGCCGTAGACCAGGCGCGGGTTGCGGGCCATCAGCGTGTCCGGATCCAGCCCGATGCGGGCCAGCGCGTCACCACGCACGTTGGTCACGAACACGTCGGCAGCGTCGATCAGTTCCAGACCGATCTCGCGGCCGGCCGCCGTGGACAGGTCGATGACGATGCTGCGCTTGCTGCGGTTGTCCAGCTCGAACACCGGGTTGTTGGTCATGTCGCCGCCCAACATGCGCTGGAACGTGCGTGCCGGATCGCCGGTCGGTGGCTCGATCTTGATGACGTCGGCACCCCAGTCGGCGAGCACTCCCCCGGCAGCCGGGCCGGCGATCCACACGCCGAGCTCCACGATCCTGACTCCTGCCATCGGCCCGCCGGCCGTCGCACGCTGCGTCTGTTGGTCCATCCGTGCATGCTGGCACGGACGCCACGCTCAAGCCGACGTGGCCCGTGCCCGGGGAGCAGCCTGGGACGAAGCTGTATGTCGGGCCCGCGGGTTGGCGCGGGGCACCATCTCGTTCGCCTGCACCAGCTTGCCGCTCGGCGTGCGCATCTCCAGGCGGATCGCCTCGCCGGTCTCGCGATCGTTGAGCGTCACCGGTGGCTCGCCATCGACGAGGTGCTCGTCGCCCCACTCGCGCAGCGCGATCATCACCGGCAGCAGGCCGACGCCCTTGCGGGTCAGGCGGTATTCGTTGCGGACCCGCTCGCCGGGCTCCTGATAGGGCACCGAGCGCACGACACCGAGGTCGAGAAGGCGGTTGAGCCGGTCGGTCAACACGCTGCGCGAAATGCCGAGGTCGGTCTGCATCTCGTTGAACCGGCGGACGCCGAAGAACAGCTCGCGCAAGACCAGGATCGACCAGGTGTCGCCGAGTGCCTCCAGCGTCCCCGCGATCGAGCAGTGCGCGGCGGCCATCCGCCGGACGTCACCAGAGTCGGTCGGCTGTGACATGCGAGACACGCTAGCTGAGTTCTCTTGACGAATCCACCCCAGGGTGTACCGTCTGAGTTCGTCACACGAACCGAGCTGCCTGGGGGACGCCAAGAGGTCACGACTGCACCGCCGAATCCGCCAACACCATTCCGACCTGCGGTCTCGACCCCTGGCGCTGTGTCACGACGAGCTGTCGGTGATCGCCGACTACCGCCGCAGCGAGTCGGCTGCGCTCGTCACCGCATCAGCTGGGTCTTGAGCACCTTGCCCATCGCGTTGCGTGGCAACTCGTCGAGCACGACGATGTCGCGTGGCCGCTTGTGGGTCGTCAGCTGTTCGGCAACGAACGCCGCAAGGGTCGCCTCGATCCCGCCCGCCGCTGACGAGTCGACCACGACGTAGGCCACCACACGTTGACCGAGGTCGTCGTCGGCCCGCCCGACCACCGCCACCTCGGTGACCGCGGGATGGACCAAGAACGCAGCCTCGACCTCGCCCGCGCCGACCTTGAACCCGCCCGTCTTGATGATGTCGACCGAGGTCCGCCCAGCGATGCGGTGGAAACCATCCGGGCCGATCGTGGCGGCGTCGCCGGTCACGAACCAGCCGTCGTCGGTCCAGCCCGCGTCGGCACTGACGTAGCCCTCGAACATCGTGGTGCCGCGGACCTGCAGTCCGCCGATCGTCTCGCCGTCGCCGGCGACCGCTGAACCGTCGTCGGCCACCAGGCGGGTCTCGACGCCGGCGATCGGCAGCCCGACGTGGCCCGGCCGGCGCTCGCCGTCGGCGCGGGTGCTGAGCGTGATCAACGTCTCGGTCATGCCGTAACGCTCGATCGGCCGGTGGCCGGTGCGTGCCGCGAGTTGGTCGAACAGCGGCGGCGGCAACGGCGCGCTGCCCGACACGAGCAGCCGTGCGCCGGCCAGCGCGGCCGCCGCCGCCGCATCGTTGGCGACGCGCGACCACACGGTCGGCACCCCGAAGTACAGCGACCCGGCTGCAGCGGCGTAACGCTCGGGCAACGCGCGGCCGGTGTGCGTCAGCCGGCAGCCGACACGCCGCGCGCCGAGCACACCCAGGATCAGGCCGTGCACGTGGAACAGCGGCAGGCCGTGGACGAGGTGGTCGTCGGGCGTCCACGACCACGCCTCGGCCAACCCGTCGAGGTCGGCGGCGATCGCGCGGTTCGACAGGATCGCACCCTTGGGCAGTCCCGTCGTGCCCGACGTGTACATGATCAGCGCAGTCGCATCGGCGAGCGGGACCGGCAGGGACGAAGCCGGGCCAGCTGCGTCCAGACCGACGCGCTCCAGTCCTTGGAGTTCGGTGTCGTCCCACGGCGAGTCGCCCAGGAACGCGTCGGCCGCACAGTCGCGCAGGATGTGCGCCCGCTCCACCGGCCCTGCATCGGGCGGAATCGGCACCACCGGCACGCCCGCAACCATCCCGCCCAACACACCGACCACGGTGTCCATCGTCGACGTCGCGCACAGCGCCACTGCGCGTGCCCCCACCAACCGCTCGCCGATCGACCCTGCCCGCGCCCCGAGCTCGTCCCACGAGCTCGTCACCCCGTCGACGCTGACCCCAGTCACGCCCGCCAATCTACGTCCGCCCCCCGCTTCGATTGCCTCCGCGTAGCACCCAGAACCCGTCGGCTCTTCAGGTCCACCCGCTTCTGGGTGCTGCCGTCACTCACCCCGGCACGAGAAGTCACCCAGAAGCGCGGCCTCGCACCCCCGATCCCCTTCTGGGCGCGGCAGCGGGCCAACGTGCTGCCGAACTCACCCAGAACGGCCCACTCTGGCCCGATCCCCTTCTGGGCGCTGCAGCCGTTCGACCTGCCGCCGAAACCCACCCAGAACGGCCCACTCCGGCCCGATCCCCTTCTGGGCGCTGCAGCCGCTCAACGTGCCATCGAAACCCACCCAGAACGGGGCGGCTCGATACCGATCCTTTCCTGGGCGCGTCAGGCGAGGAGGGCGACGGCGGCGAGCGCGGCGGTGCCGACGAGGATCCAGCTGATCAGTCCGAGGGCGAGGGGGCGTCCGCCCAGGCGACGCAGGCGGCCGATGTCCACGCCGCTGCCGAGGCCGAACAGGCCGGCACCGAGCAAAATCGTCTCCGCGACCTGGATCGCGTCCAGGCCAGGCTGGGGAATGTCGGACACGGTGCGTACCACCACGGCTGCCAGGAACAGCGCGACGAACAGCGGCAGCAACGGCGGGCGCTTCGCCGTGGCCGTGGACGTGGGGCCGGGGGCAACGACGGGGGCAGAGGGCGTCGGGACCTCCTGGCCAGCCGGTTCCGCGGCGCGGCGGCGCGAGGCCACCGCGATGCCCATCAGCAACGGGGCGAGCAAGGCGACTCGGGTCAGCTTGACGACCACCGCGGCCTTCAACGCAACAGCATCACGAGTCGAGGCTGCGGCGACGACCTGGCCGACATCGTGGACCGATGCTCCCACCCATGCCCCGAAGTCATGACTCGACAGGCCGAAGAGCGCGCCGAGCGGGGGCAGCACGGCAATCGCCAGCGACCCGCAGAGCGTGACGAGCGCGATCGAGTACGCGACCTCCTCTTCCGTCGCATCGGCGAACGGCTCGGCCGCCGCGATCGCCGACGCACCACAGATCGAGTAGCCGGTGGCCACCAGCAACGACAGTGACGGGCTCATGCCGAGCCGGCGGCCGAGCCAGCGGGTACCGGTGAACGTGATCGCGACCACGATGCAGACGGCGGCCAGCGCTCGCGGCCCGAGGTCGCCCACCTCGTTCAGCGACAGCCGGAACCCGACGAGCACGATGCCGATCCGCAGCACCCGCTTGCCGGCCATTCGCAACCCGCAACGGTGCCGGGCGCGAACGACGCCGGTGTTGGCCGCCACAGCGCCGAGCACGACGGCCACGACGTGAGGCGAGACGGTGGCGAACAGCTCGTGCACGCCGTAGCCGATCACGGCCGCTACGAACGCGATCACCAACCCCGACACCGCTGGCGGGGGACGGCCCGCCGCCGTCACCCCGACCGGTTCCCGCGTCGCGATGCCCATCGCCGAACACGATGCGCCGCCGCGTCGATCGCGTCCATCCTGGTTGTCCCGAGGTGTCATAGGATTGCCCTATGCCCATCACGCCGGCCGCGCTCCGGGTCGAGGACCTCGCCGGGCTCGAGCTGTTCGTCGCGACGCTGCGGCTGAGCAGCATCTCCGCCGCAGCCCGCGAGCACCACATCTCGCAACCATCGGCGACGGAGCGCTTGCACTCGCTCGAGCGCCGCATCGGTGTCACCCTCTTGCAGCGCGGCCCGGGCGGGTCACTGCCGACACCTGCAGGCGAGGCGTTCGCCGAGTGGGCCCGCGACGTGCTCGCCGCGGTCGAGCGCTTGTCGGATGGTGTCGCCGCGGTCCGCGGACCCGGCCAACGGCACCCGCTGCGGATCATGGCCAGCTTGACGGTTGCCGAGTACGTGATGCCGGCGTGGCTGCACAGCAACCGCCTCGCCGGGGGCCCGCCCGTCGAACTGACGGTCGGCAACTCACAACTCGTCGCCCGCGCCGTCGCGAACGGCGACGTCCAACTCGGGTTCGTGGAGACGCCACGCCCGATGATCGGGCTGCGATCCACCGTCGTCGGCGGCGACTCACTGTGCCTCGTCGTGGCCGCAAGCCACCCCTGGGCGCGACGACGAACAGCGGTGTCGGCCGCCACCGTTGCGGCGACGCCGCTGCTGCTCCGCGAGGAGGGCTCGGGCACGCGGGACGCGTTCGAGGCGGCGATGACGGCCGCTGGGCATCCGCCCGCGTCGCCGATGGCCGTGATGGGTTCGACCACGACGCTCAAGGCTGCCTGCACTGCCGGCGATGGCGCGAGCGTGCTCAGCGAGTTGGCCGTCGCCGCCGACCTGGCCGCCGGCACATTGGTGGCGGTGCCGATCGCCGGGATCCGTCTCGACCGACAGTTCCGTGCGCTCTGGCGCGCGTCGGCCCCGGACCCCGAAGTCCAACGGTTCGTTAGGCTTGCCGTTCGTGGAGATTCGTGACGGTTCGACGGTCTGGCGATTCGACACCGACTTCCTGCAATCGAACTGGACGTGTATCTGGGGGCGCGGCTGCCAGGGCATCTTGGCCGAACCAGCCGAGCACCTCGGCCACGGCTGCTGCTCGGTCGGCGCCGACCTCGGCGACGTCGACGAGGCGATGAACATCGGGGCGAACGCAGCGATGCTGTCGCCCGAGCAGTTCCAGTTCCACGCCGAAGCCGCCGAGGGCGGCGTGTTCCGCGACGAAACACGGCTGCACACGCGAGTCGTGGACGGCGCGTGCATCTTCCTCAACCGGCCCGGCTTCGCGGGTGGGGCCGGCTGCGCGCTGCACCTGGCCGCGATCGAGTTCGGTGAGACGCCGATGGACTGGAAGCCGTCGGTCTGCTGGCAGCTGCCGATCCGCGTCCAGTGGAGCGAGGTCGACGACGCCACCGAGGTTGCCCACGTGCGCGCCTGGACCCGCGCCGACTGGGGCGATGACGAGCCGATGGCCTGGTGGTGCACCGAGGCACCGGAGGCCTACATCGGCGAGCAGCGCGTGGTCGACTCGCTCGGGCCGGAGCTGATCGGCATCGTCGGCGAGCCCGTGTACGTCGAGCTCCGCCGCCGGCTGACGAGTGACGAGTGACGAGTGACGAAAGCTTCACGACTTCTTGAAGATCACTGAACTGTCGTTCGACGTACAGTACTCACAAGGTTGCGGAGCGAGGCGGAGCTCATCATGGCGGTGGCGGAATTGGCGGACAGGCTTGCTTTCGATCAGGTCGTCGCGCCCGAACAGATGCATCAACGTGGGCCGATGCGGCCTGAGCGGCTGCTCAGCGTGCGCGAGCGTCAGAGCCGACGCCTGGCCGCGCACACCTTCCGCGGCTTCGATCTCGTCGCGATCATGGGCGTCAGCGTGCTCTCGCTGGAGATTGGCTTCAGCGAGTCGCTGTTCGACATCACGTTGGCGCGAGCCTTGCCGTTCATCGCCGGCGCACTCGTTCTCGCCCGCCTGATCCGTTCGTTCGGGTTGTACCGCTTCAGCCGTCGCGAATCATTGGCGACCCACCTCGGCCTGGTCGGTCTGGCCGCAGGGGTTGCGCTCACGGTCATGATGGTGATCGGTTGGGTGACCGCCGACGAGCCGACCACGATCCGCCCGATGGTGGCCTGGTCGGTGACCAGCCTGATTGCAATCGGCGCGCTGCACGGCACGTGGTCCGGCTTCGTTCGTCGCTGGCGGCGGCAGGGCTGGCTGACCCCGAACGTCGTCGTCATCGGCGCGACCGAGCACGGCGAGGAACTCATCCGCGACGCGATCGATCGCCGCGACATGAACGTAATCGGCGTGTTCGACGATCGCCGCCGCGGTCGTGCTGCGCAGAACGTGCTCGGTGTGCCGGTGCTCGGCTCGACCGAGGATCTCATCAAGCATCGCATGGTGCCGTTCATCGACCTCATCGTGGTGGCAGTCGACCCGTCGGCGAGCGCTCGGGTCCGTGACCTGGCCGCCCGCCTGGCCGTCTTGCCGAACCGTGTCACACTGCTGTTCGACCAGGACAGCGCGGCCAAGCGCACCGAGGCGATCCGCCAGCTCAGCGATGCCCCGCTGGCACCGATCGATCCGCACCGCGACGACGACCGCCAGGCGTTCGCCAAACGATTGCAGGACCTGATCATCGGGGTCCCGCTGCTCGTGCTGGTCTCGCCGGTGCTCGCTGCGATCGCTCTCGCCGTCCGTCTCGACAGCCCAGGCCCGGCGTTCTTCCGCCAGCGCCGTCACGGTTTCAACAACGAGGAGATCATCGTCTGGAAGTTCCGGTCGATGCGCCAAGAGACCGCCGACGCTCGTGCCGAGCGCCAGGTCACCAAGAACGACGACCGAGTCACCAAGATCGGTCGCATCCTGCGATCGACGAGCCTGGACGAGCTGCCCCAGCTGTTCAACGTGGTCCGCGGCGAGATGTCGCTGGTCGGCCCGCGGCCGCACGCTGTCGGTATGAAGACCGGTGACGTCGAGTCAGCGCAACTCGTGGCCGAGTACGCCCACCGCCACCGCATCAAGCCGGGCATGACGGGCTGGGCGGCCATCAACGGCTCGCGTGGCCCGCTGCACGGACCGGCCGAGGTCAGCCGCCGCGTCGCGTTGGACGTGGACTACATCGACCGCCACTCGCTCTGGTTCGACCTGAAGATCATGGTCCGCACGTTGCCGAGCATGCTTGGCGACCGCGACTCCGTCCGCTGATCTACGGCTGCGGCGGCGGCGAGTCCGGCGTGAGCTCGGCGAGGATCGACCCGTTCGCGTCGACGAGTTGCACGAGACACGGGCCGTAGGTCGGGTACGCGAACGACGCCGCTGCGAACTCGCCACCGCTCAGCTCGCGCAACGGCACCAGTGACGCAGTCGCGCCCTCCGGGGTGAACAGCACGCTCGTCGCGTCACCAGGATCGGACACAACGGCGACGACCAACGTTGCCTCGAGCGCTGCCAGGTACTGGACCGGCTGCTCGTCGATCTCCAGTTCCGCGATCGGACCGCCGTTGGAGAACTCGTCGGAGTTGAACGACACCTGTACGGCGCGCGGTTCGGCGGACACCGCCACCTCCCACCGCGCATCGCCGACGCTCGTGGTCCCCGCCGTCGTGAAGCGCGGCTGCCTCGGCGTCGGTCCGGTGCTGGACACGTTGACAATGGCCGGATCGCGCACGAGCGTGCGCTGCCATTGATGGTCAGTGGCGCGGTGGGCGTCGCTCACGACGCTGACCAACGAGCCGAAGTCGACTTGGCCGCCGACCATCACGACGTCCTCGCCGTCGATGAATTCCAGCTGGTAGCTCGCCGGCCGCCCGGCCACCGGCGGATCGACGCTCACCTGCACGTCGTGGCCGGCCACACTCACTCGACCGCCGGGTGCCGCATCGAGAACCGGCTGCGCGCGCAACAGGCGCGAGAGCTGTAGAGACGTCGGCATGGCGGAGCTGACCTGGATGTAGACGCCGCGGTCGGGAGCGTCAGTGCTCACATAGCTGACCCCTCGTGAGCCATCGTTGTCCCACAGGGCGCCATCGGCATATCCCCAACCACCAGCTCGGTTCATCGCCAGCGACGTGTCATGCACGACTGCGAGCGCGTCCGCGGAGAGCACCGGCTCCTTGTCGCCTTCGGCATCGATGCCGACGACCAGTCGCTTGATCTCGTCCAGGGTGAAACCGAACGAGCGGATGTTGATCTGCTCCAACGCAGTCGTGACCGTCACGACATCCACGACTCCGTCGGGCGACGTGGAGACGAGCGCCGGAGCGCCGGCGATGTCCACGCGAGATCCGTCGACGCGAACGTCGCAACAGAAGGATCCGTTCGGCGCAACGGTCGTTGCGATCACGGCCCACCGACCAGCGTTGCGGTCTGCGTCGGCTGACGCCCACAGCTGCAGCCAACCACCGGTCGGTCCCGTGTCGGGATTCTCCCACGCGCCGGTGAATGCCATGCCCTCCGGGTCGTCGTCGAGGATGAATCCGGGCGGGCCGAGGCTCTGCCGAACGGTGGTCTCGACGTGGACGACGAACGGTTCGGTAATCGGCACCGTGGCGCTGGTGTTGTCGGTGGCCCCGGTCGACCGGGTTGCGTCGGCAGTGTCCGGCCGCGCGCTGGAGTCGGTGGTCGCGGAGGTGGGCGTGAAGCCGTTGTCGCCGAGCGCGTCGTTGTCGGAGCCGGTCGCTGAGCTCGCCACCATCGCGGCGAGGACGGCGACGGTGAGGCCGGCAGACAGGATCAGCGTGCGCTTGCGGCGGGGCGACATCGGCGCGGCAACGGAGCCGGCTCCCCCGCCGCTCTGATCGCCTGCTGCCGCCGGCACGGTGGTCGCCAGATCGCGGATGCGTTGGCGGGTGTCGTCGTCGAGCCACAGGTCGCGCCCACGCCACAGCGCGGCATTCGGCGATTCAGGGTTGCGCTCGTCGGCGACGCGAGCCTCGGGTGCCAGTGCCGCGATCGGATCATCGCCGGCAGCGCCGGACGCGGCCGTGCCGGTGTCGAGCAGGTACAACCGGCGGGCTTCGTCCAACGCCTGTGACGGCGACACGCTGGATGCCAGCACGCGGGCGGTCAGCCATTCGGCCTGGCGGCGGTCGGCGGTGAGCCGGCACAGCAGGCCGAACACGGGACCGATGATGTCGGGTCCTGAGGGCACCGTCCCAGGCTACGTGAGCTGGAACTCGCTCGGATCAGGTTCGCTCGTTCGCTGCCAGTACTCGAGCAGCGTGAACGGCCAGTTCTGCGCGACGCGGCCGCTGGCGCTCTTGTACCAGCTGTTGACCGGACTCCAGCCCCACGCCATCAGCCGGTTCTCGGCGTCGACCCGTTCGTTGAACTCGTCGTGCACGTCGGCGCGCACCTCGATCGCCCTCGCCGCGTTGGCCAGCACCAGCCGAAGCAAGCCGAGGATGTACCGCACGCCGCATTCGGAGAAGTAGATGATGCTGCCGTTGATGACGATGTTGGTGTTCGGCCCGTAGAGGCAGAAGAAGTTGGGGAAGTTCGGGATCTGCACGCCGAGGTAGGCCCGCGCGTCGCCGTCCCACTGCTCGTGCAGGTCAACACCGTCACGCCCGACGACCTGCATCGGGGTCAGGAACTTCGACGCCTGGTAGCCCGTGCCATAGATGATGACGTCCGCGTTGTGGCGCGTGCCGTCCGCCATCTCGATGCCGGTCGCGTCGATGTGGTCGATCGGGTCGGTGATCAACTGCACATCGTCACGCTTCAGCGTGCGGGCCCAGATGCCGTTGTCGCGCACGGCTCGCTTCGCGCCGGGCGGGTAGTCGGGTGTCACCTTGGCCAGCAGGTCGGGGCGGTCGCCGAACTGCTCGCGGTAGTACTCCAGCAGCATCTCCTTGCCGAACTCGCTGATCGCGTTGACGGACGTGCCGTCGGACTGCCATTCCGGGTCCACCCGCACCGATTCGAGCACGGCGTCGCCCATCTTCCAGAAGATGTTGAAGCGGTTCAGTTCGCTGTAGGTCGGCACGTGTCCGAACAGCCACGTCAGATGCGGGCTGACTGGATCGTGGTAGTCGGGCGTCGGCGCGATCCATGGCGCGGTGCGCTGGAAGATCAGCGTCTCCGATGCCTGCTCGGCGACGATCGGGGCGAATTGCAGCGCGCTGCAGCCGGTTCCGATGACGAGCACTCGCTTGCCGGTGAGGTCCACGCTGTGGTCCCACTCGGCGGAGTGGAAGTACGGGCCGGCGAACGACTCAAGGCCGGTGATGGCAGGCCACGAGGGCCGGTTCAACTGGCCGACTGCGCTGATCACTGCGTTTGCCGTGATCGTGTGTGCCGTTGCCCCGTTCGCCGAGTCGCGATACGTCACCGTCCACGTCGAGTCGCCCTCGTTCCATTCGGCGCGCTCGACCGGGCAGTTGAAGCGGATGTGCTTGCGCAAGCCGAACGCGTCGGCACACGACCGGAAGTAGTCGTGCAGCACGTCCTGCGTCGAGAAGTGGAACGGCCAGTCGTGACGCTGCGCGAACGAGTAGCTGTAGTTGTGGTTCGGGTTGTCCACCCGGCAGCCGGGATACACGCTTTCGTGCCAGGTGCCGCCGACATCGTCGTTCTTGTCGAGGATCGTGAAACCGATGCCGGCCTGCTGCAAGCGGTAGGCGGCGAGCACGCCGGACATCCCCGCGCCGATGATGACGACACCGAAGTCGACGCCGGGGGCCAGCTCGGCCTTCGTCCAGCCCGGCGCGCGGCGGTCCTCGCCGCGGTAGGCCAGTTCCTCCTCCAGCAGCGGGAGGTACGCGGCCATGTCGCTGCCGCCGACGGTGAACTCCAGGATCCGCTGCAGGTCGGCGTCGCTCGGCGGCTCGGCCGCGACGCAACCCCCGTCTCGATACCAAGCCAGCACGTCCAGCGCGAGCGCGCGGATCTCGGTTTGCTGGTCGTCGCTCAACCCGCCTTGGGGCATCGCCACCAGCAGTGGATCCGGGCACAGGTTCGGCCGCAACAACGACAGGTCGCCGGTCAGGTAGGCCAGCGCGGGCAGGAGCGGTGGCAGCTCGGCGTCGGCGAGCGCGGCGCGAATCTCGTCGTCGCTCTCGGTGATCGGCTCGACGGTGCGGACGAACGGGCTCGGCGACGACGACACGGTGAGCGACATGGTGCGGAACCTACCGGGGGTCCGTCCGGTCACAGGCGTCGGAAGACGAACCACGTGGTTGCGCGCCCTCTCCGCCGATGCGGACGACGTGCGCGATCAGCCCTTGCGAGCCACGATCACGTCGCGGACGATGCCGGAGTCGACGCGGTGCTCGAACGCACTGTCGGCTGCGGACTCGGCGACGCGCAATCCTGCGCGGGTGAGCACCTCGGCCAGACGATCGCGCTCGAGGCCGAGCGTGTTCCAGGCAATGCCCATTGCCCCTCCCGGGCGCAACAACGTGGCCCAAACCGGCACGGCCTGGCGGAGAAGATCGGCGGCGTTGCGCTCGCGCCCTTGACCGGTCGCACCGGCGCGACTGCCGTGCACGACACCGTACGGCGCGTCGGTGACGATGACGTCGAAGCGGCGTTTGCCGAACAGATCGGCGGCGCGCAAGGTGTCGCCGACGTGCACGGTCACGGTCTGGCGTTCACCGCGCTTGAACGCAGCGGCATCGGTGTTGACCTCGGCATCGAGTCGTTTGCCGGCCTTCTTGCCCTCGCGTCGCACCGCCGCATAGCTGAACGTGTGCTTGAGCCGCTTGCGCTTCAGGTACGTGCTGAAGAACGTTGCATATGCATCGACCTCGCGCTCTTCGATCTCGATGCCGGCCGCGTCGAACCCGTAGGTCAGGGCCTGGTCCAGCGTGGTGCAGCGGCCAGCCAGTGGATCGAGCACACTGAATCGGCGGGTGTCGAGCTCTTCCGCCCACGCCGTGGCTGCCAGCGTCACATTCAGCAGCAACTTGGTGAGCTGCTCGTTCGTCTTGCCCTGGTACTTCGGGATCGACAGCAGGTCGTCGTCGAAGTGCGCGAGCGGCGTGACCTCGACCGGTCGCAAGGTATCGCCGTCGAGGCGTTCGAACACCCCGAAGCGGGCAGACACGTTGGACAGCAGGTCCAATTCGCGCTGGCCGATCGATTCCGCGGCGAACTGCACGTACGGCACACCGGCCAGCGCCACCGCCTCGACGTCGCTAATCGCACCGGCGAAGCAGCCGTCGGCGAGCAGCGCCAACTCGGCACCCACGAGGCGCGGCGCGTCTCCGGCGTAGACGCGGTTGCTCGATGGCGCAAGCAGGACGAGATAGCGAGGCACGGCCAGGCAGGCTACGACCCCGTTCTGCAGATCGGGTATAGGTTCGCCACATGATCAGTCAGCAACCGTTCGGTCGCACCGGCCACGACAGCACTCGCGTCCTCTTCGGCGCCGCCGCCCTCGGCGGGATGAGCCAGGAGCGTGCCGACGCGACACTCGCGGTGCTCGCCGAATATGGCGTCAACCACATCGACACCGCTGCGTCGTACGGGCAGTCCGAGGACCGGCTCAAGCCGTTCCTGGCCGAGCATCGCGGCGACTACTTCCTGGCCACCAAGACCGGCGAGCGCCGTGGCGATGCGGCCCGTCGTGAGCTGGAGAAGTCGCTGGAGCGGATGGGTGTCGACCACGTCGATCTGATCCAGTTGCACAACCTGGTCGAGCCGGACGAGTTCGAGGTCGCCCACGGTCCGCGAGGCGCTGTCGAGGCGCTGGCCAAAGCGCGAGACGAAGGCCTGGTCGGCCACATCGGCGTGACAGGCCACGGCATCCGCATCGCCGACATGCACCTGCAGAGCCTGGCCCGATTCGACTTCGCCTCGGTGCTGCTGCCCTACAACTTCTTGATGACGCAGAACGCGGCGTACCGCGACTCGTTCGACCAGCTCGTCGCGCTGTGCGCCGAGCGCGGCGTGGCCGTGCAGACGATCAAGTCGGTGGCCCGCCGTCGCTGGCCGGTGGAGTCGACCGACCCGCGTTACGCGTGGTACGAGCCGCTGCCAGTCGGCGACGCGCTCGCTCGCGGTGTAGCGTTCGTCCTGAACCGTCCAGGCGTCTTCTTGAACACGTCCAGCGACGCGCGACTGCTGCGGTCGATCCTGGATGCAGCGTCGACCGTCGGCCCGATGCCGACGGAACACGAATTGCGCGCCGACGTCGACCAGTACGACATGCAGGTGCTGTTCGACGGTCGCGAACTGGAACGGATCTAGACAGTCCCGCTCCGGGTCAGCCGGCGCGAACCAGCTCCAGCACCGGGGCGAGGGCCTCGATCGTCTCCTGCGTGATCGGGTCGACGACGAGCTGCAGATGGCTCGCGCCGGCGGAGACGAAGGCTCGCAACTGCTCGCCGATCTGTTCGCTCGAGCCCGTGATCGGCTCGGCCTTGCGGCCGCCGTCGTAGGAGCCCATCACCCGTCCAGCACCGCCGATCTGCACGAACACCGCCGCCGTGGCCTGCACCGAGCCCGGCTCTCTGCCGGATTCGGCAACAGCGAGATCGACCCGCTCCTTGACCTCGGCGAAGCCTGCTGCCGTGTTGCCATACTGGCTCCACCACACGTTCCACGCGTCGATGTGGGGCAGCGTGATCGCCAGCATTCGCGGTCCGATCGATCCGATCAGCAGCGGCGGGCCGCCGGGGCGCGTCGGTCGTGGGTGGAGCACGCAGTCGCGTAGCTCGTTGAAGCGTCCGTGGAAGTCGATCTGGCCGTCGCGCAGCAGTGTGCGGATGATGGTGAACGACTCCTCGAAGCGGGCGACGCGTTGGTCGTACGGGAACCCGAACGCGGTGTACTCGCGCTCGTTCCAACCAGCGCCAAGGCCGACGATCAGCCGACCGTCGGCGATGCCGTCCACGGTCGCGGCCTGTTTGGCGAGCATCGCCGGGTTGTGGAAGCTGGTCGAGGCGACGAGCGGGCCGAGTTCGATCGTGGTCGTGGCCGCCGCCAGCGCGGCGAGCGACGTCCAGACCTCCCACGGGCCACGCGGGCCGACCGGCAGATCGTAGAGCAGGTGGTCGCCGAGCCACAGCGAGTCGAATCCGACGTCCTCGGCCGCTTTCGCCATCGAGATCAGGTCGGGCCAGCCGACCTCGTACTCCACCTCTGGCAGCTGAACCCCGATCTTGCACTGCGACGTCATGCCCGGATCCTAAACGGGGGTTGATGAGACGCCGCGTCGCTCCGGCCAGGGCTGGGCTGCGGTCAATGCAGCTTGACGGTATGTCAACCCAACTTGACCGATCCGGTGACGGGAACTGTTCTCCTCGGCGAGCGCGCACTGCTCACTCCCGGACCTGCGCTGGGGGAGAGGCGAGACGTGTTGCTCCCGCAGGATCGGTCAACCCAGCTTGACGCGCCGTCAACCCAACTTGACCGATCCCGTGGCGGGAACACTCCTCCTCGGGGGACCGCCGGTCGTCACGCGACCACCGACGGTCCAGCGAGCTGTTGGGCATCGCCTCACTGCAACCGTCCGACCAGCCGCGACCGGGGTTCGCGCCGTCGTCGACATCACCGCTACGGCGTGAGCAGCTTCTCGCGGAACAGGTTCATCACGGTGTCGAGCGCCTCGCGGGTCTTCTCGCCGGGCTCGTCGATGAGGTCGCCGGTCAGCACGGAGTGACGGTGGCCGAGGGCACCGTTCGGATTGCCGTCGGCCTGCTCCAACTCGATCGACACGAAGCCTGCACCGAGCTTCTCGCGCAGGTACGCGAACCGCTCACGAGGCACGAACGGGTCGCCCTCGAAGCGCATCCCGATGACTTTCAGACCCTCGCTCGCGCAGCGGTCGGCGACGATCGCGATGTCGGCCGGGCTGGTGTCGATGGACGCCTTGTGCTTCTTGGACAGTGCGAACGGCAGCGACGGTTGCGACAGCACTGGGGCGAGGATCGTGTCGTCAACCGCCATCGCCAGCGCGAAGCCACCGGTGAAGCACATTCCGACCACGCCGACACCCGGGCCGCCGCAGCGTTCGTGCTCGCGACGAGCCAGCGCGCGCAACCAGTCGACGACCTTCGACGACTTCCCGGCCGCGAGCGCCGTGAACTCGCGGCTGATGCACGCACCGACCATGGTGCCCGCACTGCGTAACCCGGCAACGAACGTGTTGCCGGCGACGGGATCACGGCCAGCCTCGCCGAACAGGTCGGGGAGCACCGCGGTGCATCCGAGCGAGACGACGCGATCGGCGAAGCCGAGCACCATTGGCGAGATGCCCGGCATCTCCGTGATGACGATGACCGCCGGGCCGCTGCCCTTGCGGAAGATGCGGTGCGTGACGCCGCCATCCGTGAACGACTCCGTCGCGAATGTCGATAGCTGCCCCACCGGCGCCGTCGTGTACGTACCCGATGTGTCGTCAGCCATCCGCCGAACCTAATCGCAGCGCTAGCCCGAGACCGTGCCGGTCGTGGCTGCGGGCGTTCGGTTGCGGGCGTAGTGACCGAGATCGAGCACGAGACGCGTGTGCTCGCAGCGGAACTTGACCGGGTCGGTGTCGTGATCGTGGCCGGACTCGCACGCGTCGATGAGGTGGGCCATCAGCTGCCCGACGAGCGGTGCGTTCTTGAACTGGTTGCCGGACGTGCCGATCGCGACGTAGAACCCGTCGAGGTTCGTGCGGTCGTACACCGGCACCCAATCAGGCGTGACGTCGTAGTGGCTGACCACGCCGCTGGGGCGGTGCGGCACCTTCAGCGCGGGGAGGCGACGGGCGAGACGGAGGACCTGCGCCTCCCAGAGCTCCGGCGTCACGTGTTCGGTGGCGGCATCGGGTTCCTCGTCCCACACGAGCGGGTCGCATTCGGCCTCGACCCCGCCGACCAGCATCGTGCCCCCTGGCTGCGGCCGGAAGTACGTGCCGAGGTCGAGATCGCCCACCGCTACACCACCGTCTTCGAGCCCGAAGCCGGTGGGTGCCGGCGCGTTGTTGATCTCCTGGCGCAGTGGACGGGTCGCCATCGCGAACGGCTCGACGCCCGCGAGCACGTTGAGGCCCGAGCTCCACGGTCCGGCGGCGTTGACCACGATCGGAGCGTCCAGTGTCGAGCCATCTGCAAACGTGACACCGCCGACACGATCGCCTTCGCCGACCGTGCGGACTGCGGTCACCTCGGTGCGCAACCGCACCTCGGCACCCAGCCGGCGGGCCGCGTCGATCAGGTTCAGCGCCGCCAGTTGCGCGTCGTTGACGAACCCCGCGTCGGGTGTCCACCAGCCCTCGATACCTCCGGTGGCGTCGTCGTAGAACTGCGGGTCGTCGGGCCAGCGCGGCGGGTGGAACCGGCCGACGTCGAGCGCCGGGAATCGAGCCGCGATCTCGGCTGCGTCGAGGATCTCGTTCGGTACCCCGACACGCTCGTAGTGGCCGGCGGTGTGCGACCGGTCATAGCCGGGCGGGAGAATGAACAGCATGCCGACCTGGTGGAAGCGAGCCAGCGGCGCGGCCGTCACTTCGCGCTCGGTCAGACGCAAGTGGTCGCGCCACGACGCCCACTGCTGCTTGGCCTCCCACGACGACGCCACCCCTTCGAACGTCGAGAAGCTGAACCGGATGACGGCCGCGCTGGCGCTGGTCGAGCCGCCGCCGACCTGGCCACCCTTGTCGACCACGACGACGCGCAACCCACGGCGGGCCAGTTCGAGCGCGATCGCGCCACCCATCACGCCGGCACCGACGACGATCGCGTCGGCGCGCGTCACCGCCGGGCTCACGCCTTCACACGCAACGGCGCGAGGTCGTGAAAGATGTCGATCGTCGGCAATGACGCGAAGTCGACGCGCTGGCCGCGTTGCTGCAACAACCGGCCGGCGATGATGCGCTGGACCAGCATGCTGGTGGCTTCCTGGTTCGTCATGAAGACGCCGCCGACGAACGCCGGTGAGTGGCGGCCGCGCTGGCAGGACTCGACGATGCCGATGTCCTCGTTGTTGATCGCCACCACCGCGGCCGCAGTCTCGGCCCGGCCCGGGGCGTGCTCGGGGTTCATCGACTCGTCGCCGTGGAACCAGAACCGCACTCGCTCGGCGGTCACGCCGGCCGAGCGCGGATCGACCACGATCGCGAAGGTCATGTTCGGGATCGGGGCGATGATCAGGTTCGGATAGATCCAGAAGCTCTCGTAGCTGAAGGTCTGCTTGGTGAGGCTCTCCATCACCGGCAAGTCGTCGCCGGGCATCGGCATCGGGTTGTCGGCCGCGCCGTACGCAGTGCCGCCCTGGCCGGCGTAGCGAGCGCCGCCGAGGATCTGGAAGTGGGCCGACATCGGGTTGAACTTCTGCAGCTCCGGGTGCACCTGGGGCACGTGGTAGCTCTCGACGAAGTTCTCGACGATCGTCTTCCAGTTGCTGGCGACCTCGACCTCGAGGTCGAAGGACGTGTCGTGACGCAACTCCCCGAAGTCGACCGGGGCCATCCGCAACGCGGTCGCGGCGATGAACTCGTTGAACGGCTCGGCCGTGCCGGACAGGTCGACGAACACGAACTGGTGCCAGACCGCAGAGCGCACCTCGCGCAGGCCAAGCTCGCTCATCTCCGCTTCCGGCGTCACGTGGATCCGGAACCCGCCGGCGTGAGAGGTGTGCTCCAGCGTGCCATCGAGCGCGTACCCCCAACGGTGGTACGGGCAGATCAGCGAGCGCTTGCCGCACGCCGGTTCCTGGACAACCTCTGCGCCGCGGTGGCTGCAGACGTTGTGAAAAACGCGCAACGTGCCCTCCAGGTCGCGGGCGAGCAGCAGCGGCAGGCCGGCGAACGTGACCGGGCGGACGTCGCCCGGACCGGCCGCGTCGGCCTCGAAGGCAACGCACAGCCAATGAGTGCGGAGCAGATCCTGCTGCTCGCGCTGGAACCAGGCCTCGTCCACGAACGCCTCGCTGGGCAAGCCGCGCTGGCCTGCGAACACCTCGCCCAACAGCGCGTCGTCGATCATCATCAGCTCCTCTCGTCGTCGTCACGACTGTATCGAGGCTGTACGGTGCCGCCATGACGGTCACCTCCGACGAACGCCACGCGCTGTCCGACCTCTTCGCCGATCTCGGCCCCGACCAGCCCACGCTGTGCGGCGACTGGACGACGCGGGACCTGCTCGCCCACCTGCTCGTGCGCGAGCGGCGACTCGACGCGGCGGGCGGCATCCTGATCCCGGCGCTGGCCGGGCGGACCCAGCGGGCGATGGACAGTTACGCCGCACACCCCTACGAACAGCTCGTCGAACAGTTTCGCAGTGGTCCGCCGCTGTGGTCGCCGTGGGCACTGCCGTGGCTCGGCGACACGGCCAACCTGTTCGAGTTCTACGTGCACCACGAAGACGTCCGCCGCGCCCAACCCGATTGGACGTCGCGTCCCGACGACGGCCACCGCGAAGATGCGCTGTGGGGCTCGCTCAAGCACGCGGCGCGAATGTTCTTCCGCAAGTCGCCCGTCGGCGTCGTCCTGCACAGTGCCGGTCGTGACGAGGTGGTGGCCAAGAAGGGCTCCAGGTCGGTCACGCTCGTCGGCCTGCCGAGCGAGATCGTGCTCACCGCCTTCGGCCGTCCCGACGACCTGATCCGTGTCGTGATCGAGGGCGACTCGAGCGACGTGACCGCCTTTCGCACGTCTGACCGCGGCCTGTGATCCGCTGACCTGCTCGCGTCCGCAATGATGCAGGGATGCGACTCGGCATCGACATCGGCGGCAGCGGCATCAAGGGTGCCACGGTGGACACCACCACCGGCGAACTGACGGCCGAGCGGTTTCGCCTCGACACACCACAGCCGGCCACGCCGCAGGCGGTCGCCGCTGCGGTCGAGCAGATCGTCGAGCACTTCGCCTGGACCGGCCCGATCGGCCTGACCGTGCCCGGCGTGGTCAAGGCCGGTGTGGTCCTGACCGCGGCGAACATCGACAAGGGCTGGATCGGCACCGACGCGCAAGCGCTGTTCGGGCAAGCAACCGGTCAGCCATGCACAGTGTTGAACGACGCCGATGCCGCCGGCATCGCCGAGATGCGGTTCGGGGTCGGCGCGGGTCGCGGCGGCGTCGTGATCATGGTGACGCTCGGGACCGGCATCGGGTTCGCGCTGTTCCACGACGGCGTGCTCGTGCCGAACACCGAGCTCGGCCATCTCGAAGTCGATGGTAAGGACGCCGAGACGATCGCGAGCGCCCGCGTTCGCGAGGAGAAGGACGAGTCGTGGAAGCACTGGGCACGCGACGTCGACAAGTACCTCGATCGGGTCGACGCGTTGCTCTGGCCGGACCTGATCATCATCGGCGGCGGAGTGTCGAAGAAGGCGGACAAGTTCTTTCCGCACCTGGGCACTCGCGCCGAGCTACAGCCTGCGGCACTGCAGAACGAGGCCGGCATCGTCGGGGCTGCGCTCGCCTCGCTGGACGCGGAACCCTGATGATCGTCGCCGCCCGGCCGGGCCGGCTGTTCATCGCAGTGTTGCTCGCCGCTGTCGTCGCAACGGCGTGCAGCAGCGATGCGCCGACGGTGACCACCGCATCGTCGGGCGTGTTCGTCGACGACCTGGACGGAGCCTGCCGCACGGCATCGAAACTGATCCGCAAGCTGGATCCGGCGGCGACGACCACGGTGTCCGACTTGGCCGACTATCTGTCGAACGCGCTGGACAGCATCGCCAACCTCGAGCCCCCGGCATCGATGAGTGGCGCGCTCGACGCGTTCACGGCGCGGATCGAAGAGCAAATCACCGCGCTCAGCTCGCTGGCCCGGGCGATCCGCAATGGCAACGGCACGGCGCGCGTTGCGTCGATCGCCGACGTCAACGACCTCCGCGACGCGGCGGATACTGCGGCGATCAAGCTCGGGGCGGCGAAATGCGTCGGGCTGACACCGGCCGACGGGCTCGCACCGCCGCCGACCGCGGACGAGACCACGACGACGTCGCCAGAGTTGCCCACCACCACCACTGTCATCGAGACGACGTTGGCCCCGACCATCCCGCCAGAACCGGCCACCACCATCGCCGCCGGGCCGGACGAGACGACGACGACGACCCCGCCCGCGCCCACCACCACCGTCGCACCGACCTCGCCGCCGACCTCGCCGCCGACCGCTCCCCCGCCCGGGCCGCCTGCAGTCGTGACCGTGGAGGCCTCCTCGGTGCGTCCCGACAGCAAGGACTCGTGCGGCAACCCGACGACGTACCCGGCGAGCAACGTCCTCGACGGTCGCCGCGACTCGGCGTGGATGGGAGCCGGTGACGCGTCGGGCGAATCGCTGATCTTCCATCTCGCCGCGCCATCGACCGTCACCCGCGTCGGCCTCGTCCCCGGTTACGACAAGTTCGACCCGTGCACGAACACCGATCGCTTCTTCGATCTGCGCCGCATCAGCGCGGTGCGATGGACGTTCGACGACGGCACTGTCCTGGAGCAGACGCTCGACCCGAACAGTCCGAGCATGCAGTACATCCCGGTACCGGCCGGCGTGACCACGCAGGACATCACGATGCGGATCGTGTCGACCACCGCGCCGGGCACCCTCGACCACACGCCGATCTCCGAGGTCAGCATCCTGTGACCCGCCGCCCGGGCCCACTCACCCTGGCTGCGCTTGCCGCTCTGCTCGGTGGCGCATTGGCAGCCTGCACGTCAGATTCGACGGTCGCGCCTGCCACCACGGCTGCCGCCACCCCCGAGACCGGGACGCCGACGATCAACGTGCCGATCGGATCGCTGCCCTCGACCACCATCGCGACCCCGACGACCCTCGTGTCGACCACGACGGTCGCGCCGACTTTGCCGGCGACGACGCTTCCGGCCACAACGCTTCCGGCCACAACGCTTTCGGCCACGACACTCGGGCCGACGTCGACAACGGCGGCATCGACGACGACGGTGTCGCCGACCCGGCCGACCGGGACGACGCCGTACGGGATGCCCGTCGTCGACGTCGCGAGCGCCGGCTACGGCCGCACACACAGCAGCTACCCGGCGACGGACATCTTCCTGGGTTGTGGCGCGGCCGTCATCGCTCCGGTCAACGGCACGATCCTGGAGGTCCGCCGCGAGAACATGTGGGTCGCCGCGATCGACAACCCTGCGACCCGTGGCGGCCGAACGGTTGCGCTGCTCGGTGACGACGGCGTGCGGTACTACTTCGCCCACTTCAGCGAGATCGTCCAGCCGCTGGTCGCGGGGCAACGGGTCTCGATCGGCGATCGTCTCGGCCTCATCGGCATGACCGGGCGGGCCAGCGCCTGCCATCTCCACTTCGCGATCTCGCCGCCGTGCCCGGGCAAGGAATGGGCCGTCCGACGGGGCGTCGTCTACCCCTGGAGGTACCTCGACTCGTGGAAGACCGGCGGCCAGCTCAGCCCCGTCGACGAGGTCCGCAAGTGGGTCGCCGAGCATCCGAACGCCTGCGCCGACGCGATGGCCGACCCGAACGCAGGTGACTCGTGATGCTTACACTCGGCTGGTGGCCACCGAACTGATGCCTGCCGCGTTCATCGGACACGGTTCCCCGATGAACGCCCTCGACGACAACCGCTACACCCGGGCCTGGGCGATGCTCGGCGCGTCGATGCCTCGCCCGCGTGCCATCGTCTGTGTCTCGGCGCACTGGTACATCAATGCAACGGCCGTGACCGCGATGGTCGCACCGCGCACGATCCACGACTTCTACGGCTTCCCCAAACCGCTGTTCGACTTCGAGTACCCCGCACAAGGACTTCCCGAGCTGGCCGCCGAGATCGCCGACATCGTCGAGCCGACCTGGATCGGCGAGGACCACGACAGCTGGGGCCTCGACCATGGCACGTGGTCCGTGCTCTGCCACATGTTCCCCGACGCGGACATCCCCGTCGTGCAGTTGGCCATCAACGCCGAGAAGCCGCTCGACTACCACGTGCAACTCGGCGCAGCGCTCGCACCGCTGCGCGAGCGTGGCGTGCTCGTCGTCGGCAGCGGCAACGTGGTGCACAACCTGGGCATGGTCGACTTCCGCCAACCCGAGGCCGCGTTCGACTGGGCGACGCGCTTTGGCCAGGACTCCACGAAGCTGATGACCACCGACCCCGGCGCGATGGCGGGCCTGCAGAGCCACGCCGACTACCGCAACGCCGTGCCGACGCCCGACCACTTCATCCCCGTGCTGTACCTGGCCGGGCTCGCCGCCGCGGCCGGCCAGCCGACCGACGTCCTGGTCGACGGCTATGCGTACGGCTCGCTCTCGATGACAGCGTTCACGCTCGGTACCACGGCGTGAAACACCTGACCCTGTAGATCGCTGATCACACCGACCGCGGGATCTCGCGGAACGGCAACTCTCGGTCGACGGACGGCTCTCGTGGCAGGCCCAGCATTTGCTCGCCGAGAATGTTGTGCTGGATCTCGTCGGTCCCACCGGCGATCGATTGCGCCGGCACGGACACCAGGATCTCGGCGACGATCGCGTCGGCGTCGGGCGCAGCGAGCATCCCCGTCGCGCCCGCGATCTGGCCGTGCGCAACCGCCGCCGCGCGAGCGACGATGCTGGTGCCGAGCTTGCCGATCGACCCCTCCGCGCCTGGCGCACGGCCCAGCGTGCGGGCCGCGATCGCGCGCTGCGCCGTCCACTGCTGGGCGCGATGTGACGACAGCGTTGCGGCAATTCGCTGACGCACGATCGCGTCACACCTCGCCGACCCGGCTCCGGCCTGGGCCCGCTCGACGAGCAGGTCGGCCCGCCCGGCGCGCTGCGGGTACCACTCGTACGTGCGGAAGTGGTCGTCGGCTTCGACCTGTGCCTCGCGGTGCGCCCGACCGCCGTTGGGATCGGTGATCGGGCGACGCATCGAGCCGAAGCCACGCTCGTGAGCGAGCGTGGTCATCGCCGCCCGCCAGCCTTCGCCTGCCGCGCCGACCCGGAACCGATCGGGCACGCGGGCGTCGGTCAGGAAGACCTCGTTGAACGACGCGTGGCCGTTCATCTGGCGCAGCGGCCGGGCTTCGACACCGGGCTGGTCCATCGGCAGCGCGAAGTACGTGATGCCCTTGTGCTTGGGCACGTCGGCGTCGGTGCGGGCCAGCAACATCCCGTAGTCGGCGTGGTGCGCACTCGTGCTCCACAGCTTCTGACCGTTGACGATCCACTCGTCGCCGTCGCGATCGGCCCGAGTGCTCAGCCCGGCGAGGTCGGAGCCGCTGCCCGGCTCGCTGAACAACTGGCACCACGTGCACTCCCCCGTCAGCGTCGGATACAGCAACTGCTTCGCTTGGTGCGAGCCGTGGGTCAGGATCGTCGGCGCGGCCAGCGCCATCCCCGACCCGATCGGCGGCCCCACCGCACCGGCGCGAGCGATCTCGGTCGCGACGATCTCGTCCGCCCACGCAGGCAATCCACGGCCGTGCCACTCCGTCGGCCACGACGGCCGCGTCCACCCGGCGTCGGTCAACCGCCGCCGCCACTCCAGCAACGAGAACTCAGGGTCCCAGTTCGCGGCCAGCCATACCGCCACGTCGCGGCGGACCGACTCGCGGTCGTCGCTCATGCCGACGCCAACGCGTCGAGCGCCGACCGCACCGCGCCGTCAGAGCGGATCCGAAGCCCGTCCCGGTCAATCCACCCCATCCCCCGACCATACGCACGCATGTCGGTCGATCCACGAGCGCAGCACGCTGCGCGGTGGTCACACACTCTCCGTGAACGGGTGAACGAGGACCGTCGTTGTGGTCAAGATGCGTCGAACGTTGTTCTCTTTCTTCCCGCAGTGGTGTTGCATGTTGTTCGACAGGACCACACAAGGAGTCGCACCATGTTTCGTCGGGGTTGGCGGAAGTCCCGGAAGTACACGTACACCAACGACGAGTTCGAGGGTTGGTTGCACCAGCCGACCGCCCCTGACCTGCACATCGTGGCCGGTGTCGACGACGAGGTCGAGGTTGATGAGGCACGCGTCGACGACGCTGCGGTCCATCCGGCGATCGCCGCGATCGTCGAACGACTCGACCGCACGCTCGCCGACCTGACGTCGACTTGCGACCGTCTCGACGCGATCCTCAAGTCCTCGCTGGAAGCGTGGGTCGAGGTCTCCGAGCCATTGGCTGCCTGACCAGACGAAAGGCGTACGGTCGCCGCGACGTGCAAGAGTGACCGCATGCGCTATCGACGACTCGGCCGGACGGCCCTCCAGGTCAGTGAGCTCTGCCTGGGCACGATGAACTTCGGCCCGCAGGCGACCGAGCCCGACTCCCACGCGATGATGGATCGCGCCCTCGACCTCGGCATCAACTTCTTCGACACAGCAGATCGCTACGGCGGCGACAAGGGCGTCGGCGCGACGGAGGAGATCGTCGGTCGCTGGTTCGCCGGCGGCGGAGGACGCCGCGAGAAGGTTGTGCTCGCGACCAAGTTGTACGGGGCGATGACCGAGTGGCCCAACGACGGCCGGCTCTCGGCCCGCCACATCCGCATGGCCTGCGACGACAGCCTGCGCCGAATGCAGACCGACCACATCGATCTTTACCAGATGCACCACATCGACCGCACCGCACCGTGGGACGAGGTCTGGCAGGCGATGGAGACGCTCACCCAGCAAGGCAAGATCGTCTACGTCGGGTCGAGCAATTTCGCCGGGTGGCACATCAGCCAGGCCAACGAGCGCGCCAGAGCCCGCAACTCCCTCGGCCTGGTGAGCGAGCAGAGTCACTACAACCTCCTCGTGCGCACCGTGGAACTGGAGGTGCTGCCGGCGTGTCGCGACTACGGCGTCGGCGTCATCCCGTGGAGCCCACTGTCGGGCGGGTTGCTCGGCGGCGTGCTCGCCGCCGAGTCCACCGGCCGCCGCCAGAGCGATGTCGCCCAGCGGCGCATCGCCAAGCTGCGCCCGCAGCTCGAGCAGTGGGAGGCGCTGTGTGCCGAACTCGGCGACGAGCCCGCCGCTGTCGCGCTGGCGTGGTTGCTGCACCAGGACGGCGTGACGTGCCCGATCATCGGGCCGCGCACGATGGAACAACTCGACGGCGCTTCGTTGCGGGCACTCGAGATCGCGCTGGATGCCGACGTGCTCGCTCGCATCGACGCGATCTTCCCCGGTCCGGGCGGAACAGCGCCGGAGGCCTACGCCTGGTGAGCGTGGCGGGTCGGCGTCGCTTCAGGCGCGCTGACCCAGCGTGATCCGACGGCTCGGCGCACCTGGGGCGCGCGCCAGCGCGTTCGCGGCGGCCGCTGCCGCCGCCGGGAATCCGAGGTCGACGACGCTGCCCGGCTCGCCGGTGGAGGCCAGCACGTGGACTTCGACCGCGGGTGGGTTGTGCCGCATCCGGCCCCAGAGGAAATCGGTGTAGCTGTCCTCGCGCCATGACTCGTCGACGAACTGGTCCGACGGGCGGTACACCACGGAGACCGCATCGACGGCTGCGCCCTGCAGTTGAGCCTCGGCACCGATCGGGTTGTTGCAGCGGCCGACGTCGGCGGCCATGACCACCCTCGTCGCTCGCGGCTCCACGCCGTTGTTGTCGACCTCGACCAAGCACGCCACGGTCGAGCCGTTGGCCTCGTGCACCGCGATCCCCTGGGCATGACCCGATCGCATCGGTCGGCCCCATCCACCCATCGTCGCCAACGCGTCGAGCACGGCCCGTAGTCGCGCCGAGGTGAGCGTCGAGCGGCGGAACGCCACGGGATCGCGTCCCAGCTGGCGGGCGACCTCGTCGATCACCATCTCGTTCGCGGCTGCGAACGTGGACGGCACGAGCGATCCCCGACCGCCCGCTGCAACTCGGATCGGCACACCGATCAACGACTCGGTCACCTCACCGATCTCGTACGGCACACGTTCGTCGAGCGGTCCGGACACCGCTCCGGCGACGGACATGCGGTGCTCCAACGTCAACATCTCGCCAAGAGCCCATGTCACCCGAAGGCGATGGAACGTGGCCGGCCGACTGCGTCCGTGGCGGGCGTCGTCGTGGGTCCACAGCAACTTGACCGGCCGACCGACGGCGCGGGAGATCTGCGCGGCCTCCACGCCGGGCTCGAAGAAGGGGCGGCCCAAGGAGCCGCCGCCGCGCATCACGTGCAGCGCGACGGCCTCCGGACGCAGGCCGACGGCGAGCCCGATCGTGTGCGCGGCGATCGCCGGGGCCTGCGCCGCGAGCCACACGTCGGCACGATCGTCGCGCACATCGGCGATGGCGGTGTGCACCTCCAGCGCGGTCTCGCCGAAGTGTGGGAACTCGTATGCGGCGTCGATGTACTTCGTGAGCATCGGCGGCAGAACGAATGGTGGCACGGCCTCGGCGAGCCGCCGGCGGGCATCGGCATCGGACTCGTACGCAAGCGCGCCGGCGCCCCGAGACGCGTGCAGCCGCTCCTGGGCACGGAGCGCATGGTCGAACGAGTCGGCAACGACGGCGATGCCCGACGGCACGCGCACGATGGCGACGACACCTGGCATCGCCCGCACCTCCGTGTCCGCGACCTCCGCCGACTGGCCGTGGTCCGGCGACATCCGGGCAATGACTGTCGCCAGCGCGCCGGGTACGCCAGCGTCGAACCCCAGGTCGACGTGGTCCGGCCAGGCCCGGCGACTGTCCGCGCGCAACGACGGCCGATCGGTGCGGCGCCGCGCGGGAATGCCGCTCGCTTCGCTCCCGTCGTCGATGGACATGTCGAAAACCCCTCGGCTCCTGCAGTGTGCAACGGTTCCGCCCGGAATTCGGCCACTCGTACTCTCGTCGGAACATTTCTACACTCACGAGCGTGCATCGTGGCGACTTCGCTCCATCGACCGCCGTGGGGCCGGTCCGCTTCGGCACGACGACAGGCGATCCGCCGCTCATCGATCATCGGTCGCCCGCGTACCACTGCGGCGCCGACGCACCCCCGCTCACCGTCCACGGACAGGGCCGCGGGCAGCGTGACGGGGATGCGTGAGCCGACGTCATTCGATGTGGATCACATCTCGATGGCTTCGGCCACCTCGACCGAGCCACCGGCGGCCAGGATCGGGCAGCCCTTGGCCAGCGCCAGCGCGGCGTCGATGTCACTCGCGCTGATGAGGCTGTAGCCGGACAGCGGGTTGGCCCCGCCACCGTCGCTGACCGAGCCGTCGGCCCCGAGCGTCTTCGACTGACCGGTCGGGTTGCCGCCGTCGAGGATGCTCGCCCCGATCGACTCGAACCATGCACCCCACGCGGCATAGACCGCGGCCTGTTCCGCTTCGGTCGCGGCCATCCCGCCGCCGTGATACGCAAACACGAACTTCGACATCTCGTTTCCTCCTGGTGAACGACTGCCCGACACGAGCAGTTCGCCCAGACGACGATCCTCACCCCCCGAATTCGACGCCAACCGACAGATTTCTCCCCACCTCGCACCCCGCGTGCCGGAGTTGGGACTGCGGACGCCGTCGCGCGGGTCCGAGAGCGGCGAAGGCGTCGGATCCGACGGTTGCAGAGAGTCCAGGTGAGATTGCTCACGCGATCCCACAGTCAGAAGATGGTGTAGCCGCCGTCGACGGTGAGGGTGTCGCCAGTGTGGAAGGTGGTGGTCGGGTCGGCCAGGAAGACTGCGGCGGGGCCCATCTCGCTGGGGTCGGCCCAGCGGCGCACGGGGGTACGACTGATCGTGGCGGTGCGGAACTTGTCGTTGGCGTATCCGCCGGCGGCCAAATCGGTGAGCGTCCAGCCGGGCAGCAAGGCGTTGACACGGATCTGGTGGCGAGCCATGGCCACAGCCAGGCCGCGCACCAGACCGAGCAGCGCAGTCTTCGACGCCCCGTAGGCCTCGTTGCCGGCCGCGCCGTGGATCGCCGAAGTCGACGACACCGCGACGAGCGAGCCGCCGCCGTTGGCGATCATGTGCCGCGCCGCGGTGCGGAGCGTCAGGAACACACCGTCCAGGTTCGTTGCCATCACGGCCCGCCACTGCTCCAGCGACATGTCGACGAATGACTTTCCCGGGCCGGACCGTCCGGCGTTGGCGAACACGGAGTCGATCCGCCCACCGGCTGCTTCGACCGATTGCGCGAACGCCGACTCGGTCTGCGCCTCGTCGGCGACGTCGCACACGAACGCGTGGGCTGTGATGCCGTCGGCGTGCAGCGCCGCGAGTGATTCGTCGTTCTTGGCCGAGTTGCGCCCCCAGACCACGATCTGCGCGCCGGCCGCGCCACAGGCCCGGGCCATGCCGAGGCCGATGCCGCCGTTGCCACCGGTGATGAGGACTGTCCTGCCTTCGAGAGAACCCATCGCCGGAAACTATCCGTCAGTGCAGCAGCCGTCGCAGCCCGCCGGCCAGCAGTGTCAAGGCGAACACACCGATCGCGAGCACCACGATCGTGCCGCCCGACGGTGTGTCGGCGTAGAACGACACGATCACCCCGGCCACGGACACGACGACACCGACGGCGACGCCGATCACGAACGTCGCCCGGAAGCTGCGCGCGACCAGCTGCGCCGTGGCGACGGGCACCACCATCAGCGCACTGACGAGCAGCACACCGACGACGCGCATCGAGACCACGACGGTGCATGCGGTGAGGACGGCGAGCAACAGGTTGAGCCGCATCACCGGCAAGCCGCTGGCCCGGGCGAACTCGTCGTCGTTGCTGACGCTGAACAACGCGCCACTCAGGCCGACGGTCACAACGAGCACGATCGCAGCCAAGATCACGAACGTCCGCAGGTCTCCCGCAGTCGTGGTCGAGATGCTGCCGAACAGGTACTGGTTGAGGCTCTTCTGCCCGGCCGTGGACCGGCTGGCCAGCACGACCCCACCGCCGATGCCGCCGTAGAACAGGATCGCCAGCGCGACCTCACCAATCGCCTCGCGGCGGGAGCGGATCAACTCGACGGCCACGGCACCCGCGATCGCGGCCACGAGCGCGACCGGGATCGGTGACCGGTTCAACGCCAAACCGAGCGCGACGCCGGTCACCGCGACATGCCCGAGCCCGTCGCCGATCAACGCCAGTCGACGCTGGACCAAGAAGATGCCGACCGACGGCGCGGCGAGCCCGACGAGCAATGCGGCAACGAGCGCGCGCTGCATGAAGTCGTAGTCGAGGAACCTCATCGCGGATACAGCCCCAGCCCGTGACGCCCGTCGGTCGGCCCACCGTGCGGGTCGTGGTCGTGGCCGAGGTGCAGCAGCCGCGCCGGTGCTGCGTCGATCGGTCCGTCGAACAGCACCCTGCCAGAATCCATGCACACCGCCCGAGTCACGAGCGGTTCCAGCGGGCCGAGTTCGTGCAGCACGACGACGATCGTGACGCCGCCGGGGATCAGCCCAGCAAACGTCGCCGCCATCGCCTCCTGATTGGCCTGGTCCACACCGGCCAGCGGCTCGTCGAGCAACAACACCCGCGCCCCACCGGCCAGGGCCCGGGCAACGAGCGCCCGACGCTGCTGGCCGCCGGACAGCGTCGACACCGGTGCTGTCGCACGGTCGGTCAGGTCGACGGCAGCGATCGCGGCGTCGACCGCGTCACGATCGTCCCGCGTCCGCAACCGGGCGATGCTGCGCCCGGCGAGGCGGCCGGAGCGAACCAGCTCGCGCACGGTCACCGGGATCGGCCCCGCCGCGGTCTGACGCTGCGGCACGTACCCGATCAGCGAGCGGTCGGCAAGCTCGTTCAACGGCGCGCCGAACAGCTCGACGCTGCCGCCCATCCGGTCGACCAGGCCGAGCATGCCCTTCATCAACGTCGTCTTGCCCGAACCGTTCGGTCCGAGCAACGCAACGACTTCGGACTCGGCGATCTCCAGGTCGGCATGGACCGCGACCCGCCCGCCGTAGCCGAAACGCCCGTCGCGCACGCATACCACCGGTGCGTTCATGTGCAGCCCTGGCCGGAGCGCAGTGTCGCCAGGTTCGAGCGCATGACCTCGAAGTAGTCCACTCCGGCGGAGTCGTCGGTCACTCCCTCGATCGGATCCAGCACTGCGGTGTGCACACCCGTCTCCGACGCCACTGTCTCGGCGATGTCGGGGCTGACGAGGGTCTCGAAGTAGATGGTGGTGACACCGTTGTCGCGGACGAAGTCGGTCACGTCGGCCAGCGCCTGCGGCGACGGCTCGGCATCGGGCACGAGACCGGTGATACCGACCTGGGTCAACCCGTAGCGATCGGCCAGGTACCCGAACGCGTTGTGGCTCGTGACGATGTTCGTGTTCGAGCAGCTCGCGAGCCCGTCGCGGAACTCGCCGTCCAACTCGGTCAGGCGGTTGCGAAGCGTCGCCGCGTTCGCCTCGAACGTCGCCGCGGCGGTTGCGTCGATCGCGGTCAGGCGGGCGGCAACGTCGTCGGCGACGTCGGCCAGCCGCGTCGGGTCGAGCCAGAAGTGTGGGTCGGCCTTCGTCCCGCCGGACTGCTCGCCCTCGTCGATCGGGCTGTAGGTCTGGTCGAGGCGGGCCGCAGTCGAGACGTCCAATACCCGGCCGCCCGCGTCCGTCGAGCCGATCGCTTCGTCGACAGCAGGCGCGAACCCCCCGAGGTAGACGACGAGATCCGCGTCCTGGACGCGGGCAGTGTCGTCGGCGGTCAACTCCACATCGTGGGGCTCGGCACCCGCTGGCGTCAGGTTCGCCACCGACACGCGATCGCCACCGACCTGCTGGACCACGTACTGCAGCGGGTAGAACGACGCGAGCACGTCGATCACGCCGCCACCGTCACGGCCGTCCGCCGAGGCTGTGCTTTCAGACACCGTTCCGGCGTCAGACGCACACGCACCAACCACGACGGTCGCGGCGATCAGCAGAGCAGCTGGGCGTGCGAGCATGAAGTCGACGTTATCAGGAACGATTCTCACTCTTGGCAATCCGAACCAACAAGCCGTTCCGGGAACCGGTAGATTCGCGGTGTGACGGCAGCACTCGGGAGTCAGGCTGATCTACAGCGCACGGTGCGCGAGCGGCTCAGCGCGCACGGCCAGCGCTACACGAACTGTCGTCAGGAGCTGGTCGAGGCGCTGCTCGCGGCGAAGGGTCCGGTCACGCTCCCCGCGCTGTTGAGGACCAGTCGCGACCTTGCGCAGAGCTCGGCCTATCGCAACCTCGCAGTGATGGAGCAAGCCGGCGTGGTACGCCGCCTCGTGCTCTCGACAGGGCACGCCCACTACGAGCTTGCCGAGGACCTGACCAACCATCATCATCACCTGATCTGTGAGAACTGCGGCGCCATCGCCGACATCGAGTTCGGCACTCGCGTCGAGAAGGCGTTGGACAAGGCGTTCGGCGAGATCACCGGTGGTGCCGGCTTCACACCGCGTCATCACGCGATCGACATCTACGGCGAGTGCTCGGCCTGCGTCGCCTGACGCCCGACTGCACCAACCACGTACGCGCCTTCGGCTAGCCCGGCGATGCCGAGTCCGGCGGCGAAGGTGTCCGCGAGCGCCGAGCCGACCGCACGTCGCCACGCGTCGGCCAGCGACGGCTCGTCCTGACGAAGCTGGTGATAACGCTTCGGGATCGGGATCAGCGCCCCGATCGACGGCAGATACGAGCTGCGCGACGGAACCGGATCGTGCACGATCAGGCGCGGTGAATCGGCCGCCGGCTCGAGGCGAACCGACCCGACGATGTCGTCGAGTCGCCACGACACCTTGACCCGGTCGGTGACGTCGCCGGTGTTGAACGCGTCCGTGCGCTCGCCATAGCAGTCAGGGATGAAGTCGACGACGTGCGCGCCGAGGCGGTGCATGTTGAAGATGGCGTTCGTGGCGAGCAGCGGGTCCACCGTCCAGCGCATCTCGGTGATGCCGTGCTCCAGGCACGCCGCGCGCTGGGCCAACTTCAGCGCATAGCCGACGCCCCCGGATCGCTCGATCAGCACCACGCCGGTCTGGTGCGAGTGGAAGTGGAGGCCGCTCTCCCACCCCATCCATCCGAGCGCGAACCCGATCGGCTGGTCGTCGCGCCATGCCACCAGCAACGTGGAACCGGCCAACGACAGCCCTCGCAGCAAATTGCGTGGCGGCACGATCTCCATGCCCCACACCGCTTCCATCACCGACTGCAGCACGTTCAGTTCGGGCGGTGCGCGCACGGCGCGCACCTCCACCTCCGCAGCCTCTGCGGCCGCCACCGCGACGCGAACGGCCGCCGCGTTCAACCGATCACCTCGAACGAGACGGCCGGCCGGCCCCCGAAGCGTTCTCCGGTGCGCTCGACCTGGCCCGTGACGAATGCTCGGGCGTCGGCCATGTCGCCACCGAGCGCATCGAGATAGGTCGCATGCGCCTCCAGCGATGCGATGGCGCGTTCCACGCCGGCGCCGACCTCGACGGCGTGTGTGGCGTTCGGCGACCCGGCGACCAAGACGTGCTTGACGCCGTTCCACGGCTGCAGTCCGGCCCGCTCCAACTCGGTGAAGATCCAACGGTTTCCGGCATCGCCAACCGCATCGATCAGCGAGACACCCGTGTTGCGATGGTCCGCCGAATTCCAGCTGCTGCCGCCCCACGTGTCGCGGTGGTTGATGGTCAGGACAACCTCCGGTCGGTGACGTCGGATCGCCGCGCTGAGGTCGCGGCGCAGCTCGATCGACGCCTCGATCACCCCGTCGCGGTGGTCGAGGAACTCGACCACCTCGACGCCGACGCAGGCCGCCGCGGCTCGCTGCTCGGCCTCGCGCAGCGGGCCGCATGTCTCCGGGTCGATGCCGTCGATGCCGGCCTCGCCGCGCGTGACGAGCATGTAGGTCACCGTCTTGCCGGCGTCGACCCAGGTCGCGATCGCAGCCGACGCCCCGTACTCCAGATCGTCGGGGTGGGCCACGACGGCGAGCACGCTCGAGAAGTCGTCGGGAAGTTGCTGCAGATCGTCCATGCAATTCTCCTACCACACCGTTGACCGGTCATCAGCCCGGCGAAGTGACACGCCGGTTAGCGTGAAGCAGATGTCGAGCTTCCCCCCGCCGCCAGGAAGGGGCAACCCCCACGGAGGTCCGTTCGGCCCTCCACCCAGCGCTCCCCCGCAGCAACCACGGTACGAGCCGGCGCCGTTCGACCAGCCCCAATACCAGCCACCGCAGTATCAGCAGTCTCAGTTCTCGCCGATCCCGGCACCCTCGCCGACGCCGGGCTCCACGCCGCCGGTGTGGAAGAAGTGGTGGTTCGCGGTCGGGCTGCTGGTCGTGGCCGGCGGCATCGTCACCGCAATCGTCGTGGCGACATCAAACAAGGACGAGGCACGGGTCACCAGCGACACCCGCTTCGACGACATCACCGTGCCCACGTTCGACGTCACGATCCCCGACATCACGTCGCCGCAGATCCCCGACGTCACTGTCGACATCACCATCCCGTCCGGCACCACGCCCGACACCACGCCCGACACCACGCTCGACTCCACGCTCGACACCACGCTCGACACCACGGCGGACACGAGCACCGAAGCCACCACGTCAGCGACGGGCGGGGTCGACAGCGACGACTTGATCGTCGGTCAGATCGCAACGGTGGACGGTGGGTCCACCGTCCGGCTCAACTCGGTCACACCGAACGCCCCACTGCTCGACGACTTCTTCACGCCCGACGAGGGCAACACGATCACCCGCCTCGACGTCGAGGGCTGCGCCGGCACGGAGGGCCTGTACTTCAACTCGCTGTACTGGCAGGGCTTCGCCGAGGACAACACCTCGATCGACGCGTTCCTGTTCGGCGGCGACCTGCCGACCTTCGAGATCG
>JANNZY010000197.1:0-24752 GCA_031410915.1 Actinomycetes bacterium
TGTTCGCCCATTAAAGCGGTACGCGAGCTGGGTTCAGAACGTCGTGAGACAGTTCGGTCCCTATCCTCCGCAGCCGAAGGTGTATTGAGGAAGGCTGTCCCTAGTACGAGAGGACCGGGACGGACGGAGCTCTGGTGTGTCAGTTGTCTTGCCAAAGGCACGGCTGATTAGCCACCTCCGGAAGGGATAACCGCTGAAAGCATCTAAGCGGGAAGCCCGTTCCAAGATGAGTACACCCATGCGGTCAACGCAGTAAGGCCCGTGACAAGACCATCACGTTGATAGGCCGGAAGTGTAAGCACGGCAACGTGTTGAGCTGACCGGTACTAATCGGCCGAGGGCTTGGTTATTGAACAAATTCGCTCGTGCTTGCTCTGGAGTCCTCGAGGTCGCGACGCGACCAGTTGACAAAAGATTTCGGTGGCCATAGCGGCAGGGTCACACCCGTTCCCATCCCGAACACGGAAGTTAAGACTGCCAGCGCCGATGGTACTTGGGGGTAGACCCCCTGGGAGAGTAGGTCGCCGCCGAATTTATCGAATGAACACCCCCAGCTCCGGCTGGGGGTGTTCGTCTTTTTCCGGCCCTCGGAGCACTCGGCCGACCCCTCGCCGTAGGCTTGTCGACCATGCCATTCAGCCCGCAACGCCGTTCTCGACCATCGCCGTCTGGCCGTGGTTCCGACGCCGGCTCGTCCGGTCGGTCGTCATCACCGCGACCCGGTCCGAACGACGCCGGCCGTCGCGGTGAGGCAGGCGCAGGCGAGCCGCGCGGTGCCGCTCGATCGCGCCCGGCCGCCGACGGACGTGGTGCCCCGGGACGTCCCGGTCGAAACGATGGTGGGAGTCGCTGGGGCGGCGCGAACCGGTCCGGCGACGGACGAGGTCGCGACGACGATCGTTCGGCTGACGGCGCTCGCGGTGCGCCGCGCCGCGCTGCGCCGCGTGGCGTGGGTGGGGCGGGCGACGGTGATGCAGGCGCTCGTACCGGTCCACGCGCGGACGGTACGTGGTCCGGGCGCGGGCGGGCAGCCAATGCCGCTCGCCCGGGCCCGGGTGGCGCGCGTCCTGTCCGGCGCGCCAAGACCACTGCCGAGCAGCGTTCCGCCGAGGTCAAGCTGCGCCGCCCACCTCGTGACGAGATGGAACCGGTCGACGGCCCGAGCGCGAAGACCGGAGACCGGCCGGACCGCTGGATTCCTGAGAAGTGGCAGGACGAAGGTCCTTTGCGAGAGGCCGCGTCCAAGGCGACCGAGCGCGCGCGGCGCGGCGCGCCCGACAACGCCGACGACACAGTCATTTCCCCAGCCGGGCGCGATCGTCGCGGCGGCAATCCTGAGTACCTCGACCCGACGTGGGTGGAAGAGGTCAAGCGTGAGTCCGATGCCCGCACGTCAGCGCGCTACATGGAACGACTCGCCGCAGCAAGTGAAGCGCTCGAGCGTGATCGCTACCGCGATGCTTTGCGGATGGTGTCGTCGGTGCTCAAGAACCTGCCCAACGTCGGGGCCGCGCACGAAGTGGCGGGAATCGCCAACTACCGCCTCGGCGAGTGGCGCAAGGCCGCGACCGAGATGGAACTGGCCCGGTCGCTGCATCCCACTCCCGAGCAACTGCCGGTGTTGGCCGATTGTTACCGTGCGTTGCGCCGGTATCGCGAGGTCGACCAACTGTGGGCGGAGATCCGCGAGGCGTCACCCTCGCCCGAGGTCATGGCCGAGGGACGCATCGTCGCCGCCGGGGCGCTGGCCGACCAGGGCGACATCGACGGCGCGCTGCGCGTCATGTTGCGTGTCTCCGATGCGCCCAAGCGAGTCCGCGAGTATCACCTCAAGCAGTGGTACGTCATCGCCGATCTGTACGACCGGTCCGGCGATGTGACTCGCGCCCGCAACTTCTTCAAGCGTGTGGCCGAGATCGATCCGAAGTACGCGGACGTCGGTGATCGCCTGGCCACTCTCGGCCGCCGCTGACCGCTGTCACACCCCCTCGCTAGGATCCTCGACGTCACCAACGTCGTCTTCCCCCGACCGATCGGTGCAGCCGATTTCGGCTGCCCACGTGCTGTGGAGGAAGACCATGAACATCGTCGTACTGAGTGGGCACCTGTCGAGCGATCCCGTCGTTCGCGTGTTGGCATCGGGTTCGGAGCTGATGACGCTCGAGCTGACCACCCGGGTAGAGGGAGCCGCGATCAGCGTTCCTCTGGTCTGGTTCGACCCGCCGGCGCGCGTCGCTGTGGCGTCGGGCGACGAGGTGCGGGCTGTCGGCACCGTGCGGCGCCGCTTCTATCGGGCAGGTGGTGCCACACAGAGCCGGACAGAGGTGGTCGTGGCCCATCTCGGCAAGGCCGGCGACAAGCGCTCCAGCGCAGCCCAGCGCCGGTGGTTGGACAACGCCCTGGCAGACACGGGTGAGCCCGCCCTGGGGCGTAACCGGGCGGACCAGCTACGCTCGTCCTGAGCCGTGGCCATGGGGGCGACGTGCGTCGAATCCACAGGAGACCTGAACCGTGGACCTGCAAGCCCTGCTCGGCGAAGAATCCGAATCGCTGCTGAACCACACCTGTGGCGGTATCGCCAAGGACCAGATCCACCTGCCCGGGCCGGACTTCATCGATCGCGTGCTCACCCACTCCGATCGCTCACCACAGGTCTTGCGCAACCTCGGCTCGCTCTACAACCACGGCCGCCTGTCAGGCACCGGTTACATCTCGATCCTGCCGGTGGACCAGGGCATCGAGCACTCTGCCGCGGCATCGTTCGCGCCCAATCCGATCTACATGGATCCAGCCAGGATCGTCGAGCTCGCCATCGAGGGGGGCTGCAACGCCGTTGCCACCACCTACGGCGTGCTTGGGGTGGTCAGCCGTACGTACGCGCACCGCATCCCCATGATCGTGAAGATCAACCACAACGAGCTGCTCACCTACCCGAACAAGTTCGACCAAGTGATGTTCGGCTCGGTGAAGCAGGCCTACGACCTCGGTGCCGCGGGCATCGGTGCCACGATCTACTTCGGCTCGGACGAATCCACGCGTCAGCTGGTCGAGGTATCGAATGCGTTCCGCGAGGCTCACGAGCTGGGCATGTTCACGGTGTTGTGGTGCTACATCCGCAACAGCGCGTTCAAGCAGGACGGAATCGACTACTCGTTGTCGGCTGACCTGACCGGACAGGCCAACCACCTCGGTGTCACGATCGAGGCGGACATCATCAAGCAGAAGCTGCCCGAGAACAATGGCGGCTACAACGTGCTGTCCAACTATGGCAAGACCAGCAAACTCGTCTACGAGCAGCTCACCACCGACCACCCGATTGACCTCGCCCGCTGGCAGGTGGCCAACTGCTACATGGGCCGCATCGGCCTGATCAACAGCGGCGGCGAGAGCAAGGGTGCGGGCGACCTGGCCGCAGCAGTGAAGACAGCGGTCGTCAACAAGCGGGCCGGTGGTCAGGGGCTGATCTCGGGTCGCAAGGCGTTCCAGCGCCCGATGACCGAGGGTGTCGAACTGCTCAATGCGATCCAGGACGTCTACCTCGACGCGTCGATCACTGTCGCCTGAATGCTCAGCCGTCCCCGAGCGGACGGATCACGAGGCCGGTGCGCAGCTTCGGTGTGAAGAACGTGCTCTTCGGCGGCATCAGCAGGCCCTCGTCGGCGGTGCGACGGATCTCGGCAATGCTCACGGGACGCAACAGAACACCTGCTGCAGCGCGCCCAGCGGCCACCGCTTCGACGATGTTAGCCATGCCGTGCTGGTAGCTCAACTCGGCTGCCGGTAGTTCGCGAAGCGCGTGCTCGAGGCGCGCGCTGTCCAGGTCGCGCACACCGTCGAATGCGTCGGCGAGCGGCGTCAGGAAGGTGCCCGACCCATCCGGTGCCACCAAGCACAGCGCGCCTCGTTCGACGACGATGCGCGCATGCGCTGCTCCGACACTGCCGGCCGGGATCATGGCGAACGAATGCTCCAGCACGCCCATCAGCGCGTCGAACGTCACCCCGTTGATCAACCGGTGGATCGCCGCGACGCTGAGTTGTTCGGCGACGAGCTCGCCGACGTAGGTCATCGTCAGCTCCGCCGTCGTCTCGTTCGAACCGCACGCAGCCCGTCGCCGATCGCGGTAGGTGCGGCTGATCGCATAACGATGGTGCCCGTCGGCGATCACGACCGGGTCGGCACCGACCGCAGCAGCAATGGCGGCGACACGACCCGGCTCATCGACACGCTCCACGACGTGTGTCACGCCGGTCTCGTCGACACACGAGCCAAGCGCCTCGCCCGGATCGCGCAAGAGAGTGGTCAGCCCTGCGGCGAGCGACAGTCCCCACACCGGCGACAGATTGGCCTCGGTTGCAATGGTCAGGTCCAGCCGGTCGGTCTTGGCCTTGGGCGTGGTCTGCTCGTGCGGGAGGACGCCGCCGGCACCCTCGTCGACCACCTCGAGCGCGCCGATCACGCCGACGGTATGGCGCGGCGAACCGGATTCGTCGACGAACGACATGCGATAGAGCGTGAACGACGGGCGGTCGTCGCTGATGAGCACCCCGGATGCAACCCACTCCCGCAGGCGGGCAGCGGCGAGCTCATAACGGTGCGGGCCGTCGACGTCACGAGGTACGTCGATGGCGACGATGTTGTGCGGGTCACGAGCCAGCAGCGCGTCGACGTCTCGTTCCGAGATCACGTCGTACGGTGGCGCGCTGACCCGATCGAGTGATTCGGAGGGCGAGTAGCGCAGCGCGGGAAACGGTTCGAAACGGGGCACGCCCCCAGGTTGCCACCTCCGCTGCGCGACGCGGAAACGATGCCAGACTGAGCGGCCATGACCGACCACCCCACCCCCGACGCAGAACAACCGTTCCCGGTGCTGTGCGATCTCGACGGCGTGGTCTGGTTGTCGCGCCAGCCGATCGCCGGATCGGTCGACGCGATCGGCCGGATGCGTGCAGCCGGCCACCGCGTGCTGTTCGTGACGAACAACTCGGCACCGTTGTTGGCCGAACATGTCGGCACCTTGGAGCGGTTGGGCATCCCGGCCGAGGGCGACGTGTTGTCGTCGTCGATGGCCGCAGCGCTGCTCGTCGAGTCCGGCCAGCGGGTGATGGTCTGCGGCGGTCCTGGCATCGCCGAAGCGATCACCGATCGTGGGGCGATCGTGGCCGACGCTGGTCCCTACGACGTCGTGCTCGTCGGCTTCCACCGCAACTTCGATTACGAGGTGATGAACCGCTCGTCCGCAGCGGTGCGTGCCGGTGCCCGGCTGATCGCGACCAACGACGATGCGACCTACCCGACACCGGACGGATTGATCCCCGGCGGCGGTGCGATCCTGGCCGGTATCGCCACCGCCAGCGGCGTCGTGCCCGAGGTGGCCGGTAAGCCATACGCGCCGATGGCGCGTCTCGTTCGCGCGATCACCGGAGTCGACGATCTGTCGTCGGCGGTGATGATCGGCGACCGTCCCGACACCGACGGCTTGTTCGCGGCGACGCTCGGGTGCCGCTACGCGCACGTCTGGTCGGGCGTGACCCCCGCCGGCACCGCAGTCGAACCACACCCGGCAATGGAGGCCGCCAACCTGGCCGCCATCGCCGACCTGCTCCTCCACCCCACCTGACCCGCCCACGTGCGATCCCCGTCGCCACAGACCCCCCACCCGCCGCCGAATCGTGATGCTGAGCGCACGCCCTGACCACGCGGGCGCGAACTCTGGTTCGGAGCACGACGCTCGGCCGCGCGTGGGTGGGACGTGGCTTGGGGCGCAACGCTCGGCCGCGCATGGGTGAAATGTGGCTGGGGCGGTGCGGGTGGTGGTGGTGGGGGCCGGTGGACACAAGGGTGTCGGGTGGCACGGGCGGGGGACGGGGGTTGGCGACTACGCTCTGTAGATGGCACAGAACGTGATTCGCAAATTGATCGACTCGGGCATGCACTTCACTGGCGACTCACAGGCCAAGGCCGAGAAGCTGGTGCGGGACCTCGTCAAGATGGGCGAGGTGCGGCGCAAGGACGCCGAGCAGACCGTGCAGGCGTTGATCGCTCGCGGCAAGCAGACCAGCGACCACGTGCTGTCGTTGGTGCAGACCGAGGTGTCCAAGCAGCTCGGCCGGTTCACCGACCGCGTCGACGACATCGAGGATCGCCTCGAAGACATCGCCGATCGTCTCGGCGTGAAGGCCAAGGCGACCCCTTCGGCGACGACCGCCCATGCGCCGGCCAAGAAGGCACCCGCCAAGAAGGCCGCGGTGAAGAAGGCTGCAGTGAAGAAGGCCGCCGGCAGTGGGGCCGCCGCCGTGAAGAAGGTGGCAGCCAAGAAGGCTCCGGCCAAGAAGGCCGCAGTCAAGAAGGCTGCATCCAACACGACCGCCGGCTGAGCACGGACTGATCGTTGGGGCGCCGTCAACGGCTCGACGCCGAGCTCGTCCGACGCAGACTCGTCGTCAGTCGGACGCAAGCGGCCGAACTCATCGAGAGCGGGCGGGTGCTCGTCAACGGTGCTGTCGCCGACAAGTCGTCGCGCCAAGTCGATCCCGGCGACGCCGTCGTCATCGAGGGCCCGCCGGCGCGGTTCGTGTCGAGGGGAGGCGACAAGCTCAGTGCCGCACTGGACGCGTTCGGGTTGGACCCGACCGGATGGCGGGCGCTCGATGCCGGCGCGTCGACCGGTGGCTTCACCGACTGTCTCCTCCAGCGCGGTGCCGCGCAGGTCGTCGCGTTGGACGTCGGCCACGGCCAGCTGCATCCACGCATCCGTGGCGATCGACGGGTGACGGTCATCGAGCGGTTCAACATCCGCGACGTCGCACCGGACGCGATCGGCGGGCCGGTGGACGCGGTCGTCGCCGATCTTTCGTTCATCTCGCTGAATCGCGTCATCGTTGCGCTCACGTTGGTCTGCCACAGCGCGGCGCCGATGGTGCTGCTCGTCAAACCGCAGTTCGAGGCAGGTCGCCAGGAGGTGGCAAAGGCTCGTGGCATCATCACCGATCCCGCCGTCCACGAGCGGGTACGGTCGGAGGTTAGCGAGGCACTGGTCGCCGCCGGCTGCGTCGTGCGCGGTTGGGTCGATTCACCGATCACCGGTGCCGACGGCAACCGCGAGTTCCTCGTCCATGCCAGCGCGCCGAGCCGTGAGAAGGGCCTTTCATCGTGACATCCGTGTACATCGTCGCTCATCACGAACGCACCGAAGCGGCAGCGCTCGCCCAGGCTGCGGCGCAGTGGCTGCAGGGTCGCGGGCACGACGCATGGATCTCGCTCGACGACGCGGACGCGCTCGCGCTGGGCTCGCTCGGGTCGGACCGCTCGCCCGGTGATGCGCAGTTGGCGCTGTGCCTCGGCGGCGACGGCACGATGCTGCGCACGATCAAGCAGCTCGACGGCGCGCCGGTGCCCGTCATCGGCGTGAACGTCGGCGTGCTCGGCTACCTGACCGAGATCGAGCCGCCGGCGATGCTGCATGCGCTGGAACGCTGGTTCGCGAGCGAAGAGTCGGCCGGCGACTGGCGCGTCGAGGAGCGGATGATGCTGCAGCTCTCGATCGGGCGTGTCGGTGCCGATGACCCGAGCGAGCGTTGGCGGGCGCTGAACGAGGTTGTGCTCGAGAAGGGCGAATCCGGCCACACCGTGCACATCTTGGTGAGCATCGACGGCGCGCCGTTCACGTCGTATGCCGCCGACGGACTGATCGTCGCAACACCGACGGGCTCCACGGCCTACTCGCTGTCGGCCCGCGGGCCGGTTGTGTCGCCGCAGCACCGAGCGATGCTGTTGACGCCGGTGTCACCGCACATGCTGTTCGACCGATCGTTGGTGCTCGACCCGAGCGAGCCGATCTTGATGGAGGTGACCGGGTACCGCCCGGTCGAGGTCAGCGTCGATGGGCAGCGGGTCGCGACGATGCGCGAGGGCGATACCCTCCTCTGCCAGCCAGCGGCCGAGACGGCGCGCTTCGTGCGGTTCGGTCCGCGCCGGTTCCATCAAATTCTGAAAGCGAAGTTCGGACTGACGGATCGCTGATGCTGACAGAACTGCACATCGAAGACCTGGGCGTGATCGCCCGGCTGGATCTCGTCCTCGGCGAGGGCCTGACCGCACTGACCGGCGAGACCGGCGCCGGCAAGACGATGCTCGTCGAAGCGATCAGCTTGCTCGTCGGCGCGCGTGCCGACGCAACAGTGGTCCGCCCTGGTGCCACCGAGGCACGCGTCGAAGGCCGCTTCGTGATCGACGACGACGAACATGTCCTGGCCCGGGTCGTGCCCGTCGACGGGCGATCGCGGGCCTACGTGAACGGCCGTCTCGCGACGGTGTCGACGCTGTCCGAGATCGGTGCCCGCCTTGTCGACCTGCACGGCCAGCACGCGCACCAGAGCCTGCTCGGTGGAGCCACCCAGCGTGCTGCGCTGGATCGCTACGGCGCGGTGGACCTCGCGCCGCTGCGCTCGGCGCGGGCGCGCCTGACCGAGATCGATGCTGCACTCGCGGCACTCGGCGGCGACGCACGATCGCGGGCACGAGAGATCGACCTGCTCCGGTTCCAGGTCGGCGAGATCGGCACAGCCGAACTGCAGCACCCTGACGAGGAGGCCGCGCTCGACGAGCGCGAGGACGTGCTGGCCGACGCGGTCGCGCACCGCGAGGCAGCCACCGCGGCGATCGTGTTCCTCAACGACGAGGCCGGATCGGCCGACACGGTGGGCAGCGCGATCGCGCTGCTCAGCGGGCGTGGCCCGTTCAGCGAGTTGGCCGAGCGGTTGCGCGGTGCCGCGGCGGAGATGGCCGATGTCGCTGCGGAGCTGCGTCACGCCGCGGAGAACATCGACGAGGACCCCGAGCAGCTCATGGCCGTGCGTGAACGGCGTCAACTGCTCCGCGACCTGCGCAAGAAGTACGGCGACACGCTGGGTGAGGTGATCGAGTTCCACGACCAGGCCACCGCGCGCCTCGCCGAGCTGGAGAGCTACGACGCCCGTGCCGAAGCACTGGATCGCGACCGGCTCGACGCACTCGCCGCCGAGGCGTCGGCCGCGAAGCGAATCGGCGCGGCTCGCCGGGCCGCGGCCCCACGGCTCGCGGCCGCTGTCGAGCAGCACCTCCGCGAGCTGGCGATGCCGCATGCCGCGGTCGGCGTCGAGGTCGGTGATGACCCGGGCGACGACGTCACGTTTCTGCTCGCCGCCAACCCGGGTTCTCCGCTGCTGCCGCTCAACCGCGTCGCCAGCGGCGGCGAACTGGCCCGCAGCATGCTCGCCCTGCGACTCGTGCTGTCCGAAGATCCGAGCACGCTGGTCTTCGACGAGGTCGACGCGGGCGTTGGCGGAGCCGCCGCCGTGGCCATCGGGCGTGAGCTCGCCAACCTCGGTACCCGCCATCAGGTGCTGGTGGTCACGCACCTGGCCCAGGTCGCCGCGTTCGCATCGATGCAGATCGTCGTGACCAAGTCCGTGTCCGGCCCCGGCCCGGACGCGACCACCACCGCAACCGCCACACCGGTGCACGGTGAGGCCCGCATCGACGAGATCGCGCGCATGCTGTCCGGGTCCACCGCCAGCCTGGTGGCGCGAGAACATGCGCTGGAACTGCTCGGCCAACGCGACCGCAGCCGTCGATAGTTCGCGAACGTGCTGGTGACAGAGGCAACCGAACACGGTCCGTCGCGAGCGCCTGCGATACACTGATATCCCGTCGTGGTTGTCGATTGACGGGAGTTCACATGCCAAAGCACGTTTTTGTGACCGGAGGCGTGGCCAGCTCTCTCGGCAAGGGTCTCACCGGAGCGTCGCTCGGCCGGCTGCTGAAGATGCGCGGCCTGCGGGTCACGATGCAGAAGCTCGACCCGTACATCAACATCGACCCGGGCACGATGAACCCGTTCGAGCACGGCGAGGTGTTCGTCACCGACGACGGCGGCGAGACCGACCTCGACCTCGGCCACTACGAGCGTTTCATCGATGAGCCGCTGAGCCGCAACAGCAACGCGACCACGGGAAGCATCTACCAGGCCGTGCTCGCTGCGGAGCGGCGCGGCGACTACCTCGGCAAGACCGTGCAGGTCATCCCGCACATCACCGACGAGATCAAGCGCCGCATCAAGCGCCTGGCCACCGACGACGTGGACGTCGTGATCACCGAGGTCGGCGGCACGGTCGGCGACATCGAGATCCTGCCGTTCCTGGAGGCGATCCGCCAGTTCCGCAAGGAAGTCGGCCGTGACAACGTCTGCTACGTGCACGTCACATTGGTGCCGTTCATCGGTCCGAGTGGCGAGCAGAAGACCAAGCCGACCCAGCACAGCGTCACCGAGCTGCGCAGCCGTGGCATCCTGCCCGACGTCATCGTGTGTCGCAGCGAAGAGCCGCTGAGCCTCAACCTGAAGCGCAAGATCAGCAACCTGTGCGACGTCGACGAGCGTGCCGTCGTCAACGCAGCCGACGCGAGCAACATCTACGAGCTGCCATTGATCCTGCACGAGGAGGGCTTCGACGACGTCGTCTGCGACGTGCTGCGCATCGGTGCCGCTGTGGATCTGTCGCCGTGGGAGAAGGTCGTCGCCAACGTCGAGGCCGCCACCGCCCCAGTGAAGATCGGCCTGATCGGCAAGTACATCGACCTCCCCGACGCCTACCTGTCGGTGGCCGAGAGCCTGCGTCACGCCGGGTTCCATCACGGCGCGAAGGTGGAGGTCGACTGGATCCAGGCCGAAGACGTCGAGGGCCTGCTCGCTGCCGGGCGCCTGGCCGACCTCGACGGCATGGTTATCCCGGGCGGGTTCGGCGCGCGTGGCATCGAGGGCAAGATCGCCGCCGCGGAGTACGCCCGGACGCAGGGCGTGCCGTGCCTCGGGCTGTGCCTCGGCATGCAGGTGATGACGATCGAGTTCGCCCGTCACGTGCTCGGCATGCAGGACGCGAACTCGACCGAGTTCGACACGACGACGCGCTACCCGGTCATCGACTTGATGGTCAGCCAGCGCGACATCAGCGACAAGGGCGGCACGATGCGCCTCGGCGCGTACTACGCCGTCCTCAGCCCTGGTTCCAAGGTGGCCGAGGCCTACGGCGAGCCCGTCGTCAGCGAGCGTCACCGCCATCGCTACGAGTTCAACTCGAATTACAAGAATCGCTTCGAGGAGAAGGGCTTTGTGTGCAGCGGCACGTCTCCGGACAAGCGCCTCGTCGAGTTCATCGAGCTCGCCGATCATCCGTTCTGGGTCGGCACGCAGGCCCATCCCGAGTTCAAGAGCCGCCCCGATCGAGCTCACCCACTGTTCCGCGAGCTCGTCGCTGCATCGCTCGCGCGACGCGCCGAGCGCGATGGCGAGGGTGCGGACGAGAACACAGCGACCTTGTACGCGTCCGTCGCGTTGCGCTCGAACGTCACGCCAATCGTGGCGTGACCGGCTTCCGGCACGTCGGCGACCGCCTCGTCCACCAGGGTCACATCTGGCACGTCGCGGTCGGCACGTTCGTAGCACCGGACGGCACGATGTTCGAACGCGACATCGTCCGCTCGCCCGGTGCCGTGGCCGCCGTGCCGCTGATCTTCGATGCCGAGGGCAACGCCTCGGTGGTGCTCGTGCGCCAGTACCGAAGCCCCTACGACGATTTCGTGACCGAGATTCCGGCCGGCATGCGCGACGTGCCCGACGAGCCGACCGAGAGCACCGCTGCCCGCGAGTTGGTCGAAGAAGTCGGTCTGCGCGCCGGCCATCTCGAGCCACTGATCCAGTTCTACCCGTCGGCGGGAATGACCGACTCGGTGCTGCACCTGTTCGTGGCCACCGACCTCACTGCGGTCGCGCAGGAACTGCACGGCCCGGAGGAGGAGCACATCGAAGTCATCCATCTGCCGCTGGAGACGGCGTTGGAGATGGTCGAACGCAACGAGATCCACGACGCGAAGACCGTGATCGGGCTGCTGCTCGTGGCCCGCAAGTTGGCGCGCGGCGACTTCGCCCGCACCGGGTGAGTGTGCCGTGACCGCTGCCGCGACTGTCGAGCTGCCGCTGGCTGCGGAGGAGTTCCTGACCTGGATGGCCACCGAGCGGGGCCGGTCGCGCAACACCCTCGCGGCGTACCGGCGCGACCTGGCCGGCTACTGCACGTGGCTCGCCGGGCGTGGATCCGACGTCCACTCGGTGGCCGCCGCCGCGCTGGACGCCTTCGTCGGCGAACGCAGGACGAGTGGTGCGGCGCCCGCCAGCGTGGCCCGCCAGCTCGCCGCGATCCGCATGCTGCATCGGTTCCTGACCGAGGAGGGCCTGCGCGCCGACGACCCGACCGCCGACCTCGACGGGGTGAAGGTGCCGGCCGGCATCCCGCATCCGCTGACCGAAGCGGAGGTGTCCAGCCTGCTGGATGCCGTTGTCGGATCGGACCCGATCGCTCGACGCGACCGCGCCCTGCTGGAGTTGCTGTACGCGACCGGGGCGCGCATCGGTGAGGCGGTCGGGCTGTCGATCGGAGACCTCGATCTCGACGCTGGTCTGGTGCGGCTGTTCGGCAAGGGGTCGAAGGAGCGCATCGTGCCGTTCGGGCGCGCCGCCGGGCGGGCGCTGGGGGAGTGGTTCGACCGCGGTGGGCGGCCGCTGCTGCAACCCGACCGGTGGGCACGACGCGGCGATGCCGAGGCGGTGTTCCTCAACCAGCGTGGCGCGCGGCTGACCCGCCAGTCGGCGTGGGCTGTCGTCAAGCACTACGGCGACGCAGCGGGGCTGCGCGCGGGGCTGTCACCGCACGTGCTGCGCCACTCCTGCGCGACACATCTGCTCGACCACGGTGCCGATCTGCGCATCGTGCAGGAGATGCTCGGCCATGCCTCGGTCAGCACGACGCAGATCTACACCCAGGTGTCCCAGGAGCGGCTGCGCGAGGTGTACCGATCGGCGCACCCGCGCGCCGTGCGCGGCAATCCATGAGCCGGCACGGTCGAGTCAGTCATCTCGGCCATTTGGCGCGGCGCTTCGTCGGCGCGTGGTCGCGGCGTGAGCCGGAGGCGGATGATGTTGCCTGGGCGCGTACGGCCTTGTTCGACGCCGAATGGGCGCTGTGGTCGCGCATGCCGGTCGCCGATCGCCGTCACAGCATCGAAGTCGCCCGCCGCTTCGCCGCCACGCAGGACGGCCGGCGCCGCGACGAGGTCGCCGCCGCGCTCTTGCACGACGTCGGCAAGATCGAGAGCGGACTCGGCACGTTCGGCCGCACAGTGGCCACGGTGGTCGGTCCACGCACGCGACGATTCCGCAACTACCGCGACCACGAGCGGATCGGGGCAGAGATGCTCCAGCGCGCCGGCGCGCCCACGGCGACGGTCGAACTCGTCGCCGGGCGCGGCGACCCAACCGCCCGCGCCGCGATCCAACACGCCGACGACTCGATCTGACGTGCCCCGGATCCCCGCCTCGAATGGGGAGGTGCGGGTCAGGCGGGAAGGAACCCAATGCTGGTGTAGGCCCGCTCCAGCGTCGTGGAGGCGACCGTGCGGGCCTTGTCCGAGCCGGTGCGGAGCAGTGTTGCGAGCTGGCCGCGGTCGGCCATCAGTTCGTGGTAGCGCCGCTGGATGGGGCGCAGGAGCTCGACCACGGCTTCGCCGGTGTCGTTCTTGAGCGGGCCGTACTGGCTGTAGCGGGCCGCCACCGCGTCGGGGGTCTCGCCGGTGGCTGCCGCGTGGATCTCGAGCAGGTTGGCGACGCCGGGCTTGGCCGCGCGGTCGAACCGGACCTCGGATTCGCTGTCGGTGACGGCTCGCTTGAACTTCTTCACGATGGCGGCCGGCTCGTCGAGCATGTAGATGAGGCCGATGTCGGAGTTGGCCGACTTGCTCATCTTCGACGTCGGATCGAGCAGGTCCATGACCCGCGCCCCGGCCTTGGGCGTGACGGCACGGGGGACGACGAACGTGTCGCCGAAACGCGCGTTGAACCGCATCGCGATGTCGCGCGTGATCTCGATGTGCTGGCGCTGGTCCTCGCCGACGGGCACTTCGACAGCGTCGTAGAGCAAGATGTCGGCGGCCTGCAGCGCCGGGTAGGTGAACAGGCCGGCGGAGATGAACTCGCCCTCGCGCTTGGCCGACTTGTCCTTGAACTGCGTCATCCGACTGAGCTCGCCGTAGCTGACGGTGCACTCCATGACCCACGCCAGGATCGAATGCTCGGGCACGTGACTCTGCACAAAGACGGTGGCGACCTCGGGATCGAGCCCGACCGCGTACAACATTGCGGCCAGCTCGACCGTGGTCTGGCCGATCACGCCAGGCGTCTCGGTGACCGTCAGCGCGTGCAGGTCGACGATGCCGTGGAAGGCGTCGGCCTCGTGCTGGCCGGTGACCCAGCTCCGCAACGCGCCCAGGTAGTTGCCCAGATGGACGACGCCGGTCGGTTGGATGCAGGACAGGACTCGAGTCACGGCGTCAGGCTACCGATCGGCCCTGGCTCGCCCGGCTCGGTTTCCATCGCCCGTGCCGGTGGTGGCGGCCAGTATCGTGGGATCCCGATGGCCTATGACGTGTCCACCCCGGTGTTCGAGGGGCCGTTCGACCTGCTGCTCCACCTGATCCTGCGCGAACAGGTCGACATCTACGAGATCTCGTTGTCGACGATCGTCAACGCCTATCTGGACGAGGTCGAGCGGATGCAGGCCTTCAACCTCGATCTGGCCACCGAGTTCTTGCTGATCGCGGCGACGCTGGTCGAGCTCAAGGCCCGCCGCCTGCTGCCCGGCCGCGACGACATCGACATCGACGACGAGCTCGCCCTGTGGGAAGAGCGCGACCTGCTCCTGGCCCGGTTGCTGGAGTGCAAGACGTTCAAGGACGTCGCCGCGGTGTTCTCCCGCCTTGCCGACGACGCCGACCAGGTCTTCGGTCGCGCCGTCGGGCCTGACGAGCGCTTCATCGCGCTGATGCCGGACCTGCTCGAAGGTGTGCGGCCCAAGCACGTGCACGCCGCGTACCTGCGCGCCACCACGCCCAAGCCGGTGCCGACGGTGGACCTGTTCCATGTGTCCGCGGTGCGGGCCAGCGTGGCCGACGCAATGACCGAACTGCTCGACGAACTGCCCCGTGTTGGGCGCATCTCGTTCCGGCGCTTGACCGACGGTCTCGTCGAACGTCTGGAAGTGATCGTGCGGTTCCTCGCGTTGCTTGAGCTGTTCAAGCAGGGCTTGGTGGAGCTGGACCAGACCGAGCGCTTCGGCGACATCGACATCGTGTGGCTCGCCGACCCGGTCAGCGGCCAGGTCTGCGTCGGCGCGATGGCGATCGACGACTACGACGGCTGAGCTGGTGCTGCGCGCGAGCCACAGACGAATGAGATGGTGAACCGATGCCCGATGATCACAACCACAATCAGGACGAGCTCGGCTGCGACGAGTTGAACGACGACGAGCCGACGAACCCGTCCGGGCCCGACGCCGAGGTCGTTCGCGCGATCGAGGCGATCGTGCTCGTGGCCACCGAGCCGGTGCCCACCGACCAGTTGGCGCAGCTGCTCGAACAGCCGCTGACCGTCGTCAACGAGCTGTGCTTGCAGCTGGCCGACGCGTACGACGAAGCCGGCCACGGGTTCCAGTTCGTGAAGGTGGCCGGTGGCTGGCGCTACCAGACCCATCCCGATCTGTCGCCGTACGTCGAGCGGTACCTGCTCGACGGGCAGCGGGCGCGGATGAGCGGCGCGGCTCTGGAGACGCTGGCGATCGTGGCCTACAAGCAGCCGATCTCGCGGGCCCAGATCGCGTCGATCCGCGGTGTCGACCCAGACGGTGTGTTGCGCACGTTGATCGCGCGGGGCTACGTCGAACAGATCGGCCTGGACCCAGGGCCCGGCCAGGCCGCGCTGTTCGCCACGACGCTGCAGTTCTTGGAGAAGCTCGGCCTGGACACGTTGTCGGACCTGCCGCCGCTGGCCGAGTTCGTGCCCGGTGCCGAGGTCGTCGAGGCGCTCGAGTATGGCTTGCGCGCGCCCGACGCCGATCCGAAGTTGCTGCGCGCCAACACGCCAACGCTGCCGGAGACCTGATGGACGGGCGGACCGGCGAGCGGGCGGTCGAGAAGCCGCTGTGGGAGCAGTGGGCGGACCGGCGTGCGTCCGATGCGCCGGGCGAACGGCTGCAGAAGGTGCTCGCGTTGCTCGGGTGGGGCAGCCGGCGAGTGTGCGAGGAGATGATCGCCGAGGGGCGGGTGACGGTCAACGGCGAGGTCGCCGTGCTCGGCCGCCGCGTGGACCCCGCGACCGACCGGGTCGAAGTCGACGGCGCCCCCGTCGGAACCCGGCCCGACCTCGTCTACTACTTGCTCAACAAGCCCAGCGGGGTCATCACGACCGCGAGCGACACGCACGGCCGGGCCACCGTGGTCGAGCTCGTGCCCGACGAGCCTCGGGTCTTCTCGGTCGGTCGCCTCGATGCCGACACCGAGGGTCTGCTGCTGCTGACCAACGACGGTGACTTGGCCAACCGCATCGCCCACCCGAGCCACGGTGTGGAGAAGGAGTACCTGGCCCATGTCGACGGCAACGTGTCCGCCGGAACGTTGCGCCGCCTGCGTGACGGCGTGGAGTTGGACGACGGCGTGACTGCGCCCGCGCGAATCAGCCAGATCAGCCCAGGACTGCTACGAATCACGATCCACGAGGGCCGCAACCGACAGGTGCGGCGGATGTGCGAGGCGGTCGGGCATCCGGTGCAACGACTCGTGCGCGTGCGCATCGGGCCGCTGCGTGACGCGACGCTGCCGCCAGGCGAATGGCGCGATCTCACGGCCGACGAAGTGCGTCAGCTGGTCGAGGCTGTTGCCGGATCGCCGCGCCGGTACGATCGTCGGCCGTGAACGCAGACGCGTCCCAACGACGGGCGAACATCATCGGCCTCGGCCTCATCGGCGGGTCGATCGGTCTCGCGCTCCGCGAGCGGGGTTGGACGGTGTTCGGCGACGATCACGATCCGGGTCGCATCGATCGCTCTCTCGCGCTCGGTGTGCTCGACGAGTCCGGGTTGCGCGAGGACGCCGACATCACGTTCGTCGCCACGCCGGTGCTGAGTGTGGCCGATCAGGTCAAGCGGGCGCTGGCCGAGACCACCGGATTCGTCACCGATGTCGGCAGCGTCAAGGGGGCGATCGCCGACGCGATCGAGGACCCGCGCTTCGTCGGCGGTCACCCGATGGCGGGCAGCGAACTCGACGGCCTGGACGGTGCCGACGCAACGATGTTTGCCGGCGCGGTGTGGGTGCTGACGCCGATCGCGACCACGGCCGACGAGACGTTTGCCACGGTCGCGTCCATCGTGGCCGACCTCGGTGCCGATGTCGTGGCCCTGCACCCCGATCGCCACGACCAGGTCGTCGCCGTGGTCAGTCATGTGCCACATCTGGCTGCAGCCACGCTGATGGGGCTGGCGTCGGAGCGCGCCGAGGAGCACGCGGTGCTGCTGCGCCTCGCGGCCGGCGGCTTTCGCGACATGACCCGCATCGCCAGCGGTCATCCTGCGATCTGGCTCGACATCTGCGCCGAGAACCGCGAGGCGATCCTCAGTGGCCTCGACGGTCTGATCGACGGGTTGCGCCGGATGCGCGACGTGGTGCGCGACGACGATCGCGCCGCGCTGCACGAGACGCTCCGCCGCGCCCGCGAGGCCCGTGCCAACCTGCCGACGCGGGCGACCCATCCGAACGAACTGTCCGAGGTGCGCATCCCGATCCCGGATCGTCCCGGCGCAGCAGCCGAGGTGTTCACGCTGGCCGCCGAACTGGGGGTCAACATCTCCAGCTTCGAGGTCGTGCACAGCGTCGAGGGCAATCGCGGTGTTGCCATCATCCTGGTCGACGCCGGATCGGCCGAACTGTTCCGTGGCGGGTTGATGGCTCGCGGCTACCGGCCCGCCGTCCAGCGTCTCGACTGATGCCGACGCCGATCGAGTCCGGCCCGGTGTACCACGTCGGCATCGCCCACGGCCGGCTCGACGCAGTCGTGCATGTGCCCGGCAGCAAGAGCATCGCGAACCGCGCGCTGGTCTGTGCGACGCTCGCCGAGGGTGTCTCGGAGTTGCGCAACGTGCCCGGCGGCGACGACAGCGCGGCGATGCTGGAGTGCGTGTCACTGCTCGGCGCAGGTGTCGGCACCGACGCCCATGACGAGTCGATCGTGCATCTGCACGGCACCGGCGGCGTGTTGCGGCCCGGCCCGGCGCAGTTGCCGACACGGCTGGCCGGCACGACGTCGCGGTTCGTGACCGCGCTGTGCGCGCTCGGCAGCGGGCGCTACGAGATCGACGGGCTGGCTCCGCTGCGTACGCGTCCGATGGCGCCGCTGCACGACGCGCTGGTCGCGCTCGGTGCCGGAGTGGAGCCCGGCGAGACGTGGGGGCACCTGCCCGTCACGGTGACCGGCCTCGATCGCACAGCTCGCGCACGTGCCGGCGGCGCAGCGGTGCAGATCGCGGGCGACGTCAGCAGCCAGTACATCACGGCGCTGATGCTGATCGGTCCGTACCTGCCTGGCGGGTTGCGCATCCGGCTGACGACGGCACTCGTGTCCCGGCCGTACCTCGCGATCACTTCTGCGGTGATGGCCGCGTTCGGAGTGAATGGGGTGGAGCTGGGCGAGTCGTCGGTCGTGGTCCCGGCGGGCAAGTACAGTGCCCGCGTGTACGCCATCGAGCCCGACGCGAGCTCGGCCAGCTACCCGCTGGCCGCCGCCGCGATCTGTGGCGGCAGGGTGCGGGTGGCCGACCTCGGACCGGATGCGTTGCAGGGTGACGCGGCGTTCGCCGACGTGCTCGCGTCGATGGGCTGCATCGTGTCGCGCGACGAGACCGGAACGACCGTCCGGCGCGATGGTGACCTGACCGGCGTCAGCATCGATATGGCTGACCTCTCCGACCTCGTGCCGACGCTTGCCGTGGTCGCCCCGTTCGCAACGTCGCCGACCGAGATCACCGGCGTCGGCTTCATCCGGGCCAAGGAGAGCGACCGCATCGGCGATCTCGTCCACGAGCTGCGCGCGTGTGGCATCGACGCCACCGAGCTGGCGGACGGCATCCGCATCGAGCCGTCCGTCGCGGTCGCCCACGGCTCGGGGGCCGGCGCGGCCATCGACACGCACCACGATCACCGCCTGGCGATGGTGTTCGGGGTGCTCGGCCTACGCCTCGGCGACATGCGCGTGCACGATCCTGGCGTCGTGTCGAAGAGCTGGCCCGGCTTCTGGTCGATGCTCGAATCGCTGCGGGCGAGCGCGTCATGACGACGAACGACGTCGTTGCTGCGTTCGACTTCGACGTCACGCTGACCATTCGCGACACCGTCGTGCCGTTCCTGGACCGCGTCGCCGGTCGGGCCCGGTTGATCTCGGGCCTGCTCGGCCAGCCGCTGCGGATCACCGACGCGCTGGCACGTCGCGACCGCGACCGGATCAAGGCCGTCGCAATCCGTGCTGTGCTCGCCGGGCGCAGCCGCGACACCGTCGAATCGATCGGTGCCGAATTCGCCGGCACCATTCGCGACCGGTGGATGCGAGCCGACACCGGCAAGCGACTCGAGTGGCACCAGCGGATGGGCCACCGGGTCGTGCTGGTCTCGGCGTCGCTCGGACCGTACCTGCGACCGATCGGATCCATGCTCGGCGTCGATGGCGTGCTGTGCTGCGAGGCGGCCGTCGCCGCCGACGGCAGGTACAGCGGTGCGCTGATCGACGGCAACTGCCGCGGCCCGGAGAAGGTGCGCCGGTTGCGCCTGTGGCTGGCCGAACGCGGGTCGACCAATGCCGAACTGTGGGCCTACGGCGACAGTGCCGGCGACCGTGAGTTGCTGTCCGCAGCCCGCCACCACCACTTCGTCAAGGACCGTGAGATCGCCCCCGAGCCCGACTTCGGAGTCGCGCCATGACGACCACCGTCGTGGCGACGATGTCGAGGCCGCGGGCACTGCTCACCGAGGCCCGGCCCAAGCAGTGGGCCAAGAACGTGCTCGTCTTCTCCGCACCGGGCGCGGCCGGAGTGCTCGGACACGGTCGGCCACTGGTCAACTCGCTGATCATGTTCGTCGCGTTCTGCATGGCGTCGAGTGGCGGCTACTTCTGGAACGACATCCTCGGTGTGGAGGCCGACCGGATGCATCCGGTCAAGCGCTTCCGCCCCATCGCCATTGGTGCGGTGCCGATCGGCGTCGCCAAGGTGGTGGGCACAGCCTTGCTGATCGGCGGTCCGGCGCTGGCGTTCGCGACGCGCTGGCAGGCTGGCCTGGCCACCGTCGGCTACGTCGCGCTGACCGCGTCGTACAGCGCGGTCTGGAAGCACGTCGCCGTCGTTGATCTCGTCGCTGTCGCGTCCGGATACGTGTTGCGCGCCATCGCCGGCGCACTGGCGGTCGACGTCCGGATGAGCTCGTGGTTCATCCTGTCGATCACGTTCGGATCGCTGTTCGTCATCACGGGTAAGAGATACGCGGAGTTGCGCGAGTTGGGTGCTGACGGCGCGTCGATCCGAGCCACGCTCGACGACTACAGCCTCGGGTTCCTGCGCATCGTGCTGTCGGTCAGCTGCGGCGCGACGTTGCTGGCCTACTGCTTTTGGGCATTCGAGGCCAAGAACGCAGCCGAGTCCACGTGGCCCTTCTACCAACTCTCGATCGTGCCGATGCTCACTGCACTGTTGCGCTACCTGCTGATCCTGGAGCAGGGCCACGGCGCCGCGCCGGAGGAGATCTTCTTCGCTGATCGCACGCTGCAGATCCTCGGCCTCGTCTGGATCGCAGTCTTCGCCATGGGGGTGTACGCCGCATGACCACCGATTCCCGACCGCACTCGGAGCGCCCGTCGTTCGCGACCGTGCTGCGCAGCGTGGACACCGTCGACGGGTGGATGTCGCCCGATCAGGCGCGGGCATTGTACGACGCCGCCGCAGCCTGTTCGCCGGGAGATCAGATCGTGGAGATCGGCAGCTTCCGTGGCCGCAGCACGATCGTGCTCGCCTCGGCGGCTGCGCCCGGTGTCGACGTGATCGCGATCGATCCGCACGCCGGCAACGATCGCGGCCCGGACGAGATCGACGGTTTCGTCGACGAAGCCGCCGAGGACCACGACGTCTTCAACACCAACCTGGCCGCGGCCGGGGTCGCGGATCGTGTTCGCCACGTGCGCGCGATGAGCGACGCCGCGCACGACGACGTCGCCGGCGAGGTCCGGCTGCTGTACATCGACGGCGCGCACCGCTATGCGCCGGCTCGACAGGACATCCACGAGTGGGGCCGGCGTGTGTTGCCCGGCGGCACGATGCTGATCCACGACTCGTTTTCCTCCGTCGGTGTCACCCTGGCGATCATGCGTGAGCTCTTCGGCGGCAACCGGTTCCGCTACGTCGGGCGGGCGCGGTCGATGACGATCTACCGCGCCGACCTCGAGCACAGGCTCGGTGCCCGCGCCTCCAACGTGGCACGCCAGGTCGCGCAACTGCCCTGGTTCGCGAAGAACCTGGCGTTGAAGGTGATCCTGCGCCTCGGTTACGGGCGGCTGCTGACCCGGCTCGGCCGCCGTGCGCCGGAATGGCCGTACTGATCGGCATCCACCGTCGCCGGTAGGCTCCTGGCCTCGTGACAGCCCCGCCGCAGCTCTCTCGCCTCACCGGTTGGGGCCGTACTTCGCCGAGCGCGGCGCGCCTGTTGCCGGTGACGGCCGAGAACGCGGCAGCCAGCGTGCTCGCCGCTCCGCCGCGCGGCGCGCTGGCTCGCGGTCTCGGTCGCTCCTACGGCGACGCGGCGCAGAACGGCGGCGGGCTGGTGATGCGCCTGGCCGGCTCGGCCAGCGATGCATTGCTGGATCCCGCCGCGCACGAGGTGACCGTCGGCGGGGGCGTCAGCATCGACGATCTGCTCCGCCTGCTGGTGCCGCGTGGCTTCTTCGTGCCGGTCACCGCGGGCACGCGCTTCGTCACCATCGGCGGCGCCATCGCCAGCGACATCCACGGCAAGAACCATCATCTGGAGGGCTCGTTCGGCAATCACGTGCGAAGGATGTCGCTGCTCGTCGCCGACGGCTCGACGATCGTCGTGTCGCCAACCCTGCATCCCGAACTGTTCTGGGCCACGATCGGCGGGATGGGCCTGACCGGTGTCGTGCTCGACGCGACGATCCACGTGCTGCCGATCGAGACCAGCCTGTGCAAGGTGGACACGACTCGCGCCCACGACCTCGACCACGTGATGACGATGATGGCCGAGAGCGACGCCCGCTATCGCTACGCAGTGGCGTGGATCGATCTGATGGCCACCGGTCGACACCTCGGTCGCAGCGTGCTGTCGTGCGGTGATCACGCATCGCTGACCGATCTACCCGAGCAGGACCGCTTTGCGCCGCTCGAGTACCACGCCGGCATCATCGCTGGGGTTCCGCCCATTGTGCCGATCAGCGCGCTGAACCGGCTGTCGATCAAGGTGTTCAACGAGCTCTGGTTCCGCAAGTCGCCGACGTACAGCACCGGCGACCTGATGTCGATCCCGCAGTACTTCCACCCGCTGGACATGATCGGCGCGTGGAACCAGGCCTACGGACCGCGAGGTTTCGTGCAGTACCAGATCCTGATCCCGTTCGGCCAGGAGCCAGCGCTGCGTGTGATCGTCGAGCGGCTCGCGACGTCCGGTGCCGCCAGCTTCGTCACCGTGCTGAAGCGCTTCGGCGCGGCCAACCCCGCACCGCTCAGCTTCCCCGCCCCGGGTTGGACGCTGACGCTGGACATCCCGGCCGGTACGAAGGGCCTCAGCGCGATGCTGCACGAGTTGGACCGCGTGGTGCTCGATGCCGGTGGCCGGCACTACATGGCCAAGGACTCCCACACCACGCCCGACGCGATCCGGCGCGGTTACCCGCGCCTGGCCGAATGGCAGTCGGTGCGCAACGCTATCGATCCCGATCGGGTGTTCCAGAGTGACCTCGGCCGCCGTCTCGGCCTGCTCGACTGACCGACCGACGAACGAACGTCCGACGACCGACAACCGGAAGCGACATCATGCAGAACTCATTCGCCGAACCGCAGAACATCGTCCTCGTCGGGGGCACCAGCGAGATCGGGCTGGCGATCGTGCGTGCGCTGCTGACGCCCTCGGCACGACGCGTGGTGCTGGCCGGCCGCCATCCTGAGGCACTCGATGCTGCCGCCGCCGCCCTGCCGGCCGGCCCTGGCGTGCAGGTCTCGACGCTTCCGTTCGACGCCGTCGACCCGGCGTCGCACCAGGCGTTCGTCGACGCAGCCGTCGCCGCGGTGGGTGATCTCGATGTCGTCGTGTTGGCGTTCGGCGTCCTCGGCGAGCAGTCCGCCTACGACGCTGAGCCGGCGTCCGCGGCAGTAGCGGTCACCGTGAACTACACCGGCGCGGTCAGCGTCGGCCTGGCGATCGCCAACCGGCTGCGGTTGCAGGGTCACGGCCGTCTCGTGGTGCTGTCCAGCGTGGCGGGTGAGCGGGTCCGCAAGGACAACTTCGTCTACGGCTCGTCGAAAGCCGGCCTGGACGGGTTCGCGCAAGGCCTCGGCGACTCGCTGGAGGGCACGGGCGCGAAGGTGCTCGTGGTGCGACCGGGTTTTGTGCACTCGGCGATGACGGCCGGCATGTCAGCCGCGCCGTTTGCCACCACACCCGACGCCGTTGCCGCGGCGACGGTGAAGGCGCTGTTCACCGGAACGCGCACGGTCTGGGTGCCCGGCGTTCTGCGGCTGGTCTTCAGCGTCCTTCGGCACGTGCCCGGGCCGATCTTTCGCCGACTTCCGCTGGGCTGACGCCGCTGCCCTGCGCGCATTTCTGGTACAGCAGCACGAGCGCTTCCTGGTAGTCGCCGACGAGGCAGAACTCGTTTGCCACGACCTGGTTCGGCGCGTCCGAGCCGCGGATGTCCGACGAGTTGTTCTCGTGCCACCCGGTCCAGTAGTTGGTGAGGATGACCCAGTCCGCCGAGCGCACGTCGTCGGTCAGGCTGGAACCGGCTTTGTCGGCCAGGCCGGGGTCCATCTCGATGTAGTAGGTGGCGGGATCCAGCTCGGGGAAGAGCCAGTAGAACATCACGTCGCTGTATATGGTGCGGGCCAGGTCGGCCGGGCCGACGAGCAGGCGCTGGCCGGGCTGGATCTTGGTCTGCAGATCGGCGACGAGCTCGCGTGCCGCGAGCGCGGCGATGTCGTTGCCCATCCAGAACTCGCGGCCGTTGCGTTCGACGTGGAACGGCACCGGCTTGTTGCCGACACTGACACGTGAGTGCAACACGTACATGCGGAACGTGAAGAACGGGCAGACGACGAGCAGGAGCAGCAGCATCACCGCGGAGCTGAGCGCGAGGCGTCGGCCGTGCGCGAGGCGCGGCCGCACCCAATGACTGATCTCGAGCAGCGTGACCGGCAGGACCGAGAACGACACGCACGTGACCCAGGCCAGGTGCGTGGAGTCAGGACGCTGCATCGCCTGGGGCAAGATGCCGAGGCCGAACAGCCCGCCCATCGCCAGGGCGAGCCCGCGGCCACCGGCGTTGCCGCGGCGCAGCAGCTGGCGGGCGACGACGAGGTTGGCTGCGATCGCGCCGAGCATGGCGAAGAACCACAGGAAGATCTGGCGGTTGGCGGCGATGGCGGGCAGGCCCCACCATGGCGCGTCCTGTTCGGCGATCCATTGCAGCGCGCCGTCGTATTCGCTCCAGCTCGGAGGCACGGGCAGCTCGCGGCCGGGACGCAGGTGCACGACCGGGTCGACCAGCATGCCGCGCACGCTCGGGCTGATGC
>JANNZY010000198.1:0-2483 GCA_031410915.1 Actinomycetes bacterium
TACGGGTGGCGTCAGCAGAATCCCAGCGTTTCTCTGAGATCCTGCCCTCGATGGCGCGATGCGCGGGTGGCGTCAGCAGAAACCCAGCGATTCTCTGAGATCGTGCCCTCGATGGCGCGATGCGCGGGTGGCGTCAGCAGAACCCCAGCGATTCTCTGACATCCTGCCCTCGATGCAACGGTGGCATCGGATCTGCGGGTGGCGTCAGCAGAATCCCAGCGATTCTCTGACGTCCTGCCCTCGATGCAACGGTGGCATCGGATCTACGGGTGGCGTCAGCAGAATCCCAGCGATTCTCTGACGTCCTGCCCTCGATGGCGCGATGCACGGGTGACGTCAGCAGAATCCCAGCGATTCTCTGACATCCTGCCCTCGATGCAACGGTGGCATCCGAGCCACGGGTGACGTCAGCAGAATCACAGCGGTTCTCTGACATCCTGCCCCCGACGCACCGGTGGCGTGGGCGGTCGTGGCCGAAGGATGCGAGGTTCTCCGGGCTTTCGTCTGCCACTTTGGCAGTCTCGGCGCAGGTCAGCTGTGGGCGTCGCGACGGGCGTGCTCGCACATCACCCGGGCCAGGCAGCCGGTGACCTTGCGTGCGGCGACGAGGTCGAGGAACTCGTTCGGGCCATGGGCATTGCTGCCCGGCCCGAGCACGCCGGTCACCACGAACTGCGCGTCGGGGTACATCTTGCCGAGCATGCCCATGAAGGGGATCGTGCCGCCCTCGCCAAAGTACCGAGCCGGCTGCCCGAAGTACTCCACGGATGCGGTGTCCAATGCCTGGGCCAACCACGGCTCCAGGGCTGGCGCGTTCCAACCGGATGCGGCGTGCAGATTTGTGATCGTGACGTGCGCGCCGTACGGCGGATCCACGGTGAGCGCGTGCTGGATCGCAGCTGCGGCGACTTCGTGATCGCACGTCGGCGGGAGCCGGAAGCTGAGCTGCAGGCTGGTCGAGGGGCGCAACACGTTGCCGGCGATCGACACGTCGGGGATTCCGGCCACGCCGGTGATGCTGAGTGTCGGCGACCAGGTGTTGGCCAGCAACTGTTCGGCCGGGTCCGCCACCATCGGGATTGCGCCGTCGACGAACGGGAAGTGCTCGGCGATCGGGTGCGGAAAGTCCCCCGCCGTCTTGCTGGCCTGCATCTTCCGTTCATCGGGGATCTGCACGTGCAACTCGGGCAACAGGACGCGACCCGTGGCTGAGTCCTCGATCCGGTCGAGCAGTTGGCGGATGATTCGGAACGACGACGGCACGATGCCGCTCGCCTCGCCGGAGTGCACCCCCTCGTGCAGGATCTGCACGGTCAGCGTGCACGACGCCAGACCACGCAGCGATGTCGCCGACCAGATGTGCTCGTCGTCGAGACACCCGCCGTCCAGGCACAGCACTAGCGTCGGCGTGCCGATGCGGGCGCGCAGCGCGATCAGGTGCGCGGGCAGGTCCGGACTGCCGCTCTCCTCGCTCGCCTCGATCAGGATCACGATTCGAGAATGCGCCATGCCGGTCGCCTGCGCGACCTCGATCGCGGTCAACGACCCGAACGCGGCGTAGCCGTCGTCGGCCCCGCCCCGGCCGTACAGCCGGCCGTTCTCGATCACCGGCGTCCACGGGCCGAGGCCGTCGCGCCAGCCAATCATCTCCGGCTGCTTGTCGAGGTGTCCGTACATCAGCACGGTGTCGTCGTCGGAGCCGCCATTGAACGCGGGCACCTCCATGAAGATCAGCGGGGTGCGGTCCTCGATCTCGTGCACTTCGACGGTCAGCCCGGTGATCGAGCGCGCGGTGCACCAGTCACGAACCAGATCGACGGCGCGCTGCATGTGGCCGTGCTCGGCCCACTTCGGGTCGAAGGCCTCGGACACGTTGGGGATTCGGATGTAGTCCTGCAGCGCCGGTTCGATGTCGCGCGTCCAGATCGTCTCGATCATCTCGTGCGCCGCCGTCTCGTGCACGGTCATCGCATCGCCACCAGTCGCTCGATCGCCCGTTCCGCTTCGGCAACCATCGATCGCACGATGTCGCCGGCCGGGATCAACTCGTTGATCGCACCGACTCCCTGTCCGGCGGGCATGAACTCCTTATCGACGTCGACCACGGTGCCCGTCGGCGAGCCGAGGTGGTTGACGCCCGCTCGCGCCGATGCGCCGGCCTGCTGCGGGAACGGCTTCAGCTCGTCCGGGTTCTGCTCGAAGTGGTTCGTCCAGTCGTTGCGCACGACCCGGCACGTCTTGCCGGTGTAGCTCTTGCTGATCACGGTGCCGTCCTCGGCGATGTTCAACAGCGCGTCCTTGTAGCCGTTCACCGCCTGCGCCTCCGGGGTGGCGATGAACCGGGTGCCGATCCACACCCCGTCGGCTCCGAGCGCGAGGGCGGCGGCCAGGCCGCGCCCGTCGAAGAGCCCGCCCGCCGCGACCACCGGCACCGTGGCGCCCACCGCATCGACCACCTGTGGCACGAGCGGCAGCGTCGCCAC
>JANNZY010000199.1:0-6898 GCA_031410915.1 Actinomycetes bacterium
GCGGCCCCGTCACGAGCGGCTTGCGGGGGTGGGCGCTGATGCGGCCGATGAGAAAGAACAGCAGCGTGGCCATCACGAGGATCTCGAGCGGGCTGAGGAACAGCTGGTTGGAGAGGTACAGCAACGATTCTTTGGCCGACAAGTTCTTCGCGAACGGGAACCACTCCGAGGTTTCGCCGTCGCCGATCAATGTGAAGAACACGATCGCGTACACCCCGAGGATCGGGCGGATCCCAGCCGCAACGATGGCGCCGAGCAGGGCGAACAGGGCGATGCTCGCGCCGACTGACGACGACCGTCCGAATGCGATGAGCACCAGCCCGACAACCGCGATCACGCATCCGCTCAGGATCCACACAACGCGACGCTGGGCAATGACGCTGCGAACGCTGATCGCAGACGGATCAGGGCGGCGGCCGATCATTGCACGACGCGCAGGCTGTACAGGCTCGCGGCAACCACGACAGCGCTGACCAACAGCCAGCGGAAGCGGAACGTGTACCGGTGGACCTGCCGGTGCGAGGCGATGGCATACACGCCAACGAGGAAACCAACAAGCACGATCATGAACGGCTCCTAGGTTCCGAGCGCCCACACCTCGTTGGAGGTACGCAGCCAGCGCGGCACGTTGGAGCGAGTGTCGTTGAGGATCGTCCCCAGGCATGGCACAGCACTCAGTGTCTGCAGTGCCGCACGAACCTGCACCGACGACGTTGTCCGCTGTCGTACCACCAAGAAGTAGCCGGCACCGAAACCACTCAGCGAGACAGCGTCACTGCTGGCCAGAACGGGGGGCAGGTCAAGCACGATGTGATCGAACGAACGCGACAACTCGTCGAGGATCTCGGCCAATTCATCGGTCTTGGGCAGACGTGCCCGGGTGGCCAGCGGCACGTCGCCGGCCGTGACCATCGAGAGCCCGGGAATCGACGTCGGCATCGCCAAGGCGACTCGGGGTGCCCGACGCTCGACGACTTCGGCAAGCGTCGTGTCGAACAATGCCGTCTCGTGGCGGACCGGGTTGACCTTCCACCAGTTGAGGTCGACCCAACACACCGATTCGCGCCAGTCGTAGGCAATGAGCGAGGCCAGCGAGCGAGCGATCATCGTCGAACCCTCGCCATGGATGGACGACGTCACGGCGAAGCGCGGTGGCAACTCCTCACCCGCCAGCAGGTACCGCAGCGAACGCGCCACCGATGGCGGAGTGCGATGGACGAGCACGTCGCGTACTCGGATCTCGATCGCCTCAGGGCGAGGACGACCTGAGCGACGGCCACTTGCGGCATCAGCGGGCGGCGGCGGCGACCCCGACTCCTTCGTCTGGCGTGACTTGTTCTGCTCTGCCACCGACGGTGGCGGCGGCGCAGGCGCAAGGGTGTCGACCGACGGCGAACCGTTTGCGGCCAGGGTCGTGGGGCCGTTCTTGGAGTCTCGTGAGAATCGTGCCATGGGGTTGCTACCTCGACTATCCGGCCGACCGCGCCGGGACTTTTTGACGCTGGGAAGCGGAGGTGTTCCGCGAGCCTTCGATCTTCAGACCCTTGGCATGCGGCACCACCGCCCGAACGCTCGCCCCGATGCGTTCAAGGTCCGTGGCGGTGTGAATCGAGCGGTCGAGAACGCACGCGAGCGCAATGGCGCCGGCGGACACGATGAGGCCGAGGATGCCGAACAGGATGACAGTGGTGGCCAACGACTTCAGACCTGCCAGCGGGAGGATCGACGCCTTCGGTTCGTCCAGCACGCGGAGACGTTGGCCGATGTCGGCCGACGACTGCAGCGTGGCGAGGCGAGCGGTCTCGCGGTCGTCGACGGCCTTGTCGAAGCGGTCCTGAGCCCGATTCAGCGCATCGTTGAGCCGGGTGATCTCGAATTGGTCGGGCAGGTCACGATCGACGTTCGGGTTCGGCGGCGGCGGGTGCTTCTCCAGGTAGTCCTGCAGGGCCTGACTGGCCGACTCGACATCCTTCTTGTAGCCGGTGAGCAGATCGTCGGAGAACTGCTCGGCGACATCGCTGCCGGCCACTTCCGACGAGATCACGAAGTTCTTGAACGAAGCGATACCCGACTTGGCGAGCAGCCGCGCCACCTCGGGGTCGTCAGACGTCGCTGTGACCCGCAGCAGCGAATCACCGACCGACGCCGCGAACACGTGACTGCGGATCTTGTCGAGGTCGGTCAACGCATCGCCCCCTGGATCGGCGAGTCCGGCACCCTCGGCCACCGACTGCGCAAAGCCGTCGGTCTGCATCAGGTCGTTGAACTGCGTGGCGATCGTCGTCGACACCGACTGGAAGTTCGTCTGCGTGTCACGAACCTGGGTGAGCGACCCGAGGAAAGTGTCAGACGAGACGCTGAGCACTCCCGACGACTGGTACTCGTCCGGCTGCGAGGCGGCGTAATAGATGCCATAGCCGGCGATCAGCAGCAACGGCAGCAGGAAACGAATCGGCTTGCCGAAGAAGATGCGCATCGAGCGGGCGAAGAAGCGCTGCGCGCCCGATACGTAGGACGCCACAGCATCACGCGCGGTCTCCATGTCAGCTGGCACCCGGGACAGGCTAGCCCCGTACCGCCATCGAGGGGTCGCGGCCCACACCCACTTGGCAGCATCTTGACGAATTTGAAACATGCGGGCGACGCAATGGTGTCGATGACCCAGGGCGCTGGGCGCTCGCACCGGCGGCTTCCGTGCCGATATCATCGCGCCCCTGTCCCGAAATGGAGACCTGCTGTGATGGCTGCTGTGCATCCGATGAGGCCGAGCTCCACTCGCTCCTCGACAACTCGTCGCATCCGTCGCTGCGGCGCGCTCGCTGCGTCGGTGCTGGTCGTGTGCACGGCTTGCGGTAGCGGCGGTGTGATCATGCCGCAGCGGGCGCGCACCGAAGTGCCCGAGCTCCCCGAAATCCTGTCGATGACGGCAGACCCGACGACGATCGTCGAAGGCGACAAGACCGAACTGCGCTGGGAGGTCACGGACGCGAACGCGACGCTCAAGCTGGCACCCCTCGGACTGGCGGTGATCGGCAATTCGATCGAGGTCGCTCCGGTCGTCACCACGACGTACACGCTCACCGCGACCAATGCCGCCGGCATCACGTTCCGCGACGTCACGGTCTCGGTGGTCCCGAAGAGCGCCGATGCCGCGCCGGAGACGCCGGCCGAGGTCACGGCAGCAGATTGGGTCGTGGCCACCGGCAACTTGGCCGGCGAGCCGAGCCAGTGCGGCACGCTCACCAGTGTCAGCGCTGATCCGGTGACCGGTCAGGTCATCGCGGGCGTCGCCGCCGGCGGTCTCTGGTCGCTCGGCGATGACGGGTCGTGGACCCAGCTCGGCCAGGGCGCCGGGTCGGACCCGATCGTCAACCGCCCCAATGCGGTCGTCTGGGATCCCCAGGACTCCACCAGGTTCTGGGAGTTCGGTGCCTACAACGGAGTCGGCGCGTACCGCACCGACGACGGCGGCCAAACGTTCAACAGGCTCGGCGACCTGGATCACCCCGAGTTCTTGAGCTTCGACTTCGGTGACCCGCTGCGGCAGACGATCCTGGCCGGGGCGCACGAGTCCTCCAAGTTCTACCGCTCGACGAACGGTGGCGAGTCGTGGGACAACCTGTCGAGCAAGCTGCCGGACGGCATCGGGTGGGCCGAGTCACCGCTGTTCATCGACGAGCAGACCTACCTCCTCGGGTCGCGGAACGGCGCCGAGGCCGGTGTGTATCGATCGCCGGATCGGGGCGAAACCTGGACGCGACTCTTCGTGTATCCCGTGGTCGGCCGACCGGCCGTGGTCGAGTCGGAGCATGCGATCTACTGGCTGCTCGACGGCCAGCAGGGCATGATCCGCAGCATCGACGATGGTCTGACCTGGAACCTGCTCACGAGCGGCCCCGGGTCAGGCAACTCGAAGTCGGTGTTCGCGCTTCCCGATGGCCGCCTCGCAACGGTCGGTGGCGGCGGCGTGATCACGTCAGCTGACCAGGGTCAGTCGTGGCAACAGCTCGGGCCACCGCTGCCGTACGACCCCCACGGTCTGACCTTCTCCGCGTCGCTCAACGCGTTCTTCGCCTGGCACTTCGATTGCCCGGGCCCGAACGTCGTCCCCGTCGCCGACGACTCGATCGTCCGGCTCGATCTCAACCCGCCCGCAGCAGCGACGGCCGACACCAGTGGCGCCTCCACCACGACCACGACCGGCTGAATCAGCCCTCGGCTTCGAGCTGGCGGTACAGGCGGCCCATGTCGTCGCCGAGACGTTGCTGGGTGAAGTCACGTTCGACCCGTTGGCGGCCGCGCTTGCCCATCTCCGCGCGCCGGTCGGGGTCGTCGATCAGGGCCAGCAGGTTGGACGCGAACGCATCGACGTCGCCCGCACGTGACAGCAGCCCGGTGACACCGTGCTCGACAACCTCCGGGGTGCCGCCGTTGTCCAGCGCGACGACAGGCCGCTGCATCGCCATCGCTTCCAGATAGACGAGACCGAATGGCTCGAACATCGAGGGCATGGCGAAGATGTCGGCTGCGGCCATCAGCGCAGCGATGTCGCTGCGCCGGCCGGTGAACACGACGTGCTCGTCGAGGCCGAGCTCGGCGACGAGGGCCTGCAGCTCAGCGGAGTATCCGGTGATCAACTCCTGACCGACGATGACGAGTCGAGCCCGGCGACCGGCGGCGCGCACGATGCTGAACGCGCGGATCAACTCGGCGGGTCCTTTTGCCGGGAAGAGCCGGGCGACGGTGATGATCATCACGTCCTCGGCAGCGCAGCCGAGGTCCCCTCGCCGGGTATCACGGTCGACACCCGGCGTCCAACGCTGTAGGTCGGTCGCGTTCTTGATCACGTGGATGCGCTCGGCGCGATGGCCGGAGTCTCGCAACGACGACGCGACGTAGTCTGAGATCGCAACGAGAGCGTCGGCGCGCCGCATCGACCATTGCAACATCGGGCTCATCCAGCTCGCGTCGAACGCGACGTGGGCGTGCACCATGCACCGCGCCGCCGTGAGCCGCGCAAGCAGCACACTGGCGAAGGCGTCGCGCGGACGGTCGGTGGTGTGCACCCATTGGATCTTCTCGCGTCGGATCAAACGCACGAGGCGCACGATCTCCAGCGGCGCGGGCACGGTAGCGATCGCCGCGCGCGCCTTCGCGGCGAGTGACCGTCCGGTCCGCTCGGGGCCGAAGTTGGTCGGGACGATGGTGATTCCGGAGATGTCGGCGACCATGGTCCGTGTCGGTGTCGGGGTCGCAGTGGATCCTGCACACGCCACGAAGACGTGAATCGACGCCTTGTCCAAACCGGCGATGATCTGGCCCTGCACCCATGTGTCGGCACCCAGCGGCGGGCGCGTGGCGGTGTGCACGAACAGCACACCGATCGACGTCGGAACGTCCGATTCGGCGACGCCCGACCGCGACCGTCGCGATCGCAGGCTCCGCATCGTGTTCCCGACCCGCATCCGCGCATCGTACCGGGATGCGTCGGCGACATCGGCTGATATCGTCGGCCTTCGGCAGACGAGCAAGCGAGATCGGCGTGCAAGACAGCGGCGTGCAGGACGGCAAGGAGCGACCCGGGAAGACGTGGTCGAACGACGAAGTCGCGGACCTGCGGCGTCGCCTCGACGAGGACGGGTATGCGGTGATCCGCGGTGTCGTCGCACCCGACGCGTGCGACACGTTCGCCCTCGAGGTGCTCGATCAGTACGAGAAGTCCGATCGCTTCACCGGGGGTGGCAGCTTCAGCGGCCATCTCAACTGCTTCCCCGGGCGGAGCTCGCGAATCTTCTACGACGCATTGGTCGACCACGGCATCGTCGAGGCGATTCGCGTCCTGCGTCCACATCAAGTCGGTCGGGTGCGGGCCACGCTCAACTTCAACCTGCCCAAGAGCGTCGCGCAGCACTACCACACCGATGGCCTGTACATCGAGGACTTCCTGATCTGCAACGTCGCCGTTGTCGACACGGTCATCTTCAACGGCGCGATCGATGTGCTTCCGGGCACCCAACGGCACTACTGGCCGTTCTGGAAGTTCGCGATACAGCGCCTAGGCCGCCGCACCACCCGACTGCCGATGCAGCGCGGTGATGTCCTTGTGCGGCGTTCCACCCTGTGGCACCGCGGCATGCCCAACAACAGCGCGACCGCCCGCCCGATGATGTCGCTGACGTTCGGCGAGTCTGCTGGCACGGAAGGCGACCCGTTCGAAGTCCACGACGGCAAGATGTTCTTCTATCCGAACTGGTTCAGCACCAGCCGCCTTGGCCAGTTGCGGGAGAAGACCTTCGTGGCCTCACCGCTCAGCTATTCCGCATTCCGATTCGTCAAGTCGCTGCACGGCAAGCCCGGCCTCGAGCACTGGTGACTCGGTCGCCAGATCGGCGACGACGAACACGGCGACGAAACGTTTCGAATGGGAAACTGTTTCGGGTGCGAGAACAGAGACGATGGTTCGAACGACTCAGTGACTTTCAAGTCGCTGAACGCATATATTAGGCCCTTCATCCCTCCAGCGGGCGGAGTGTCATGAGTGTGGAAGAGGTCGAAGAGATCGGGGTGGGGCCGACCGGGAACCGACGCGATCTGCCTTGGACATGGATCATCTTCGCAGTCGCGCTCGCCACCGGGCTGATGATGGCACTCGTCGTCTTCCGTTTCCAGTCGCTGGTCGATCAAGACATCGATCCCTACCTCGGCGAGCGTGAGGCCGGACGTGTCTGAGGCCCTGTCGGGGGCGGCGGTGAAGGCGGTCGTGTTCGATGTCGATGGCACGCTGTATCACCAGTCGCCGATGCGGCGGGCGATGGCGTTGCGCCTGGCCCGGGCCCATGCCCTGCAACCGATTGGCGGTTGGCGGACGATTCGCATCATCAGCGCGTACCGCAAGGCA
>JANNZY010000200.1:0-10823 GCA_031410915.1 Actinomycetes bacterium
GGTGTCACACGTCGGCTACCGACTCGTCGTCCCGACCGCCGGTGAGGCGGACCGACACGACCTCGGCTGATTGCCGTGGAAGCGGTCAGCCGCCGTCGGGGTCGGTGACCGGCTCGTCCGGGGTGATCATCGGTGCCTCCAGCGGCGGCAGTTGCTCGGGCACGTCGGTGACGATCGGCGTCTGCGGGTCTGGGCTCGGGTGGTTGTTCGGATCGTTCGACATGAACCTCTCGTACCCGCTCCCCGCGCCGGTGAGCCCCTTGTTCAGCCGTCGATGCCGGGCAGGCCCTTGTCGGCGAGATCCTTGCCGAGCATGACGAGGATGGTCGCGTCCTGCAGGCCGATCGTCGCATCGACGATCGGGGCGGGCGTCGGCATGCGCAGCACCGGGATGCCGCCCATGATCAACCCGATCGAGTTCGCCGCCGCGTCGGCCCCGGCCAGGAAGTACACCTTGCTCGCGTCCAGCGAAACCTCGGGGCCGGCGGCATTGGTGGGCTCCTTCGACACGAATCCGAGTTGGCGTAACCGCTCGGTCAAGCGGCCGGCGGCGCCCGGAACCGCCGACGCGTTCGCAACCAGAACGATCGCGCCATCGACGACGATCGGGATGGTCGTGGTCGTGGTCGGTGGGATCGTCGTCGTGGTCGTCGTCTCGATCGTGGTCGTCGCACCAACGGTGGTGTCCGGCGCGACGCTAGAGATTGAGTCGTTGGCGGACGGCGAGGTCTCGATCACGGACACGCTCGATGTCGACTGCTGCCCGGAACCCACCGCCGCAGCCGACGAGGACGACGACGAGCTGCCGTCCTTCGAGCTGCTGCATGCCGCGGCGAACAGCGTGGCACTGAGCGCCAAGACGGTGCACATGACGTTGCGGCGTCGGCGCTCGATCGCTGTGCTGGTCATCTCGGTCAGTCTCCTTCGTCCCGCTCTCGACCAGCCTGCCCAACGAAGGTCACCCTCCACAAGTCACCTCACTCGCAGCGAGGTCCGGTGGGGCATAGTGGGTGGATGACGATTCCTCCCAAGCTCACGCAGGCGGCGACGAGCAAGGCCGTGTCGTTGGCGCAGAACGCCCTGCAGAACGAGAACGTGCGCAAGCAACTGAAGGAAGCACCGGATCAGATCGCCAAGTGGGCGAGGACCCAGAAGGCTGCGCTGCAGAGCAGCGCGACAGGCAAGAGCCTGCTCGATCCACTGATGCGGTTCGGTCAGCAAGGTCTGGAGCGACGACTGGAGGCAATCGAGGCGCACGTCGAGATCGCATTTCCGCAGGAGAGCGACGCCGGCCGCATCGCGACGCTGCGCGCCGCACTGGAGCTGCGCAAGGCGCTCATCGTGTCGTCGTCACTCCCGCTGGTGGCGCGCAAGAAGGTGCATCTCCGCATCGACGGCGAGATCGGCCAGCTCGAGCACGCACTGGTGGACGCGATCCTGCCGCCGGCGTCACCGACCTGAGTCGGGATCAGCTCACGTCGGCCAGGTCGAGCTCGGCCCCGGATCCGGCGGAGTCGGCGGTGTCGATCCATGACCAGCCCCACACCTCGAACGGATGCACGCCGCAGGCGACTGACCAACGGTCGGCCTCGAACGCGGTGAGCCCGCTCAGGTAGTGGGCGCGCGCCGACTCGAACGAAATGCCGAGCGAATCGGCCACGGACCGCAGTGACCGCTTCGGAATGAGGCCGTAGGGGCCGCCGCGGAGCAACGCAGACACGTCGAAGCTCCGCTCACCGCCCTCACGGCCGTGGCCCCGGGCACGGCCCGTCAACCCGAACTCGTCGATCAGCTCTCGGCGCAGCGCTTCGGCGAGCACCTCGTTGTCGGCCGTGCGCACGATCTGGCGCGGTTTGCCATCAGGCCGAAAGCCGGCGGTGACGACGACGCGCCACCGCTTCCGGTACGGCTTCACACTGCCGATCTTGCCTGCTGTCATGTAACCAGTTATAGCGGTTACCACCACCTGGATCAAGCCGGAGATCAGTCGTCCGCATGAGCGCGACTGCGGAAGCTGCGCATCTTGCTGCGATTGCCGCACAACTCCATCGAGCACCAGCGCCGCAGGTTGGGACGGGACATGTCGAGCAGGAAGAGCCCACAGTCCTCGGCCGCACACGTGCGGATGCGGTCGCCGAGGTCGGCTGCGAACAAGTCGATCGCATCGCGAGCGATCGACGACAGCGCGTCGTTCGCACTCGCGACCTCGGTGTGAACCGTGGCCTCCGGTGTCAGCGCCGGTACGGCGCACGGCCGGGCAGCGAACGCATTGATGGTGTCCACGTGGACGGCGCGGAGTCGGGTGCCGTCCATCGTGCGCACGACGCAGTCGCGGATCGCGTCGCGGAGCACGCGCGCACCGATCACGTTCGTACGGGTCGCCGTCACACGTCCGATGTCCAGGATCGCAGCCAGGAAAAACGCAAGGTCGGCCGGCTCGTGGATCAGCTCACGCATGTGCTCGTCTTCACCGGTGTGCACGAAGTCGAGGCAGCGCCGGCCACTACGGAAGCGCATCGCATGCTGCGGAGGAATCACGTGGCGCGACACGCAACCACTCTAACCGGTTGCGGTGGTGGAGTGTCAGCCGTCCGTCAGCCGACGGGGACAACAATCGGCGTTGCTTGCGAACGTCGACGCGATCCTTTGTCGGCGTACATTCGCTGATCAGCGACGCGCTGCGCCTCGGGCAGATCGGCACCGAGGCACGCCGTCGCGGCACCGACGGAGATGCTCATCGGCGGCCCCGTAGCCGTGCGGTTGTCGGCGGCGATCAGCTCGTCGATGCGACGGACAAGAGCGGCGACCACGCGCTCGTCCTTGCCCGGCAGCAGGATCGCGAACTCGTCGCCGCCGATACGAGCGACGACATCGGTGCTGTTCGCCGCATCCCTCAACAATTCGCCGGCGCGACGGAGCAGACCGTCACCGAACGCATGGCCATGGGTGTCGTTGGCGCCCTTCAACCCGTCCAGGTCGGCGACGACCACGCTCACGGTCGTGCGCCAGTTGTGCACGAGGTGATCGACGGTCTCATCGAAGAACGCCCGGTTGTGCAAGCCGGTGAGAGAGTCGTGCGTGCTGAGGAAGTGCATGTAGGACTCGGCTTGCTTGCGGGCGGTGATGTCGGCGATGGACACGAGCACCTTGCTCGAGGTCGCCTCGAAGCCGGGCAGGACCGACCACTCGAGGTGCACGTGGATCGGGTCGCCGTCCAGCGTCCAGTTGACGGTCTCGCGCTGGTGGCTGGACTCGTTGTTCCACATCGACACGAGGCCCTTGGCGAAGCTGGAACCGGTGTGCTCGCCGAAGACCTCCTCGAGCCTGCTGAGCAACTCGTGCTTCGACCGGGCGCCGTACATCTCGACAGTCCGGGTGTTCACGTCGATGACCCGAACGAACCCCATCAGGCGGTTCGCCTCACCGGGATGCGAGTCGAGATACATGCCGAGGTCGTCGATGCCGCGTGCGCGGAGCCGATCCAACTCGAGGCGCAGGTCGGAATGGTCCTCCAACCACAGCGAGATCGGCGAGTACTCGAACAGGCCCGTGGCCTGGGCCTCGCTCATCTCCAGGCGCCGCTCGCTTCGCTTGCGATCGCAGATGTCGACGATCGAGATCAGCACGCGATCCCACGATGTCTCGCTGCCGGGCAGCAGACCACGCCGCAACAAGACGTCGTGGCGTCCACCGTCGAGGTCGTAGTTGACGCTCTCGGCCTGGTAGTCCAACTCACCGCGCCACAGCGACACGAGCTCGTCGATGAACGACATGTGGGTCTCGTCACGCAACACGTCGGCGATGTGCTCGATGAGGTGGTCGACGGAGTCTGCCTTGAACATCGACAGGCTCGACTTGTTGACGTCCAGGATCCTGACCAGGCGCAGTGCTTCGTCGAGGAATGCGGGGTTGTCGGCGATGTACAGCGCGAGGTCGGTCACGCCGGTGCTGCGCAGCTCCTCAAAGCGCTGCTTCACCGCGCTGAAGTCCTCGACCCACAGCGACACCGGGGCGGCGTCGTAGATCATGCGGAAATCGTCCGCGAGAGGAGGAGCAGTCATCGTTGGAGAAGCCTTTGTGCGTTCGTGCAGTCGATCGACCGCAACCTGACGGCAAGTCATCGGCACGCGAGGCGGAGAACTGGAATCGATCGCCTGGTGAACGTCGTCGGGGTCGGGCCTCGCAGCGTACGATCGCGCCGTGAGCACCACCGTCGGTCGCAACGACGCGCCCGATCCACCGCCGCAACGCGTCGACTCCACGGGTGAGATCCCCATGACGCGCGACTGCGGCCCGGCCGCCGGCCACTCGCTGGCCTGGGCGACGTGGTCGCTGTTCGCCGGCCTCGGCGTGCTGCTCATCGGCGTCGGCCTGTTCGCCACCGTCGTCGGCGTCCGCTCCGAATTGAACGGCTACAGCAACGCCGAGATCGGGCTGATCGGGGCCGCGTACTACGGCGGCTTCCTGGCCGGGTCGAAGTTGACACTGGCCGCACTGTCCAGCGTGGGCCACATCCGCGTGTACGCCGCGCTCGCCTCGCTGCTGTCGGCAACGATGATCGCCGTCGGGCTGACCGAGGCGTCGATCGCGTGGATCCTCATGCGGTTCATCAGCGGCATGTGCATCGCCGGGCTGTACGTCGTTGCCGAGTCGTGGCTCAACCAACTCGCGTCGAACGACAATCGGGGAAGCCTCTTCGCGGTGTACATGGTCGTCACGAGCGGCGCGTACGGCATCGGTCAGATCCTGGTCGGTCCGGTGAACCCGACCACGGTCACCGCGTTCGCGATCGCCGCGATGCTGACGAGCGTGGCAGTCGCGCCGGTTGCGCTGAGCGAAGACGCGGAGCCGCCCGACGTGCAGCACGGCGTGAGGTTGCGCCTGCGCGAGCTGGCCAAGATCGTGCCGACCGGTGTCGGCACGTGCTTCCTCGTCGGCATCGCCCACGGGTCGCTCGTTGCGATGGGCGTCGTCTATGCCACCCGCGTCGGTCTGTCCGCGGGCGAGGCCGGACGGTTCGTGGCGATCACAGCCGTCGGCGGCGTCATCGCGCAGTGGCCGTTGTCCGCGGCATCCGACGAGATCGATCGGCGCTTCGTCGGTGTGGTCGCCGCATTCGGGGCAATCGCTTCGGGGACGTGGTTGCTCATCGCCGGACCGTTCGGCTGGCAGGGCCTGGCCGCGATGGCTCTGCTCGGCGCGCACAGCTTCCCGCTGTATTCGATCGCGTCGGCATACACCAACGACTGGGTCGAGCCCGAACAGGTCGGCGGTGCGGCATCGCAACTCGTGCTGCTCTACGGTGCCGGTGCTCTCGCCGGCCCGCCACTGACGTCGGCGCTGATGAGCGCGATCGGTGTGCACGGCTACCCGTGGGCGGTGATCGGCATGCACAGCGCGATCCTGGTGTTCCTCGTCTACCGCCTGTTCGCATGGCGGGCTCCGATCTCGAAGGTGCCGTGGAGCGAGACCTCACTGGCCGCGCGGGCGTTCTTCATCCCCGCCAACGTCGTGTGGATGGGCCGCCGCATCACACGTCGCGCCACCGGTCGCTGAAGGAGCCACGACCGGCGCCGGCATCGCTGGGTACCCTGGCTGCCATGCGCACCAACCGACGCCGCGGTCGTGTGGCCGCACTCGCGCTGGTCACCGCCCTGCTCGTTCCCGTCGCAAGCTCGTTCGGCGCCGCGGCGTTCGCCGATGACGACATCGGCGGACCCGCCGGCGCTGCGGTCCCCGCAAACCGGGGTGCCCCGCGCCAGCTGGCCCCGTACCCGTCGGTGCCATCGGTCGCGAACCCCGGTCTGACCGGGTGCGACACGCCGTTGCTGCAACGCCTCGTCGAGTCCGACCCGACGGTGGCGCAGTGGATCATGATCACCGTGGCGTCCAACGAAGCCAGCACCGGCGAATTGGCCATCGCCACGGTCGTGGACGATGTCTGGCGCTGCACACTCGCCACCACGACCGCGCGGGTCGGGCGGGCAGGCATCCGTGCCTTCGTCCAGCGCCGCAGCGGGGATGGCACCACCCCGGCGGGCATCTTCCCGCTCGGCATCGTCGCCACGCCGCAGGGTCCGATCTCGTTCTTCGGCAACAGCGCCAATCCCGGCGCGCTCGGCCCCTATCGGCGTGTGCAGAACGGTGATTGCTACGGCGCGAACCCGGCCACACCGGGCTATGGCCACTGGCGCGTCGACGCCGCGAACTGCACCGGCGACGACGAACTGCTGCAGAACAACGTGCAGTCCTACGAGCACGCCGTCATCATCGGGGCCAACACCGAGCCCAACGTCAGCGGCGACGCGCCGGGCGAGATCCCCTACGCGTCGGCCATCTTCCTGCATCGCATGTCCGTGACGGCGACGGGTGCGACCAAGGCGACGTCGGGTTGCGTGTCGATCGCTCACGACCAGCTCGTGACCGCTCTACGCACCATCAACCCCGCGTTGTCGCCCCGATTCGCTATCGGCACTCGAGCCACGCTGCTTGCCACGCCGCCGCGCCGCACCGCTGGTGACGGTACCGCAGGGCCCTCCTGGAGATGACCCGTCCGAACCCCGCTCCGTAGACTCGCCGCCGTGCCGGATCGCCGCATCACCGACGCCAACGTCTTGGTCCTCGGGATCGGCATCCTCGGCGGCGGCCATGGTGTGGCTCGCTACCTGCGCGACGCCGGGGCAAACGTGCGGGCCAGTGACATGCGCGCTGAGGACGACTTCGATCCCGCGCTCGTCGCCGAGCTGCGCGCACTCGGCTGCGAGCTGCACTTCGGCGGTCATCCCATCGAGGACGTCGAGTGGGCCGACATCGTGTTCCGCAACCCGGCCGTTCGCCAGGAGGCACCGATCCTGGTGAGTGCTCGCGCGGCGGGCAAGCGCATCGAGATGGAGATCAAGTTCTTCGCCGAACGTTGCCCAGCGCCGCTGATCATCGTCACCGGTTCGAAGGGCAAGACCACCACCACGATGCTGCTCCGCCAACTGCTGGAATCCGGTAGCGGGCGTCGCGTCGCGACGGCCGGCAACATGGGCGTCTCCGCGCTCGCCATGCTGGACTCGCTGAGGGCAGACCAGATCGCGCTGCTGGAGGTGTCCAGCTTCCTGCTCGAAGAGGCCCCCGACGACGGCTGGCACCCGCACGTCGCAGTCATCACCAACGTCGGCGACGACCACCTCGATCGCTACCACCAGAGCATGGACGAGTACCGCGCCGTCAAGGTCTCGGTCACTGCCGGTCAGACTGACGGCGACTGGATGGTGCTGCCGGCGTGGGACGATCCGATCCTGGCCGCCACCGCGTCCACAGCGGCGACTCGCGTCCTCGTTCACGACGCCCGGCACGAGCGTGGCCCGTCGCGGTCGAGCCACGAGCTGTTCGTGGCCGGCGGCCGGTTCGTCGCAACCGGCTTCGCCACCGAGGCAATGGACCTCGGCGGGATCGCCGACCTCGCCCTGCAGGGCGCGCACAACGCGACGAACTTCATGTTCGCGGCTGGTGCTGCGCTGGCGATGAGCGTCGACCCGGCGGCCATCCGCGAGGCGTTGCCCGGTCTGTCGTCAGTTTCACACCGACTGGAGGAGATCGGTACGCACGGTGGCCTGACGTTCGTCGACGACACCACGGCAACCGCGCCGATGGCTGTCGTCGCCGCACTCGAGGCGTTGCCGGCGGCGTCCGCAGTCGTGATCTGCGGTGGCCATGACAAGGGCGCGACCTTCGACCCGATGGTCGACGCGCTGGCCACCCGCGCCGCCGCCGTCGTGTTGCTCCGCGGTACCGGCACGGATCGCTTCATCGACGATTTGCGGACACGCATGCACCCGCAGCGATTGTCAGTGGCTGACTCGATGGCGCACGCCGTGGACGTCGCTGTCGGGCTGGCCCCGACTGTGGGTGCCACCACCGTGCTGCTGTCACCGGGTTGCGCCAGCTTCGGCGGTTTCCGCAACGAATTCGACCGAGCAGACCAGTTCATCGCGGCCTTTCAGCGATTTTCCGCGTCCTGAGTTCAGTCGGATCGCCTCTGGACCGATAACTCTGCGTGAGTGTAGGGTCGCCCTTTGTCGTCCGCGGGCGCTGGACAAACGGAGCGTTGTAGGTGACGGATGGGATCCGTCGGGGCCCGCGGCCTCGGCGACTGCGCTCATGGATGGCATCGGTGGCCGCGCTCGCCGTCGTGATCGACGCGGCCCCGGTTGTCGCAGATGCGGCGAGCCCCGCGGCGTACGTGGCCGTGACGCCGTGCCGTCTCGCCGACACCCGCACCGGCTACGGGTTCACCCGTATCGACGCACAGACGATCGAGGTCACGGCCCGCAATGTGTGCGGAGTTCCCCATGCCGCCACCTCACTTGCGCTCACGCTGACCATCGACTCACCGATCGGCGCCGGATTCCTCAGTGCCTGGCCGTCGGGCCAGACCCGCCCGACGGTGTCCAACCTGAACTTCAATGCTCGTCAGGTGCGCGCCAACGGCTCGATCACCCGCGTCGACTCTGCCGGACGGTTCCGCGTGTTCACGTCGGTCGCCACCGATGTGGTGGTCGACGTGGTCGGCGCGTTCGTACCGGCGTCGACGGCGGCAGCCGGGCGCTTTGTCGCCCGTCCGCCGACGCGCCTGTTCGACTCGCGCGACACCGGTCCGAAGCCGGCTCCCGGCACCGACATCAGGGTGCCGCGCCCGTCCGGCGTCCCAGTCGACGCAGTCGCGCTGGCGCTGAACATCACGCTGACCGAGTCCACCGCGGCCGGATTCGTCACGGAGTTCCCGGCCGGCCAGGCGAAACCGATGTCGTCGATCCTCAACGTCGACGCCGCCGGGCAGACGCGCGCCGCGGCCGGCATCTTCCCGATCTCCGCGGCCGGTATCGGCCTGTACCTGTCCGGCGGCGGCCACGTCGTCGTCGACCTGCTCGGCTACTTCACCGGCCCGTCGTCGCCGACGTCGTCCGACGGGCTGTTCACCGCCTACGACCCGACCCGCCTGCTGGACACGCGAACCGCGAGCCCGCTCGGCAACGGGGTACCTCTGTACGCCGGCGGCGGGTTGGAACTCGCGGTCGCGCAGGGCGGCGCGATGGCATACAACATCACGTCCGTCGAGGGCGATCCGGGCTACGTGACCGCGTACCCGGCCGGCACCGAGCGGCCGAACACCTCGACCGTCAACTCGACGGGCGGCGGTGACACGGTGGCCAACTTCTCGATCACGCAGGTCTCCAATCGTGGCCTCGGCATGTACGGCCAGCAGCGCACCCACGTGCTCGCCGACCTCCAGGGCTGGTTCTCCGGCCCCTCGGCGACCGCCGCACTGCCGCCGCCGGCCAACGCCGGCCCGCCTGCGCAGACGCCGACGTTCTCGACGTGCACGCACGAGGGCATGTCCTCGATCAACGCCACACGTGCGAGTGCCGGTGCCGTGGCGCTCGCCGTGAACGCCAATGCCGACACCTACGCATGCAGTTGGGCGATGCAACTTGCTCAGCGCGCCGAGGGGCTCGACCACTCGCCGTCCGACGCCCGGAGTGCGGCCGTTGGTTGTCCGACAGGGGAGAACGTCGCCTGGGCATCGGGCAACTCGTCGGCGCAACTGATGGCCAACTGGTACGCGTCTGCGACGCACATGGCCAACATCACGAACACGTCCTACCGCAGTGTCGGCATCGCTTTCATCATCCGTACCGAGGTCTCCGGCGCCCAGTCGATCTGGGGAGTGATGGACTTCGCCCTCTGTTGACAACTGCCCACCGCAGAGCCTGTCCAACATGTCGGCCCGGACAGGCAGCGAGCCGGGTCCGAGTTCAGTCCGAGGCCGCGGTGACGGTGGTGATGGTCGAGCCGTCGGGCAGGGCGTCAGCGACGAGCGAGCGGACGAACGCCATCGCGTCGGCTTCGTCGGACATCGCGATGTGCTCGGTGATGGTCACCGTCTTCGATCCTGGGGCGTGATCGAGCAACTCGAACTGCGTGCCGAGCACATCCAGCACGTGCGCCTTCGGTGGCGACTTGAACACGGCGACCACACTCACCTCGAACCCCATGCGCGACAGCTTGCCACCAATTGCGAGGCCGCCGTCAGGCGCGCTTGGGCGGGCGGGGGATGAACGGGCTCGTGCGGGCGACGTACTCGGTGTAACCCTGGCGGCGCTTGACCAGCGACCGCTCGAGCAGAGTGACACCCGAGACGCGACGCAGCAGGATGGTCATGACCAGCGAGCCGATCAGACCCCACGCGCCGGAGCCCGTCTCCGCGGCGACAAGGCCGATGCCCCACCACACGCACGCGTCACCGAAGTAGTTCGGGTGCCGGGTGTAGCGCCACAGACCTTTGTCCATCACGACGCCCTTGTTCGCCGGGTCCTTCTTGAAGCGCGCCAACTGCGCGTCGCCGACCGATTCGAAGAACATGCCGACGAGCCAGAGTGCGATGCCGACGAACGCGATCACACCGATGTCCGGCGTTGCGTCGGCCTGGCCGAGTTGCACGGGCAGCGAGACGACGAACATCAACACGCCCTGCAGACCGAACACCGAGTACAGCGAGATGATCGGGAAGCGATCGCCGAACTTCCTGCGCATCGCCCGGTAGCGGTAGTCCTCGCCGTTGCCATGGTTGCGCACGAACAGATAGATCGCCAGCCGCAACCCCCACACCGTGGTCAGCGCGACCAACAACCACCGCCGCGCGTCGTCGCCCTGGTCGACGGCGATGCCCACGACCCACGCGACAACCACGAAACCGAGACCCCACACGATGTCGACGATCGACGCGTTGTGCACGACGACGCTGATCACCCACGTCACCATCATCAACACCACGA
>JANNZY010000201.1:0-2592 GCA_031410915.1 Actinomycetes bacterium
CAAGATCCAACAACACCAGATCCGGGCGAATCGCAGCCACAGCGGTCAACGCGCCCCGCCCGGTCGGCTCCCAACGGGCCTCGTAGCCACTGCCATCAAGGGCGCGCAGCAACGTCGCTCCGATGCGTTCGTCATCCTCGACGATCAAGATCCGCTCACCGGGCACGACCCAACGGTACGGCAGCCCGACCAGCGAACCCAGCGAACGCGCACAGTTCTGGCCGTCCGCTCACCGTCCGCCTTCCACACGCTGGTTGACCGAGCGTTGAACGACACACCCGTCGCCGTTGACCCGCGTCTCCGTACGTTGCAGGCCACCACCCCGAGAAACGAGAGACCATGACGACCACCAACACGGCCACCGTCGCACGCAGTCAGATGGCACGATGATGAGCAAGGTCCCAGACGTGACGTTGTTCTTCTGGATCATCAAGGTGTTGGCCGCCACCGTCGGTGAGACCGCGGCGAGCCCACTCGTGGTGTCTGTTGCGGGCGAAGACGCAGCCTCCGCGACGAGACCACGGTGCTGGCGCGTTTCAGGGAGGCCTACGTCGTTGTTCAACATCACGGTGCGTCGGTTACATAGTTGGCTGAGTTGAGCGCCCCCGAGGCAGGATTCTGATCGGGGGCGTTCTCGCGTCCGGTCGATGATGGCGTTGACGAGCGAACGGTTGGCTCCTCACGCAGCCGTTGACCAACTCGCTGTCGATCTTGACGAAGGCGAATCGGTAGTGTTTGACGTAGTAGAAGCAGCCGAATCGTTCGTCGGAGACCACGCCGACGGTCAGACAACCATGGGGAACCGCGGTCATGCTCGGCCGCACGTCGTACCAGCGCTTCAGCTCGTACTGTGCTGGCGTCGCCGACCACCCTGGCGAGTCCGCGTCCAACCGCGCCTACCGCGAGGAGCACCGGTGCCTGGACTGAAGCTACAACGGCATCGAGAAGGTCGTCGTCACGGGCTATTGAGTTGGACCGGCACTGCGGTGCGGATTAGAGGGGATGACGTTGGCGGCGGCGGCGGCGAACTTGCTCAGGTCGCTCGGTGGTGTGGTTGCTGAGCTACCACCGATGGTGTGGGCGTTGAGGGCGGCACCGACTGCGGTCCAGGTGAATTGGTGGGCGGCGAGCCACGGATCGGCGACGTGCAGGTTCCTGCGGGCGGCGAGTTCGGTGATGGTGCCGGCGAGCGCGTTGATGTTGCTGGTCCAGCCGTCGGCGAGGTATGTCGCAGCGGTTTCGGGGAACCGGTCGGATTCAGCGGCGACGAGGCGACGCATGCGGATCACGTCGGGGTCAAGGACTGCAGCCTGGAGCGTGGTGGCGAGCTCGACGAAGGCGCGGTGAAGGTCGTCGGCCGTGAGGAGCCGATCGAGGTGGGGTCGCATCGCATCCCGGCCTCGTTCGGCCCAGTCGTTGACCACCGCTGCGAACAACTCGTCCTTGGATTCGTGCTCTCGGTAGAGCGACGTCTTGGAGATCCGGGCGCGGGTTGCGACCTCCTGCATGGTGGCGCCGCCGAAGCCGAGCTCGAGGAAAACCTCGCGGGCGACAGCGAGCAACTCCGCTCCTTGACGCCCCGATGGTCGTCCGGGTCGGCGAGCCGGGGTGGCTGCGGCAGTCAACGGCTCCTCCTTTCCACGTTTGGTACTTGACGGTACTCTATCGTGCAGGTATGGTATCAGTACCGACAGGTACTTTATCAGGAGGGTTTCCGGTGGATAACCGCGCCCGCTGACGAACTGGCCGCCAGGGGCCGCCTTTCCTCGTCCCGATGATTGGTGGCACTCGCGTCCAGGCGTTTGAAATGACGCTCCGATCGCGCAAGCTTGCTCAGGTCATGCAGTCCTTCCAACGCTTCGGATCGTTTGACACAAGGAGTAGGCCGGCAACCGAATCGTCGATCGCCTGGTCCATGCGGGCTTCGGTGGTGACGAGTAGGAGTTCGGCTCCGGCGAACATCGTGACGGTGTCGGTGTCGGCGAGGCTGACGAGGTCGAGGTCGGCGAGTCCGTTGTCGAAGTGGAGGCCGAGTAGGTAGACCCGCACGCCGTCGACGGGTTCGCTGATGGTCAGCGTGGCGTCATCGACAGGGATGATCGATCTGTTGAGCATGGCGGTGTATTCGATGTCCTCGCGACCGGTGAGGTCGGCGGCGACAATGACCGTTGGGATGTCTGCCCATCCGCGTGGTCGGGTGGGGTCGGGGTACGCGGGATAGAGGGTCGGTGCGGTGGCCGTTACCCGGCACGCCTTGGCGGCGCGTTCGCTGTTCGTGACCATGGATGTCTCCTTTCTGATTGCTGACGCGAGGGGCCATCCGGCGGTCTGACGATCGTTGGTCGCGAAGGCGCTGCATCGGCCCGGTGTTGGGGCGGATTCGTTCGCTGGGTTTCCCCACCCTCGACCGGGCGATCGCGTGACACGCCGGCCAATGGGGTGACGTGGCCGCCCTTCGGGCGGGTGCGGTGGGTCGGCCGACCGGCGGGCGGGTGTCAATCCGTCGTGACGGGTTCGAGTCGCGCGACACGTTGACACCCGCCCTTTGTCCGGTCGGCCTCAACGCCCGTACGGGCGAGCCTGGTCGGATCG
>JANNZY010000202.1:0-38694 GCA_031410915.1 Actinomycetes bacterium
CGATCCCCAACGGCTTTGCGGGCACGAGCGGCCTGCCGGCTCCTGCGCAGGACCTCGACAGGGCCACGCAGATGCTGACCGATGCAGGCGTCACCGAGCTGACGTTGGACGCCACCTACCCCACGTTCAACGTGTACGGCGTCGACTTCTCCACCGCGATGCAGAAGGTGCAGACGGACCTGAAGGCAGTCGGAATCAACCTCGAGCTGAACCCGGTCGAGATCGCCGTGTGGGCGGACAAGATCGGCAGTGACGGCATCCCTGTCACGATGCTGTACTTCGCTCCCGACCACACCGACTCCAGCCAGTACGTTCAGTACTTCGGCATGATGGAGGCCACCCAGTGGCAGGGCTGGTCCAAGGCCGAGGTCAACACGGCCGAGGGCGATCTGCTCACGCAGGCGTTCGCGACCCAAGATGCCGGGGAGCGCAAAGCGCTCTACAACCAACTCGCCCAAGCGATGATCGATGATCAGATCATCATCCCGGTCGTCAACCCGGACCTTTTCCTGGCGAGCCGCGCCGACATCAAAGGCATGCGCTACAGCGCTTGCTGCAACCTGGTGCTTGCCGAGCTCAGCAAGGGGTGAGACGGTACCTGTTGCGCCGCATCGCGGTGATGCCGCTGCTCCTGCTCGGCATCGCCTCGATCGTGTTCGTCGTGTCGCGGCTGACACCGGCAGACCCGATCGTCAACATCGTCGGTCCGCGCAACTTGAACAACCCGGAGGTCGTCGCCGCAGCGAAGGCCCGCTGGGGTCTCGACCAGCCGGTCGTCGTGCAATACGGCAAGTACATGATCAACCTGTTCAAGGGTGACATGGGCAGGTCGTTCAAGACGCGACGACCGGTCCTCGACGACCTGCGCGACAAGCTCCCGGCCACGCTCGAGCTGACGATCACGTCGTTGATCATCGGCGTCGTGTTCGGGGTTGGGCTCGGTGTGCTGGCGGCGCGAAAGCGCAACAAGATCACCGACACCGTCGCCCGCTTCTTCGCGCTGATCGGTTCTTCGCTTCCGGCCTTCTGGGCCGGTCTGCTGTTGCTCTACATCTTCTACGCCCGGCTCGGATGGCTGCCCGGGCCGGGGCGGCTGGACCCGCGCGCCACTGCGCCGAACGACATCACCGGCTTCTACACAGTCGACGCACTGTTCGCCGGTGACTTCTCCACGTTCTGGTCGGCGGTCAGACACCTCGTGCTGCCCGCCAGCGTGCTCGGCTGGGGAGTGGTGGGCATCGTCACCCGGCTCGTGCGGGCCAGCTTGTTGGACGAGTTCTCGCTCGAGTACGTGCGCGTCGCGCGAGCGATGGGCCTCCGCGAACGAACCGTCGTCAACTCCCACGCGATGCGCAACGCACTGTTGCCGACCATCACGGTCGTCGCGTTCCTGTTCGCGTTCCTGCTCACCGGCGCGGTGCTGACCGAGACCGTGTTCTCGTGGCCGGGAGTCGGAAGCTACGCCGTCGAAGCGTCGACCAACCTCGACTTCCCCGCCATCATCGGCGTCACCATCCTCGGTGGCTTCGCGTTCTTGCTGACGAACCTCGTCACCGATGTGCTCTACGCCGTCGCCGACCCAAGGATCAGGCTGTCGTGAGCGCCGCGGCCGTCTCGACCACCACTCGCACCCGTACCCCCCGGACGCGCCCACGTTGGTTGCGCGGCACTGCGCTGTTCGGCGTCGTCACGCTCGCGCTGTGGGCGATCGTCGCGTTGACTCTGCCGATCTGGACACCCTTCGACCCGTTGGAGGCAGTCGGATCGCGCCTGCAGGACCCGAGCCACACGCACTGGATGGGCACCGACGCGCTCGGCCGCGACGTGTTCACCCGCGCGCTGTGGGGTGCTCGCATCTCGCTGCCGGTCGCGCTCGTCGTGATCGTCGCATCGGTGCTGATCGGCACCATCGTCGGCGCCGCTGCCGGCTTCTTCGGTGGCTGGGTGGATGCGACACTGATGCGCCTCGTCGACATCACGATGGCGTTTCCGCCGATCCTGCTCGCGATGGCCATCACCGCCTCGCTCGGGCCGGGCATCGGCAACGCGCTGATCGCGATGGTCCTCGTCTGGTGGCCGATCTACGCCCGCTTGTTGCGGGCCCAGGTGATCGCTGTGCGACAACGCGAGTACGTCGAATCGGCAACGGCCATCGGCGCGTCGAGGTGGCTCACCCTGCGCCGCTACATCTTGCCGATGTCGTACACGCCCGTGTTGGTCAACGCGACGATGGACTTCGGTCAGGTCGTGCTGTTGACCGCATCGCTGAGCTTCATCGGCCTCGGTGCCCGACCGCCGTCAGCCGAGTGGGGAGCGATGATGGTCGAGGGTCGCACGAACTTCTACCAGTGGTGGATCGCCGCCGCGCCTGGCATCGCGATCCTGCTGGTCGTGCTCGCCTTCAACTTCATCAGCGACGCATTGCGCGACACGTTCGACGTGAAGGACGCGCACACGTGATCGAACCGATCCTGCAACTCGAGAACCTCGGCGTCACATTCGCCACGCACGCCGGGCCGGCGCCGGCGGTGCGCGGGGTGACCTTGGACGTCTACCCGGGCGAGGCGCTCGCGGTCGTCGGTGAATCCGGCTCCGGCAAGAGCGTCACGATGCTGGCGACGCTGGGACTGCTCGGACGGGCCACGGTGACCGGCTCCGCGCGCTTCCGCGGCACCGAGCTCGTCGGCCTGCAGCCCTCGCAGCTGCGCGAGATCCGCGGTGCAAAGGTGGCGATGATCTTCCAGGACCCGATGACGTCGTTGAACCCGGTGCTGACGATCGGCCGCCAACTGTCGCTGGCGATGCGCGCTCACCAGCCGGGCATGTCGCGCAAGGCAGCACGCACCCGCGCAATCGAGTTGCTCGAACAGGTGGCCATCTCACAGCCGGCACGACGCTGTGATTCGTACCCGCACGAGCTGTCCGGGGGCATGCGCCAGCGGGTGATGATCGCGATGGCGATCTCCAACGAGCCCGAGGTGCTCATCGCCGACGAGCCGACCACCGCGCTCGACGTGACCGTGCAGGCCCAGATCATGGAGCTGCTCGACGACCTGCGCCGTGAGCACGGGCTGGCGCTGGTGCTGATCACCCACGACCTCGGCGTCGTTGCCGGATCCACGGACCGAGTCGCGGTGATGTATGCCGGACGCATCGTCGAGACCGGTCCGGTGCGCCCACTGTTCGCCGACCCCGGCCATCCATACACGCGTGGCCTGCTGGAGTGTCTGCCCCGGCTCGACGAGCGTCACGAGGTACGTGCCGCGATCCCTGGTGTGGCCGCGTCGCCGCTGTCGCTGCCGCCGGGCTGCCCGTTCTCGCCGCGCTGCGGCCTGGCGCAGCCGTCGTGCAGCGACGCCGAGCCGACGTTGCAACCGCACGGCGACACGCAGGCCGCGTGCTTCGTCCTCGCCCCGGCGGTGGTGTCATCGTGAGCGTCGAACCCTTGCTGCGGGTGACCGACCTGGTCAAGGAGTTCACCGTTCGCGAGCACGGCAGGCCCGTGATCGTGCACGCCGTCAGCGGGGTCAGCTTCGACGTGATGCCCGGCGAAACGCTGGCGCTCGTCGGCGAGAGTGGCTGCGGCAAGTCCACCACAGGGCGCTGCATCCTGCGCCTGATCGAGCCGACGAGTGGCGGTGTCGACTTCCGTGGCACGAACCTGCTCGCGCTGGATCGCAAGCAGATGCGCGAGGCCCGCCGCCACCTGCAGATCGTGTTCCAGGACCCGCAGGCATCGCTGCACCCGCGACTCACGGTGCGCAAGCTGTTGAGCGAGGCGTTGGAGGTGCACGGTGTGGACGACGGGACTGTGCGCTCGCGCGTCGACGAGCTGTTGCAGCTCGTGCAGCTGCGCCCGGAGCACCTCGACCGCTACCCGCACGAGTTCTCCGGCGGCCAGCGGCAACGCATCGGCATCGCTCGCGCGCTCGCGATCTCGCCGGCGCTGCTCGTGCTCGACGAGCCGGTCTCGGCGCTGGACGTCAGCATCCAGGCCGAGATCATGCGACTGCTGATCGAGCTGCGCGCCCGTCTCGGGCTGTCGTTCGTGTTCATCGCTCACGACCTCGCCGTCGTGCGCCAGCTGGCCGACCGCGTCGCGGTGATGTACCTCGGCAAGATCGTCGAGACCGGACCCGCCGAAGTCGTGTACTCCGCGCCGCAGCATCCGTACACGCGGGCGCTGCTGTCGGCCGTACCGATTCCCGATCCCGACGTCGAGTTGCAACGCAAGCGCATCGTGCTGTCCGGCGAGCTACCGAGCCCGATCGACCCGCCGTCGGGTTGCCGCTTCCGCACACGCTGCTGGCGGGCGCAGGCGCGCTGCGCCGAGGAAGAACCCGTGCTGACCGAGGCGGGCATTGCCGCCGGGCACACCGTGGCGTGCCACTTCCCGGGACCGGACGCCGGCTGATGCCGCACGTGCTCGCGATCGATCTCGGCTCGACCGGGGTCAAGGTCGCGCTCGTCGACGACACCGGCACGGTCACCGCCGGCGCAGGCGAGGTGCTTCCCGTCGTGTTCACCGCCGATGGCGGCGTCGAGCAGGATGCCAACGATTGGTGGTCGGCGATCGGGCGCTGCTCGCGTCGCGTCGTCGGCAAGGCCGGGCGCAGCGCCGCGGACGTCACGCTGGTCGCGGTGACGAGCCAGTACACGTCTACCGTCGCGGTCGACAAAGCCGGTGTGCCGTTGTCCAACACGATCATGTGGATGGACACGCGCGGCAAGGCTCACAACGCCGCGGCGCGCGCGGCGGCCGACGTGCCCCGCTGGCACGAGATCCACGGCATGAACCCGTCCGGCAACGACGACATCGGCCACGTCTCGTTCATCCGCGACGAATGGCCGCAGGTGTACGCGGCTGCACACGCGTTCGTCGAGCCGATGGACGCGGTCGCGGCGCGCCTCACCGGCCACGTTACGGCGACGCAGAACACGATGTTTCCGATGCTCGCCGTCGACAACCGGGTCTGGGGCCTCACCGACTACAGCGACGAGTTGCTCGCCATGTCCGGGTTCGAGCGCTCGAAGCTGCCCGAACTCGTGCCGCTCGGCGCGCCGCGTGGATCGATCACGGCAGAGGCGGCGAACCATCTCGGTGTGTCGCCGTCTGCGATCGTGACCGGCGCGACGATCGACTCGGTCACGTCCAGCGTCGGCGCCGGTGTGATCGACGCCGATGGCTGTGGGCTCATCATCGGCACGACGTCCGTCATGGCCACGCATGTCTCGACGAAGCGGATGGACATGGCCCACGGGCTGACCGCCGCACCGAGTCCGATCCCGGACAGCTACTTCCTCGTCGCCGAGAACGGCATCGGTGGCAAGGCGCTCGATGTCTTCGTCAACCAGATCGTCTACGCCGACGACGGCTTGACCGGTGCCAAGCCGGAGGACGCGTTCGAGCGCGTGCTTGCCGTCGCCGCCACGGTGCCGCCCGGCGCGAACGGCGTGATGTTCTTCCCGTGGCTCGTCGGCACGATGGCCCCCGGCTACGACCGGCGCGTGCGCGGCGGGTTCGCCAACATCGGCCTGACGACGGCGCGCCGCGACATGGCGCGTGCCGTGCTCGAAGGTGTCGCGATGAATGCCGCGTGGCTGCTGCCGCACTTCGCCGCACTGGCCGACCGTACGTACCGCGAGGTGACGCTCGGCGGCGGCGGAGCGGCGTCACCGCTGTGGGGCCAGATCCTGGCCGACTGCTTCGGCGTGCCGGTGCGTCGGTTGGCCAACTCGTCGACCACGAACTCGCACGGCGCAGCCTTGCTCGCGCTGGCCGAGAACGGTTTCATCCGCCTCGCCGACGTCCCGTCGATCGTGGTCACCGCCGAGTTGCACGAGCCGCGCCCCGAGTTGCAGCCGCTGTACCAACGGCTGATCGCGGCGTTCATCGACCACCACGATCGAATCGCCCCCTACTACGACCTCCTGAAGCCAGCAAAGGAACCAACATGAGCTCCACCACCAGCAACAAGCCGAAGTCGCCGATGCACCCGTACGCCGAGCGCTACGAGGTGCACGACGAGTTGCCGGAAACCCCGGTGCCGCGCGACGAGATCCTGCGCGAGCTGCGCGAGATGTCCGTCGAGGAGGACAAGCGCGGCGACTCGGGTCGCTGCAGCGGATCGATCTACTCCGGCGACCACGACCACTACTCGTTCCTCACCGACGCGTTCGAGTTCTACGCCCACTCCAACGTGTTGCAGCGCGACATGTACCCGAGCGCGACGAAGATGGAGGCCGAGATCATCGCGATGACCGCGTCGATGCTGCACGGCGACGAAGACACCGGCGGCCTCGTCACGTCCGGTGGTACGGAGAGCCTCGTCACCGCGATGCTGACCTATCGCGAGTTCGCCCGGCACACGAAGGGCATCGAGCGCCCGAACATCATCATGCCCGCGACCGCGCACCCCGGTCACCTGAAGGGATGTCACTACTTCGGCATCGAGGTGATCAAGGCGCCGGTGACCGACCAGTACGTCGTCGATCTCGACTTCGTCCGGTCGCACATCGACGAGAACACCATCGCACTTGTCGGCACCGCAGGCACCTACCCGCACGGCCTGATCGATCCGATCGAAGCGCTCGGTCAGATCGCCATCGAGCACGACATCGGACTGCACGTCGACGGTTGCCTCGGTGGGTTCATCCTGCCCTGGGCCGAAGACCTCGGCTACGCATTGCCGCGCTTCGACCTGCGCGTCCCCGGCGTCACCACCATCTCGGCCGACACGCACAAGTACGGCTACGCGTTGAAGGGCAGCTCGGTGTTGCTGTTCCGCCCGAAGGCCCTACGCAGCCACCAGTACCTGATCACCGACGGCTGGCCGGGCGGCATGTACGCCTCGCCGAGCATGGGTGGCAGCCGCTCCGGCGGCCTGATCGCGGCGACGTGGGCGTCGATGCTGAACCTCGGCAAGTCCGGCTACCGCTCGATCGCTGCGGACATCTTCCGCACCGCTGGCGAGGTCAAAGACGCGGTGCGCTCGCACCCGGAGCTGATCCTGATCGGCGACTCGCTGTTCAACATCGCGTTCCGGTCGGACGAGCTGGACATCTATCACGTCAACGACGGACTGATCCGGCTCGGCTGGCGGATGAACGGTTTGCAGCTGCCGCCCGCGCTGCACTTCTGCATCACCCGCCCGAACACCAAGGCAGGGGTCACCGAGGCGTTCGCCCACGACCTGGCCGAAGCGGTCGAGTACGCGAAGAACCCGCCGTCGCCGATGCCGCGCAGCGGTGCGATGTATGGCGCGGGTGGCGTGACGCCCGATCTCGAACAGGTCCACGCCGGCATCGTCCAGCGCCTCGACGCGATGCACGAGGTCGGTCCGAAGTGAGCGATCGGTGACGGTCCGACCGTTCCGTTTCGGTGTCGAGATGATGGCACCGTTCGACGGGATGTCGTGGGCCGACTCGGCCCGCCGTTTGGAGGATCTTGGATACTCCACGCTCTTCGTGCCCGACCACTTCCACGAAGGGTTCGGGCCGATCACAGCCATGGCGACAGCGGCGATGGCGACCACGACGCTGCACGTCGCGCCGATGGTGTTCGCCTGCGACTTCCGCCATCCGGCTGTCCTCGCTCGTGAGCTGGCGTCGATCGATGTGTTGTCCGAGGGGCGGCTCGAAATCGGGGTCGGCGCGGGCTACAACCCACTCGACTACTCGCGCTCTGGGATCCGGCACGACCCACCCGGTGTGCGCGTCGACCGCTTGATCGAGCACGTCGCCGTGCTGCGCGGGTTGTTCGCGCCCGGCCCGTTCGCGTTCGACGGGCAGCACTATCGCATCGCCGATCTCGATGGCACGCCCAAGCCGCATCGCCCGGGTGGCCCACCGATCATCGTCGCCGGTGGCGGCAAGCGGATGCTGACGTTCGCCGCGCAGCACGCGGACATCATCGGTGTCAACCCGTCGCTGCCCGCCGCGCCGAACATCGCGAGTGCGCAGGACTCCCTGCCGGCCAGCATCGATGCCAAGTTCGACCTGATCCGCACCGCAGCGGGTGATCGCTTCGGCTCGCTCGAATTCAATGCCTGGATCTCCGTCGCCCAGGTCACCGACGATCGCGCTGCGCTCGGCGAACGCCTCAGTGGCCGCTTCGGTGCTCCCGCCGAAACGGTGCTCGAATCGCCACTCATCCTCGCGGGCACCGAGGACGAGATCCTCGAATCCCTGAACTCGCGCCGCGAGCGCTGGGGCTACACCTACATCACCATCCAGTCTGCGGCCGCCGAGTCCTTCGCCCCCATCGTCCAAACACTCACCGGGTCGGTTCAGGCGTCGTAGAACATGGGGTCGTGGAGGCCGATCAGAGTCTTCTCACGCCGGGTCTTGGCGCGCTGGACGGCCTCCATGGAAAGTTGGTTGACCTCGGAGGTGGTGCGGATGCGTTGGGCGATGTCGCGACGGCCGTAGTGAACCTGCAGGAACAGCCGGCCCCGACCTTGGCCGGAGACGGCTGGCATGCCGCGGTGCCACACGTCGGACACGAACAACGACACGTCGCCGGCGCGACCTTCCATGACGACCGGTGGCCGCCCGTCGTAGCTGAGCTCGGGGTCCTCGACGCGGTCGAACGGCGCGAGCCGGCCGGAGCGGTGACTGCCGGGCACGACCGCGGTCGGACCGTCGACGAGCTCGCAGGCGCGCAGCAGGATGTGCGCGCCGATCGCGAACACGGGATACGGAATACGGGTGTCCCACTCGATGCCCGGCGGACGCGGCACGTGCGGCCCGGCGTCGCAGTGCCATGGACCGCCGCCGAACTCGGGTGGGTTGTTCCACGCGGTGTTCGCGAGGACGTGGCAGTCGTCGCCGAGCAACGGTTCGATTGCGGCGAGAATGCTCGGATGTCCGATGGCGGCCTGGCAGCAGGCACCGCGATTGAGCATCTGGTAGCGGAACTCGTCCTTGTCCGTGCGAACCCGCTCCGGTGGCGTGGCCGCGAAGATGCCCTCGATCTCGGCGGTCAGCGCCATGACCTCATCCGCGGTGAACACGTCGCGCAGCACGGTGAAACCATCGCGCTCCAGTTCGACGCTGGCCTCCGGCACGCCCGCGGTCAGCACTCCGAGATTCTTGCCGAGCCGTCTGATCACGGTTCCGACAGTAATCTGGCGCACATGGGCCACGACCACAGCCACGTCAACGTGCGGGCTGGGGCACGCCACGCGGGACGTCTCCGAACCGCGTTCGCGCTGATCGTCGCGTTCTTGGTCGTGCAGGTCGTGGTCGGCCTCGTCACCGACTCGCTCGCGCTGCTGTCCGACGCCGGGCACATGGCCACCGACGCGCTCGGCCTGGGCATGGCCTTGGCGGCGATCGGCGCGGCGAACCGGGTGACGCACAAGCGCCATCGCACGTTCGGTCTCTACCGCCTCGAGATCCTGGCCGCGCTCGCTGCGAGGACATGACCTGGTGACCCGGACGCTCAGGCCGGGAACATCGGCTCCCGGCGGGCAGGGTGCAGGGCGAGCAGCTTGAGCGCTCGGGCGATGTCGGCATCGCGCGGTTCTGTGAGCGGCTGGCAGGCCGGGCACCACGTTGCAACGCGCCGCCACGGGCTCTCCGCGTCGGTCCAGCCGGCAAGGCGGGTGCCGCAGAGCGGGCACGGCCGGCCGCGTTTGGGATAGATCCAATGGTCATCGGTCGACAGCTGGCGGCCGGTCGTGTTCTGCGGGCCGCGACGCGCGTTGACGCGGATCAGCGCGGCTCCGACGCCGATCACTTCGGGCAGCCGTCCGACGCTGCCGACGGGCTGACTCGGCGAGACGCCGACGATGAACGGCACCTCGACTGCGTAGAGGTTGCCGAAGCCGGCCACGTTGCGTTGATCGAGCATCGCGCCGGCGAGCGGTGCAGCGCGATCGCGCAGGACGCGGTCGACGACCTCGCCGAGATCGGGTAGGTCGGCACCGCACAGGTCGGGCCCGAGGTGGCCGACGATCTCGTGTTCTCGTGCGGTCGGCAGCACTCCGAGCAGGGGCACGTCGAGCCCGGTGAGACGCCCGGTTTCCAACCACATCTCGACCCGCCGCCGCATCGGCGGCTCGGTCGCAGCGGGACCGACCGTCCACGATCCGGTCATCAGGAGGTGAGCGTGCAACGTGCGCCCGTCGTCGAAGCGGATCAGCAAGTGCTTGCCGACCGCATCCGCCTCGAGCAACGTCGCGCCGGTGAAGTCGACACCGACGAGACGCGGATCGCGCGTCACGGTCTTGGTCACGCGCTGGCCGGCGAAGCGGTCGCGAATCTTGTCCGCGAGACGGCGGATCGTGTCGCCCTCGGGCATTCGACCAGCGTACGGTGGCACCATGCCCGCTGAGACGACGATGCTGCCGGTCGAGTTCCTGTTCACGATGCGCGCCACGCTGGACGGCCCGACGATCATCCCGAACGCGCCGCACGGCACCCGCGTCCTCGTGCCCGTGACCGGTGGCGAGGTGACCGGACCGAAGGTCAACGGCACGCTGCGCGCCCACGGCGGCGACTGGGTGACCATGCGCCCCGACCGCACCGCTCACCTCGACGTGCGCGTCACCATCCTCACCGACGACGGTGCCGCGATCTTCATGGAGTACAGGGGCATCGTCACGACGGGTGAGAACCGAACGATCCGCGCCGCTCCGCTGTTCCAGACCGGCGACGAACGCTACGCCTGGCTGAACAACGTGCAGGCCATCGCCACCGGTGAGACCGGCGCCGGCGACGTGACGTACCAGGTCTACGCCGTCAGCTGATCCGTCGCGGCGGCCGGCACCGTGCTTTTGGGTGCTGGCCGGGGGAAGTGTGGCGCACGGCAGCGCCCAGAACGGTTGACCGCACCTGTTCACCGGGTTCTGGGTGCTGGGACGGTGCGATGAGGCGTCAGCACCCAGAACGGCGCCCGGCGGCCGGCACCGTGCTTTTGGGTGCTGGCCGGGCGAAGTGTGGCGTACGGCAGCGCCCAGAACGGTCGACCGCACCTGTTCACCGGGTTCTGGGTGCTGGGACGGTGCGATGAGGCGTCAGCACCCAGAACAGGCGCCGACCACTCTCGCCGAGCTTCTGGGTGTCGATCAGTGGCAGCGTGGCGCGAGATGGCACCCAGAACGCGGGGCGGGAGTCAGCTGTCGAGCGCGGCGGGATCGGCGAGGAGGTCGACGATTGCCTTGCAGAACGCCGCTGCCGGAGCGCCGTCGAACACGCGGTGGTCCCACGTCAGGCTCAGCGTCAACCGCTTGCGGGTCGCGACGTTGCCGTCGACGAGCACGATGTCGTCACGCAACCGGCCGACGCCAAGGATCGCGGCGTTCGGCGGGTTGATCACCGGCGTGAAGGCGTCGACCCCGAACATGCCGAGCGCGCTGACCGAGAACGTGCCACCGTCCAGATCGCCGAGCTTCAGCGTGCCGCTGCGGGCTGCGTCGGCGAGGCGAGTTGTCTCGGCCGACAGGGTCGCCAAGTCGAGGCGATCGGTGTTGCGCACGACCGGCACCATCAGGCCCTCGTCCAGTGCGACGGCGAGCCCGACGTGGATCTCGGGCAGCACTGCGATCCCGTCCGGGGTGATCTGCGCGTTGACGTTCGGGTGCAGCTGCAACGCACGTGCGGCGGCGGCGACGATGTAGTCGGTGAACCCGGGCGCTGCGCCGGCAGCCTTGCGGGCGGATCGATCGGCGACCACGGCGTCCATGTCGGCGTCCATCGTCAGCGTCAACTGCGCCATCTCCTGGAGCGACGCGTGCATCCGCTTGGCGATCGTGCCGCGCATGCCGGTCATCTTGCGTACTGACGTCGGTGTCTGCGTCGCCGCCGGGGGAGCGGCGCCCGCAGCGGCTGCAGCTGCGGGCGCAGCTGGTTGGAGCAGGGCGCGCACATGGCGAGCGACGGACTCACGGGTGATGTAGCCGTCCATCTCGTCCGGCGCGACCTCGGCCAGGTCGATGCCGAGCAGATCGGCGAGTTGGCGGGCGGCGGCCGTGGCCGGGTACGAACCACCAGCGGGGCGCACCGCTGCCGGTCGAGGAGGAGCCGAGACTCCAGGAGCGGCCGTGGCTGCGGGACGTGTCGCCGCGGTCTCGACATCTTCGGACACGATGCGTCCGTTCGGGCCGGTGCCGCGCACGGTGGCCAGATCGACGTTGCGCTGGGCCGCGACCCGGCGGGCATTGGGCGAGATGAACGCCCGCCCGTTCGCACCAGCGGTCACGGCGACCGCCGAGCCGGCCGTGACCGGAGCCGCAGCGACGGCTGCAGGAGCGGCAGCCGCAGGCGCAGGCGCAGGCGCGGCTGCCGGTGAAGGAGCCTGCTCACCTTCGGCGAGCAGCATCCCGACCACCGCGCCGCAGGTAAACGTGTCGCCGGGCTGACCGAGCTGGTGCAGGCGCCCCGAGCCGCTGGCCTCGACATCGCTTTCGACCTTGTCGGTCTCGATCGACATCACCGCCATCCCGGCAGTGACCTCCGCGCCGTCGGGCACGAGCCACTGCAGGATCGTGCCTTCCTCCATCGTCAGGCCGAGCTTGGGCATGATGAACTCAATTGCCATGGTGGTTCCCCTCGAACAGGTGGGCGTCGGCGGCCAGGTGCAGGGTGCGCTCGACGTCGATCAGGAATGGGCCGGATGTGTCGACGCTGGCGGTCACGGTGACGTTCGCGCCGATGCGACGATCGCGCTCGCCGTCGAACGCGAGCACGCCGGGGCCGTGCAGGCTGACCCGCTGGCCCTCGGCGAGCGGTGTCACCGAGGCGACCGAGACGGTTGTGAACGTGCCTGGGCTCAGGGGCACGCGCACAGCACGGCCGCCGGGGCCGAGCGTGACCATCACGCCGCCGGGCTCGAAGCGGCCGACGGGATGCACGCGCCCGGCGATGCTGGACAGCCCGGTGCTCATGGGCGTCGCGACGGACGCGATGACGGTGCGAACGGTCTGCGGATCCATCACCGCGCGAGATCCGACGAACGTGGTCTCGATCAGCGCGAGGTCGACCAGCGCGAGGTCGTCGATCACGTCGTCGTCGGTGATGATGCGCGTCGTGACCCGCTTGCTGCGCCGGGTGACGTCGGCGGCGGCGATGGCCCCGCTCGCCACGAACGCGGCAGCGGTGCCGGCCGACGTCGCGTCGATCGACGATGGGTAGACGTTGTTGGTGCCGGTCGACACGGCGATCATCGGCGCGTCGGGCCAGCCGGTGGCGACGTCGCGGCACGTGCCGTCACCGCCGAGCACGACCAGCGCGCCGACCTGCTCCTTCCACATCCGCGTCGCTGCTGCCACCGTGTCGAAGCGCGACCCGGATAGTGGCTCGTCGATCACGAACACGGGTGCGTCGAGACCGTCGACCGCGCGGTGGGCGAGGTGATGCGGGTCATCGGCGAGCAGGATCCGCTCGGCGCCGGCCTCCGCGGCTGCCGCCACTGCGCGGCGGACGATGCCGATCTTGGCGCTGTCCGACGTGTGGCTGGCCGCGGTGACGAGCCGGCGGATGTCCTTGCCGGCCATGGGGTTGACGATGATGCCGACCGCGTTCAACGGTGCTCCGTGCTCAGCTGCCGACCAGCGGGCGAGACATCGTTGCGCGGATGCCCGCAGCGATGCTCGCTGCGTCGGGCACGTAGTGGGACTCGAGCGCAGGGCTGAACGGGACGGGGGAGAACGGCGCGCCGATGCGTCCGACCGGCGCATCGAGGTAATCGAACGCCTCCTCCTGGATCTGCGCGGCGATCTCCGCGCCGAGCCCGCCGAAGCGGACGGCCTCGTGCACGACGATGACGCGGTTCGTCTTGCGCACCGACTCGGTCACCGTGGCCGTGTCGAACGGCTGCAGCGTGCGCGGGTCGATGACTTCGCAGTCGATGCCGTCGGCGGCAAGCTTCTCCGCGGCGACGAGCGCCTCGTTCAGCATCCGGCCCCACGCAACGACGGTGACGTCCTTGCCGGCCCGAGCCACGTTCGCGGTGCCGAGCTCGATCATGTAGCTCTCCTCGGGCACCACCGCGCTCATACCGAGGAGGCGTTTGTGCTTCACCATCATGGTCGGGTTGTCCTCGCGGATGCAGGCCGCCATGAGGCCCTTCATGTCGTACGGGTTGGATGGGTAGACCACCTTGAGTCCGGGGATGTGGCAGAGCAGCGCTTCCAACGACTGGCTGTGCTGCGCCGCGGCCGATAGTCCGGCTCCACCGGCTGTGGTGATGGTCAACGGCAACGTGGCCGTGCCGCCGAACATGTACTTCAGCTTCGCGGCCTGGTTCACGATCTGGTCCATCGCGACGCAGATGAAGTCCATGAACATCAGATCGACGATCGGGCGCAGGCCCGTCACGGCGGCACCGATGCCGAGGCCCACGATGGCCTGCTCACTGATCGGAGTGTCGACGACACGACGCTCGCCGAACGTGGCCTGCAGCCCGGCGTAGGTGCCGAACACGCCACCGAACGCGCCGATGTCCTCGCCGGCGCAGAACACGTTCTCGTCGGCCTCCATCGCCTGGCGCACGGCCTCGTTGAAGGCCCCGCCGTAGGTCAGCTTGCGGTCGCCCATCAGTTCGCTCCAATCGGGGACATGGTCGTGTAGATGTTCGCCATCAGCTGATCCGGCTCGGGCAGCGGGCTGTCCTCGGCGAACTGGATCGCGGCTGCGATGTCGGCGCGCAGTGCGGCCCAGACCTGTTCGATCTCGTCCGCACTCGCGGTACCGGCCTCGATCAGGCGCTCCTCGTAGGAGAAGATCGGGTCGCGCTGCTTCCACCCGGCGACCTCGTCGTCGGTGCGGTACTTCAGGCCCAGGTTCTGCACGCCGTGGTGGTTGTAGAAGCGGTAGGTCTTGGACTCGATCAGTGACGGACCCTCGCCACGGCGGGCGCGGGCGACGGCCTCGACCGCAGCCTCGTGCACGGCGACCACGTCCATGCCGTCGACGATCACGCCGGGCATGCCGTATCCGACGGCGCGGTCGACGATGTCGGTGATGGCCATCGTCTTGCTGCGCGGCGTGAACTCGCCGTATTCGTTGTTCTCGCAGGCGAACACGATCGGCAGGTGCAACGCGCAGGCCATGTTGGCGGCCTCGTGGAACGCGCCGATGTTGGTCGCGCCGTCGCCGAAGAACGCGACCGCCACCTGACCCCGACCGCGATACTTGTTGGCGAACGCCGCGCCGACCGCGATCGGCGAACCCGCGCCGACGATGCCGTTCGCTCCGAGCATGCCGAGATCGAGGTCGCTGATGTGCATCGACCCGCCCTTGCCCTTGCAGTAGCCGGTCGACTTACCCATCAGCTCGGCCATCATCCGGTTGAAATCGCCGCCCTTGGCGACGAGGTGACCGTGGCCGCGGTGCGTCGAGGTGATGTGGTCGTCGTCGTTGAGTGCGGCGCACACACCGGACGCGACCGCTTCCTCGCCGACGTACAAGTGCAAGAAGCCGGGCAGTTTGGCCGCCTCGGCCAGCCTGCCGGCAGCCTCCTCGAACAGTCGGATGCGCACCATCCGGCGGTGCAGATCCATCTGCACATCGCGGGTCAGCTCCATGTCATTTCCTTTCGTTCTCTGCGTTTTCGCCGCGCGCCCAGCGCAGTGATCGTCGCAGGAGTTCGTAGTAGGCGGGTCGGTCCCACGAGCAGCGTTCCACACGCGGGTAGTAGTCCAGGACAGGCACCATGTCGTAGTGGCCGCGGCAGTGGCCGAGCGTGTTGTAGAGCACCGCTCCGTCGCCGAGCGGGCGCAGGTACATCACGAGGTGCTGGGCGTCAGACGTCGTCCAATCGCGCTCGACGAAACCCTTTGCGTCGCCCTGCCAACTGGTGTGCAGCAGCGGTTGCAGGGCGCCGCGATCGGCGTACTCGCTGAGGTACAACTCGTCGTCGGTGTCGAACGGCTCGATCCCGGCAACCAGCCAGTGATCCGGCGCAGTGACCTCGACCGTGTATGGCTGGATCGGTGGGTGGGCCACGAACTGGCTGCCCAGCGTCTCGGCCCACAGCGGAAAGACACGCGGTGAATCCACGCCATCCGGACCGCCGAGGTCGAGGGCGGCGTTCGTTCCGTGCAGCGCGACCCACCGGCCACCGCCCTCGACCCAGTCGCGAATCGTGCGCTGAGCCCCCTGCGACGGGCGCACGTCGCACGTGTAACTGACGAGGATCGAGCCTTTCGCGACCGCCGCTGCATCCTCGTAGTCAGGCTGCACCCGCACTCGGAACTCGTCGTGCTCGGCCAGCAGGCCGAGCAGCTCGCGCCGCGCGAAGTCGATGTCGTGGTACTTGCCGCCGGCGACAAGCGTGACGTCGATGCGCGAGTTCGTCAAAAGTCGACGCGCTTGAGGAAGCCGCCGTCCACGGTGAGGTTGACGCCATTGATGTGCTTGGCGCGGGCGGACACGAGGAACGCGACGGCATCGGCGACGTCTTGCGCCACGCCGAGCGCGCCGCCGGGATGGGTCTTCTCGGTCGACTCGTAGAACGGTGCCATGTTCTGCTTGATGCGGTCCCAGTCGCCACCCTCGACGAAGATCGGGCCGGGCGAGACCACGTTGCAGCGGATGCCCTTCGCGCCCAGCGTCTGGGCCTGGCCGAGCGTCCAGTTCGTGACCGCGGCCTTGAACGCGCTGTAGCTGTTGGAGCCACTCGCGAAGTGCTCGGCCGTCGCGGTCGTGCCGATGCTGATCAACGAGCCTCCGCCGTCGGCGAGCGCTTCGGTTGCCGCGTCGACGCCGTGGATCAGCGCCATGAGGTCGATGTCGAAGTTCTTCTTCCAGTCCTCCAACTTGCGCACCGGTTTGCCGGACGTGTTGTGGACGTAGATGTCGATGCCGCCGAGCTGTTCGGCCGACGACGCGATCCACGCGCGCAGGCTGTCACCGTCGGATGCATCGACTGCCGAGCCGACAGCGGTGCCCGCTGCGGACAGCTCCTTCACGGCCGTCTCGACGTCTTCCGCCGTCCTCGCGCAGATCGCCACCGAAGCGCCTTCGGCGAGCAACGTCTCAGCGATCGCGCGGCCGATGCCCTTCGTCGAGCCGGTGATGAGCGCACGCTTACCGTTCAGTCCGAGATCCATGATCTTCCCCTCTCACTGACCGATCGATCTAATTGACCGGTCGGTCATTTATAGCACTCACCGGGGGACGTCACGCCAGGCGACATCTTTGTCCACTCGCGGCTCACCGGGTAGGCCGAGCACTCGCTCACCGATGATGTTGCGCTGCGTCTCGTCCGAGCCGCCGGCGATGCGGTATCCGGGGGCCCCGAGGACGTGTTCGCCCCACGCGTACGTGCCCCACTCGCCACCATCGGCGATCAGCTTCGGCCCAAGGATCTCCGACACCACATCGCTGACGAGACGCATGCCCTCGGTCCAGAGCAGCTTGCCGAGCGAACCCTCCGGTCCGGCCGGTGCACCGGCGCGGCGCAAATCGGCGGCGCGGCGGTTGACGAAGCCCTCGATGCGGTGATGCGTGTAGGCGCGCATCAGTTGTTGGCGGATGACGGGATCACCCGCGACGCCCATTGCCTCGGCGGTGCCGAGCAGCTGGCGCCACGAACCGCCGACGCGCCCGCCGCCGCCGGAGCCGACATCGGAGTGGTCGCGCTCGAAACCGAGCGTGGTGAGGGCGACCTTCCAGCCCTCGCCGATGGGTCCGAGACGCATCGAATCGGGCACGCGCACGTCTGTCATGAAGACTTCATTGAACGAAGAACCGCCACTCATCTGCTTGATCGGGCGCACCTCGATGCCGGGCAGATCCATCGGGATGACGAACGCGGTCATTCCCTTGTGCTTGACGACGTCGGGATCGTGGCGCGCGATCAGCTCGCCCCACTCGGAGAACTGCGCCCCCGAGCTCCACACCTTCTGGCCGTTGATGACCCACTCGTCGCCGTCGCGAACGGCGCGGCACGACAGTGATGCGAGGTCGCTGCCGGCGGTTGGTTCGGAGAACAGTTGGCAGCACAACTCCTCGGCGGCCAGGAAGCGGCCGACGAACTCCTTCTTCTGCTGCTCGCTGCCGAAGACCTGGATCGTCGGCGCCACCAGGCGCGTCGTGACGCTGTGCGTCTCGTGACTGGTCGGTGTCTCGTACAAGGCTTCGAGCTTGCCGTAGGCGCGGGCGTAGCGGCGGTCGAGTCCGAGTCCGCCGTATTCCACCGGCTGTGTGATCGCGTGGTAGCCCTTCGTCGCCTTGAGCGTCGTCCAGTCCTTGACACGTTGCAGCAGTGCGCGCTCGTCCTCGAAGCTCAGCGAGTGGAACACCGACACGCTGAATTCGCCTTCACCCCAGGAGATCCGGTCACCGGCGTCAGGCGCAGCGTCGCGCTCGCGGCGCGTCGCGTGCGCGTCGAGCCACGCGCGCGCCTCGTCGGTGAACTCGTCGATGGTGGGTGTCGCCATGCCCACCAAGTTAATTGATCAGCTGATCACTATTCTCATCGCGCAGGTTGTACGCCATACTGATCCGGTGACGAAGACCAAGGCGGCGGTGAAGCCGCGGCTCGGACGGCCGCCGGCGACTGATTCGGCTGAGACCCGCCAGCGCATCCTCGACATCGCGCGCTTGTCATTCGCGCAGCGCGGTTACGACGCCGCGACCAACCGCAACCTCGGTGCCGAGGCCGGGCTGACGGCTGGGGCCATCTATCACTACTTCGGTTCGAAGCTGGATCTCTACATCGCCGTGCACGACGACGTGCAAGCGCACGTGTACGAGCGCTTCAATGCCGCCGTCGATCGCGCCTCCACGTTCCGGGCCCAGATCGAAGCCGTGCTCGACGAAGCGCACGAGATGAACGAGGAAGACCCGACGCTCGCCCAGTTCCTCGGCGCGCTGCGCGTAGACATGCGGCGTAACGACGAACTCAACACTGCACTGCGCAACGCGCGCTTGCCGCGAGAGAACTTCCTCGAGCGGATGATCGAAGTCGGCATTGCGACCGGCGAGATCGACCCGGCGGATCGCGAGATCGTCGGCGCGCTGCTGACCACGATCCTGATCGGTCTCACCGACGCTGTGTCCGACAACAACATGCAACACCGACGCGCGGTCGACGGTCTCAAGGCGCTCATCGAGGGCAAGCTTCTCCGCCCCGCCCTCTGATCAGACCAGGGTCCAGCCGCCGTCGACGACGACGGTGTGGCCGGTCACATAGCTGGACATCGGGCTCGCCAGGAACAGCACGGCATGGGCGATGTCTTCGGGCGTGCCTTTGCGGCCGATCGGGATGTTGGCCGAGCGCTGCTTCATCATCGGGCCCATCAACCCGGTGGTCGACGAATCGACCGGCCACAGCGGTGGCAACTCGCCGGAGTGGATCTTGTGGAGCGTTGGCACGGGCACGTTGCCCGGTGCGATGCCGTTGACGCGGATGCCGTGCGGGGCGAGGTCCACCGCGAGCGACCTGGTGAAGTGGATGACCGCGGCCTTGGCCGAGTCGTAGCCCGTGCCGAGGCAGGGCAGCATCCCGTCGACCGACGAGATGTTGATGATGACGCCTTCGCGTCCGCCGGCCACCATTGCCTGTGCCGCCGGCTTCGAGCAGTTGAACACGCCGACCAGGTTCACGTCGATGGAACGGTGCCAGGACTCGTGACTCTGGTCGAGGATGCTGCCGGCCTCCAGGAACGTGCCTGCGTTGTTGACCAGGATGTCGATGCCGTCGAGCGCGTCGACCACGCCGCGTGCGTTGTCGGCGTCGGTCACATCCAGTTCCACCGCCCGCCCACCAATGTCGTCGGCGACGCGCCGGGCACCCACGAGGTCGATGTCGCCGATCGTGACCGCGGCACCGGCGTCGGCCAGCACCCGGGCAATGGATTCGCCGATGCCTGTCGCTCCGCCTGTCACGAGCGCGGTGCGGCCGTCCAGAGAAAGTAATTGACCAACTGATGAATTCACGCTCGCACCGTACTACTGTCCGATTTCGATGGACTCACGGGAGCGAATCGCACGGCAGGTCTTCGAGGCGTGGAGCAGTGGTGACGCCGACGCGCCCGAACCGTTCTTCACACCCGACGCGGTGTTGGCCGATGTCGCCAGCGGCCGGTTCGAGGGTTGGCCGGCAATCCGCACGTTCTTCGCCGCCGGCCTGGCCAAGTGGGACGACCTTGTCCTGGCCCCTGACGAGTTCTGGTTCAACGACGGCGGCGTGGCCCTGCACTACGAGATGAGCGCGACGGTCAAGCGCCCCGATCTCTACGGACCGGAGTACGTCGGTCGCAAGTGGCGCGTCGACGTGATGAGCTTGCTGCGCTTCGACGGCGACCGGGTCAGCTACGAGTTGGACCATCACGATCGCGGCGGCCGGGCCCGCTCGCTGGGGATCGAGGCGTGGATCGGACTGCCGTTGTCAGGAGACGCATCATGACGTACTCGCACCTCGAGCACGCCAACGACCTCGAGCCGGCCCCGGGCCATCACCACCTGCTCGCGACGTGCCCGTTGCATCGCGAGGAGACCTACGACCCGCCGTTCTACGTGATCAGCAAACACGCCGACGTCTTCGCCGCGCTGATGCAGCCCGACGTGTGGAACAACCGCGACGGCTCCGGTGTGTTCTACGCCGACGGCGGTGTGCTCGGCGGCGCGGATGGCGACGACCATCGCCGCCAGCGCAAGGTGCTGCAGGACGGCTTCCGGCCGACGGCCATCGATGCGCTCGCGCCGCAGGTGGACCGCATCGGTGAGGATCTGTGGGACGCCGCGTTCGGCGCGGATGGCGAGGGCGACTTCGTCCAGCTGTTCGCGTTCGCCTTCCCGGCCGTCGTGATCGCCGAACTGCTCGGCGTGCCCCACGATCGTCGCGAGGACTTCGGCGCGTGGTCGAACGACATCGTCAATGGCTTGGGGGGCGGCGACCTGCGTCTCGTCGAGCAGGCCAACGCGGGCATCTACGCGATCATCGACGCGATCGTGGCCGAACGGATCGACCGGTTGCACGCCGGCAGCGACGTGCCCGACGACATGATCAGCGTGCTGACTCGGGCCTATCTCGACGAGCGGCTCAACTACGGCGAGGTGCGACGGCTGTGCCAGCAGCTGCTCGTTGCCGGCCACGAGACGACGGCCAGCTTGATCAGCCTGATGCTCTATCGGCTGATCGAGCGGCCGTCGCTTCGTCACGAGCTCCGTGCCGACCCGTCGCTGATCCCGGCCGCGGTCGAGGAGTTCTTGCGCTACGACTCGCCCGTGCAGGGCCTGTTCCGTACAAACGCCGTCGAGTGCCCGGTGCGCGGTGTGGACATCCCCGCGCGCACGAAGATGCAGGTGCTGTTTGCTGCGGCGAACCGAGACCCCGATGTGTGGGACGATCCCGACGAGATTCGATTCGACCGGATGAAGCCGGGTGCGCGCCCACACCTCGCGTTCGGATGGGGTGTGCACCACTGCATCGGCGCGCCGCTGGCCCGCCGCGAGGGCCAGCTCGCGTTGCGGCTGATGGTCGAGCGCTTCGAAACCGTCGAGTTGATCGGCGATGTCGCCGTGAACCCACCGTTCATCCTGCGCGGCCTGACGACAATGCCGATCCGCTGGACAGTCGCCGAATCGGGTGTGTCATGAGGGTCGCTGCGGTGACCGGGGGTGCGTCGGGCATCGGGCGGGCTGTCGTCGAGTTGTTCGTCGAGCAGGGCTACGGCGTCGTGGCCGTCGACTTGGATCGATCCCGGCTCGATTGGGCCGAGGGCATCGACGCAATCGCGATCGTGGCCGGCGACGTCTGCCTGGCGGAGACGAATGCCGCGATGGTCGCTGCCGCGATCGACAGGTTCGGTCGACTCGATGTCGCCGCGCTGAACGCCGGCATCCCGATGAGTGGTGATCTGCTCGATCTGCCGATCGAGAAGTTCGATCGCGCGATCGAGGTCAACGTGCGCGCGGTGTTGCTCGGCATTCGCGCCGCGGTGCCCGCGTTCCGCGCCCACGGCGAGGGTGGCCGCATCATCGTCACTGCGTCGACGTCAGGCCTCGCCGGCGACCCGTCGATGTGGCCCTACAACACCGCCAAGGCCGCGGCCATCAACATGGTCCGCTCCACGTCGCTCGACCTCGCCGCGGAGGGCATCACCGTGAACGCGGTGTGTCCCGGCCCGACGGCGACCGCGATGACCGCCGGCATCGTCGCGCTGCCCGAGCGCGAGGCGGGTCTGCTGGCGTCGATCCCGGCGCAGCGCTGGGGACGGCCGGAGGAGATCGCCGCGGTCGTCGCGTTCCTCGCGTCGCCAGCCGCCAGCTTCGTCACCGGCGTCGCCATTCCCGTCGACGGCGGCATCACCGCCAACACCGGCCAGTTCCGGCCGCGAGCCATCTCCTAGGAGGAACCCATGCAGGACTACGAAGACGTCACCATGTACACCCTCGACGAAGACGTCGAGGAGCAGTTGCTGCTGGCGCAGAACGAATGCACCTTCATCTGGTCGAACAAGGAGGGCTGGCCGGTCGGCGTCATCATGTCCTACGTGTGGCGCAAGGGCAGCTTCTGGCTCACGGCGTCGTCGCAGCGGGCCCGCATCAGCGCGGTGCGGCGCGACCCGAGGGTCTGCATCGTGGTCACCTCGACGGGTTCGTCGATGGTGCGCAACAAGACCGTGACGTACAAGGGCGAGTGCGTGCTGCACGACAGTCGCGAGATGAAGGACTGGTTCTACCCCGAGCTGTCCGCCGCGATCAACGGCGACCGCATCGCCCGACGTGACGCGTTTACGAAGTTCCTCGACTCGCCGCGCCGCGTGATCCTCGAGGTCAAGCCCACCCAACGCATCGGTTACGACGGAGAGAAGATGGGCAAAGCCACCAACGAATGGATGGCCGCCAACACCTGATTCGCTTTCGCCACCCTCGCCATGTGCGCCACCACCGAGAGCGCCGATCGCCGGCTTGGCGGGTGCCCCCTCAGCGGCATGGTGCCGACGACGCTCCGTGCCCCCGTCAGCAAGATCCCCGACCTGCTCTCGTGAGATGCTGACGGTCGCGCGGGTCGCAGGTTTTCTGTGCCTCCGTCAGCAAGATCTCGCGCTCACTCTGATTGGACGCTGACGGTCGGGCCGGTTGCGGGTTTTCTGTGCCTACGTCAGCAAGATCCCGGGCCTGCTCTGGTGAGATGCTGACGGTCGCAGCGTTCGCGCTCTTTCTGCGCTTGCGTCAGCAGGATCTCGCGCTCACTCTGATTGCGTGCTGACGATCGGTTCGACCAGGGCCTGGCCTCGGCTTGTCCATCTGGGTGCCCGCGGTCCGCAGGCTGGCGCGCGACAGCACCCAGAAGTCCCGCAACGATGCCGCCGATCGGGTGACGACGCGGCCGTCAGTTCCCGACGTCGAGCGCCGAATCGTCCCGTGAGCGTCGCTCGTGCCGGCACTGGGCCGGCCGCAACGCTGGCTACCGCGAGCGGCCGGCTTCCAACACGGGGAGGAACATCTCGGGGACGTCGAGCCAGGCTTGGGGGTCGGCGATGCCGGACCAGAAGTTGTGCTCGAGGATGAAGTCGTCGAAGCCCTGTGTCGCGGCCTCGGCTGCTTCGGACGCGAGGCGCTCGACGACGTCACCTTCAGGCGTCGGCGCGAATGGGAACTGCGCGAACGAGCGGTGATGCATCGTCAGCGGGGCCATGCCCGCGGGACGATCGGCGTTCATCTGCTGCAGCGTCGCCGCCGTGCTCGCAACTGGGCGACCGGCCGGGTTCCAGCCGTCGAACGCGAGGCGGGTGCGCTCCAGCCCGGCTGCGCTCCACATGCCCGAGACGATCTTCGGCCGTGGCTTCTGCAACGGCTTGGGGCGCATGATCGACGGCGGGATGTCGAAGAACGGGCCGTGGTGCTCGATCGGGTCGTCGGCCCAGCAGGCGAGCAACGCGTCGACGAAATCATCCATGCGCGCGCCACGCGTCGTGATGTCGGTGCCGGCGGCGACATGTTCCTCGGCCGACCAGCCGACACCGAGGCCGACCACGAGCCGCCCATTGGACAGATGGTCCAACGTCGAGAGCTGCTGCGCGAGCGGGGCCGGCCAGTGGTTGCCGGCGACGAGGATGGACGTGCCGAGGGTGACGCTCTCGGTCCAGATCGCGGCCGCAGTCAGCAGCTCCAGCGGTGCAAGCACGCTCTGGTACTGCTTCGGCACCGGCGCACCCTCGCGGCCTCCGTAGCCGCGCCGCGGCTCGAGCGGCCAGAGGAAGTGGTCCTGCACCCACAGGCTCGTGTAGCCGAGCCGTTCGGCGCGCTGCGCGAACTCGCGCACGATGTCGACGGTCAACCCGTCGCCGAGTTGAGGCATGCACAAGCCGACGTTCATGCGGCCGCTCCTGTCCGTGAGGTCCAGTGGATCGCGTTCTGCAGCACCCGCCGGAACGACGGGTCGGCATACGTCTCGGGCCCGTCACCGAACTGCAGGTACACGAGCCGCGAGTTGCCCGCCGTGCGCGTCCAGGCGACCAAGTTGCTGCCGGCGGGGTGCGACCAGCCGGCGTTGCTGTTGCGCTGGCCGCGGATCGCGAGGTCGGCCGAGAAGAAGTTCGACGGATCGGACGTGTCGAACGTCGTGCGCATCAACGGCGTGATCGAGTCGTCGAGCACCGGGAAGCAGTACAACTCGTCGGTCAGCGTGAACCCATGCTCCACGCCGGCGCAGACGGGATGCGTCGGGTCGAGCACTTCGACCGTGTGGGTCACGTCGAACGCGTAGCCGGAATCGGGAAAGTCCACGCTGCGCAGCGACGCCGGCTGGTAGTGGAAGCGGGCGCCGACGAGCTCGGCGTAACCCTCCCACGCCGGCCAACCGGCGACCGCGTGATGCATGAACACGAGCCCGGTGCCCGCTTCGCACAGGTCGGCGAACACGGCGCGCTGCTCGGCCGTCGGCGACGGGAACTCGGTCGGCGGATCGCTGCGCGTGAAGCGGATGCCCGGCATGTCGTAGAAGACGACGACATCGTGCCCCGTCGACGGCGCAGTGGCCGCTGTCCACGAGATGCCATCGAGCGCGGCGAAGATCGCGAAGAACGGCTCGGCCTCGAACGGGTGGCCACCCGTCACCACCAGGGTGTCGGTCGACGTGTCGGCCACCTACTCGGCCCTCCCGACCATGACCCATTCGCCCATGATCTGCTGCTCGTGGGCGAGGCGCAGCTCGAGCGCGTCGCGACCGACCTTCTGCAACGTGTCGTCGCCGGCCGCGAGCGCGGCCTCCAGCCCGGTGGAGAGGCACTCGCCGGCCAGGCCGTAGGTGGTGGAAACATCGTCGAGGTGGAGGCTGTCCGAACGCCCGGCGCGATACGCGGCCAAGGCGCCCTCCACCTGGGGGGTCGACGCCGGTGACGCAGCGACACGTTCGGCGAACGCGATCATCACGTCGGTCTCCTCGCGCATCCACGCGATCTCGTGCGCGGCACGCTCGGCGCAGTTGCGGAGAACGTTCTCCATCATCTGCACGGCGATGCGCGCCGGCGCGTCGCTGAGTGCGTCGTTGATCGTCGACAGCAGCTCCTTGCGGCAGTCGAGGATGACTTGCTCGGTGGTCGGTCGGCTCAACATCCGCAACCCGCCAGGAAGTTGGTGTGCCCGATGGTGAGCGCATTCATGTTGTACGTGGTCATCAGGCCCGAGTTCTGGCCACGGGCGAGTGCGCCGGCCCCACCGAGCACCTGCGCGTAGACGGTGATCGCGGCCAGCGACGAGAAGTAGATCATCGTGGACATGTTGACCGCTTCCTCGCTGAAGCCGGTCTGCTCTCGGTATCTCGCCAGGAACCCTTCCGGGTCGGTCACGAACATGTTCGGGCCCGACGCCGACGAGTACACGTTGTAGTAGCCGAGGTCTTCGCGCGGGTCGCCGATGTGGGCCAGCTCCCAGTCGATCATCAGGTGCTGACCGGTGCTGTCGACCATGATGTTCGCCGGTTGGAAGTCGCTGTGCACGAGCCGCAGCGGCAATGGCGGTGGCCGGTGGGCGTCCAGCCAAGCACCGACGTAGCGCAGGAACGGAACGGACTCCGGGTAGTCGTGGTCGGCCTGACGAAAGCGATCGATCAACTTGCCGAGGTAGTCGCTCCAATCCGTCGGCCGCTCGATCGGGAGGTCGACGGCGTCGAGGTCGATCGAGTGGACCCTGGCCATCGTGTCGACGAGGTCGAGGCGATGATCACCGAAGTCGCCGGCCGCGCGTTCGTTGAGGATCGACTGCAGCGACTTGCCCTGCACGAAGTCGAGCACCAGACACTTCGTCCCGAGATGTTCGCCGGTCGAGTCGTAGTGCCGCAGCGCCGGCATCGGGATTGCATCCGACGTGGTGAGCGCACGGAGGAGCGCGTGCTCGACATCTCGGTCCGACTCCAGCAACGCCTTGCCGGGCGGTGGATCGCCACGGAGCACGAACGACTCGCGGGTGCCATCGGACCACTCGACGTCGGCGCGCGCCATCGACCGGCTGTACCCGCCGACCATCGCTTCGTAGTGCACCACCGTTGCCGACCGGTTGCCGTCGCGTGCTTCGAGAAAGCGTGCGAGCCGTCCTGGCATCGCCCCCACGTCGTGCATGGATCCCCCTGGACCTTGTATGGTAATTAACCGACTGATTGATTATCACATCGTCTGGAGGCGCGCAAATGTCCATCGTCGACGACCTGCGGGTGGCTCACGCCAATGCGGAGAAGTGGAACATCGGCTACCCCGATGGTGTCGAGTTCGCTGAACGCTTGGCGTTGGGTGTCGCCGAGACGCGCATCCCGACCGAGCGCTACACGTCGCCCGAGTTCCTGCGGGCCGAGTTGAAGGGCGTCTGGAATCGCACGTGGCAGATGGCCTGCCGCAGCGAGGACATCCCCAACAGCGGTGACTACTCGGCGTACACGATCGTCGATCAGGAGTGGCTCGTCGTGCGCCAGCCCGACGGCAGCGTCAAGGCCTTTGCCAACGCCTGCCGCCACCGCGGCAACATGATCAAGGTCGGTTGCGGGTCGTCGCACGAGCTGCGCTGCCAGTACCACCACTGGTGCTGGAACCTTGACGGCTCGCTGCACGACGTTCCGGACCGCCATCTGTTCGTGGGCATCGTCGACGACGAATACGCGCTCAATGAAGCCGCGTGCGACGAGTGGGGCGGGTTCGTGTTCATCAACCCGGCCGGCGCCGCCGCGCAGCCGCTGCTCGAATACCTCGGGCCGGTGGCCACCCAGCTCGCGCCATACCACCTCGACAAGATGCGCGCCACGCTGAGCTTGAGCACCGACCTGGCGTGCAACTGGAAAGTCGCCGTCGAGGCGTTCCTCGAGGTGTACCACGTGCAGGGAATCCACCCGCAGCTGATGCCGATGTTGGACGAGATCAACACCGCCTACGAGTTGATCGGTCCGCACAGCCGGATGATCGTGCCGTTCGGTGTGCCCTCGATGCGGCTGGAACACGTCGACGAGTTCGAGGTCTTCGAAGCGTTCTCGCGATCGTCCGGTGCGGCCGCGTACAAGACCGACTCGCCCGACATCGCCGCGATGTTCGACGCCGAGGGCAACCGCATCGGCGACCAGGACGTGCGCCAGTTCCTGATCGACCGGGCCATCGCCAAAGGTTTGGAGTACGGCCACGACTACTCGGAATTGACTCGCGACCAGATGGTGGACGACTTCCACTACCTGATCTTTCCCGGGCTCGTCTTCAACACCCACGCCGGAGGGTTCCTGCTGTTCCGCATCCGACCGCACGCGACGAATCCGGACCATTGCTGGTTCGACGTGTGGCGCTTCGTGTGGCCGGACGAGAACGCACCGACGCCCGAGCCGGTTCCGAACGTCTGGGTCGATCAGGGCACGGCCACGTTCGGCCAGGTGCTCGATCAAGACTTCGAGAACTTGCCTCGCGTCCAAAAGGGCATGCACTCCACCTCACTGGACTTCGTGACGCTCAGCTTCCAAGAGCGCCGCGTCATCCACGTCCACACCGCGGTCGACGACTACCTGTCCTGACGTCGCACTGACCGAACGCCCAGAGCGGGCCGTCAGGCCGAACCGGTCGCTCGTGCAGTCAGCACCCGCCGAGTCGGCGATCCGGTCTTGGCGAAGATCGACTTGAGGTGGTCCTGCACCGTGTGCTCGGAGATCGCCAGTCTCTGCGCGACCATCCTGCTGTCAGCGCCGTCGACCAGTGTGCGCACGACGTCGGCCTCGCGTTCGGTCAGCCCGCTGACATTGCAGTACAACTCGGTGCGCTCGGCCGGCGTCGTCGGCGCGATCGTGACTGCGACGGTTCCCCTGCCTCCGATCGAGTCGTCTTGCAACCGGGCTGCGGCGAGCGTGATCCACTTGTTGCCGACCGGCACTCGCGCCATGCTCATGTGGTGGTCGACGCCCTGCTCGACGGCAAGGAGTTGGGCTGCGACATTGAGGACTGCTGCGGGTATGGGCGCACGATCTGAGTCGGTCGGCAGCAGCGCGCGCAAGTAGGCATCCGTTGCGGGTGTCTGCGCCCGCACATGCAGATCGTCGTCGACCAGGATCACCGCAGCCTGCGCGTTGACGTTCGGCGATGCATCACCGAACGTCGCCAAGATCGACCGCCGCAGCGCGGTACAGAGCGTCGCATTGACCTCGTCCAGTTGGCCGAATTCGCGATCGGTGAAGCGGCCGGACACGCGCCAGAGATCGAGGAAGCCCCATTGCCCGTGGGCGTCGCTGAAGACGATCGACACGACATCGGCCATGCCGATCCGCTCGGCCCAGACCGGGAGTCGCGTGGCACGCAGCGGGTCGAGCGAAGTCCATCGACCGTCGGGCGTCAGGTACTTCATCCGGATCACGTTCGGGAGCTCGGCGAGCAACGGCACGTCGGCAACGGGTGAGGATCCGACACAGGTCTCCGGGTCGGTCAGCAACCAGACGTGAGCGTCGAACGAGACGACGTCGCGCAGCACGTCCAGCAGCGCAACGCGCAGGGAGCGATGGTCGAGGTCGCCTGCGCAAACTGCTTCGACACGTCCGCGGATCGACACGCTCGCGACCCTAAGCGCTCGCATCCCCCAGGAAGTTGGGATGGTGCTCGCACCGCCCCTGTCGTACGTTCGACTGATGACAACGACGTTGCACATCGAACACCCGATCACCGACTTTGCGACCTGGCGCAGCGCGTTCGACGCCTTCGCGCAGGCACGCGCCACGGCAGGGGTGATCGCTGAACGGATCTGCCGACCGGTCGATGACGACCGCTACATCGTCGTCGGCCTCGACTTCGGGTCAACCGACGAGGCGTCGGCGTTCCGATCGTTCCTGCAGACGGCCGTGTGGTCGTCGCCGGCAAACGCCCCTGCCCTCGCTGCGCCACCCCGCACGATGATCCTCGCCTCCGCGACGTAGCTCGACGCGTTGCAGTTCGCACGTCCGGTGCGTGCACCTGGCGTTGTTGTGCGCATAACGTCGCCGGTCGACGGCTCAACGACAGGGGATTGGTTCGAGATGCGCGTCGCCGTTGCACTGTGCGGGTTGTTGTCGGTCGGTGTGCTGTCCAGTTGTACGAGCGACGACGACACCACCCTCGACTTCGGTACCGCAACGAGTCCGTCGCAGACGACCGCCGTGCGACCGACCACGACATCGGCGGTGCCGGGTTCGACGACTTCGACGAGTTCGACGCTCCCGGCCGGCCCGAGCACCACGGCGGTCGCCCCCACGACCGTGCCGCCGACGGACCCATTCACCACCAACGCCGAATCAACGACGGTTGTGTCGGAGGAAACGACCACGACCCCGCCGCCCACTACCCCCGAAGACCAAGTGAAGGCTGACTATCTCCTCGCCCGAGACGCGCGAGCTGTCTGTTCGGTCGACCCGCCCAGCTGCGACTACTCCGCTGTCGCGGTGGCGGGCTCTCCGGCAGAGTCCGCGGTGCGTTCCACGGTTCAGACGTTGGTCGCCGAGAACATCCGTCCGATTCCCGGACATGGCGAGGTCCAGATCAAGATCGAGAGCGTCACAATCACCGGGGATACAGCCTCGCTCGTCGTCTGCAACCTCGACTCGGTGGTGCTCTACAACGTTGGAGATCAGGCAAATCCCGATGACGACGTGGTCGTGAACGATGAAGTTCTCTCGTACCGCGTGATGTGGGCGATGCGAGTCTCCGCCGGACGATGGCTTCCTTACGACAGCCAGAAAGTCGAGGAGGCATCGGAGGGGGTGGATCTGTGCGGATTCGCATGAGCGCCGCTGCTGAGGGTCGACGATGGCTCCGGCGCACATGGCTGTACGTCGTCGCGATGGCCGTGAGTGCGTCTCCGGTTTTCGAGCGGGGTGCTCACGCTGCAGGCGCCGACGACGGCAACGAAGTGAGGATCACCGCCGAGGTGCAGTTTGGGCGGCCGCCGGTGGCGGGGGGTTCGGGGAAGGATTCGTCGGGGTGTACGTGGGCTCCGGCGGAGCTGACGATCACGTTGGGTGGCAACATCGTGGTCGATCGGGTGGATGGTGGTGTGGCGTATCACCTGTTCGTCCATGCCTGCCCGGACCGGGTGGTCAATGTGTGGGTGCCGCAGCGCTCGCCGGCGTCGCTCGCCGCCGAGGGGCGGGCGCGGATCGAGGAGCTCCTCGACGCGCCGGCGGTGATGTCCGCGCCGCCGACAGGCAAGGGCATCGTGACGGTCGGGATGTGGTTCTGGACCGATCCGGCCGCGTACGTGCCGCACGAGGTGACGGCGTGGTTGCCGACACCGTCGGGTGTGGTGTGGGCCACGACGCGAGCGCGTCCGGTCGGGTTGGAGTTCGTGTCCGGGGAGCCCGATGGCGAGACGGCGCGTTGTGCGGGCCCGGGCGACGTGTGGGCGCGAGCGGATGGTGACGGGGCGCTGTCCGAGTGCATGTACACGTATCGGCACTCGTCGTCGATCGCCCCGGACGGTGCGTTCATGTCGTCGTTGTCGATCGTGTGGGAGATCACCTGGTCGTCCAGCGCGGGGGCATCCGGTGTCAGCCCGCCGTTGCGGACCACGACCCCGACCCCGGTGACCGTGAACGAGATCCAAGCTCTCGTCGACTGAGCGGTCTGCACTCGCCGTGGCTGTTGACTGTTCGACATGGTGACGTACGTGCCGGTGGATTCGGCAGAGGCAGATGCTGTGGTGGCGCTCCTGTGCGGTCCGCAGTGGCCGTGGCTCCGCTCCGACAACGAGTAGGTGACGCTGGGTCAGACGTTGTCGACGGCGATGCGGTGGTTGGCGACTTGGGGGCCGCCGACCCAGCCGCAGAGTTGGGGGTCGCACTCGCGCAGCACACCGGAGATCCAGTGGCCATCGGTGCCGAAGATTCCGACTCGTCCGCTGCTGTCGGTGACACGGATGTTGCCCGTGCCGTCCTGCTCGTAGAGCGCCTTGTTGAACGGGTGCACGATGCCGTGCATGTCAGCCCTCCACCCATTCGCCGATGAGCTGGTGCAGCCAGCGGATCTTGGACTCCTGATAGTTGCCGAGCGTGATGCCGGGCTTGAACGTGGCTTCCAGACCGCGCTGCACCTTCGACATGTTGAACACGTCCTGATCGAACACCTTGCCGAGCATGCCGAGTTCGGTTGCCGTGGTCCACGGCTCGTCGACACCGAGTCGCCGGATCTGCGCCGGCGGTGGACGCTCACCCTTGAACGGCGACAGGAAGAGCACCTCCATGATCGCGCTGCGGTGATCGTCGCCGTTCGGGCGGAAGCGGTAGACGATGCGGTTGAACGCTCCCCACGGATGGAAGTTCGGGAACAGCGTGTAGTCCAGGCTGTCGGTCAGCTCGGAGTCGCTCATCGTGTCGACGCGATCGCCGACGATGGGTCGCCACCGCTCGCGGCCCGCAGCGGCCGCCGTGGCGCGGGCGGACTTGCCCTCGGCCAGCGGCAGCGGCACGGCCTGGTCGACGCGCACGTCGAGCATCGACCGCAGCACTTCCTCCTCCGTCGGCTTCCAATCGAGCAACGGGCTCGGGGTGCCGCCGGGCGTGATCACCCGCGAGAACGTGTCCCAGATGTCGACCTGCGAGTTGGTGTCACCGAGCGACGCCAGGATCTGCGGGTGCGTGCCGCCGACGTGGTACGCCTCGCAGAACGCTTCCTGGGTGATCTTCCAGTTGGCCTCGATGATCTTGGTGACATGCGCTTCGACGTAGCGGTTCTCCAGGTCCCAGATCTCGAACTGGCTGGCCATGTCGCCGATGAAGTCGGCGAGCGGGGCGGCGTTCGGGTCGGGGTTGATGAACACGAAGCCGGCCCACGTGCCGACCGAGCACTCCGGCAGGTGGAAGTCGTCCTTGGCGCGTTGGTCGACGTGGGGGAAGTCCCACGCCGCGGGCACGTCGGCGAGCGCACCGTCCAGCGCCCAGGCGAAGCCGTGGAACGGGCAGCGCAGCTCGCTGCACGAACCGTCGTAGTCCTTCAGCTTGCGGCCGCGGTGCAGGCACGCGTTCGGGTAGGCCTTGATCGCGCCGGTCTTGTCACGGACGACGACGAACGAGAGGTTGGCGATGTCGTAGACGATGTAGTCGCCGATGTTGGGAATGTGCTCCTCGCGGCAGGCGAACTGCCAGACACGCATCCACAGCTTCTCCACTTCGAGCCGGTGGAAGTCGCGCGACGTGTAACGCTCCTTCGGAATGTCCTGATCGCCGAGAAAACGCGGCGCCTGCAGCCGCAGCACATCGGGCACCGGATGTGTGTCTGCGTCGAGGAGATCCTGGTAACTGACACCGGGGGAGCGGGCCTGGCGTGTTTCCGTCACTGTCATGTCTCGATTATTGACCATGTGATTACTTTCAGACAAGCGCAAGGTAGATTCTCGTCGAGCCGTGGGGGCCTCGAGGGGGTAGGACGATGTCGTTGTCGGAGAACTGGGCGACGCTGTGGGAGGCCGTCGCCGCCACCCAACCCGACCACGTTGCCGTGGTGTTGGGTGACACCGAGATCCGCTGGCGAGACCTGAACGATCGTGCGTCGCGGCTCGCGGCGGCCATGGACACGGCCGGGATCGGCCGCGACGCGAAGGTCGCGCAGCTGATGTTCAACTGCCCCGAGTACCTCGAATCCGCGTTCGCTGCGTTCAAGGTCCGGGCGAGCACCGTGAACGTCAACTACCGCTACCGCGCTCCGGAGATCATCCACGTCGTCGACGACAGCGACTCGGCTGTCCTGCTGTTCCACGGCACGTTCGCCGATGTCGTGGCCGAGGCCCGACCGTCGCTACCGAAGTTGCGGATGCTGATCCAGGTCGACGATGGCAGCGGTGCGCCGTTGCTCGATGGCGCGCGCTGGTACGGCGAGGTGATCACCGGGCACGACCCGATGCCGCCGATCGAACGTGCCGGCGAGGACGAGCTGCTGCTCTACACCGGCGGAACGACCGGCTTGCCGAAGGGTGTGGTCTGGCGGCACCGTGACCTGTTCGGTGCGCTCGCGTTCAACGGCTACGCGTCGATGGGCATGGCCGTGCCCGACACGCCGGTCGAGGTCGGCCGCATCGCTGCCGAGCTCGGCGCGGCCGGGTCCAGTCCGGTCAACATGACTGCACCGCCGCTGATGCACGGCACGGCGTTGTTCCTGGCGATGTCGACGTTCGTGCTCGGCGGCACGGTGGTGCTGCTCGGCGGGCGTCGCTTCGACCCGGCCGAGTTGCTGCGTCTCGTCGAGCGTGAGCGGGTCACGCAGCTGTCCATCGTCGGCGACGCGTTTGCTCGCCCGATCGTGGCCGAGTTGAAACGAGCCGAGGCGGTGGGCACGCCGTACGACCTGTCCAGCCTCGGCCGGATCGTGTCCACCGGGGCGACGCTGTCCGCTCCGCTGAAGCGCGAGCTGATGATGCGGGCACCGAAGGCGGTCGTGATGGACATGATCGGCGCGTCAGAGGGTGGCCCGTTCGCGATGTCGGTCACCGCGCCCGGGCAGGATCCGCTGGCGACGGCCAAGTTCATGGCGACGCCGAACACCGCCGTGTTCGACCCGGACACGTGGGAGCGGATCGAGCCGGGCAGCAACATGTCGGGTGTGCTGGCCGCGTCTGGGCCGATGCCGTCGGGCTACTACAAGGACCCGGACAAGACGGCCCGGACGTTCCGTGAGATCGACGGCGTGCGCTACACCATCCCCGGCGACTACGCCCTCGTCGATGCCGATGGCACCGTGCACCTGCTCGGCCGCGGCTCGGTGTGCATCAACACCGGCGGCGAGAAGGTGTACCCGGAAGAGGTCGAGGTCGCGGCGCGCAGCCATCCGGCGATCGAGGACTGCGTCGTCGTCGGCGTGCCCGACGACCGCTTCGGCCAGTCGATCGCGCTCGTTGCTTCACTCGCCCCCGGTGCGACCGTGGATGGCACTGCGATCATCGATCACATCAAGTCGCAGCTCGCCTCGTACAAGGCACCGCGCTACGTCCTGTTCGTCGACCAGTTCTACCGCAGCCCCTCGGGCAAAGCGGATTACCGCTGGGCGTCGAACATCGCAGTCGGCCGCCTGTCGGCCCCGTAGACCGGCGACGTCGCGTCGACGCGATGCTTGCGGCTGACCGCCGACGCGAGACCGGCGCCATTGAGCATGTCGCGCATTGCTGTGTAGTTGGGGTGGTCGAAGTGGGCGATCAACGACGCCTCGTCCTCCCACAACTCGTAGACCTGGATCAGCGCCGGGTTCACCGGGTCCGCGCAGAAGCTGTACACCAGACAGCCCGGTTCGTCATTGCGCGTCGCGGCCTGGATCGGCGCGGAGGCCGCGACGAGCGCCTCTCGGGCGGACGGGTCGTTCAGCGTGAGTGCGGCTTCGACGACGATCAAGCTCATGGCGGTCCGGCTCCTGAAGGAAATGATCGAGCGATCAATTAACGGACCGAGTATGGCAGAGTGTGCCCATGCATGCAGCCTTGATCGTGGGGCGGGGAGCGTTGGAGCTCCGTGAGTTCCCCGCACCGGTGCCGGCTCCGGCCGGTGTCGTCGTGGACATCGCGCTGTGCGGCATCTGCGGCACAGACGTCCACGCGTATCAGTCCGGCAAGCCGTACAACCCGGCGATCTGCGGTCACGAGTGGACCGGCACGATCTCGGCGATCGGCGCGGACGTGCGCGCGTTCGGCGAAGGCGACCGTGTCGTCGTCGGTGCCGCGCCGGCATGTGGGGCGTGCCCGGCATGCCGCGCTGGCCAGGCGGATCGATGCCAGACCGCGTTCCTGTCGGCGGTCGGTCGCGACGCGATGGCACCCAAGCACGGGGGCTTCGCGCCCCAGATCGCCGTCGCCGAATCGCGCATCGTGCGCGCCCACGAGTCGTTGAACGACGCACAGCTCGCGCAGGTGGAACCGGCCACGGTCGCGTTCCATGCGGTACGTGCCAGCCGAATGCGGTTGGGCGATGTCGCCGTGGTGCAAGGCGCCGGACCGATCGGTTTGAGCACGTTGCAGTGGGTGCGCGCCGCAGGCGCAGGGCGGGTGATCGTGGTCGAGCCGAATGATCGCCGGAGGGCCACTGCGCTCGCGCTCGGGGCACACGACGCGATCGCCCCCGGCGACGAAGCAAACGCACTGATTCGCGACCACACCCACGGCCTCGGAGCCGACATCGTCTACGAGTGCGTCGGTCGCTCCTTCGCGGTCCAGGCCGCGGTGGACCTCGCCCGCCGTGGTGGGGCGATGTGCCTGATCGGTCTGGCCGACGAGGACGCGCCGATCAACCCGGGCTCGTGGTTGGTGAAGGAGATCGCGGTCACAGCCTCGCTCGCCTACTTCCACGAAGAGTTCGAGATGTGCATGGCGATGATCGCTGACGGACGCGTCGCGCTCGAGCCGCTGCACACGTCGACAGTGGGGCTGAGCGGCCTCGATGCAGCCTTGGCCGATCTCGCGTCCGGCTCGTCCGATCAGACCAAAGTCCTGGTCGACCCCAACGCCTGACGGCCGCATGGCGCGCCAGCGAGCCCACTGTTTGACGCACTCTGAGGTCGGAACGGGATGGGGGCTCGGCTGGCGGCCGGACGCTGTTTGCCAGACAGCCGTGTCCCTCACTGGATTTCCAATGGGCCTGCCGTCGAGCGGATTCGGAACGAGATAAGACGGAACGTTCCGTCTTGACAAGCCGGAGGACCTCTGTCACACTTGGCATTGGGGGTGCCGCATCTCACCGAGCGATCCCGTCCCGATGAGGACTGGATGCGCACGCGAGTGCTTTGTCAGGGATCTTCCGCGTGAACACATCGAGCTTGAAGGAGCCTGATCACCTTGAACACTTGGAGAGCGACAACAGCGGCCGCAGCCTGCATTCTGCTGATGGCGGCATGCGGTAGCGACGACAGCGGAGATTCCGCTGCGACGACGGTGAGCACGACTGCCGCCGCGTCCCCCTCGACGGCGGCCACGACGGCGGCCACGGGTCAGACGTCGGCGCCAGCTGAGACCACAGCCGGAGCCGGGGGAGATGCGGCACCGTCGGTACCAACCGAGGACCTCTGTGGCACTGAACCGATCAAGATCGCGCACATCCACGGCTTCGGGGCAAATGCCTGGCGCAAGATCGATGCGGCAGAAGTGGTTGACGAGGTGTCCGTCTGCAGCAACGTTGAAGTGACGTACGCGCAAGCGGATTTCGATCTGCAGACCTACATCACGAGCGTGAACTCCTTCGTCGCCCAGGGCTACGACGCGATCATCACGTACAACGACTTTGGAAGCCAAGCGCTCGAGGCGCTCCGGGCTGCACACGACGCTGGGGTCGTCGTCGTGCCGTACATCGCCGATCCGGGCGGAGTCGATGGCGAGGACTACAACACCTTCCTGCCGATGGGCAGTCCCGCTGCAGCCGAGAAGTGGGCTGCGTGGATGACCGAGTTGTTGCCGAAAGGTTCCGACGTCGTCTTCTTGGGCGGCACACCAGGCAACCCGTCCAGCAGCGGGCTGCTCGACAGCTTCAGGAGCTCGGCCGACGCTGCCGGAGGAGCGGTCACAGTCCTCAACGACCAGCCGATCGATACGAACTGGGATCCGGCCGAGGAGCAGCGCGTGATGGCCGGTGTCTTGACCGAATACGGTGATTTCGATGCTGTGGTGTCGGACTACGGCGTGGCTTCGGTCGGTGGCATCCGGGCGTTCGTCAGCGCAGGTAAGAAGTTGCCACCGCTGGCAACGATGGCCAGCTCGAATGAGCTTGGATGCCTGTGGCAGGACCTGCACGGGGATAACCCCGATTTCGAGCTGCTGACGATCGATGGCACCAGCCGGGTTTCGCGCTCGGCGGTCCGCAAAGCCCTCGCTGCGATCAACGGTCTCGACGATCCTGATCCCGCAGTCTTCGATCTGATCGTGTCCAGCGACACCCTCAATGGTGTCGAGCCGGCCTGCGATCCGGACCTGCCACCCGACGCTGATCTCTCGTCTGCTCTGACGCTGGACCAGCTGAAGAACCTGTTCGGGTAGCGGGTCGCGCGAGCGAGAGGAAGCTGTGACTGAAACAGCGGCTGACGAAATCCTGACATCGGCGCTGCGACTCGCAGCCGGCCCAGGAGACGAACCGAGTTCGACGACAAGCGAGGCGGTCCTCGTCCTGAACGGTGTCGACAAGCGATATGGCGGCGTGCACGCCATCTCCGATGTCACCCTCGAAGTGATCCGTGGCGAGGTGCACGGTTTGGTCGGCGAGAACGGAGCGGGCAAGTCGACGCTGGTCGGGATCGCAGCTGGCACCGTCACGCCCGACAAGGGCACGATCGAGATCAACGGAGTCTCGAGCCCCGATGCCAACCCCGACTGGGCTCGTGATCAAGGTCTCGCGATCGTCTTCCAAGAGCCAGCGCTCCTTCCTGACCTGACGGTCGCCGAGAACATGCGGTTGGGTATGCCGCGTCGCCTACGACCACCGGCGACAGGACAGAACCGGTGGGCGAGATCGCTGTTGGATCGATGGAGCGGCGTCACCTCCATCGATCCACAGTCTTTCGTCCGGGATCTCCGACCAGATGCCCGGTTCGTGGTGGAGATCGCGCGAGCCATCGCGGAGGAACCAGCGGTCCTCGTCCTCGACGAGCCGACGGAGCACCTCATGGCCGACGGGGTGAGCATCCTTTTCGAGGCCATCGCCGAAGTCGTCGCCCGCGGCGGTGCGGTGATCTACATCTCGCACAGGATTCACGAGGTGAAGGCGATCGCGCATCGGGTCACCGTCCTGCGCGACGGATGCCGGATGGCAACACGTGAGGCGAGCGAGTTGAGCGAGAAAGACATCGTCGATCTCGTCGTCGGCCGGCGACTCGACGCGCGGTTCCCACCGAAGCCTGCACCGGAATCGTTCGGCGAGATGGCGCTCGAGGTCGAGAACCTGCGCAATCAGACCTTGTCCGACGTGCGCCTACACGTCCGTGAAGGAGAGATCCTCGGCCTTGCCGGGATCGAAGGCCAGGGCCAACGAGAGGCGCTGCGTGCGATCGCCGGGCTTACTCGCGCACGACTAGACGTCAAGATCGCGGGCGCGCACGCGAGCGTGCGCACACCTGCCGCGGCCTACGCAAGTGGGATCGCCTACCTCAGCCACGATCGCTACCGCGAGGGTGTCCTCAGCACCCTCAGCGTTCGCGAGAACGCTGCTGCAGCAGCCCTCGGAACCTGGTCACGTGGCGGATTCTTGTTTCGCTCGCAGGAGAAGGTTGACGTCCAGGGCACCTTCCGTGATCTGAACGTCAAGACCGAATCGCTGGACACGCCCATCGACGCGCTCTCAGGGGGCAATCAGCAAAAGGTCAT
>JANNZY010000203.1:0-9235 GCA_031410915.1 Actinomycetes bacterium
GAATCCCCCGCCGCTGCCGAGGTACCCGCTGCCGACGAAGCACCGACCATCGACAAAGATCCCGCCGAATCCCCGGCCGCTGCCGAGGAACCCGCCGCCGACGAAGCACCGACCATCGACAAAGATCCCGCCGAATCCCCCGCCGCTGCCGACGCACACACCGCCGACGAAGCACCGACCATCGACGAAGATCCCGCCGAATCCCCGGCCGCTTCCGACGCACCCACCGCCGACGAAGCACCGACCATCGACAAGGATCCCGCCGAATCCCCCGCCGCTGCCGAAGCACCCGCCGCTCACGCGGAAGCACCTGCCGCGGACGAAGCCGACGAAACCTCCGTCGCCGGCGACGTGGCGGTCGTCGAGGATGGGGCGGTCGAGGAGGCTGCGGTCGCTGAGGCCGCTCCAGTTGTCGACGACGAGCCGGTCGAGATCGTCACCGAGTGACGACAGAACCGATGCGATGACGACGGGGCTCGCTGCCTAGATTCGTCGCCATGACCGACATCGTCCAGTACGAAACCCAGGGCCGCGTCGCGGTGATCACGCTGAACCGTCCGGACGCGCGCAACGCCGTCAACGGCGACGTCGCCAACGGCATGGAGGCTGCGATCGATCAGCTCGAAGCCGACCCCGATGTGTGGGTCGCAATCCTGCGCGCCAACTCCGAGGGTCAGGAGCGGCCTGTGTTCTGCGCCGGTGCCGACCTGAAGGCGATCAACTCCGGCAACGCCGGCGCGCTGAACACCAAGCGCGGTGGGTTCGGTGGGTTCGTGTACCGCGAGCGCACCAAGCCCGTGATCGTCGCCGTCGACGGTCTGGCCACGGCCGGCGGGTTGGAGATCGTGCTTGCGTGCGACCTCGTCGTCGCCACGACCCGCAGTTCGTTCGGCTTGGCCGAAGTGAAGCGCAACCTGATCGCCGGTGCCGGGGGTCTGTTCCGCCTTCCTCGCGCCATTGGCCAAGCCGCGGCGATGGAAGCGATTCTCACCGGCGAGCCGCTGTCGGCACAGCGCGCCTACGACCTCGGTCTCGTGTCACGGCTCGTCGAACCCGGCGAAGCGTTCGCCGAAGCGAGCAAGCTCGCCGCGCAGATCACCGCCGCCGCGCCGCTGGCCGTTTACGCGAGCCGCAAGGTGGTGCTGGCCGCGGCGTACGAGGACGACGACACGCTGAAGAAGTTGACGAACACGTTGTTCGCCGATGTCATGGCGTCGGAGGACACCAAGGAAGGCCTCACCGCGTTCATCGAGAAGCGCACCCCGAACTGGCAGGGCAAGTAACGCCAGTCAGGTCACTGCGCCGCGTTCGGCCCAGCGCGAGTCGCGCCACAGTTCGTCGTGGAGCACGACTCGGAGGTGCTCGACGGCGTCCCAGACGTCGACCTCGCGGGTGTACAGCGGTGTGAAGCCGAAGCGGAGCACATCGGGCGCACGGAAGTCACCGATGACGCCACGATCGATCAGCGCCTGCACGATCTCGTAGCCGCGGGTCGGATGCGTGAGCGAGACCTGACTCCCCCGCAAGCGAGGGTCCGCCGGCGAGATGACCTCGAGGCCGAACCCGTCGCAGACCGGGGCGACGAGGCGGAGGAACAGCTCGGAGAGTCGTATCGACTTGGCGCGCAACGCGGCCATGCCACCGAACGGAGCCGCGGCGACAACGGTGGCGACCCCGCATTCGAGAGCGGCCAGCGACAGCACCGCCGGCGTGCCGCACTGGAAGCCGGCGATTCCACCGGCTGCGCTGTACGCGGATGAGAACGCGAAAGGGTCGGCGTGGCCGATCCAGCCATGCAGCGGCTGGTCGACGGAATCGACGAGGCGTCGATTGACCCACACGAACGCTGGCGCGCCCGGGCCACCGTTGAGGTACTTGTAGCCACAGCCGACAGCGAAGTCGGCGTCGGCCGCAGCGAGGTCGAGATCGATCGCCCCGGCACTGTGGGCCAGATCCCACACCGTGAGCACGCCATGGCGATGCGCCTTCGCAGTGACGCCAGCCAGGTCGTGCAACGCGCCGGTGCGGTAATCGACCTGGGTCAGCAGCAGTACGGCGACGGTCTCGTCGAGCGATGATTCGATGTCCACCCGGCGGACGGCGCGCAGCTCGAAACCCGCCGCCTCGGCAACGCCGGATGCGATGTACAGGTCGGACGGGAAGTTGCCGATGTCGGACACCACGACTCGGCGGCGGGCATCCACCCCACGGACATACCCGAGCGCCGCAGTGAGCACCTTGAACAGGTTGACCGACGTCGAGTCGGCCACGATCACCTCGCCCGCTGCGGCACCGATCAGCGTCGCGATCATGTCACCGACACGCTGGGGTGCATCCATCCAGCCGGCCGTGTTCCAACTGCGGATCAGCCCGTTCCCCCACTCGTGCTCGATGAGATCGCGAACGTGGTCGGCGGTCGCACGCGGCAACGGTCCCAGCGAGTTGCCGTCGAGGTAGACGACTCCGTCAGGGAGAACGAACTGGTCACGCAGCGGCGCCAGCGGATCGGCGGCGTCGCGCGCCGCGCATGCAGCACGGGACTCGCCGTCCGGGCTCATTCGGTTGCCGGCTCCGGAACGACCAGCGACTTGTAGACGGTCAGCTTGCGGGCGGTCATCCCGGCCCGCTCGAAGAGGTTCTTCGTCTCGCGGTCACCGGGCAGCGCGGTGGATTCGATGCCTGCCAGGCCGGCGTCGTTGGTGGCCGCGATGGCGTGTTCGATCATCGTGTCACCGAGGCCGAGTTCGCGGGCACCCTCGTCGACGAAGACGTGGGTGACGAGGCTGCGTTGGCGCGCGGGCTGCATGACCACGACCATGAACGCGAGCACGACGTCGTCGAGCGTGCCAGCGAAGACGTGCTGGTCCGGATCGGCCAAGAGCGCAGCCCAGTCCGTGATCGGCGGGCACTCGGCCAGACGCAGCGCGCCGCCCCGGACGTCGGCAATGCCATCGCGAGCCGCCGCTTCGAGGTCGATCAGGGCAGGGACGTCCGCGATCGAGGCCGGCCTGACCAGGGGATCCATCGCCGCGCTACTTGGCCTGCAGCTGGCTGATCTTGCCCAGGATGGTGCGCCGGTTGCGATTTTCGGACTCGTAGCGTCGAACCGAATCGAGTTCGACGCCGGTCAACGATCCGAGACGCAGGACGACTTGTGACGCCGCCAGGCTGTCGTAGCCCTCGATCGGCAACTCGGTACTGTCCGGCGTCGGCTGCTCCACGTGGGGGTGCTCGAGCTCGTCGGCGACAGCGGTGAGGATCACCTCGGGCAGGGTCGCGCCTGCGACGTCATCGATCGTCATGTCCTCGGCATCGGTGTCCGGTGTCAGCGGCGACGAGATCACGTCGTGCTCGCGGGAACGCTCGGCCGCCGCCAGGCGCCTTTCGACCGAGCGGCGGCCCTTGGCGACCGCCATCTTGCCGACGAACCTGGCCAGCGTCACCTGGTTGTCGAGCCGGGCGCGTCCGGTGGCGATCAGCTGTGGCAGCTCTTTCTGGGCGAGGGTCAGCAGGCCGATCGGCGCGTACACCATCACGTCGAGGAGCTGCTGCAGTGGGTCCTTGCTGTCAGTCACGATGACTTCTCAACGCCGGGACGGGATGATCGGGCACTCGTCGTCGCCGATCGGGCACGTCGGCGCACCGTTGCGAATGAGCAAGAAGCAGTTGGGGCACAACTGTTCGTCGGAGCGCTTCGGCTGCAGCCGGTCCGCGGCCTCGCCGCGCTCTTCGGGCTCCTCGTCTTCTTCGTCGGCGTCGTCGTCGGCGGCGACCAGGCGATCCTTGAGGATCGTGTCCAGATCGGCCTCGACGTCGTCGGGGGCGATCATGTCGTCGTCGTCGTCATCCTCGGTGGCGACGGCGCGGCGTACGGGCCCTTCGGTGTCGTCCTCGGCCTCTTCTTCGTCCTCGGCCTCGTCGGCCTCGGCGAACTCGTCGTCGACGGCGAACTCGTCGTCGGCTTCGAGGGCTTCTTCGTCCAGCTCGTCAGGATCGAGATCTGGGTCCGCCTCCTCTGGCTCGTCCACCACGGTCTCGTCCAGTTCGTCCTCGGGGTCCGTCATCTCGTCGTCTGCCATCTCGTCTCCTCGTCAAAGCCCCGCGCGGGCGGCGATCATACGGGCGTAATGCCGCGACGGGTGCCGCCGCAGACAGTGACCTACGTCACGCGTACAAGAGTTGAGTGGTTCGCGCTCAGGTTTGGAGGCGTCGCTGCTCGGCCCGACGCTCGGACTCGAGCCGTTCCAGGTCCGGTGCGTCCTCGGTCATGTGCGACATCGCCGCAGCGATCGCGACATGACCGGCCTTTTCGGCGATCAAGCGGTGCATGTCCAGCGCGACCCGACGGTAGGCCGGGTGTCCCTGCGGTGACGAGCGAAGTTCCAACATGTGCATGGCCTCACGGGCGTTGAACTGCATCGAGTAACGGATCCGGTACGCCATCGACACCGCGTAGCTGGCCTGGTGCGGGAAGTCGTGGCGTAACGCGTCGTACAGCGCCGCCGACCGCGCCATCGCGTCGTCGAACACGTCGCTCAAACCCGCGGCGTCCACCGCTTCGGGCCGGACGTAGCCGTGGTTCGGCGTCAGCGGCTGCCAATCGATGGTCAGCATGCGATGTCGCTGCATGTCGCGGAACGCGCCGTAATCGCTCACCACGTCGAAGCGGTAATCGACCCGCTCGAACGCGCGTCCGGGCCGGTGGCGCCGGTTCTCGCGCTCGCCGACGTAGGCGCGCAGCAGCGCAACCCGCTCATCGGTGCCGAGTTCGCTGACCTTGCGGTAGATCTGCGCTTCGGGCAGGTTGCTGTGCGGGTAGCAGATCGCGGTCAGCAGCTTGTTCTCGGCGTCCGGATCCCAATCGAGCAGTTCCACCGTCGGCGCGGGCTCGACGGGCGTGCCGCCGAAGATGCCGTCGACGAGTTCGGCGGTCTGATCACGGGTGGTCGCCATGTAGTGGCTCCAGCGACCGCCGCGTTCGGGCAGGTCGACGCGTCGCAGGAAGCTCGGAATCACCTTGCGCAACTCGTGCAGCATCAGCTCGGCATAGTGCTGGGCCTCGGGTAGTGGGTGCGAGCGCATCCGCAATAGCAACATCTCGAACGCCTGGCCGGTGCCGTAGATGCCCACGTTGCTGAGCGATGCCGCCGGCAGCACGCCGCGCACCGAGTCGAGGGCTTTGGCCCGGGTGGCCTGGCGATAGATGAAGTCGCTGTCCGAGTCCATGCGTGGCACGGTGGAGCGGATGTGGTCGGTGACCTTGCCGATCAACAGGCTGTACGCGTCGAACATGCGGTCCATGTCGCCGACGTAGCGAGTGCCGAACGCGCTGTTCAACAATGCCGGATCGCGGTAGAAGCGGTAGCGACCACCGATGCGGGAGTCGTAGGCGATGTAGCGCGTGCTCTGCTCGAGGTAGCTCATCAGCCGCCCCCACTCGAGCACCTTCGTCAAGATGTTGGACGCCTGCTCACACGCCAGGTGCACTCCGCCGAGCTGGGCTACGGAGTCGTCGCCGTACTCGAAGAAGACTTTCTCGTAGAGCTCCTCGGCCCGGGCCAGGCCGACAGTGGCGTCCACCGTCTGGTCGCCCTCGATGTCCAGGTCGCCGACGAATTCGTCCAGGAAGAGTCGGCGCAGGCTCTTCGCGCTGCGGCTGTAGCGCGCGAAGAGCGCGCCTTTCACGACCTCGGGCAGGTTGACGAGCGCGAAGACGGGTCCGTCCAGGTTGGAGAAGTACCGGCGGAGAACGTCGCTTTCGTCGCTCGTGAACTCCTCGGGGACGTAGACCGTCACAAGCGACCAGTGTAGGGGTGGCCCCGCGGGTCGATTGGGATCACACGGCGTGGCTGAGCAGGGACTAGAGAACCTCGACTCCGGTGGGGCGGCCGGCGAAGGCCGTCTGGACGTCGTCCATCAGCCGCGGCTGGCACCACAGATCGACGACCGTCATCGCCATTGCCTTGGCGCCGTCGACCACGGCGCGGTCGCCGTCGGGGCTCGCCGCCCAGCGGGCGAAGTCGACGGTGTGGATCGGCACACCGAGCGGCGCGACCTGGACCATTGGGTGGATCGACGGCACGAGGTAGCTGATGTTGCCCATGTCCGTGGAGCCGACGACGGCCTTGCCGATCGCCCGCGGGTCCTGCACGGTGCGGGCGACCCGGGCCGCGTTGGCGACGTAGGCGGCCACCATCGGTGCGTTGTCGATCATGTCGGCATAGGTCACGCCCTGCCAGTCGGCCGACATCGTGCACCCGCATGCCGTGGCCGCACCTTCGAAGCAGGCGAGCACACGGGCCTTCAACGGTTGCAGCGAGGCAATCGTCGGCGAGCGCACCATCCACTGCATCACGGCCTCAGACGGCACGATGTTGGCCTTGTCACCACCTTTCAAGAAGATGCCGTGGATGCGCTCGGTGGGCAGGATGTGCTGGCGCAGCGCGGCCACGTTCACGTAGCCGAGCACGGCTGCGTCGAGCGCGTTGCGGCCCTCCTGCGGTGCAGCGGCTGCATGGGCGGACAGGCCGGCGAACGCGATGTCGCCCTGCTGCACCGCGATCACATCCATGCTGATCAGGTCGGCGTCGGCGGGGTGGATCATCATCGCTGCGTCGAGGTCGGCGAACGCTCCGTTGCGGGCCATCTCGATCTTGCCGCCTCCACCCTCTTCGGCCGGTGTGCCCATGATGCGCACCCGCCCACCCGCTTCCGCGGCGATCATTGCCGCGGCGAGGCCGGCACCGAGCCCGGCCGTGGCGATGATGTTGTGGCCGCAGGCGTGACCGACCGCGGGGAGCGCGTCGTACTCGCAGAGCACCGCGATGTCGAAGCCCGAGTCACCGACGACGGCTTCGAACGCTGTGTCCAACCCGTACGCGTGGCGCTGCGGGGTGAGCCCCTCGGACTCGAGCACGCCCGTCAGCAGATCGTGGGCAAAGTGCTCCGCGAAGTTCAGCTCCGGGTTGGCGTGGATCTGGTGACTGGCGTCGATGAGCGTCGGGGTGAGCCGATCGACAGCCGCGCAGACCGCCGCCTTCAACGCCTCGATCTTCTCCGTCGTGGTGTCGGACATCTCTCGAACGTAGCCGCTGTCAGACGCACACGGTCAGTGCGTCGGGCACGACCGTCAGCTCCAGCCGGCGAGCGCTGCCGCGCCGCTCGCCGTCGAGCCAGATCGGTGTCGGCCGGTCCAGTTCGAGCACAGCCGACGCACGCTGCACGACGGTGATCGCCGGGTGCGGGACATGCGTGCCCAACTTGACCCGCCGCGCGGCCATCCATCGTTGCTGCAGTCCGAGCGAAGCAGCGACCTCGACGATGTCGACGCGACCGTCGTTGGGATGGCTCCGTGGTGCGACGTCCCAATCGCCGACGAACTGCGCATTCATCGCCGCGACGAGTCGACCGCGCCACCACGATGTGCGAGCCACGAGATGGGCGACGAAGACCTCGTCGAAGTCGTCGTCGATCACGACGCGCACGATGTCGACCGGAAGGTGTGGGATCGGTTCCGTGCCGGCCAACCGGACGAGGTCGGCTGCGCCGCCGAGTGTGCGCATCAGGTCCCCGCCGGTGAGTCCGAACACGGAGTCCGCTGTGGCACCCGCGGCGAACGCTCGGGCGAGGGCGCGATCTGATCCGACCAGCACCGGGTGATCGGGTGGCCGCAACGTGCCCCACTCCTCGCCCTTGCGAATGGTCATCCCGCTGCGCGTTCGTCCACGGACTCGTCGGCGATCTCGACTGCGCTGGACGCAGCCACCACGCCGCGGAACAGCGCGTCGGCTGCTTGCTCGGCTGTGCGTCGAGTTGCCGCGACGGGCGCGATGATCGCCAGCTGGCGGAGCAGGTCGATGAGCTGCTTCACCGTGCGCACGAAGTCGCCGCCGGTCAGTTCCTCCTGCTCGACGACCTCGGCGAAGCCCTCCCCCGCGGCCCACGCGTACGCGATCGCGAGGAACGTCGGCTCCGGAGCGCGATGCACGATGAGCCCGTCCTCCTCCTCGATCTCGCGCAGGTCCGCACTCAGCGCAGCGATCTGCAGCCAACGCTTGCGAACGGCATTGGACGGGAACCACGGCAGCGGCGGCGCGTCGGCGCTGCGGTGTTCGTACACGAACACCGACGTGAGCCCGGCCATCGTCGCCGGGTCGAGATCGTCGAGCATCCCCTGGCGAACGGCTTCGACCACGAGCAGGTCGCACTCGTGGAACGTGCGGGCCAGCATCGTGCCGGCGTCGGTGAGTCGCCAACCCTCGACGTAACCCCATGCCTCCAAGATGCCGAGCACGCGGTCGAAGTCGCGCGCGATCGACTGGCTGCGACCCTTGACCCGACTGCGGATGTCTTCGATCTCGCGAGCGATGCGGTCGGCCTGACCGGCGGCCTTCAGGCGACGCTTCAAGTCCGGATCGTCTTCCACCGGGTGGTAGCCCTCCTCGGTCGTGACCGGCAGGCGCTTGCGCGACGGCATCGGAGCGAGACGGGCCTTCTCCAAGCGCAGCGAGACCTCGCGCTGGTAGTCATGGCGGTTCGGCGCGTAGTCGGAGGGCAACTCGATGCGGGCGAGTGCGGCCGGTGGATCGACGAAGTCGGCCGCCGAGAGCATCAACATGTCGCGTCGTGTCGTGAGCGTCGTGACACGCATTCCGCCCTTGCGATTGGCCGTCGCCAACACCGCGACACGTCCCGAGTACTTGCCCTTGTTGGCGTAGATCACGTCGCCCGGACGCAGTTTCATGATCGCCAGATCGGTCGGGTCGTTGCCGCGCGGCCCCGTGTACTGCTCGCCCGACTCGGCCTGGCGTTGCCGGCGCCGGTACTCGTCGATGTCGCCGTACGGGCTGATCGCCTGTTCGGCGAGCTCGGCCAGTTGTGCCTGACGGCGACCGAGGCGGCTCTCCATCCGCACGACGTCGCCGTCGGCCTGGTACTGCGCGAACGACAGGTTCAAGAGATGGTGAGCCTGCTCGCTGGTGTACGTGCGGACCAGGTTGGCCGCCATGTTGTACGTCGGGCGGAACGCGGAGTTGAGGTGGAACCACTTGCTCGCAGCCAGGTTGGCGACCTGCTCGAACGACGTGAACGGGTTCCACAGCACGATCGCCTGGCCGATCTCGTCGATGCCGCCCCCTCCGGCGCGGCCCGGCAACTGTGTGTACTAACCCCGGGTGTGCATCGCGGGGGGGTGGCCCCGGAACATCGTCAAAATGTCGATAACCACCGTACCTGC
>JANNZY010000204.1:0-8444 GCA_031410915.1 Actinomycetes bacterium
CACTGCATGCGCTCGATCGGCGCGGCCGAGAAGGCGTTGGAGTTGATGGTGCGTCGCGGCCTGAACCGGGAGGCGTTCGGCAAGCCGCTGGCCCGGCTCGGCAAGAACACCGAGGTGATCGCCAAGGCTCGCATCGAGATCGAGGCGATGCGCCTGATGGTTCTTCGTGCTGCGAAGGCAATGGACGTGATGGGCAACCAGGAGGCCCGGGTGTGGGTCAGCGCGGTCAAGGCGATGGTGCCCGAGCGGGTCTGCCACATCATCGACGAAGCGATCCAGATCCATGGCGCGACCGGCGTGTCGCAATGGACGCCGCTGGCCCGGATGTACGCCAGCCAGCGCACTCTGCGTCTCGCCGATGGCCCGGACGAGGTGCATTGGCACGTCGTCGGTCGCGCCGAACTGACCCGCTACGAGGACGACCACGCGCCGACGGTCGGCCCCTCCGACAGCGACCGCGCCTTCCAGTTCAGCGGCCCCGCTTGACCGAAACTGCACCGCGCATGCAGACATGACGGACGGTGTAGACAAATCGTCTACGTCGCGTGCACACTGGCCGCATGGCAACAGCGACCACCACGATCAGAGTCGACACAGCTACCCGCGACAAGCTGCTCGAGCTGAGTCACGACAACAACGTGACGCTCATCGAGATCGTCCGCCAAGCCGCGGACGAGCTCAGCAAGAAATTCTTCGCCCGCAACGTCGTGGCTCAGCTCGAGAAGCTCCGCGCGGACCCGGTTGCCTGGCAGGACTATTTGGACGAAGCCGAAGAGACGTACGTTTCCGATGGCATCTGTTGATGAGCTGTGGCTGGTCGACTTCGGTGAAGCGTTCCCCGGCGAACCAGCCCACTGTCGACCTGCCGTCGTCGTCGGTCCTCCCACGCGCCGGTTCAGCGAGCATGTTCCGTTCGTCATTCTTTGCTCGCTGACCACGAGGTATCGAGACCTTCCATACCATGTCGAGGTCGAAGCGACCATCGACAACGGGCTCGCCGAGACCAGCTACGTGCAGTGTGAGCTCGTCCGGGCGATCAGTCGCCGACGTCTCGTGCATCGGCTCGGACTGATCGAGCCGCCAGTGAGTGCGGATGTGCACTGGGTGCTCGGCGCACTTCTCGACTTCTGATGGCTACTCGCCGGTGTACATGCCTTCCAGGTCGGTGGCGTACTTGTCGTAGATGACGTTGCGCTTCAGCTTGAGCGTCGGCGTCAACTCGCCACCGTCCTGGGTGAAGTCGTGGGCCAGGATCTTGAACTTCTTGATCTGCTCGACACGCGCGTACTTCGCGTTCGCGGTGTCCAGTTCGTCTTGGATCACGGCCTGCATGCGCGGGTCGTCGGCCAGGTCGGCGACATCGGTCGGCAACCCTTGGGCCTGGGCCCAGGGCACGACCTCTTCGGCGTCCAGCGTGATCAGCGCGACCGGATAGGGCTTGCGATCGCCGTACATCACGGCCTGCGAGATCCACCGTGATTGGCGCAGGTCGCCCTCCAGGTTGGCCGGGGTCAGGTTCTTGCCGCCGGCGGTGATGATGATGTCCTTCTTGCGACCGGTGATGGTGACGTAGCCCTCGTCGTCGATCCGGCCGAGGTCGCCGGTGCGCAGATAGCCGTCGGCCGTCATCGTGTCCGCCGTGGCGTCGGGGTTGTGCCAGTACTCGCGCATCAGCATCGGGCCTTTCAGCTCGATCTCGCCGTCGGCGGCGATGCGCACGTCGGCACCGGCGACCGGCCTTCCGATCGTGCCGAACTTGTGCTCGTCGGGGAGGTTGAGCGTGCCGATGGCCGTCGTCTCGGTCATGCCCCAACCCTCGAACACCGGTACGCCGGCGGCGTAGAAGAAGCGAAGGATCTCCGGCGCGATCGGTGCCGCACCAGAGATCGCGAACTTGACGTGCCCACCGAACAGGCCACGCACGAGAGCGAACATCTCCGCGTCGGCCTTCTGGAACGCAGCCTGCTCGGCCGGGTCGACATCGGCACCGATGCGCTGTGCTTCACGCACCTTGACGCCGAGATCGATCGCCTTGGCGACGTCGGCCTCACCGCCGGCCGGCACGAGGCCCATCGCCATCGCGTACACCTTCTCGAAGATGCGCGGCACCGACGGCAGGATCGTTGGCTTGACCGCGCCGAGCTCGGCAACGATCTGGCGCGTGTCGCCGCCGAAGTAGGCGATCGTGGCGCCGACCTCGACCGCATCGGCCTGCACGAGCTGGGCAAAGATGTGCGCGAGCGGCAGGTACAGGTAGATGACGTCGCCCTTGCCGAACAGCTCCATCTCCACGGCGGAGCGACGGCCGGCGGCAAAGCCGGTGTTGGTGAGCACTACGCCTTTCGGACGCCCGGTCGTGCCAGACGTGTAGATGATCAGGCAGGCGTCGTCGGGTGTGGCCGCATCGATACGGCGGTCCAACTCGGCCTGGTGGCCGTCGTGGCCAGACGCGGCGAGTGAATCCAGCGTGACTGCGCCGGGAGCTTGGCCATCGATGATCACGACGTGTTGCAATGCGGGCAGCCCGCCGCGCACCTCGGCGACCTTGGCCACCTGTGATGCGTCCTCGCAGATGATGGTGGAGGCACCGGAGTTGCCGATGACCCACTCGCACTCGTCGGCGGAGTTGGTTGGGTACACGGGAACGACGACGGCTGCGATCGACGACACCGCCAGATCGACGAGCGTGAACTCGAGCCGGGTGTTGGCCAGGATGCAGACCCGGTCGCCGGCTTCGACGCCGAGATCGATCAGCCCGAGCGCGATCGAGCGCACACGGTCCCACAGCTCGGCGTACGTCATCTCGGCCCACTCGCCGTCGCGCCTGAACCTCGCCGCGATTTCGCTGCCGTGGCGTTCGGCGGCCGTACGGGCGAGGGACGGCATGTTCTGCAGATGGGCGGAGGAAGACTCGGTCACGATTCGACGTTAACCCGCCCGTGGCCATGATCTTCCCAGGTCGCGGCGTTCGCGCCGACAGCGGCGGAAGAAATGTGCAAGCGTCGTGGCATGAGCCAGCATGCTGACGTCTCTGCCGCCGTCCGTCTCGCCGACGAGTTCGTCGCTCATCGCACCGCGACCGAGCACGAATGGGCGCTGTGGTCGGGCGACATGAAGTACCTCGAGCGATGGGACGACGTGAGCGAAAGTGCGATCGCCGAGCGGCTGACGGTCCTTGACGACTTCGCCGCGCGCGCCGATGCGTTGGACGCCGACGATGATCGCGACCGGTTGCTCCTGGAAACGGTGTCGTACTCGGCGCGGGCCAGCCGCGACCAGTTGCAGTGGCGCGAGGAGCTGCACTGGCTGAACCATGCGACCGGCATCTTCCCGAACATCTTCACGTTCCTGCCCCGCTACCCGCTCGTGACTGCGACGCACGGCGATCGGTACCTCGCCAAAGTTCGTGCACTTCCGGCGTTCATCGACGGTTGGCGTTCGCGGCTCACTGCCGCCGCCGATGCCGGGCGGGCACCGATTCGCTATCTCGTCGACCGTGTCATCGACACGCTCGACACGCACCTCGCGTCGCCGCTGTCGGTCGGGTCGCTGGGCCAGCAGCCGGCGCCGCGCGAGATCGACGCGACCGCCGCCGACTCCTGGCGTGCCGAGCTGTTCGCAGTGCTGGACGGTGACGTCACGGACGCGTACCGACGGCTGCGGACGACGGTCGTCGAGGACGTCCGATCTGCGGCGCGCCCCAACGACCAACCCGGCCTGGTCTACGTGGAAGGCGGGGCCGATCTCTACGAGCGGCTCGTGTGGGGGCACACGACACTGAACATCACTGCGCACGAGGTGCACGACATCGGGCTGGAGCAGATCGCGTCACTGGAGGACGAGTACCGAGCGCTCGCCGGACCGCTGCTCGGCGTCACGGACATCGCCGAGATCTACCGACGGCTGCGCGAGGACACTGAGCTGCGCTACCACGACGCCGAGACGATCGTTGCCGATGCAACGGTCGCGCTGGCGAAGGCTGCGGCCGCGATGGGGGACTGGTTCGGTCGACTGCCCGCGGCGCCGTGTGTGGCGAAGTCGATCGAGCAGGGCTCGCTCGCGTTCTACTCGCCGCCGGCTCGGGACGGCTCGAAGCCGGGCACGTTCTTCTTCAACGCAGCCGACCCATCGATGTGGGGGACCTACCAGTTGGAAGCCGTGACGTACCACGAGTCGATTCCCGGACACCACCTGCAGTTCAGCATCGCCCAGGAGATCGAGGACCTGCATCCGCTGCTCGGCCGCTACTACATCACCGCCTACGGCGAGGGTTGGGGTCTGTACACCGAACGCCTGGCCGACGAGATGGGCCTGTACAGCGGCCCGATCGACCGCGTCGGCATGCTGGCGGCGGACTCGATGCGGGCGTGCCGGCTCGTGGTCGACACGGGCATGCACGCACTCGGCTGGAGTCGCGATGCGGCGATCGCATACATGCTCGACCACTCGCCACTGTCGCAGCAGCAGGTGGTGAACGAGATCGACCGCTACATCGGCAACCCTGGACAGGCGGTCAGCTACATGATCGGCCGGCTGGAGATCGACCGCATTCGCGCCGAGGCCACCGAGCGCCTCGGCGACGCGTTTGACATCAAGGCGTTCCACGACGTCGTGCTCGGCTCGGGCTCGATCACCCTCGGTTCCCTGCGCCGCCTCGTCGACGCGTGGACGCCCACGCCGGCCTGACCACCCGATCGGCCTCCGGTGTCGCTGCGCTATCCGCCGTGAGTGGGACGACTGCGCAGCGGCGACCAAGCCGCCTGGGGAACCGCGCTGTTCCTCTTCGAAACCGACGCGCAGCTCCTCACCCTGCGCCAGGTCAAGGTGTACGCCTCCAGCCATCGCCTCTGTTACGACCACGGCTGGCCCGAAGCCGAATGGTCCACAGGCCGAACCATGTAGCGCGCAGCTGGGCCACTTGCCGACACGCTGCAGATCTGCCGCGATCTGGGGCAGGAGAACATGGTTGTGTTTACGCCGTATTGATAGCAGAATGCAAGCATGCCGAACGTTCTCGTGCGCGATCTCCCCGATGAAGTGCACGCGAGTCTTCAGCGCCGCGCCGAGGCGGCCGGGCAATCCCTCCAGCAGTACCTCGTCACGGAACTCACGCGCCTGGCCTCGATGCCAACCATGAACGACGTGCTCGCACGCATCTCCCGCCGGCACGGTGGCCGAGTCGGCCTCGACCGCGCCGTCGCGGACCTCGATGAAGACCGCGGACCTCATTGATCGTTATCGACGCTTCGGTGCTCGCCAATGTCGTCGGCGATGACGGGCCAGCCGGACGCGCCGCACGCGCTCGCATTGCAGCCGCACGGCAATGGTCTGCGCCAGACCTCGTCGATGTCGAGACCGTCTCGGTGCTTCGTAGACGGTGGCGTGCAGGTGACCTCACGACCCGACGGTTCCGGTCAGCCGTCATTGATCTGAGCTCGCTGCCCATCGTCCGTTTCCCGACAGGTCCACTGATGATCCGGGCTTACGACCTCCGCTCGAACGTAACCCCGTATGACGCCACCTACGTCGCTCTGGCCGAGGGCCTGTCGTGCCCGCTCGTGTCGGGCGACGGTCGATTGGCACGAGCACCTGGCATTCGCTGCGAGGTAGACATCCTGGTGTTCTGATGGGACGCACCCCGCTCCGAACTGCTGCGATCTGGACGATTCAATCCCGGGCGAGAATCGCCCCAGTGAGGTCGGCACCGGTCCCCGACGAGGCACGTGCGGACGAAGTAGCTGCCTTCGAACATCTTGTTCCGAAGGGTCAGACCAGACAGGTCGAAGTTCGAGACATCCGCCGATCGTGGGTCGTGCTGCATACGGAGCAACATGACCAGCTGCTCGCGGTCCCTTCGAACGAGCGTCGCCGCATCCTCGGCTCGACGCCTGGCCTCGACGCGGCTCTCGATCCAGAGCAGGACTGCGCCAACCACCGCTCCACCGACGAGCGCCGCCCCGCTCTGTAGAGAGCCTCGTGGCTGTACGGAAGGTAGCGGTCGACAAGTCGAAAGCAGAATGGCGAAGCCATCGCTCTCTGCACGCATGAACGTGCTTGCATCCCCGCGCCAGCGCTGGCACTATGCGCGCGTGCGGCTCCGACGGTGGTACGTCACATCGCTTGCGCTGAGCGCTCTGGCCAGGGACAGCGAACGTGGCGGCTGCTTCACAGGTCGGGTCGTGAAGGTTCGGTTTGATGATCGGTCGGGCGATCTCGCCGAATCCTGACGCACGACCATCATGTGGTGCCTGGACCGCACCGATCTGCGCTCGGCACTCGTTGATCGACTGCGGCGTCATGCACTTGGAAGCAGGGAGAGCAACGAGATGAGGCCACTTCGATACTCGATCAACGTCACGCTCGACGGTTGCTGTCATCACGAGGCAGGGCTCCCGCCGGACGAGGAGTCGATGCGGTACTGGACCGAGGAGATGGGACGAGCCGATGCCCTGCTCTTCGGCCGGGTGACCTACGAGCTGATGGAGTCGGCATGGCGGCGGCCCGCCACCGGCACGTGGCCGGAGTGGATGGGCGACATGGAGATCCCGTTCGCCGACACCATCAATCGGGCGAAGAAGTTCGTCGTGTCGAGCACGCTGAGCGGGGTCGATTGGAATGCCGAGCTGGTGCGGGGCGACTTGGGGGAAGCGGTTCAGCGGCTCAAGCTGGAGCCGGGCGCGGGCCTGTTCGTGGGTGGCGTGACGCTCCCCCTCGCGTTGGCAGGTCTCGGACTGATCGACGACTACGCGTTCCTTGTGCAGCCGGTCCTTGCCGGACACGGGCCGACGTTGCTCGCCGGTCTGCGCGAGCGCATCCAGCTCGAGCTGGTGGAACGCCGTGAGTTCCGGTCGGGGGCGGTGCTCCTGCGATACCGGGCCAGGCGAGCGACGGCTTGAGGTGTTGTGTGCTGGCACGTTGGCCGACGCCTCGCGACAGAACAACGGTTCCGATGGGCACTTCCACCGCTCGGCCGTGCGGGCGGGCGCGGGTTTCAGGCGGTGCGGGGTGCGATGTGGGTGCCGTTGGGGCGGTAGTGGTGCCAGCCGTTGGTGTCGCGGGTGACTGTGGTGTTGAGGCGGTGTTTGGCCCGGTTGTGGATCGGGCATTCCGGGCCGCCGTTGACGGCGCTGGTGGTGCCGCCGAGGGTGTAGCCGGTGATGTGGTCGATCTGGATGCTGGGTCCGCGGATGTCGCATCCGGGCCAGCAACATCGATCACCGGACAGCAGCACGGCTTCGCGGGCTGCGCCGCGGAACAGGCGTTGGCGGCGACCGAGATCGATGACCCGTCCGGCGGAATCGACCACGACCCGGCGGACCTGGCCGATCAGGGCTGCTGCGAGCAGGGTGCGGCGATCGAGGGTGACCCCGCCGGCGGTCTCACACAACCGTGACCGGCTGGTGCTGGTCGTTGGCGACCACCCGGTCGGTTGGTCGGTATCGCACCATTCGTTGATCGCCGCGGCGAGTTCGGTCTCGGTGCAGAACAGGTCACGACCGGCTCACGCGCCGCTGTGGGTGATCCGGCCGCCTTCGCGTTGGCGAAGCCTTCGAAGATGTGTTGCAACGCGTCATGACGACGTTGCGCCCCAGTACGCGCCAGGGGGTGATTGGCGGCGTCGTCGCCGTGCTCACGCTTGCGGCGATCAACATCGGCTTGGAACTCGACTTGGACCTGGGCGTCCAAGATCTTCGCCAACGCTTCACCGACGAGACCGTCACCACGGGCACGCAACTCATAGCCGTGCCCGATCGGGGTGATCGACGCGTTGCGGTTGGCGTGGCAGGCGTCGCGATCTTTGCGGTTGCCGTCCGGGTCGGCGTAGGCCTTCCAGTGCTGCACCGCCGTGTCGAAATCGTGGACATCCAACGCCGTCGCGAACCCGGCCAACATCTCATCGGACTCCGCCATCAGATCACGACACCGAGCGTTCGCATACAACCGTGTCAACGTCCGCAACTGATCCTGGCCGATACGCCCCTGCCCCGCGGCGGCGGCGACGGCGGGCATCGCCGCGAGCATCCGGGCCACACGGACCTGTTGTCCGGCGGTGTCACGCGACGTGTTGGTGACCGCCGCCAACCACGACCGCACACTCATGTGCGCGTCGTCGGTGTACGACATCGACGACGCCACGACCTGGACCATCTCCAACTGATGCGCTTGCAAGCGGCGGATCTCACGCTCCACATCCATCAACGCTGCGTCGCGTTGCGCGCCACCGAGGAAACGGAACTCATCCACATCGACCATCTCGGCGACCGCTTGCATCCGTTCACCTCCCACACCAACACGCCCACGAACCGTGGGACCGACAACAACCAGAAATGGTGGACGGGGTTGACCCGTCAAGACGTTGCACCGTCGGGGAAGACGAACATCAGCAACGCTACCGAACACACGCGCGCCCACCAACACCAATCCCACAAAACATCAGACAAATA
>JANNZY010000205.1:0-17694 GCA_031410915.1 Actinomycetes bacterium
GGCGAGCACGATGTCGGCCGGGTTGGCCTCCAGCTTCTCGGCCGCCAGGTTGCGCAACTGCTCGGCCACCTGACCCGCTGCGTGCACGACCGCACGTCCGTTGTTGAACAACGTCTGCGACCCCGTGGCACCCATGTCGTACGGGGCCACGCTGGTGTCCTGGTAGACGAGCTCGAAGTCCTCCGGGTCCATGCCCAGTTCGTCTGCGGCGAGCTGGCGCAGTGTCATCACCGCGCCCGTGCCACATTCCTGCGCGCCGGTGATGATCTGGCCCGATCCGTCGCCGTCGATCTTCAAGTAGGCACCCGACGGCACGGCGAAGCTGGGCCACCACCCGATGGCCACACCGATGGCCTCGTCGTCGGGCAACTGACGGCCGTAGCCGACCAACTCGGTCGCCTTGTCGATGCACTGCTGCACACCGATCTCGCCATACGTCTGGCCGGTCGGACCCTCGGCCCCGGTGTCCACTGCGTTGAGCTTGCGGAACGCGACCGGGTCCATGCCCAACACTGCAGCGACCTCGTCGGTGTGCGACTCGATCGCCCAGCACGCCTGCGGTGCCGTTGGCGCCCGCACGGATCCGGAGGGCTGATGATTGGTGTAGACGAGGTGAGCTTCGACGTGCACGTTGGGGATCTTGTACGGGCCGGCGACATGCATCGCGGCGAGCTGGGAGAAGAAGCCCGAGTCCGCCGTGTAGGCGCCGTTGTCGATCGCGATCCAGGCCGTGCGGGCGGTGATCGTGCCGTCGTTGCGCACGCCTGTCGTGACGTCGATGATCATGCCCTCACGGCGCCGGTCGGGGGCCAGGAACTCTTCGCGCCGGGAGAACACGAGCCGCACCGGGCGGCGCGCGGCGCGCGCCAGCGCGGCGATGTGAGCCTCGTAGTGGAAGCCGCACTTGCCACCGAACCCCCCACCGAGGTGGGGCACGATGATGCGCACCCGGTTGGCCGGCATCTCCAGCGTTTCACACACGCCGGCGCGGGCGTCGTACGGCACCTGCGTCGACGTCCAGATCGTGACCTTGTTGCCCTCCCACTGGGCCACGACCGCGCGCGGCTCGATGGGCGCGGCGTGCGAAGCGTCGGCAACGTAGCGGCTCGTGACGACGTGGTCGGCGGCGGCCATGCCCGCTTCGGCATCGCCCTTCGAGATCGACGAGAACGACGCGTCGTTCGCGTCACGCACGACCGGATCGGCCGAGCCGTAGTCGCTCCATCCGGCGTGCACGAGCGTGGACCCGGCGACGAGCGCAGCTTCGAGGTCGGTCACGACGGGGAACGGTTCGTATTCGACGACGATCGCGGCGGCCGCAGCTGCGGCGATCTCCGGGGTGATCGCGGCGACGGCGGCCACGATCTCACCCTCGAAGCGGACGACGTCCTTCGCGAACAACGTGCGATCGGCCACGAACGGGCCGAAGTGCACGTCGGGTACGTCGTCCTGGGTCAGCACTGCGAACACGCCCGGCATCGCCTTCGCCACGGTCGTGTCGAGCTTGGTGATCCGGCCGTGGGTGACGTCGGCGTAGCGGAACTTCGCGGCCAGCATGCCCGTCAGGCTGAGGTCGGCGGTGTAGCGACCGCTGCCGGTCACCTTGTCCGGTCCGTCGGCGCGGACGAAGCGTCGTGTCATCGTGGTGCTGGTCATCGCTCCAATATGGCACGGCGGCCCGTGTCAGCGCGACAGTTGCAGCGTGGCCGGCACGTTGAGCACCTGGCACATGCTGTGGAAGCCCTCGACCGGCACCTTTCGCCGGGCCGGCTTGGCCCGTCCGGTCAGTACGGCCAGCAGGGCGATCTTGAGCATGCCGCCGCCCCACACCTCAACGGTCTGTTCCCCGCGTCCGCCGGCCTCGGGCACAGACAACAACTCGCGAGCGTCGCCGGTGCGATAGCGGGGGAGCACGACGATCGCGCGCACGAGGCCGAGCTTGGCGGCCGGGCTGCCGCAGTCGTCGAAGAAGCGTTGGATGATCTCGCTGCGGCTGCGGTGCACCTCGGCGCGGGGCATGTCGTCGATCGGTGCCCAGTTGTGCTCGGACGTAGCCTGCTCGAGGCGACCGTCGAAGTCCTGGCGATGCGCACCGACGACCCAGTCGCGAACGCCAGCGACGCAGACGCCATACATCGGGTTGGCGACGACGAAGCTCGGCTGCGTTGCTTCGAGCTGCGGTCGCACGTACACGATCCAGCCGTTGTCGAGCGCGCGCAAGGCATTCAGCACGTACCACTCACCGAGATCGAGCGATGTCGGACCCTCGTCCAACTCGCTGACCGCTGGGATGATCCTCGCCATTTGCCTGCTCCGTCCGCCACAGAGCTCCCATCGCCCTGCACTCAGAGTTTCGGCACCGTTGCCAATCCCTTGAGGGAACCAACCTTCAAGTGTTCGTCAGGGACGCTCTCGACTCCGTGGAACAGTCGTCACGGCGGCAGCGTGGCGAGTTCGATGTTGTCGCCGAGGCGGCGAGCGAAGACGACTCCTTCCAGATCGCTGGCGACGACGATCCATCCATCCGGGATGCCGTACCACGCACCCGTTCCATCGGCTTGCAGCACAGCGATCACCGGCAGCGTCGGGTCCGAGACATCCAGCGTCGGATCCGCCGCTGGACCCAGAGCGGTCCAGTAGATGGCGCGGCCGTAGCCGATCGGAGCGGGCGGTGGCTCCGTGTCGTACATGCCGCGATAGTTCGGATCGCGCTCGATCGTGAGGTTCCACCGGCCGGAACCGTTCATGTCGGTCACGATGCCGTTCTCGTCGAGACGATAGTTGGGGGGTGCCTCGTCGTATCCCTTGGGGCTGCCATCGGTGCCGACGTATGGAAGCAACTGCTCGCCCGTTCGTCTGTCGATGATGCCGTCGCGACCGTCCCCCAGCATCGTGCGCCCGGCCTCGGTGTAGGGGAGGATGCTGACGGACACTGCAGCGATCTCGGAGCCGGCGCGCGGCCCGGTCAACGCGATGGCGACGATCTCTGCGGCGGCGGGGTTGCTCTCGTCCCCGCGCTGGGCGATGCCGTAGAGCACGTCGTGGTCGCCGTTGACCATGAACGGACCCGGCGTCGTCTCGAGCGGTATGTGCTGCTGCAGCCCGCCGATGTACGGCTCCACGACGATGACCTCGCCGCCGTCGAGGTCGATGACGGCGGCCCGACCACCGTCGAGCGCGGCGATCGGCGGAATGCTCTGCGGGCCGCTCGATCCCGGTGGAACGTCGACTGTCGCGAACGGTTGGAGTTCCAGCATCGGCGGCGGCGCGGTATAGCTGACAGCGATCGTCGGTGAGGCTGAAACGACCGATGTGCTCGTCGCAGTGGATGTCGTCGACACCGTCGACTCTGAACCGATGCTCGGTGCCGATGGAGCTGGGCTGCGGACACTGCTCGTGTGCGAGCGATCTCGAGTCAGCGCGATGCCCGCCACGACAAGCCCGACGATCGCGGCTGAGGCAAGAATCGCCGTCAGCCGGCGATTCCGCGGGGATGGCTCGGCCACCTCGATCTGCGCGACCGGAACTTCGTCCCACGACGGCGGCAGAGGAGCTGCGTCGGTCAACTCTTGAGCCAACTGTCGCAGCCTGGTGTCGAAGGGAACGGTCATTGCAACACCTTTCGAAGTGTGGATCGGGCTCGTGCCAGCTGCCGCTTGACTGAACCCTCGGAGACTCCGACCATCTCGGCGACCGTGGCGGGCGCGAGATCGAGCCAGTAGGTCAACACGATGACAGCCCGCTGCTGAACGCTGAGCTCGTTCAGCGCTGAGCGCACCGATGGATCGATGAGTAGTTCGGTGTGCGGTGGCTCTGCGAGCCAACGCAATTCGCGTTGATGCCGGCGGGACCTGCTCCGGGCTGACATCGACGCGGCATTCGTGACCGACCGGTAGAGGTAGTTGCGCGGTTCACACACGGACTGCCAGGCTGCGGCTCCACGAGCGACCATGGTCGCGAATGTCTCGGCGACGAGATCTGACGCGTCAGCCGGACCGACGAGAGCCGTGGCGTATCGGGTGAGCTCGTCTGCCCACTTTCGGAACGCGTCCTCGACCGTCAAGTCCCCCCTCACACAGCAATGATGCCGCAGACCCTCCAACCGGGTGACATGTGGTTCCTGAAATCTCAACGTGCGACCGAGCTACGCCGAACTGTGTCGCCGCCGGCCTTGACGACGACGAGGTCCAACTCGCCGAGCACGATGTGCGGAATCGGACCGATGAGAAGCGCTGGTGCAGCAGACTCGTCGAACTCGCCCGCGTTGTGGATACGAACAGGGCAAACCGAACTGCGGCTCTGCCTCGACGACGATATGTGTCAGTGGACCGAGGCCCGGCGTGATGGTCATCAGGGTGAGCGACCACAACCATCCTCGAGCACCGGGACGACGGCGGTGGCGACGGTCGAGCTTGCGTCGGCCGAACTTGACATTCTCGTCCGCTCCGTCGCTGTGGACGGAGTCGCGATCGTGGTCGGCTCGGCAACGGTCGTCGTCCCATCGGACGTCGACGACGAGCCAACCGCGCTGCAGCCGGCGAGAGCAATCAGCACGATCACCAGCGGGCGAGGCGAGTGCCGCATCCTCGGATACGAGGTCGGACATGAAGTAGCAGGACGATTTCGCGGTCTGCGCTTCGGACGCGTTGCAGCCAATGATCCTGCTGTCGATGGAGGAGTCGAGGAAGCGCCAGTCGCGGCGAGCCACATTGGTCCGTGAAGGTTCAGGTCACGGACTGTCGAGAGGCGTCGGTTCTCTGTATGACCCTTTGTTCATGATGGGGGGATGAGCGGATCAATGGGTCATCAGGGTGTGCGGGTGCCGATGTCTTTGGATGTGCTGGAGGCCGAGATCTGTCGGCGTTCGGCGAACGTGACGGCGGCCGAGTTGGAGTGGTTGCTGCTCGTGGCCGAGTTCGACGATCGGCAGGGTTGGGTCGGTTCTGGGGCGATGTCGTGCGCGGCGTGGTTGTGTCGCCAGGTCGGTCTGGACATGCGCGCGGCGCGCGAGAAGGTGCGTGTGGCGCACGCGTTGCAACGGTTCGAGCGGTTCGCTGACGCGATGGCAGTCGGAGCGCTGCCCTACGCGAAGGCACGGGCCCTGACTCGGGTGGCGACGTTGGATACCGAGGAGGCATTGCTCGACGTAGCGATGGTGGCGACGTCGAATCAGGTCGAGCGGCTGTGCGCCGCGATGCGCCGCCGAGAGCCCGATGCGTTGGACAGCGAGCGTCGGGCACATGCGGGCCGCGGCGTGTGGGTCCGCCACGATGACGCCGAGTTGGAGTTCACGATCCGTTTGCCTGTCGAGGCCGGCAAGGCGCTGCTCGCCTCGATCGACATGTTCGTGTCCAACGACGATCTAACGGTCAAGCACGCGTCCCGTCGTGCGGACGCGGTGATCACGATGGCCGAGCATGCCGTTGCGCACTTCGATGAAGCGGCCGGATCCGAGCCTCGGTATCTGGTGTCGGTCCATGTCGACGACGACGTGTTCGACGGCGACGACCGGTACCCCGATCCGGACAGTCAGTGTGCAGCCTCGGCTGGAGATTCGACGGGGAGCGACGTTGCGGTCGGGGTTCCCACGGCGACGGCGAAGCGGCTGCTCTGCGACGCCGTCGTCGAGGGGCTGTTGGAGGGCGACAGCGGCCAGATCACGAAGGTGGGCGAACGCCAGCGGGTGCCGAACCGCAGACTGCGCCGGTTGATCCTGCTGCGTGATGGCGGATGTCGGTTCCCGGGGTGCGATCGCAAGGGTTGGGTGGATGTGCATCACATCGTGCACTGGCTCGATCACGGTCCGACGGTGGAGGGCAATCTGGTGTCGTTGTGTCGGTTCCATCATCGGTTGATGCATGAGGGCGGCTGGTCGATCAAAGGGCGATCCGCGCGATCGGCTGTCCTTCATACGTGGTGACGGGACAGTGTTGCATCCACCGGAAAACTCCCTGGGGAGCGTCGACGCCGTCGATGCCCATGCGCGCACCGCCGCCGACGGCAGGTGTGGATGGCTCGGTGATCGCATGGACGACATCGACTACGTGATCGATGTCGTCACCAACACCACCCTCGCCGACCACACAAACGCTCCCCAGGGAGTGTGAGATCACGAACCTGCGGGTGCAGAATGGCGGGATGCGCTTCGAGAATCAGGTCCTGTTTGTCACCGGTGGAGTGAGCGGCATCGGCCGCGCCACTGCTGAGCGGGTGGTGGCCGAGGGCGGACGGGCGGCGCTCGTCGACCTCGATCTTGACCGGGCGCAGGCCGCGGCGGCGGAACTGCCCGGCTGCATCGGTCTCGCGGCCAACGTCGCCGACGACGCAGCGGTCGCCGCGGCCGTGGCGGCCACCGCCGAGCGGCTCGGCGGGATCGATCTTGTTCTGGCCGCCGCCGGTCACGCCGAGTTCGGCCCGATCGGGGAGTGGGACAGCGCTCGCTTCAACCGGATGATGGAGGTGCACGTCGGCGGCACGTTCAACGTCTGCAAGCACGCGTTGCCGCTCATGAAGGCCAGGGGCAAGGGCTCGATCGTCACGATTGCATCGACCGCAGCTTTCACGGCGAACGGCAACAACGTTCCCTACGGCGCGGCCAAGGCGGGCATCACCGGGCTCACCCGGCAGCTGTGCCTGGAGGGGCTACCCGAGGTGCGCATCAACTGCATCGCGCCCGGCCGCACGATCACCGGCATGACGACGCCGCTGATGTTGGCCCGCGCCGCCGACATCGAAGAGGGCGAGCGCATCTTCGGTCAGAAGATCCCGATGCAACGCATGGGCACCGCGGCCGAGCTCGCTGCGGCGATCTGCTTCTTCCTCAGTGACGAATCGTCGTTCATCACCGGCCAAACCCTCATCGTCGACGGCGGCGAGACCATCACCTGACTACGAGCTGACCGACTTCTCGAGCCAGATCTCGTCGAGGTAGGCCTTGGGCAGGATCGCCAGGCCGTCCTTGGTGGGACCGGCGGGCAGCGAGCTCAAAGCAAACGTGGCCCGCTCGTTGTAGTCCTCGATCAGATCGAGCGTCAGCGCGACCGCGTTCGTGGAGAGCACGAGACGGCGGAACTCGTCGGCGGCCTGCTGGTCGGTGGCGGCGCGAGCCATCAGCCGCCGGGCGGCGTCGGAGTCGTCGAGGCGATCCACGCCGAACAGCATCGGTGCGGTGTACACGCCGGCCTTGACGTCGTTGTTGACCGGCTTGCCCATCAACTCGGCGGTGGACGTCAGGTCGAGCAGATCGTCGACGAGCTGGAACGCGCAGCCGAAGTTCATGCCGAAATCGGCCAGCGCCGGTGCGTATTCGTTGGCGCCGACGCAGTACGCGCCGATGTCGCAAGCGGCCCGCATCAGCGCGCCGGTCTTGCCGCGGATGGACAGGATTGCATCCTCGACGGTGCGCTCCGGGCGCGACTGCCACACGCTCTCCAGGCTCTGCCCGTCGCACAGATCGGCGATGGTGATGGCCAGGCTCATCGCCACTTCCTTCGACACGTGCGCGGCTTCGACGCCGGCTCGGGCGAGCAGGAAGTCGCCGACGAGCAGCGCCTGGTCGTCGCCTTCGACGGCGTTGACAGTGGGCACCCCGCGGCGCGATGACGCCTTGTCGAGGATGTCGTCGTGCACGAGCGAGCCGACGTGGACGAGTTCCACCGATGCCGCGCCATGGCGCACTCGGTCGTCGAGCGGCTTGATCGAGATCGATGGCTCACAGATCGATGCAGCCGCGATGGTGAGCAGCGGCCGCAGCCGCTTGCCACCCGCGTTCAGCATCCGCTCTGATGGCACGGCCAGCTCGGGCGTGCCTTGCAGTGCGACCGTGAGCTGGTCGGCGACGTCGACGAGTGCGTGTCCGAGGTCGGCGATGCCGAGCAGCTCGCCGAATTCAGAAGCGTCCATGGTGTCCTCCGGTGACCGCGATTCCACCCTTGCGGCGGCGGCGTGATTGGTACTCGGCCACGGCTGAGTACAGGTGCCCGGCGCGAAAGTCGGGCCACAACGTGTCGATGAAGACGAACTCGGAATACGCCGCGTGCCACGGGAAGTAGTTGGACAGGCGGAACTCCGACGACGTGCGGATGAGGAGGTCGATGTCGGGCATCTCCGGGTCGTACATCGCCGCGGCGAGGTCGTCCTCGGTCAGCGACGCAGGGTCGCGCCCGGTGACCATCAACCGTTTGACGGCGTTGAGCGTCTCCGCCCGACCGCCGTAGTTGAACGCGATCGCGAACTGCAGGCGGTCGTTGTGGAGCGTCATCTCCTCGCACTCGTGGAGCCAGTTGCGGCATTGGTCGGGGATGCGCGGGTCGGCCAGATCGCCGACGAAACGCAGCCGCACGCCGATGTCGCGGAACCGCTTGCGCTTCTCGTCACGCAGCAGCCACTCGTGCAGGCTCATCAAGAACGCGACCTCGGCCGGCTCGCGGCTCCAGTTCTCGGTGGAGAAGGCGTAGACCGACAGCCAACCGACGCCCAGCTCGAGGCATCCGTCGACGACGGCGTCGACGGATTCCTCGGCTGCGGCGTGGCCCTGCGACCGGCTCAGGTCGCGCATCGAGGCCCAGCGACCGTTGCCGTCCATGATGCACGAGACGTGAGTGGGGATCTCTCCGGCGCGAACGGACTCGTGTTCCGTCGCCTCGATCAAGCGCATGGGCGGAATGCTACCGGCGGCATGCGCCAGGGGCCCCGGTCAGGATCAGGCGATGGAGGCCAGCGAGTGATCGAACTTCAGTGTGCGCACGAACTGCTCGAACGGTTCGGCAGGCACGTCCTTGGGTCGCATCCGCGGATCGCCGGTCAGCGCGCACGCCGTGTGCAGACCGAACTCACGACCGCCCCAGACGTCGATCCAGTGTTCGGCGCTGACCATCTGTGGTCGCCGGAGCAGGTTGCAGGCCTCGTCCGTCGTGTACTTCGCCAGCACGACCATGCCGCGCACGATCGTGTCGTCGGCGGTTCGCGTGCCCGTCGCGATGAAGTGCTCGTCGAAGATCCGGTTGCGCAACTGCAGGGCGTCCCAGCGAGGTGACTCGCCGGTGGGATACCAGCCGGTCGTGCCGCGCACCTCGATCATCCCGTCCAGCCCCTGACGGAACGCGCCCACCGTCCAGTCGCAGACTCGAATCGCGCACACACCGAACTCGGGATGCAGCGCGACGAAGTCGGGAATGAGATCACCCAATGCGGGCTTGACCGCGATCATCCAGTCGTCGTCGAGTTGCTGCAGTGCTCCGAGGACCTGATGGTCGCCGGTCCCGAATCCGACCAATGCCCTCGCCACGACACTTCATCGGAACGAAGCTCGATGGTCTTGAGCGCCAATCAATGTTTCACGGGGTGCGCAGGCCGCCGTCGACCTCCTCCAGACGGCCGAGACCCACTGCCCAGGCAACCACTGCCTCGAGGTGTGTTCGCGCCACCGTCGAGACCTTGCGCGCGCCGAAGATGCCCCCGACGACGGTGGTCAACTCGTCGACGGTGATGGTGTGGCTCATCGCGGCGATGTCCACCATCGCGTTGGCGATCTCCTCTGGCGCGATCTGGTCGAGTTGGCGTTCGACGCCGGCGGGTGTGCGGCGGTAGCGGGTCCACGCGTCGGCATCGACATCCGTCGCCCACAGGAACACGCCGAACTCGCTGCGCCTGGTGTAGGACTGCGTCGCCAGCTCGAGGATGTCGTCGATGCGGTTCTGGCGGACCTGCTCGAACCCGAACCGGGTAGCCACGATCTTGGCCAGCCGGGTCGCATGGATCGGTGCCTCCGTGGCCAGCGTCTCGGCGATCGCCCGCTCGACCAGATCGCGGGCATCCGGCTCGTCGAGGCGATCAAGCACGTCTCGCGCGCCGAGCGGCGACTCGGCGGCCGCGACGAACTCCATCTCGTGGTCGGACACGACCGGGTCGGCGGATGGCTCGGCGATCGGGCCGACGGGCGGGGGAGGCAGGTCGACGACGGACACGGCTGGCGGTTCCGGGCGGCGTGTCGCAGCGACGATCTCGTCGAGCACTCGGTCTCGCTCCTGCAGCCAGGAGGGCAGCCAGACGCGTACGACGCGCGGCCAGCCCATCATCGCGAGCACATGTACGGGCAGCGCGTCGCGGTCGTACACCGTGGCGCGCGACGACCACGCTGGACCATCGAGCAGCACGGCGACGGTCCAGTCCTCACTGTCAGAAGGGCCGACAGCCAGGTCGACGCGGAACGCGGAGAGGCCGACGTCGGTGCGGACTCGCACGCCACGTTCGCGCAGCGCGTCGGCGATCTCGTCGCGATGCCGGGCCGGCGCGGTCGAACTCGCGAGCGACGCTACGCCGGGGGCCGTGAGCCCGTCGCGCGCCATCGACAGGTACGCCTTCAGCAACTCCAGACCCTTCGCCGGCGTGTCGCCGAGTTGCATGTCCTCCGGGTCGAACGAGCAAAACACCACAACCTCCTGGCGGGCACGGGTGATGGCCACGTTCAACCGCCGCTCGCCGCCGATGCGGTTCAACGGCCCGAAGTGCAACGGCAGCTTCCCGTCGATCGCGGCGAAGGCGACGGAGATCAACACGACATCACGTTCGTCGCCCTGCACGCTCTCCAGGTTGCGCACGATCAGGCCGGCGTCGGTCTCGTCGTCGAGCAATGCGCGGATGCGTTCGTCGTGGCCCTCCAACAGCTGCAACACCAGCGCCTGCTGTTGCACGTTCAGCGTGACGACGCAGATGCTCTGCCCGGCGCGGGCGGGGTCATCCAAGCGGGCGACGATCTCGGCGACGATCGCGTCGGCTTCGACGCGATTGGTGCGGAACGTGTCGGCCGTGCCCTCACCGGCGCGGTCGAAGTGGCCGTTCACGCGCCGCCAGTGGATCGGTGCGGGACCGTCGGCCTTCGGCGAGGGGAACGTGGTCAGCCGGCCCTCGTAGAACGCGGCATTGCTGAACGCGATCAACCCCTCGTGGCGGCTCCGGTAGTGGCAGCGCAGGTACAGCCGGGGCAGGTTGCTCTCGACGCACTCGGACAGGATGCTCTCCAGGTCCTCGATCACGGTCTGGTCCTCGGCTTCGGCTTCTGTCGAGGGGAGCGCGCCGCCGAACGTGCTCGGCGGCATCTGCTTGCTGTCACCGACGACCACGACCGCGCGGGCCCGGCCCATCGCGCCGATCGCCTCGGCCACCTCGATCTGAGACGCCTCGTCGAACACGACGAGGTCGAACTGCACCGAACCCGGCGGCAGGAAGCGGGCGACGGAATCGGGGCTCATCAGAAAGCACGGTGTCAGCGTCGGCAGGATCTCCCCGTAGCGCTGCACGAGCGAGCGGATGCTCATCCGCCGGGTGGTCTTGGACAGCTCGCGCTCCAATGCGCCGTACTCGCCGAAGCGTGCGCCGGGGCGGAACGGGCGGTCCTGCACGAGGTGGTAGGGGATCACGGCACGCAGCAACTCGCGACGCTCGCCGTCGCGGGAGATGAACTGCGCGACTCTGCGGTCGTGGGCGCGTCCGTCGAACTGGTCGGCGCGGCCGGCGACGAGGCGCTCGTTCAGTGCCGCCGTCACCAGACCGCGACGGAAGCGGTCGTACGCACCGTCGGCATCCGCCGTGCCGTCGAGCAGGTCGGCGGCCAAGTCGCCGAGCCCGGCGTCGGCTACGGGGCGCACGCAGCGGACCACGTCACACCAACGTTGCAGCGCGAGGAAGCGTGGCGCAGCACTGGCCCACACCGGGTTCGCAGTCGCCCACGCCTCGAAGAACCCTCGGCCGTTGCGCCAGCGGGTGGTCGACTCGGGCGTGATCGACAATGCTGTCGTCAGCTCGTTCCACAGGTGTGCGGCGTCTCGAAGCGCGGTCATCGTCGGTTGATCCGGGACCCATCCCGCGGCACAGGCGGCGCGGATACCCGCGGCATCGGGCGCCCGCAGCTGCTGGGCCTCGGCCTCCAACGCGCCGAGACGGGTGCGGGCGTAGACGACATCGGCGGCGTCGATGGCCGACCATCCCGTCGGCAACCGCAGCGCGGGCACGGTGCGCAGCTGCGTGGCGACCTCTTCGGCATCAGAGCGTGCCGGCTCGACCTGTTGCAGCAGGCCGACCAACTCCGCCGGTTCGCGTTCACCGCGGTCCGCCAACACGGGCGCAACCAGTAGGTCGAAGACGCGCTCCTTCTTGCCGCGTGAGAGCAGACCGGCGGTCGCTGCTTCAGAACCGGCTTCGATGATTGGGCCGAGGTCGGTCGCGAAGACCGCCTCGCGTAACGTCGACAGCAGCACGGCATGAGTCACCTGGAACTCGTCCAGGCGGGCGAGCGCGGCGTCGCGCTGTGCGGCCCACGTCGGTGTGCCGACCGACGCCAGTTCGGCCTCGCCGACCACGCCTGCGCCGGCGCTGAACGACAGCTCGATCGTCGCGATCGCGGTGGACAGGCTCGTCGGTCCGGCCAGGCGGGCGAGTGCCTGCTTCGGTTGCGCGGGCAGGCGCGACAACGTGTCCAGCGCGGTCTGCAACCGTGCGACGAGACCGGCGAGCGCGGTCTGGTCGATGGCCTCGAAGTCGTCGCGGCCGCACAACGCCCACGGCGCACCGGGATCGATCCGCTCGCCGGTCACGATCGAGGGCAACTCGAGCAACGCGTCTCTCACTGCGGGCACACGATCGCTGGCCGACGTCACGAACTCGTCCGGGACGACAGCGGCCTCGCCTGGCCCGAGTTCGTCCAACTCCTGCCGCGCGCTCCATGCCGAGTAACCGGCCGGGTTCGTGCCGTGGATCGCGTCGCGGTACGCACCGAGTGCGAGTTCGTCGGACAGTAGTCGGGCCGACAGCTCGGCCCACTCCGACTCGCGGTCGACGCCCGTGAAATCCAGTGCGTCGCGGATCTGGCGGCGGATGTCGTCGGGCTTGCTGCCCTTGTCGTGCAGATCGATGCAGAACGGCGTCAGCCCGATCTGCTCGAGCCGCTTCTTGACGACCTGTAGCGCGGGCTGCTTTTGGGCGACGAAGAGCACGCGCCTGTTCGCCGCGATGCAGGCCGCCAGCAGGTTCGTGATCGTCTGCGACTTGCCCGTGCCCGGTGGGCCTTCGATCACGAACGACCGCCCGGCCGCGGCCCATTGCACGGCCTGCAGCTGCGACTCGTCGATCTCGATCGGGCAGAGCAGGTCGTCGGGGATCGGCGCATTGCCGGCCGCGTCGACGAACGTCTCGCCCGGTGACTCGACGAGGTGGCGCACGACATCGTTGGACAGGAACGTCGGCCAGTGCTCGCGCATGTCCTTCCACAGCCGGAAGTTGGCGAAGTTCAACACCGCCACGTGCGCGGTCTCGGAGACGACGATGTCGTCGAGGTGGCGGGCGGCCAGCGCGCGGCGCACCGCTGCGATGGTGCGGTCGACATCGATGCCCGCGTCGTCGAGGTCTGGCGTCTCCAGATCGGGGATCTCCAAGTCGAACGTGCGCCGCAGCTTCTCGACGAGGCAGTAGTTCGGTGTCACCTCGACGCCGTCGTCGGCCGACATCCGAAACGCCGATGTCGCCGAGCCGGTGATGCGGATCGGGATCAGGAACAGCGGCGACGTCGCCGTGCGGTCGTCGTGCGGCGCGGTCCACGTGATCGAGCCGATCGCGAGGAACAGGTTGTTGCTGCCGGTCTGGGACTCGATCTCGCGGGCCTTGCGCTTGAGCCGGGTGATGGCCGCGTCGAGCTCGTCGGTCTTGCCCTCGACGGGGAACATCTCCACCGTGTTGCCGGAGGCCATGACGCGGTTCTCCAGCGCGGCCAGACCCTCGGGCCCGGGCTCGATCTGGATCGCGTGGCGACCCGGCTTCATGTCGATCAGCGGGTTGCCGTAGGACAGGTCGAGCAGCGAGTTGAGCCACGCCAACACCCGCGGCGGTGCCTCGATCGCGCCGAGCCGCGGCGTGGGGGCGGCCGGGGGAGCGCCTGGCGGCGGTGGCAACCACTCCGCTGGAGACGACGATGCGGGCGGCGGGGGCAGAGCCATTCCGCCATCCTGCCATCACCCGCGTGACCGAAGTCCGGCGGGTGCAACTGCGAGTGGATGTTCGCTCGCCCATACGATCGTGATTCGTGCCGGAGCCGATTCACACCTCCACCGAGCGCCAGACGCTGGAGGTCGACGGGGCAGGCATCGAGGAGATCGCGGTCGTCCCCTGGCCGATCCTGCTCCGCCGGCGCATCGCCACCACCGTCGGCATCGACCGCCGTTGGGCGCTGCTCATCGTGGTCCTCTCCGGGTTGTTCACGGTCGCGTTCACGATCACGATCCTCGTCGTGTCACTGAAGGACATCGCCGACGAGTTCGGCACGACCGAAGCCGTGATGAGTTGGTGCATCACCGGTCCGATGCTCGCCTTCGGCGTGGTCGGCCCGGTGTACGGCAAGGCCGGCGACCTGTGGGGGCACAAACGCATCTTCGTCGGTGGCCTCGCCGGTGCCGGTGTGTTCGCGATCCTGACCGTGTTCTCGTGGAACGCGCTGTCGATGATTTCGTTCCGCACGCTCAGCGCGACGGCCGGCGCGGCTACCGGGCCGTCGACGATGGCCTACATCAACCGCCTGTTCGCGCCCGAGGACCGGGTCAAGCCGCTCAGCTACTGGAGCTTCGTCAACGCCGGCGCACCCGTGATCGGTGTGGTCGCCGGCGCGATCCTGGTCGAGTCTGTCGGCTGGCGCAGCATCTTCGTCGTCCAGGCACCGCTCTGCCTGATCGGTGTGATCGCCGCGCTGTGGCTGCTGCCCGACACCGAACGCCAGGACAAGGTCAAGTTCGACATCGCCGGATCCGTGACGTTGGGGCTCAGCGCGACATCGCTGCTGGCAGGCATCTCGCAGGGATCGTCGTGGGGCTGGTCGAGCCCGGCGACGCTCGCCTGTTTCGTGGCCAGCGGCGTCGGGGTGCGGTTGTTCGTCGCCGTCGAACGCCGTGCCGAGGCGCCGCTCCTGCCGTTGCACTGGCTGCGGACACGCAACATCGCGCTACCGATCATGAGTCAGAGCCTGGCCAACTTCGCCTACATGGGCGGCTTCCTGTTCGCGCCACGGCTGCTGGAGAACGTGCTCGGCCTGGAGAAGACCGAGATCGGCAACATCGTCATCGCCCGGCCGCTGACGTTCGCGGTGATCGCGCCGATCGCCGGCTACGCGACGATCAAGGTCGGTGAGCGCGTCACCGGCGTGGTCGGCGGCGCGTGCGTCGCGATCTCGATGGTGGTGTTCGCGTCGGTCGCCGAGGGTTCGTCGATCCTCGTCGTGATCCTCGCGCTCGCGTTGTCCGGCGTCGGTGTCGGCATGGCGTCGCCGGCGATGACCACGCTCGTCGCCAACGCAGTCGACACCGGCAGCCTCGGCGTCGCCGGCGCGATGCAGCAGCTCTCGACGCAGCTCGGTGCCGTGCTCGGCTCGGTCGTGATGACCGCCGTGCAGGCCTCGCGCGAGTCCAGCGGTCTCGTCGCGTCCTACCGGGCCGCGTTCATGGTGTCCGCCGCAGTTGCGTGCGGGGCGTCGATCGCGGCGCTGTTCGTGCGCCCGACCGACCGAACCTCAGTCGGAGGTGATCGCCTTGATCTCGTCGGCGATGGCCTGTGACGCATCGTCGGTCGGCATCGCCGTCTGCAGCGCCATCATCTTCATCATGTCGCCCTGCACCTTGATCTTGCCGCCCATGAAGGCCTGCATCGCCGCCGCCTGATCCTGGTCGACGAACAGCTTCTTCGCCGTCTCGTAGTCCGTGCTGACCGTGCAGTCCGGCGAGTCCAACTCGCCGAGATCCATCACCACGTCACCCGACGACGTGTCGATGAAGCTCTTGACCGTGCCGCCCTCGCCGAATGGCGAGTCGGTGATGACCTGATTGATCCGGATCGACTGGGTGACCTTGCCGGTCTGGCCTTCGTACTTGGCGCGAATGGCCTTCGCTTCGGTCATCCAATCGGCGGAGAGGAATGGGTGTGGCATGGCGATGAAGCTACCTCACGCCGTCGCCGTGCGAGCGTGACGGACCGCCCATCGGTAGGCCAGCCGCGCGGCGAGCAGACGGTGCACCTCCGGGCGCACATCCTCGGCGAACTCGTCGCGATAGGTGGCGTCGGTCGCGAGCACGACCGTGAAGTACATCCCGCTGAACGCTCCAAGGAAGCCGGCCACGCGGAGCAGCGGCTCACTGATGACGAGCGTTCGCCCGTCGAGCTTCACGTGGGCCAGCACGTGAACGTCTTCGAGCTGCGTCCACGAGTGCGCGACTGACTCCGAGATCGCCAGGAATCCGAACAGGACGAAGAAACCGGTCAGCAAGATTGCGACGAGCGTGATCTGCAGCGCCTGACCGAACAGCATCAGCAGCGCGACGTTGAGCTTCTGACGGACCTTGAGCGGGTCCGGCTCCGGATCGCCCTCGGTCGGCAGGTCCAGCGCGGCAGCGGGGGTGTCCGACAGCATCTCGTGGACGTCCGACCACGAGGGGAACGAGGCCAGATCCCGGATCAGCGGCGGTACCCGCGAGATGACGAAGAGCGTGCCGAGCGCAAAGAAGATCGCGAGCGTGAACCAGTAGGCCAGGCCGTCCAGCGTGCCGGCCACCTGCCACACCTCTGTGCTGATGAACAGGAACGTCGCGAAGAGCAGCAGGAGTGGCAAGGCGCGGACGATGAGGTTGGCGAGCAGCAGAATCTGATGGAACGCGCGTTGGAACGCCCACCGCAGCATCGGCAGCACGGCGTAGCTCGTGCCGAAGTAGATCGCGATCAGCACACCGATGCCGGTGAGGAACGACGCGATCGCATCGCCGTACTGGGTGAAGATCAGTGGCGGGATGGACGGGCCGATCACGAACGCGACCAGCTCCGGCTTTCCGATCTCGCGGGGCCGGCTCAGCCACGGGCGCCGGAACACGATGTTGGCGATCACCCAGCCGATGACCAGCACGGCGATCACAACCGCGACTGCGGCGATGTTGCGGCCAAGGCTCCACGAGTGGATGTCCAGCGCGCGCAGGCCGCCGGTGAAGTAGGCGAGCAGCAGGATCGGCAGGGCGCGTGTCCAGATGTCGGTGCGCGCTGCGTAGTTGTCGATGAAATGGGGCACGCCTCGAGCCACGAACCAGCGCTCCACGGCCTCCACCTGCTCGTTCGTCGCCACGGGCGGAAACCCTTTCACAAAACGTTCAATCGGTGGGCGAATCCCGACCGTGGAGGTAAGGATGATGTCATGTCTCGCATCCTGGTGACGGAAGAAATCGCCGACGGTGGCCTCGACCGACTGCGTGCGGCAGGCCATGAGATCGACGTCCAGCTCGATCTGACGGAACTTCCGCGACACATCGACGGTGCCCACGCGCTCATCATCCGCTCCGCGACGCAGGTGACCGCCGAACTGCTCGAGCTGGCCACCGATCTGGTGGTCGTCGGTCGGGCCGGCATCGGACTCGACAACGTCGACGTCGAAGCGGCGACGCGCCGCGGCGTCATGGTCGTCAACGCGCCGCAGTCCAACATCATCTCCGCCGCCGAGCACACGATGGCGCTGCTGCTCTCGCAGGCCCGCAACGTGCCCCAGGCCAACGCGGCGCTGAAGGCGGGTCGCTGGGAGCGCAGCCGGTGGGAAGGCGTGGAGCTGGCGGACAAGACGCTCGGCATCGTCGGCCTCGGACGCATCGGCAAGCTAGTCGCCGATCGCGCCAAGGCGTTCGGCATGCG
>JANNZY010000206.1:0-12776 GCA_031410915.1 Actinomycetes bacterium
CGCGCGCTCGACCCGCTCGTCAAGAACTCGGTGCTGATGGCAGCGAACGTGTTCGTCGCGTCGGTGCTCGGCTTCGGCTTCTGGACGATCGCGGCGCGGTGGTTCACGCCGACCCAGGTCGGGCCCGTCAGCGCGCTCTTCGGGTTGATCGGGCTCGCGTCCGCGCTGTCCACGCTGGGCATGCCCGAGACGGTGCTGCGCTTCCTCGGCACGAGCAACGACCAGCTCGGCCTGCTCAGCCGAGCCACGATGCGCGTTGCGGGCGTCGGTCTCTTGGCCGGCACCGGCGTCGGTGTCGGTTGGTACTTCGGGGGCACGTCGATCGGCGCGCCGGCGGTCGCGCTGGTGGCGATCTCAGCGGTCACGGTCGCAGCCAACGCAACAGCCAACGTCGTCGACAGCGCGGTCGTGGCTCTCGGACGGCCGACGATTCTGCTCGTCGAGACGCTGTCAGGCGGAGCCGCCAAGCTCGCGCTGGCCGGCATCGCCGTGTCCGCCGGGCTCGGCGCAACGGGTCTCGCGCTCGCACTGACGGCAGCGATCGTGGTCGGCGGTCTCGCACTCGTGGCGTGCATCCGGCGAGTCGACGTGCTGGCCAGTGACCACATCCGGCCGGCTCAGCTGCGCACCGTGCGCTCGTATTCGTTCGTGAACTGGGTCGGCGGCGCAGCGTCGATGGTCCCGGCGGCAACGGTTGGTACGTTGGCGATTGCCGAGAACGGCCCATCGGCGGCGGCGTACATCGCCGTGCCGATGATGATCTTCAGCGCGATGAACGTGATCCCGTCGACCTCGGCGCGGAGCCTGTTCGCCGAAGCCAGCGCCGCGCCGGAACGGCTGGCGTCGCTGGCCCGCAAGACGATGGCCTTCACCTGGGTGTTGCTCGTGCCGCTCGCACTCGCCGTCGCCTTCACGGCTCAGCGGGTGCTGTCCACGTTCGGTCCCGAATACGTGGCCAACAGCTCGTCCGCGCTTCGCTGGCTGTGCCTGGCGTCGGTCGTGGCTGCGTCGAACTACATCGGCGACGTGGTGCTCAACGTGCGCCTCGATCGCAAGGAGTACCTCGTCGCCAACGTCGCCGGCTCGGTGTTCCTGCTCGCCGCCGCGTTCGTCGGTGCCCGCCACGGCGTCGCCGGCATCGGCCAGGGATGGGTGGTCGGACAGCTGCTCTACGGGTTGACGGTGTGGGCGATGGTCGTGGTCCGGCCGTTCGCCCGCCGCCGCATGGAACCGATCACGGCTGCGGTTCAGAAGGTCGAGCGGAAGCGTCCACGGCGCATCGCTGCACCACTACGGGCCGTGAGAGCGATGCCATCGACGATCACTGCGAACGTGATCGTGCGACTGCGCCGGTGGGACAGCGGCCTCGTCAGCGTCACCGGCCGCCGGCCGCGCACCGTCGGAGGCGGCGCGGTGCGCATCGGCCGCCGGCTCGCGGTGTCGGGCACGCAGGGCCGGGCCGAGATCGGCGCGGCGCACGGCGCGGTGCTGAACATCGGCGACCGGGTGTTCGTCAACCACCACGCGTCGATCGTGGCCCATCGCCACATCTCGATCGGCGACGACTGCCGCATTGGCGAGTTCGCGGCGATCTTCGATTCCGATCACCATCGGGTCACGCCCGATGCCGACATTCGCGTCGCGCCGGTGATGATCGGCCGCAACGTGTGGATCGGGCGCGGCGCGCTCGTCCTGCCCGGCGTGTCGATCGGCGACCACGCCGTGATCGCGGCGGGCGCGATCGTGACCAAGTCCGTGCCGGCGCGTGCACTCGTGGCCGGCAACCCGGCGCGGGTCGTGCGCGAGCTCGGTGAGATCGAGGACCATTGGAGGAGGACATGACGCTGCAAGCGGAGCTGCCGGCGAGCGACATCGCGATGGCGATGCCCGCGGTATCGGTCGTGATCATCAACAAGGACGAGCGCTTCCTCGAACACACGCTGGAAGTGCTGCGTCCGCAGATCGAGTCGTTCCCCGGCGGTGCCGAGGTCGTGGTGATCGACGCGTCGGCCGGACGGCTGGACGACATTCGTGTCGCCGCGCCCTGGGTGCGTTGGTTCGACTACGTCGCCCCGGTCGGCGTCACCGTGTCGATCCCGCATCAACGCAACCGTGGCGTCACCGAGGCTCGTGGCGCCGTGATCGCGTTCTGCGACTCGGGCGGAGAGCCGTCCGGGCACTGGTTGAGCGAGCTCGTCACGCCGATCCTGGACGGCCACCAGTTCGCGTCGTGCGGGCCGGTGGAATCCGTGCGCGCCAGCGTGTACCGAACGGCCAACGACATCCCTGACGGCGAGATCCCATCTTCTCCGCCGACGGCGAACATGGCCTTCTCTCGCGTCAGCTTCGACGCCGTCGGCGGCTTCGACGAGAGCTTCCGCTACGGCAGCGACGTCGACTTCGCGTGGCAGCTGCAGGATGCCGACATGCCAGTGCGCCAGGTGCGCGCCGCCGTCATGGGCATGGACTGGGGCGACGGCAAGCGCCAGACCCGGCGCTCGAAGCTGTACGGCGCAGCGCAGGCTCAGCTGTGGCTCAAGCACCGCCGTCGCTGGGCCGCGCTCCCCCGTACCGCGCCGGCGCTGCTCGTCTATCCGGCCTGGCTGGCCGCGTTCGTACCAGCGGCCGTGCGGGCGTTGCGTGGCAAGCCGCGCACACTGCTCGCCTGGGCCGCAGTGCCTGTAGCGCTGGTCGCCAAGAACCGCCGCGCGCCGCAGCCGACCGAGGTCGTGCGCCAGAACATGCTGTTCGGCTTCGGTGCGCTCGCGCAGATCGCTCGCCGCTTCGTGCGCCGGCGGCCGCTCGTGCTGATGATGCCGCGCGAGGAAGGCGTCTACCAGGGCACGCTGCGCGATGAACTGGCCGGCGCCGGTTTGGACGTCGGCTACTTCCCGGAGCCAACCCGATCGGAGACCATCAACCTCGTCCTGCTGCCCTGGAGCACGCTGTGGGCCCGGGTTGGCGGTACGCGCATCGTGCACATCCACTGGACCTACAAGCTCCGCCCACCGTGGGCACACGGCTCGGAGACCATGCGGCGAGGCTTCCGGTTGTGGTTCCAGCTCTGGCTGCGCTGGTGCTCCGTGCTCGGCGTCGAGATCGTGTGGACGGCGCACAACCTGCTCCCCCACAACCGTGTATTCGACGACGACGACCGGGCCCGGCGAGCGCTGGTCGGCGCGTCGTCGGTGATCATCTCGCTCAACACCCACGGCGCGACACAGCTCGTCGAACGTTGGAACGCAGAGTCGATCACGATCGGCCCCGCCGTGGCCACGGTCGACCGCCGAGATCGTTCAGCGGCACGGACACGACGTGGTGATCCCGACGGTGCCTGCATCGTCGGCTGGTTCGGTCAGGTCGAGCGGTACAAGGGCGTCGACCGCCTCGTGGCCGCTGCACAGTACGTCCCGGATGTCGCGTTCCACGTCGCCGGCCGCTGCCGTGACACCGAGGTCGCTTCCGCTTTGCACGACGCGGCCGACGCCGCTGCGAACGTTGAGTGGGCCGACCGGCGGGTCAGCGACGACGAGCTGGCCGACCTCTGCGCGGCTGCGGAGCTCGCCGTCTTCCCCTTCCGGGACGTCGCCAATTCGGCATCGGTGCAGACCGCGCTCGCCGCGGGTCGCCCGGTCGCGATCCCCGATCTGCCCGGTCTGGCCGACGTGCCCGCGGGTGCATGTCTTCGGTTCGCGGTCGACGCCGAACCCGAAGTAATCGCTGCGACCATCCGCCAGTTCTTCGACCTCTCGACAGAAGCACGTGAGCGGATGGAGAGCGCAGCAGCAGACACCGCCTCGAGGACGTCGTGGCGCACCGTCGCCGAGGCCCACCTCGATGTCTACCGGTCGGTGCTCTCGTGACCGCCCGCATCGCCGTCGTCATGGCCACGTTCAACGGCCAGCGCTACGTCGGCGCTCAGCTGCGCAGCATCGTCGCGCAGAGTCGCCCGCCGGACGAGGTGATCGTCACCGACGACGGCTCGACCGACGACACCGTCGCGATCGTCGAGGACATCGCCAACGGTCCTGTGCGCACCCCGATCCGCGTCGTGCGCGGGCCGTGCAGCGGCCTGGCCGACAACTTCTTCCACGGTCTCGACCAGACCGAGTGCGACATCATCTCGTGGGCCGATCAGGACGACGTGTGGCATCCGTTCAAGATCGCAGCCAGCTTCCGCGCGCTGGAATCGTTCGCCGCTGGATTCGTCAGCCACGCTGCGCAGGTGGCCGTCGGCGACGAGCTGACCCAATCCGGTCGACGGTGCCCCGACTACCGCCGCACCCGCATGCTCCTCCCGCTCCAGGGCGATCCGTGGCACGTGCCGTCCGGGTTCGCGTCCATGTTCCGTCGCGAGCTGCTCGACGGTGTGGACCGACGCGAGCGGCCGATCTCACACCAGACGCAGCGGCCGATGAACCACGACCACGTCGTGTCGTTGGCGGCGTTCGCGAGCACCCGTCGAGTCGAGCTGCGCCAGTCGTTGACCTTGTACCGCCAACACGACGCCAATGTCGCCGGTGATTCGACGGTGCACGGCACGGACGCGATCCGCGAGGCGATGGGCACGCACGCCGCCGACTACGAAACGCTCGCCACGATCACGCTCGGCTACGCCGACTTCGTTGCGCGCCTGCCGCGAGCCGTGCCCGGTGCTGTCGAGCTGCTGCAACAGTGTGCCGACCGTGTGCGCCGGCGGAGCGAGCTGTACGGATCGCCATCGACGCTCGAGCGGGCGCGGCGTCTGGCGCACGGGGTCGCAAAGCACGACTACGGACGGCGCAGCACCGGCCACCTCTCGCCCCTCGCGTTCGCTCGCGACGCTGTCCAGGTGGTGGCCGGATGAGCCCGTCCGATCGGTCCGTCCGGCTCGGCGTGGTGATCCCGGCCGGCCCGGGCGAAGATGTCGCCGACACGGTTGCCTCGGTGCTTCACTACACCGACGCGAGCAGAGTCGTCGTCGTGGTCAACGACACCGGCGCGCCGCTGGATGTCGGCGACGACCCGAGCGTGCACGTCGTTGCCGCCCCCCGCGACGCAACCGGCGGGCAGGGCGGGCTGTGGGTCAAGATCGCCCACGGCTACCGCGCGCTCCTCGATCGGGCGCGGCCGGACCTCGTGCTGCGCCTCGACAGTGACGCGCTCGTCATCGGCCACGGTCTGGCTGACGCCGCAGCGGATCGCTTCGCCCACGCACGCGGTGTCGGTCTGCTCGGTGCGCATCGCACCGGCCCCGACGGCCAGGCTCGCGACTTCACGCCCGCCGCGCTGCACCTCGCCAGCGAGTGCGGCTGGAAGGGACTGCGCAAGCCGATCCTGCGCGCCCACCTGCGCCGGTTGCGACGCATGGCCGGACCGACGTACGTTCCCGGCCAGCACGCGCTGGGCGGCGCGTACATCCACAGCGGTGCTGCAGTCGCTCGCATGGCCGAGCTTGGCCTGCTGCGCGACCCGACACTGGCCCGCAGCGGCCTCGGCGAGGACCACATCATGGCGCTCGCCACCCGTGCCGCCGGCTTCGACATCGGCGACTTCAGTGGGCCGATGGAACCAATGGCCATCAAGTGGCGCGGCCTGCCCGCATCACCCGTCGCGTTGCTGCAGCGCGGCGCGCTCGTCACCCATTCCGTGCGCCACTGGGCCGATCTCGACGAGCGCGAGATCCGCCGCGTCTTTCGCGAGTGCCGCGCATGAGTACCGCGGTCGACACGGTCAGCGTCTCGTTCGTCGTCATCGCGTTCAACGAGGCCGCCAACATCGGCCAGTGCCTGGCATCGATCGCTGCACTGGACGGCCTCTGCGGCAACTACGAGATCATCGTCGTCGACGACGGATCGACAGACGCGACGCCCGACGTGGTCCGCAACCTTGCCGGCGCCGACCCACGCATCCGGTTGGCCGGTGATGGCGCCAACCACGGCCGCGGTGCAGCTCGCGCCGTCGGCGCCTCAGCGGCTCGAGGCCATCTGATCGCGATGGTCGACGGCGACATCCGCCTGCCGCCGCACTGGTACACCACCTGCGCGGCGGAACTGGAGGGTGCACTCGACGGCGTCGGTGGACTGGCGGTGCCCGACGGCGACGTCGCGTTCGTGCATCGCGCGCTTCGCCTCCCGGCCCGACCACGACCGGGCAGCACCGTCGTCACCGGCAACAACGGGCTGTTTCGCCGCCGCGTGCTCGACCGCGTCGGCTACGATCCGGCGCTGCGCAACGGCGAGGACGTCGAGTTCAACCAGCGCGCGGTCGCAGCCGGGTTCGACTTCGCGACGGTGGCCGATCTGACCGTCGAGCACTGCGAGTCAAAGCCCTACACGACGTCGCTGGCATGGCTGTTCGAGTCCGGAACCGGCGCAGCACGGCAACTGGAGCGCACGCGCCAGGTGCGTCTTGCCGATGCCGCGTTCGCTGGCTGGCTGGCGGTCACCGCCGGATCGGTGCTCGTCGCGGTTCGTCGACGACGCAGCGCACCGCTGTTGCTGTCCGTCGCGACGATCGCCTCGATCGCAGCCGTGCATCACGCGCAACGCTTCCGGCCGCAGCGCTCGGACGTGCTGCGCTACGTCGCAGGATGGGTCGTCGACACGACCCTCGTCGGCGCCTACCTTGCTGGCCGGTGCACCGGTCACGCGCTGTCGTTGCGCCGACTGTGGCGAATGCGTCACACCACCTCAAGGCGAGATGGCGGTGACCGATAATGCTTCTGTGCGGGCGAGGCGGAGCATTGCATTTTTCGTGTTGTCGACGGGGCTGACGGCGCTCTTCACCGCGGCCGCGCAGCCCTCGGCCAGCGCGCCGACGATGGAGTTCGGCGTCAGCACGAACTACCGCTGGTCGTCCACGATCGCCACCGACACCGTGGACCTGACCGTGCTCGACGGAACAGGCATCACGTCGGTCCGCGAGGACGTGCTGTGGGACGTCGTCGAACCTGCCCAGGACAAGTTCGATTGGCGCCGCTACGACGCGCTGATCGAGGCCAACGCCCGCCACGGTCTGACCGTGCTGCCGCTCTTCACCGGCACGGTCGCGTGGGCCAACACGTCCGGCCGCCGCGACCTGCCACCCGACGACCTCGCGGACTACGTCGATCTCGTCCACGCCTACCTCGCCCGCTACGGGCCGAACGGAGCGTTCTGGTCCGATCACGCCGGACCGCGAGCGCAACCGGCCGACGCGATCGAGATCTGGAACGAGCCGTGGTACCCACGCTTCTGGGGACCCCAGGGGGCCGACCCCGCCGCCTACGCCTCGATGGTGCGCGCGGTCGCGGCAATGGTCGACGATCAGTTCCCGACCGTGCGCCTCGTCGCCAACGGAGACTGGAAGTGGGATCACGCCGTCGGCGCGTTCTGGCTCGATGCACTGCTCGATGCTGACCCAGGTCTGGTCGAGGTCGTCGACGCGTTCGCCGCGCATCCGTACCCGTGGCCGTTCACGACGCCGGCAGCGAACTGCTTGCAGAGCACGTCACAGCTCGCCTCGATCCGCGATCGCCTCGGCGAGACGTCGCGACCCGGGCTCGCCTTGTGGGTGACCGAGCTGGGCGTCCGCACGACGGCACCGGACGCTGCCGATGCATACTCGGGCGGCGGCGCGGCCGACTACCTGCGCTGTGTGCTCGCCGCCCCGCAACTGACCACCTGGCTCGGCGACGCGAGCCGGTTCTACACGTTCGTGTTCCGCCGCGCCGCGATGACCGAGAACGCCGAGGACGCCGGCTACGACCTGCTCACCGCCGACGGCCAGCCGAGTGACGTCCTCGCCACGTACATCGGTCTCGTCCACGCCGCGACGCCGATCGCGCCAACGGCTCGCCCGTACACCTCCACCGACCGCCGCTGAGCACCCCGTCCGGTTTCGCGCTGCCCTCGGGAGTCGCGGAGCGGCCCGCTCCGGCTTCGCGCTGCCGTCGGAGCTGCGGAGCGGCCCGCTCCGGTTTCGCGCTGCCCTCGGAGCCGCTGAGCGGCCCGCTCCGGTTGGTGGCGTGGGATCAGGCTGGATCGGGGCTGGGGACGATTGATTCGCGCGGGTTCGGGCGAGTCGTCGCGCCGAACAGGATCAGCGCGGCGGAGACCGACATCAGGATCAGGATGCCGACGGCCATCGGCCGGACCGTCCCGTCGAATGCGCCGCTGACCACGCCCCCGATCACCGCGCCACCGGCGAACGAGATCGTGCTCATCACCGCCGCGGCCGTGCCCGCGACATGGGGCATCGGGGTCATCGCCGCCGTGTTCGCATTCGGGACGAGGCCCTGCGCGAACGGCACGGTGATCGCGATCGCGACCGAGAACAGCCAGAAGTTGGGTCGCCCGCCGTCGATGAACGACACGAGCGTCAGCACGGTCGACAGCACGACGCCGAGGATGGCCATGCCCCGCAGCAGCCGGGTGAGACCGATGCGACCGACGAGGCGAGCGTTGTTGAGCGACGTCAACGCGAGCAGCACGGCGACCGATCCGAAGAAGAGCGGGAACCAGTCGCCGTAGCCGTAGACGTCCTCGACGATCACCTCCGAGCCGGCGAGGTACGCCGTCATCACGCCGAACAGGCAGGTGATCGCAAGCGTGAGGCACATCGTCTGGCGGTTGCTCAGCACGGTACGAATCGCCTCGCCCACGGATTCCCGGTTGAACGGCCGCCGGTTGTGCATCGACAGGGTCTCTGGCAGGCGCTTGACCGCCCAGATCGTGAGCAGTACCGCGAGCACGGCGGGCGTCCAGAACACGATGCGCCACGGCGCGAACGAGTTGAGGCCGGCACCGACGCCGGGGGCCACGATCGGCACGATGAGGAACACGGCCATGATCAACGACATGAGCCGGGCCATGCCGTCACCCTGATACCGGTCGCGGACCAGTGCCAGGCTGAGCGAGCGTGGCGCGGCAGCACCGAGGCCCCACACGAATCGGGCGGCGATGACCCACCAGAACGTCGGTGCCAGCGCGGCGATGATCGCGCCGAACACGTACAGACCCATGCCCATGAACAGCGGCATGCGCCGGCCGTGCTTGTCCGAGATCGGCCCGTACAGCCAGGGCCCGGCGGCCATGCCGAGGAAGTACACCGTCACCACCCAGGCGACGTCGGTGGAGTCGGCAGCCATGCCGAACTCACGGCGCATGTCGGGGAACGCGGGCAACATCAAGTCGATGCCCAGCGCGCCCATCGCCATCAGGCAGATGATGAGCGCGATGAACTCGCGACCCTCCGCCACCGGCGGCGTTGCACCGATCTCGACGACGTCGGGAGTCGCCTCCAACGTCATTGCGGCATCAGTGCAAGCATCACTTCGACGATACGGCGGATACCGCTGGATCGGTCGAGACGTCGGGCACCGGCGAGCGGTCGCTCAGAGGACGCCCGGCGAACCCTTCTTCTTCTCGCGCTTGGTGGCCCGCTTCTCCTTGAGGGTCTTGCCGACCTTCTTGTCGGATGGCTTCTGCGGTGACTTACTGGGCATCGACGTGTCCTCTCGCTGTGATGGTGGTGGGCGCGAGCGCAGCGATCGCATCGCAGCGCCAGCACGACTCGTTCGGATCGAGCGGCACCGTGTGCACAGTCAACCGACGCGGCCGAATGACCGAATGCGGTCCATCGGCACTGTCGATGTGGACCGTGATCTCGTTGCTGACGGGTCGCGTCTGCACGATGGAGACCACTCCGGCAGTCAACGCCGCCGAAGCGTCGGCATCGTTGCCGTGCACCGCGACGCGATCGCCGATGCGCAGTGCGTTCCACTCGAACGTCATCATGATGCTGCGGCCTTGCTCGGAAAGAGCACGAGCCGGCACGGGTCGCACGCCCACCACTCCTTCATCACGCGCGGGTCGAGCGCCGGGTCGACGGCAAACGACTCACGGCAGCGACCGCATCGGCGCTGGAGCGCAGGCACCGGTCCTGCATCGATGGTGTGCTCGGGAGCTGTCATTGGCTGTGACCCTTGCTGCTGCGGCAGAGGCGTCGAGCCTGCGCTGCGGGCCGACCGGCACGATCGGCTCCACAAACATGGCGTCCCTACAGATGTACCGCTGACCCTACCAGCGCCCTCGACGGGATCGATCCGAGGCCGGCGACGGCGGAACTACTGTGCGCTCCAGCACGACTTCGATCCGTGCAGAAGGAGCACCGCTATGGCTTCCACCGTCACTGTCTGGCAGGACGATCCGGGCGAACCGGCGACGCCCGGGAGCACCACGGTGCTCGCCCGCCCGGTGTCACTCGGCACCGGACCGCTGCCGTTGACCATCAGCGGCAAGGCCCCTCGTCCGGACCCGTCACCGGGGTCGATCGGCATGCGCTACTGGACAGCCGTCTCCACGATCCATCGAGCGCGGGCCGTGTGGTTGCAGGCCATCGCCGACACGCCGAAGTGGCAGGACACGCGTCGGCTGCAGGTCGACCTCGCCGCCGGCAACGAGGTGAACGCGTACTACGACCGCGGCCAACTCAGCTTCCACGTCGCCACGGTGAAGGACCACGCGAGTCCGACCAAGGTGCTGATCGCCACTGGCGAGAGCCCCGACATCGTCGCCCACGAGTTCGGCCACGCAGTGCTCGACGCGATCCGGCCCGAACTGTGGGACGCGACCTTCGCCGAGGTTGCTGCGTTCCACGAGGCGTTCGGCGACGTCTCTGCGCTCTTGTGCGCGCTTGCGGTCGACGAGATCGGGGCCGAGTTCGCCGACCTCTCCGGCTCGTCCGTGTTCCAGTCCAGCCGCGTCTCGCGCCTCGGCGAGCAGATGGGCTGGGGTTTGCGCCAACAGCGCCCCGACCTGCCCGACCGCACCTGCCTGCGCGACGCGGTCAACACGTTCTTCTACGTCAAGCCGGAGACGTTGCCGACGACCGCACCCTCGACCGGTCTGTCGTCGGAGCCGCACAACTTCGCGCGTGTGTTCACCGCAGCCTTCATGCGCGTCCTGGACGAGATGCTCAAGGCCCATGACGGCACCCGCACTGCGGCCACGGTACGAACCGTGGCTGCGGCATCGGCGGCGATGCTCGTGGCTGCGGTGAAGGAGGCGCCGGTGGTCGATGCGTACTACCACGCGGTCGCGCTGGCGATGGTGGCCGAGGCCGCCCGGGGCCAGAAGGGCAAGTACCAGAAGGCGATCACGACCGCGTTCGTGCGCACGGGCATCATCACCGTGCCCGAAGCCACGGCTGCGGCGGCACGACCGGCAGCCCGGCGTCCCGCACGCGCGCGTGGCGCGGCCGGGTTCTCGATGGCCGCCCCCGGCGCGCCGGCGTCGCTGGCCGTCGGGCCGGCGCGAATGGACCTGACCTCGTTCGGTATCGGGGCCGAACTGCATCTCGACCTCGGCGAAGCCACCACGTCGCCGCGGCGCCGTGGTGCGGTCGCGAGCACGGCCGACGACTCCGGCGGCTCGATCGACGCAGTCGCATCTGCGCACTACTTCGTCGAGGACCTGTTCCGCCGCAACCGCCTCGACCTCACCAGTGACGCCCGGGCCAGCGGCGTGCCTCTCCAAGCCCCGCGATCGGTGACCCACCGCCTCGACGAGTCGGGCGGAACCCTCCGCCTCCGCCGCGTCAAAGTCGACTGCGGCTTCGACATCACCTGACCCCGCCAGGCCCGCTCTGGGTGCCCACGCCTCCCAACCTGCGCTGCTGCACACACCCAGAATCGCAGGCTTGCCCGGCACCGGCCGTCTGGGCGCGTTCAGCCCTCACCCTCGCCAACCCCCAGCACCCAGAATCCTCAGTCGCATCCAACGCCCAGAATCTCCGGCTGTGGCCGACATCCGGCCTTCTGGGCGCGTTCCGCCCTCACCCTCGGCACCGCCAACACCCAGAACCCCGGACCGCGAGCGACCCCCGGGCCTACTGGGCGCGTTCAGCCCCCCACCCTCGACGCCCGCGCACATTCGCAATCCTTGGTCGCTTCAACACCCAGAACGCCGGGCTGCGATCGACTTCCCTCCTTCTGGGCGCGTTCGGCCCTCATCCTCAGCACCGCCAGCACCCGGTTTCCGGGCCGCGAGCGACTCCCGCCCTTTTGGGCGCGTTCAGCCCCCACCCTCGGCACCGCCAACACCCAGAATCCCGGGCCGTGAGAGGCCCGGCCTTTTGGGCACGTTCGGCCCTCACCTTCGGCACCGCCAGCACCCAGAAATCGCTGGGTCTGGGGTTGGGGGTCAGGCGGCGCTGAAGCGTTTGCGGCGGACGGTGGGCGGGCCGGACGGGGACTCGACGACTTCGTGGGTCGCGCCAGGGGGCAGTTCGCCGTCAGGGCCGACAGCTTGGGCTTCGCCGCGAGCGATGGTGGCTTCGATGAACGCGAGCTCGGATTCGGTCAAGGCGCGGCTCTCGGTCTGCGTGGGCGACGGCACTGCCGTCGCGGCCTGTCGCGACCCGGCTGCGGCCGGCACCTTCGCAGCCGCCTTGTGCTGACTCCGCTTCCTCGGCTTGGCTCCCGGTGACGCGTCGGGCGCGACCGTCTCGGTGGCTGCGGCGGCCCGCTTCGCGGTGCGCACCGTCGTCGGCTCCGGACGGGCGGCTGCGGCGGCGGGCTTCGGGGTGCGCACCGTCTTCGGCTCCGCGACGGCGGCGGGCTTCGGGGTGCGCGCCCTCGTCGACCCCGCAACGGCGGCCGGCTTCGCAGGGCGCGCCTTCGTCGACCCCGCAACGGCGGCCGGTTTCGCAGGGCGCGCCTTCGTCGACCCCGCAACGGCGGCCGGTTTCGCAGGGCGCGCCTTCGTCGACCCCGCAACGGCGGCCGGTTTCGCAGGGCGCGCCTTCGTCGACCC
>JANNZY010000207.1:0-2470 GCA_031410915.1 Actinomycetes bacterium
AAAAAAACACCCCCCCCACGCCTCTATCTTTCTCTTGCCCTCGCGCGTGGGCGGTTGGCTCGGTGTGGGCTGTAGCCACGAGCAAGGAGGTGTGATGACTTATGGAGTCGCCTCAGCAGTACTTCCGGGTGTCAGCGACGCTCGAAAACTGCGCGTTTGTGATGGTCGAAAACTGCGCGGTGTAGGTCGGTGCGAGTTTAGGTGTCGGGTTCGTCTCCGGTGGTCGTGCGGATGCTGGGGAGGGTGTCGATGCCGCGGTTGCGGAGTCGGTAGCTGGCGCCTTTCAAGGTGAGGACGTCGGCGTGGTGGACGATGCGGTCGATCATGGCGGCGGCGACGGCTTGGTCGCCGAACACGCCTCCCCAGCCGGAGAAGGGGAGGTTCGAGGTCAGGATCAGCGAGGCGTGTTCGTAGCGTGACGACACGAGTTGGAACACGAGGTTGGCGGCGTCTTGCTCGAACGGGAGGTAGCCGACCTCGTCGATGATTATCAGTCCGTAGCGGCGGAGCCGGGCGAGCTCGGCCGGGAGGCGGCCGTGGCGGTGGGCGTCTTGAAGCCGTGCCACCCAGTCGACGGCGGTGGCGAACAGCACGCGGTGTCCGTGGCGGGCGGCAATCACACCGAGCCCGGTGGCTAGATGCGTTTTGCCGGTGCCGGGCGGGCCGAGGAGCACGACGTTGCGGGCCTCGGCGAGGAACGCGCCCGACGCGAGCGCGGCGACTTGCTGGCGTGCTTTGGCTTGGTGGTCCCAGTCGAAATCGTCGAGGGTCTTGCGGGCCGGGAACCCGGCGTAGCGGATGCGTTGCTCGGCACCGGACGCGTTGCGGGCGGAGACCTCTCGCTCCAGCACGGCAGCGAGGTAGTCCTCGTGCGTCCAGCCGGCGTCACGGGCCTGATCGGCGAGGCGGCTGGCGGCCTCGGTGATCCGTGGCGCTTTCAGCGCCGCGGCCAGGAAGTGGATCTGCTTCACCGAGTCCGACGGGGCCTGCGTCTTGGCGGCCATCACGCCACCCGCCCGTTCACCTGGTCGTCGGGCTGGTCGAGTCCGAACGCCCGGTCATAGTCGCCGAGGTCACGGGCGAGCGTGTGATCCAGGCCCGTTTGTGCCGACGCGAACTGCTGTCGCAGTTTGAACGCGATCGCCTTGTGCACTGGGTCGGTGATCGTCATTCGTCGGGCCCAGACCCGAGTGTGATCCGCGATCAACCGGCCCTCAAGGCGGGCACGGACACGTTCAAGATCGGCGGAGACAGTGACTTGTCGGCCGATCGCGGTTGGATCGACCGAGTAGTCGTTGCTGTCGACGCGCACGTAGTAATCGCGACCGAGCCGGATCTGGTTCGACCATCCGACAGCCGGTGGGACCGGCGGCAGGGCCAGCATCGCCGCCCGGTCGACATCGATCAGATCGACAGGACGCGCCTTCAACGTGCGGACCGTGCGATGGTTCGCATCCGCGATCCAGGCCGTGAACTGAGCGTTGAAGTCGCTCGGCGACGCGAACGTGCGGCCCGGCATGAACGACGTCTCGAAGAACCCGTTGCGTCGCTCGACGATGCCTTTCGACTCCGGGTCATAGGGCTTGAGCTGATGCAGCCTCGTGGCCAACGTTCCGCAGAACTCGGCCACCCCGCCGGCGAGCCGGCCACCACGGCCGATCCCAGCCTCGTTGTCCCAGATCAACCGGCGCGGCACCCGGCCGAGCTGCTCGATCAGCGACCACATGCCCAACAGCAAGTCCGATGTCTGGCGTGACGGCAGCATCCGTCCCAGCGTGAAGCGCGAATGCGCGGCCACGATCACCAACACCGGTAGCAACGATGTCGTGCCGTCCTCGAGCGGGATCCGCTTCGGTGGGAACCACAGATCACACTGCGCCGCGTCGCCCGGCGACCACACCAGCCGATCAGCCGGATCCGGCCGCCGATGCTGCGGCCGCAGCCGGGCCACGTTCTCCCGAAACCACGTGATCGATCCCGACCACCCCACCCGCTCCGCGAGCACAGTCGCCGGCAGATCCGGATACTCCGCCAACAACTCGTGAACCCGGGCCTCGAACGCCACGAACGATGACGGCGCCGACACCGTCCGCTCGTACTTCGGCGGCTCGCTCAACGCCACCGCCCTCGCCACCGTGTTCCGAGAAATCCCCAACCGTGCGGCGATCTGCGCCTTCGGCACACCCTCCGCAGCCAGCCTCCGGATCAACGCCCAGTCCTCCAAAGTGATCACACTCCAATCGTCGAGTGCGCACCTTTCAACCGTCGCTACTGCTCAGTTTTCAAGCGTCGCCGACACGCAGGCGTGGCAATTGCGGTGGCGCTGGCCATCGGGGTCGATCTCGGCTTTCTGATGATCCTCGCAATCTGCCCGCTGATGATGTTTTTCATGATGAGTTCGATGGGCGGCATGTGTCGGCGACGCTTGAAAACTGAGCAGTAGCGACGGTTGAAAGGTGCGCACTCGACG
>JANNZY010000209.1:0-6029 GCA_031410915.1 Actinomycetes bacterium
TCAGCTGCTCTGCCAACTGAGCTATCTCGGAAAGGCGACATGAGATTAGCAGCGCGACCCCGCGCTTCCCACGTGATTGTGGACCGTCCGGACGACCTATTCGGCGTCCAGGAACTCCTTCAGGCGCTGGCTGCGCTGGGGATGACGCAGCTTGGCAAGAGTCTTCGCCTCGATCTGGCGGACCCGCTCGCGGGTGACACCGAAGTACCGTCCGACCTCTTCCAGCGTGCGGGCCTGGCCGTCATCGAGGCCGAAACGCATCCGCACGATCTCTTGCTCGCGCTCGCTCAATTCGCCCAACGCTTCGTCGACTGCGGCGATCAGCATCTTCTTCGCGGCCGCGTCGTCGGGCGCATCAACCGAGCCGTCCTGGATGAAATCGCCGAGGTTGGAGTCGTCTTCCTCGCCCACCGGTGAGTCCAACGACAGCGGGTCCTGGGAGATTCGAAGGATATCGCGGACGCGCTCGACGGCGATCTCGCACCGGTCGGCGAGCTCTTCGAGGGTGGGCTCGCGTTCGAGCTCTTGGTGCATCTGGCGCTGCATGCGCAGAACCCGGTTCATGCTCTCGACCATGTGCACCGGGATGCGGATCGTGCGGGCCTGGTCGGCGATGCTGCGCGTGATGGCCTGGCGGATCCACCACGTCGCGTAGGTGCTGAACTTGAAGCCCTTGGTGTAGTCGAACTTGTCGACGGCACGCATCAGGCCGAGGTTGCCTTCCTGGATCAGGTCCAGGAACTGCATGCCGCGACCGCTGTACCGCTTGGCGATGCTGACGACGAGACGCAGGTTGGCCTGGATCAGATCGCTCTTGGCCCGCTGGCCGACCTGCACCTCACGCAGCAGGCGGCGCTCTTCGACCGTGTCCAGCGAATCCGCCATCTCGTCCAGCTTGCCGGCCGCCAGGTTCCCGGCCTCGATGCGCTGGGCCATCAGCCGCTCTTCGTCGCCGGACAGCAGACCGACGCGACCGATCTCTTTGAGGTACATGCGCACCGTGTCGCCCGTCGGGCCGGTCTCGTACTTCTCGGCCATGCGCTCGGCACGGCGGCGGCGGCGCTTGACCAACATTCCGGCGGCGTCTTCCTCCGGCTCCGCCGCGGCCGGCGCGAGGTCGACAGCTGGAGCCGCGAGACCATGTGGCGGGGTGTCCTGTTCGTCACCGCCGACGTCGTCGACCTCGTCGTCGATGTCGATGCCGCGATCGGCCAGCGCAGCGGTCAGCTCGGCGATGACGTCGCCGGTCAGCTCGACATCGAGCAGGGCCTGCACGGCGTCGTCAGCCTTCACCGTGCCGACCTGCGATCCGGTCTCCACGAGGGCAGCCCACTTCTCGGCATCGACACCCGGGAAGGGCGGATGCACCGAAGTTGCCTCACTCTCGGAGTTGGTGTCGCTGTGGGTCAACCGTGTTCCTCGTTCTGTCGCTGGAGCCACCCTAGCAACCACTCGGCAGCGCCTTGAGGTGCCTCCCTCGTGAGCAGCCGCTCGAGATGCACCCGCGCTTCGCTCAGCTCGCGCACCACCTCCGGTGACGATGCGCCATGGCGTCCGCGACCCAACTCGCGCCGGACGCACGCGCTGATCAGGTTCAGCGCCTCGATCTCGGGATCGGCGTCGACATCGGCGACGGCGGCGCGCTCGAGCACCTCGCGAGCCTCGGGATCGGCAGCGTCGATGGCCGCTCCGACGTCGCCATGCGTCTCGGCGAGGGCTAGGAAGGCCCGGCGATTCGCGTCCTCGACGAACAGGTCCTCCATCAACCACGGGGCGATGTCGTCCCAGCGCTGCATCAACAGTGCGACCGCGACGAACTCGGCGTTCTCGGGCGCACCGATGTGGCGGGCCGGAGCGACACGCACCGATGGCCGCCGGTTGCGCTGCTCGGCGACGCGAACGAGATCGTGGGCGGGCAGCCCGACGTGCGACGCGACCTGGCCGGCGTAGATCTTGCGCACGTCGGCGTTGGGGTGCTCGTTGACCACCGCCATCGCCTGCTCGGCGAGCCGGGCCCGCTCCTCCGGCGAGCGCACCGGCTTGCCCTGCAGCGTGCGCTGCAGGCGAAAGCCCAGGAAAGGCAGCGCTTCTTTGACAGCCTTGGACAGCGAGTCGGGATCGGAAACACTCAGCTCTCCGGGATCCTTTCCAGCAGGAAACTGAGCAACGAGGAACGACACCTTGTGGGTCTGTTCCCATTCGTACACCCGGTCTGCGGCACCCTGTCCTGCTGCGTCGGCGTCGAACGCAAGGACGATCGTGCTGGCGAAGCGCTTCAGCATCTGAACGTGCTGCTCGGTGAGCGCGGTGCCGCACGTGGCGACGGCGCGCTTGACGCCGGAGCGGTGGAACCCGATCACGTCGGTGTAACCCTCGCACACGATGACCTGGTCCTGGGCGACGATGTCGGCCTTGGCCCAGTTCAGCCCGTACAGCGTGCGGCTCTTGGAGTAGACCACCGTCTCCGGCGAGTTCTTGTACTTGGCCGGATCCACCGATCCAGGCAAGACACGCCCGCCGAACGCGACGGGATCGCCGGTGTCGGTGAAGATCGGGAACAGCACTCGGGCGCGGAAGGAGTCCTGCAGGCGGTTGCGCTTGTTCGTGAACGCGAGGCCCGTGTCGCGCAGCAGATCGGCGGCAACACCGAGGTCGCGGCTCATCGTGTCCCAGTCGTCGGGCGCCCAGCCGAGCTTGAACTGGCGGGCGATGTCGCCGGCCAACCCTCGCCGGCGCAGGTACTCGCGAGCCGCGCGGGCATCGGGCGACGTCAGCAGACGCTGGTGGTACCAGTCGACCGCCTTGGTCATCGCCTCGATCAGGTGGCGGCGGCGAACGCGCTCTTTGTTCTCTCCCCCACTGGTGTAACGCAGCTCGATGCCGGCCTTCGCGGCCAGCGACTCGACCGCGCCGACGAAGTCGACGTGCTCGAACTCCTGCACGAACTTGAAGATGTCGCCCGCCGCGCCGCAACCGAAGCATCGGTAGCGGCCCATCTCCTCGCGCACGTTGAACGAGCCGCTCTTCTCGGCGTGGAACGGGCACAGACCAACCCAGTTGCGACCGACGCGACGCAGCGCGACCGATGCCTGGATCACGTCGACGATCGACACCGTCGAGCGGATTCGCTCGATGTCTTCGTCCACGATCGCCACTCAGGCGAGGTTACCGGAGGGGTGCGCGGCCCGATTCAGTGCGCAGCGACGCGACGACCGAGATGACGAGCACGACGGCGATCACGATCAGCGACACACCGCCGGAGATCTCGACCCAGTGGGCGATGATCATCTTCACGCCGACGAACGCAAGGATGACGGCCAACCCTTGTTGCAGGTACGTGAAGCGGTTGTGCAGATCGGCGAGCAGGAAGTACAGCGCTCGCAAGCCGAGGATCGCGAACGCGTTCGACGTGAAGACGATGAACTGCTCGCGGCTGACGGCCAGCACCGCGGGCACGCTGTCCACCGCGAACAGCACGTCGGTGGTCTCGACGAGAACGAGTACGGCGAACAGCGGCGTCGCCAGCAGGCGCGCGTCGATGCGCACGAACAGTCGCTGGCCGTGCATGTCGTGTGTCGACGGCACCACCTTGCGGACGATGCGGTAGGCGATGTTGTGCTGCGGATCGATCTCGTCGTCGTTGCCGCGCACGAGTTTGATCGCGGTGTAGATCAAGAACGCGCCGAAGATGTACAGGATCCATTCGAAGCGGCTGATCAATGCGACGCCGGCGAAGATGAACGTCGCCCGCAGCACGAGCGCGCCGAAGATGCCCCAGAACAGGACCCGGTGCTGGTACAGCGTGGGTACCGCGAAGAACGTGAAGATCAGCGCCCACACGAAGACGTTGTCGATGGAGAGGCTGTACTCGATCAGATAGCCGCTGAAGTACTCGCCGCCTGCTTTCGAGCCGAAGCCGACGAACACAGCGATGCCGAAGCTGACGCCGACCGCGACCCACATCAGGGTCTCGGCGGAGGCACGCTTGGCTGTGAGCACCTTCGGCGTTCGATGCAGGACGAGGATGTCCAGCATCAACAGCGCAGCGATGAGTGCGAGCGTGGCGAGCCACGCCCACGTCGGGACGGTGAGATCGGCGAACGACGACGCCGACGTCTCCGCGACCACTACTTCGTGTCGCTCTTGCTCGCCCCCGAGGATGCGATGACGGCCTGCGCCGCGGCGAGACGGGCGATCGGCACGCGGAACGGGCTGCAGCTGACGTAGTCGAGGCCAGCATCGTAGAACAACGCGATGCTCTCCGGGTCGCCGCCGTGCTCACCGCAGACACCGATCTTGAGGTTCTTCTTCGTGCTGCGGCCGCGTTGCACGCCCATCTTGACGAGTTCGCCGACGCCGCCTTTGTCGATGGTCTCGAACGGGTTGCGCTTGAGCAGGCCCTGCTCGAGGTAGGCGGGCATCATCTTGCTCTCGATGTCGTCGCGGCTGAAGCCGAACGCCATCTGGGTCAAGTCGTTGGTGCCGAAGCTGAAGAAGTCGGCTTCCTCGGCGATCTCATCGGCACGGATCGCGGCGCGCGGCGTTTCGATCATCGTTCCAATCGTTACGTCCGGCTTGTTCTTCATGCCCTTGACGGCGATGTCGATCTCGGTCTGCACCCAACTCCGGGCCAGGCCGAGCTCTTCGCGCGTGACGGTGAGCGGGATCATCACTTCGACGATCGGGTTCTTGCCCTGCTTGCGCAGTGACGCGGCGGCGGCCATCAGCGCCTTGACCTGCATTGCGTACAGGCCGGGCTTGACGACGCCGAGACGCACGCCACGGGTACCGATCATCGGGTTGTGCTCGGACCACTCCTCGGCGGCCTTCAGTTCGGCCTTCTCACGAACCGTGAGCGTGCCGAGGGCCTCCTTGATGTGCAGCTCCTCGACCGACGGCAAGAACTCGTGCAACGGCGGGTCCAGGAGGCGAACCGTGACAGGCAGGCCGTCCATCGCGTCGAGGATCTCCTCGAAGTCGATCTGCTGCACGCGACCAAGCTCGGCGAGTGCGGCCGTCTCCTCGGCGGGAGTGTCGGCCAGGATCATCTCGCGCACGACCGGCAGGCGATCGGGGGCCAGGAACATGTGCTCGGTGCGGCACAGGCCGATGCCCTCGGCCCCGAGGTCACGCGCGTTCTTCGCGTCCTCACCGGTGTCGGCGTTGGCGCGCACGCCGAGCTTGCCCTTGCGGACCTGGTCGCTCCACTGCAGGATCGTGTGGAACTCGGCCGGCGGCTCGGCGGCCGTCATCGTCATCTCGCCGAGCACGACCTCGCCCGTGGTGCCGTCGAGGCTGATCACATCACCCTCGTGGACGACGATGTCGCCGACCGAGAACGACTTGCCCTCGATCTTGATCGCTTCGGCACCGACGATGGCGGGCGTGCCCCACCCGCGAGCGACGACGGCGGCGTGGCTGACGAGTCCGCCGCGGGCGGTGAGGATGCCTTGGCTGATCATCATGCCGTGCACGTCTTCGGGGCTGGTCTCGTTGCGGACGAGGATGACCTTCTCGCCACGATCGTCGGCGTCGACCGCGTCGTCGGCCGTGAAGTACACCTTGCCGACCGCAGCGCCGGGGGACGCGGCGAGGCCCTTGGCGAGCATTGTGCCCTTGCCCGCGAACTGCGGGTGCAGAACCTGGTCGAGGTGCTCGGCAGCGACGCGCATGATCGCTTCGTTCTTGCTGATCTTCCAGCGGTTCGCGCCCGTGCCAGAACCCTTGGTCATGTCGACGGCCATCCGCAGAGCCGCAGCACCGGTGCGCTTGCCAACGCGGGTCTGCAGCATCCAGAGCTTGCCCTGCTCGATGGTGAACTCGGTGTCGCACATGTCGCTGTAGTGGCGCTCGAGCCGATCGAAGATGTCCATCAGCTCGCGGTGGATCACCGGGAACTTGGCCTTCAACGCATCGAGATCCTCGGTGTTGCGGATGCCAGCGACGACATCTTCGCCCTGCGCGTTGACGAGGAAGTCGCCGTAGGGCTTGTTCTCGCCGGTGGCCGCGTTGCGGGTGAAGCCGACGCC
>JANNZY010000210.1:0-5095 GCA_031410915.1 Actinomycetes bacterium
GTCGCGAGCAGGATCGACTGCACCGCGATGTCAATGACGGATCCTTCGTTCACGAGTGGTTCTCCTTGGAAACTTCGGGCTTTCGGGGTCGGCTGCAGCGGTGCACGGTCAATGGTGGAAGCTCGTGATGAGCGAGCTGACGACGAGCGCCCAGCCGTCGACCATCACGAAGAGCAGCAGCTTGAACGGCAACGACACGAAGGACGGTGGCAGCATCATCATCCCCAGCCCCATCAGCACGCTGGAGACGACGAGGTCGATCACCAGGAACGGCACGAAGATGACGAAGCCCATGATGAACGCCGTCTTCAATTCGGACAGCACGAACGCTGGGATGACCGCGGTCAACGGCACGTCCTTCTTGGCGACGGGTGTCTCGGTCTTGGACGCGTCCAGGAACATCTTCAGCTCGTCCTTGCCGGTGTGCTTGAGCAAGAAGTCCTTCAGTGGATCCTCGGCCTTGTGCAGCGCCTGCTCGGTCGAGATCTTGCCGTCGAGCAACGGGTCGAGCGCCTCGGCCTTCATCTGGCTGAGGGTCGGGCCCATCACGAACAGGGTCAGGAAGATGCTGAGGCCGACGATGACCTGCTGCGGTGGGACGGACGGGATGCCGAGCGCGTTGCGGGTCAGCGAGAGCACGATCACGATGCGCGTGAACGACGTCAGCAGCACCAGCAAGCTCGGGGCGATCGAGATGACCGTCAGCAGCAAGATGATGACGACCGGGTTCTTCGAATCCTTCTGCACATCCGGCAGGCTGATGTTGATGTCGCCGTTCGAGCCGTCGCCGGAATCGGCGCTCGAGCCCGACGTGGTGGTGGACGTACCGGAGGTGGACGGTGTGAACGGATCGACGGCGTCGCCGTTGCCGACACTCGGCAGCGAGGGCGTCGAGATCTCCGGCGGCGTGACGACGGGAATGCTCGGCGGTGTCGGCGGCTGTGGCGCGGATGCCGCCACGTTCGAACTTCCCGTCAGCAACCAGAACGCGAACACTGCAACCAGCAGGGTCAACGGACGGGCGAAGTGCCGCCGTGCGCCGGATCGGCGGGGCCCCTTCGCGTCGCCCTGACTGCGTGGGTTCTCAGCCACGACGCGTCGTCGCTTCCCTGAGCGCGTCGAGCAGCTTGGCGCGCCCTTCGCCCTCGACCGGGATGCCGGCGGCCTTGGCCACTCCGCCGATTCCGGTTGCGTGCGACGGACCGACGACCATCTCCGTCGGGATCTCCAGCGACTTCTCCCATTCGTCGAGCGAGACGTCGGCGATGATGTTTGGCGACGTCGCCTCGGACGTCCCGAGCAGGTAGACCCGCTCGGCGAACTGCACTGCGACCACGCTGCTGGTGCGGGACAGGCCGATCCGGCCCAGGCTCTGCAAGCCGCGCTTGGTGCTGCCTTGCCGGGGTGCGCGTCGCGTCGACACCGTGGTCGACGCGGCAGACAGTGATCCCGTCGTGGCACCCTTCGGCTTGGCGGCTCCACTCAACATCGAACGCAGCGTCGGCTTGTTGCCGATGCGCATCGGCGGTCCGCTGCGACGGCGCTTGATGATCGCGTAGGCGACCAGGATCAGGCCGAGGACGATGACGAGCGAGATCAACATCCGGACGATCAGATCGCCGAGATGGACATCGTTCATCGCGATCGCTCTGCCGTCGGCAAGATCTCGGTGATGCGGATGCCGAACTCCTCGTCGATGACGACGACTTCGCCGGACGCGATCCGCGTGCCGTTGACGAACAGGTCGATCGGTGCTCCCGCGGCGCGATCGATCTCGACGACCATGCCCGGAGTCAGCTCGAGCAGATCGCGGACCTGCATGGTGGTCCGGCCGAGTTCGGCGGTGACCATCAGTTCGACGTCGTTGAGCACGCTCAGCGGTGACGTCTGCGACGGGCTGCCCGTGGAATGCTGGCTCTCGAACGCTTGCGGCTCGAAGTCGTGTGCGACTGGCGACGACGAGGCGACCGGCAGGTACAGCCCGACGAGTGCAGACAGCTGCCCGCCGTCGGAGATCTCGATCGTCGCAACCGGCTGGCCGCCGGCGGTGCGCTCGACGGCGCCGCCGAGCAGCTCGATGCCCAGCGCGTCGGCAAGCGTGCGTCGCGCCGTGTCGAACACACCGGCGGTCGTGGCCAAGTCGGCCAGCAAGCGCTCGGCGATATCGTCGTTCACCGCAAGGGCCAGGAACCCCTCCGCGTCACCGCTCAACGGCAGCCGGATGAGTGGGTCTCCGGCATCGATCGGCCATTCCTGGCCAGGGTTCACGTCGTCGCCGAGACCGAATGCGTCGGCGAGGATCCGTGCCGCGCCTCGGGCGGCGGCAATCAGATCGGTGTTCGTCAGTGTGGACTGCGTGATGGTGCTTCGTTCGGTCACGTGCTCTCCAGCCTCTCGAAATCAAGCGCCCCCTCCGGGGGTCTGCTCAGATCGTTCGGTTTGCACGCGGTTGTCAAGCAGGTCGGGGGAACCCGACCCCTCGGCCGTCAACGGGCGCGGCCGGGCACGAAGCGAGTCGGCTCGACGATCGCCGAGTCGGACCCGAGCCGGCGGATCACCTGCAACACGAGCCAACGCTTGAGCCGGCCCGGCGAACCCGACCCCTCGGCCGTCAGCGGGCGCGGCCGGGCACGTAGCGAGTCGGCTTGAGGATCGCCGAGTCGGGCCCGAGCGGGCGGACCACCTGCAACGCGAGCCGACGGTTGAGCCGCCCGATGCGGGCTTCGAAGGCCGGGATGTCGTCGACGGTGAGCGTCAGCGGTTCGTTGACCGGATGGCTGAGCGGAACGATGTCGCCGACGGCCAAGCGAACGATGTCGCATGCCGACATCTCGACCTGGCGGAACTGCGCCGACACCTCGATCGGCGTCGCCTGGAGATGCTTGGACAACCGCCGGCGGGATTCCTCGGCATTACCCGAAGCATTGCCCGAGTACAGCGACGTCGCCGACAACGCTTCGAGGTGTGGTTGCAGGCTGGAGAACGGGATGCACAGGGTCGCAAGACCGGCGACGGCGTCGACCTTGAGGTCGTACTCGACCACGATGACCATGTCGGTCGGCGCGGCGATCTGCGCGTACTGCGGGTTGGATTCCTGGCTCATGATCTTCGGCTCGGTCGCGACGACCGGTTCGAAGGCGTAGCGCAGCTCCGGCATCGCCTGCTCGACGATGTCACGCATCAACTGCAGCTCCAGGTCGGACAGCGGCCGGTTGGGTTGCGGGCCGGCGGTGCCCTTGCCGCCGAGCAGCAACTCGATCGCACAGAACGTCACGTCGAGCGGCAGCTGGAAGATGGCCGCGCCCGACAGCGGACTCAGGCTGAGGAGCGTCAGGAACGTCGGGTTGGGCAACTCGCGCACGTACTCGTCGTAGCTGCGCTGGTCGATGGAACGGATCGACACGTGGCAGACGCTGCGCAGCTGTGACGCGAGCAGCGTGGACAGGCCGCGTGCGAACGTCTCCTGCACGATCTGCATCGTGCGGACGTGCTCGCGAGACAGCTTGTTCTGGCGGCGGAAGTCGAACGGTCGGGGCTCGCCGCGCGGTCGGCGGGTCGAGACCCGGCCGCCCGACGTGGCCGCGGTCGCGGGATCCGATGGGCTGGTTGTGCTCGTTGACGTGAGAGTCGACACGGGTGATCCGATCAGCGCTTGAGGTTGACGACTTCCTGGAGCACCTCGTCGGAGGTGGTGATGACACGGGCGTTGCCCTGGAAGCCTCGCTGGGCAACGATCAGCCGGGTGAATTCCTCGGCGAGATCGACATTGGACATCTCCAACGTGCCGGCCGACATGATGCCGCGGCCACCGGCGTTGGCCGTGCCGACCTGGGCCAGGCCCGAGTTCGGCGACTCGACCCACACGCCACCCACACGCTCGAGGCCCGCCGGGTTGCTGAACAACGCGAGCGCGATCTGGCCGATCGGCTTGACGCGGCCGTTCGAGTAGTTGCCGATGACGACGCCGTCCTGGCTGACCGTGAAGGACTGCAGCGCGCCCGCACCCGCGCCGTTCTGGTCGCTGACACCGAGCGAACCGCTGCCCGAGTACTGCGTGACGCGGCCGGGGGCCGTCTGGTCGCCGAGCTCGAAGCTGATCGCACCGGACATGCCCGGGATCAGACCGGCGGCGATGTTGATGTTGTGGTCGGCCGGCGCGGTGAGCTCGCCATTGCCATCGAAGGTCAACACGTTGTCGGTCAGCGCGACAGCGGTGGCCGGGTTGCCGTAGCTGGCCGTGGTCGTCCACTGGTTGGTCGCCGACTTGGTGAACACCATGTTGATCGGGACGCTGACCCCCTGCGTGTCGTACCCATTGAGCGTCAGGGTGCGGACGTCGCCGATCGCGGCATCGGCGGACAGGTTGCCACCGAGCGCCGCCGACGTGGTCTGCACCGGCGACAAGAGGTCGCCGACGCGGATCTGCACTGGGCTGAGCGGCTGGTTCACGTCGACCACGCCGTTTGCGTCGGCCTGCCAGCCCTGCACGAGCATGCCGTCCTGGGTGGTCAGCGCGCCGGTCGCGTCGAGCGAGAACGCACCGGAACGGGTGTACATCGTCGAGCCACCGTTGTCGACGATGAAGAAGCCGTCGCCCTGGATGGCAATGTCGGTGGTGCGCCCGGTGAGCTGAATCGCACCCTGGGCGAAGGACTGCACCGTGCCGGTGAGCCGCGAGCCGAGGCCGATCTGGGCCGGGTTGGTGCCGCCGCTCTGTGCCGTCGGAGCACCGCCGCCACGAAGATTCTGCGTCAAGACGTCGCTGAACACGGTGGTCGAGCTCTTGAAGCCGGTCGTCGACACATTGGCGATGTCGTTGCCGACGACATCGAGCATCAGTTGGTGGTTGCGCAGGCCCGAGAGGGCGGCTGACATGGAACGAATCATGATGGTCTCTCCGTCGTTGTTGAGATGGGTCGGGGTTGTCGTAGTGGGGTCATCGAGAAGTGTGGGCGGACGACACTCAGGCCGTCGTGGTGCCTGTGCCGGTCGTGGTGTCCGTGCCGGTCGCGGTGCCCGTGCCGGTCGCGGTGCCCGTGCCGGTCGCGGTGCCCGTGCCGGTCGCGGTGCCCGTGCCGGTCGCGGTGCCCGTGCC
>JANNZY010000211.1:0-18140 GCA_031410915.1 Actinomycetes bacterium
GCCTCGGCCCTGGCCGCATCCACCACGCCATGCGCTGGCTCGGGCAGAGCTCGCGCGCGTTCGACATGCTGTGCGAGCGCGCGCTCTCGCGCTACACGGCGGGCTCGATCCTGGCCGACAAGCAGATGATCCAGGACTGGATCGCGGAGAGCTACGCCGAGATGCAAGCGGCTCGGTTGCTCACGTTGCAGGCCGCGTGGAAGATGGACCAACTGCACGATCAAGGCCGTCACCCGAGCGAGGCGCGCGTCGAGATCGGTGTCATCAAGTTCTGGGGCGCGAAGGTGCTCTACAACGTGATCGATCGCGCCATCCAGATCCACGGCAGCCTCGGCTACACAACCGACCTGCCGTTGGAGTCGATGTACCGTGCGGCACGCGCCGCACGCATCTACGACGGCCCCGACGAGGTCCACAAGGTGACGGTCGCGCGCCAGATCCTCAAGCGCTACCGCGCCAGCGACCCGCCTCAGGAGCACGTCCCGACCCGCCGCGCCGCCGCGCTGGACAAGTTCGCCACCTACCTCGACGATCTGGCGGTCAGCTCCTGATCTCCTGCTCGTCGCGTTGAAGGAAGCCCGAGCAGAAATCGACGTCTAGTGTGTCAATTGTGGTTGCATGGGGCGCGAGCACTGAAGGGTCAACGGCTGCGCGGGCGCGACTGTTGGGGCCGGTGTGCTTCGTCCGCGCAGGCGGCGACGTGGTGGAACTGCCCAGCCGGAGCCAGCGCCGGCTGGTGGCGATGCTTGCGCTCCACAGCGGGTCCACCATGCGCGCGGCGCATCTCGCCGATGTTCTCGGAGTGCAGTCCGGTGCACTGCGGGCAACGGTGTCTCGTGTCCGCCGACTGATCGGCGATGAGGTTCTGGTCAGTGATCCGATCGGCTACCGCTTCAACGCAACGACGGATGCGGCGATCTTCGTCGACCTCGTCGCGAAGGGTCTCGCGGGCGGCGGAATCGAGTGCTTCGACGGGGCGCTGGCGCTCTGGCACGGACCTGCGATCGACGAGTTCGCGACCGACGAGTGGGCTGCGGCATCGGTGGCCCAGATGGAAGAGCTCAGGCGCGTCGCGCTCGAAGGTCGTGCCGCGGCGTTGATCAGTGCCGGTCGGCTGGGTGAAGCCACGGCGGTCCTCGAGATGCACCTGGCCGACCACCCGCTCCGCGACCGCGCCCAAGGTCTGCTGATGCTCGCCCTCGCGAGTGACGGTCGCCAGGCCGAGGCGCTGCGGGCATACCAGCGCTACCGGCACCACCTCGTCGAGCAGGTCGGCACGATTCCCTCACCCGAGGTCACCGCGCTCGAGCGTTGGGTCGCCGAGCCGATGGCGACATCACTCGACCCGATGTGGCCCACGCTTGCCGCGCCGCGACTCGATTCGGCGAGCGGCACCATGCATGCGCGCCGATCACGCGACAACGTGCCGACGTTCCGTTCGTCGTTCGTCGGGCGTCAGCTGGAAACGGACAGCCTCCTGTCTGCCCTGTCTGCCCTGTCTGCCCTGTCCGCCCTGGGCAGCGGGCGGACGGTGACACTGGTCGGCGAAGGCGGTGTCGGCAAGACCCGACTCGCGGCGAACGTCGCCGGTCAACTGATCGAGAGCGGGGTGCCGCTGTGGTTCGTCGAACTGGCACCGATCAGCGACGGTGCCGATCTCGTCGGGACCATCGCCGCTCAGGTCGGTGCCCCGGTGCTGAATGCGCGCGATGCATTGGCGGGCTTCATCGGCAATCTGCACGCGGTGCTCGTGCTGGACAACGCGGAGCATCTTCTCGACGACGTCGCAGGATTCGTCGACACCCTGCTCGCCGCCTGCCCGTCGCTGGTCGTGTTCGCCACGAGTCGCGTCTCGCTGGGCATCGAGGGTGAGCGTGTCGTGCGTCTGCTGCCACTGGACCCGCGCGAAGAGGCATCCGAACTGTTCCTCGCGCGGGCGGAGGCGGCCGGAGCGACGTTCCGGCCGGACCAACGAGACGACGTCGAGAGCCTCTGCAAACGCCTCGACGGCAACCCGCTCGCGATCGAACTCGCAGCGACGCGTGTTGCCGCACTCGGCCTCCGAACGGTCATCGACGGTCTCGATGACCGGTTCACGCTCCTGTCCGGCGGCCGACGCGGCGACGATCGCCATCGGACGCTCCGTGCTGTCGTGGAGTGGTCGGATCGACTCCTGTCGCCACACGAACGTGCCGTGTTTCGCCTCCTCGGCGTCTTCTCGGGCGGCTTCGAGATCGACGCCGCGCAAGACGTCATCGAAGCAATCGGACTGACCGATGTGCCGGTGCTTCCCACGCTCGTCGCACTGGTGGAGCGCAACATGGTGGTTGCCGAGCCTGCGGCGGCCGGCACGCGCTTTCGGCTCCTCGACACGTTGCGCGCCTATGCGCTCGAACAGTTGACGAGTCATGGTGGACTCGCCGACGCGGTCGCAGCACACGCCTCGTGGGTTGCGTCCATCACCGACGCACCACTCGACGAATGGATGACCAGGGACGGCCACCGACGCTCGATGCGCCTCGACCGCGAAGTCGACAACTGGCGAGACGCGGTGAACCATGCCGTGGCGGAGAACGATGCCGACCTCGCCAGTCGTCTGTGCGGCGTGCCGACCGGATTGTTCCTCTGGGGTCGTCCCGATCTGCTCGACTACGTGGAGTCGCTCGACCGGGTGATGGTTGCCCGACGTGCCGATGGTTCGGCGGTGACCGTCGGCGCGGGCCGCGCTGGTGCCGCATACGCACGGTGGGGATCGGCGTGGGCGATGCTCGATCTCGACGCGCTGGCGGCGGCGTGCGATCGATTCGACCAACTCGCGCCCGATGACACGACCGGGATCGCAACGACGATGAGATCGGCCACGGCGTTGGCGCGGGGCGACATGGGCGCCGCGACTGCGATCCGCGCCGAGGCGATCGACGACACGCGTACGAACGCCGGGGGACGCGACCTCACCACGGCGATCGCCGTGTACGGCGCCTGCTCCGTCGGTGCTCGCGATCTGGTGCCCGACAACTGGCTCCGTCGCACGGCCGAGCTCGCCCGTTCGTGCGACGTTCCTGCGATCCGCAAGCTCGCTCGTGTGGCGACGTGCTGGGCTCTGGTCGAGGCCGATCCGAACACCTCGGTGACGTTGCTGCACGAGACACTGGCCGACCCGGAACCGATCCCGACCTTCTGGGACCGGCTCATCGGGTTGTTCGTCAGCAGGTTCCTGACGCACACCTCGCCGACACAGGCCGCACGCCATCTGCTGCGCGTCCTGCCCCGGTTCGACGCCGGGTTCGACAGTTCCGACGCGGTCACCCTGGTGACGTCTGCGGCCCTTCTCGTCGAGGCCGGTCACCGCTGGGCCGACGACATCGTCGCCTCGCTCGCCGTCGCGATGTCGTCGCGCTACATGGCGACCATGGTGCCCGACATCGCCGAACGCTGCGCGCGCGGCCAGGTACTCGCCGGTGAGCGCCTGATCCCGTTGGTGCGGACCGCCCTGGAAGAGATCGGTGGCCTCGGCGACACCACCGAACACGCTGCTGACGCGCCGTTGTAACGCGCCGGGAACACAGTTGCGCCGAACGATGCGACGATCTCCGCTGCCCGAACCGATACCCGATCCCCTTCGCCCGTACGTGCCTCGACTGCTGCTCGGTTGGCACGACGGTGATGTCCACCAGTCGCGCCTCGGCACGTTGGTGTCTGCGGACATCTCCGGCTTCACCGCGCTCTCGGAGCGGCTCGCATCGCGTGGGCGGCAGGGGGCAGAGGAGTTGACACTGGTGGTCAACGATTGCTTCACCGCGATGATCGGTGAGTGCGACGTTCACGGCGGCGACGTGTTGAAGTTCGGCGGCGACGCCCTGCTGGTGTTCTTCGAAGGTGACCACCACGTTGATCGAGCGTGCCGCGCCGCTGTTGCGATGCGTCGCACGATCGCCAGACAGCGACGCACCACCGATGGCGCACGCGTCAAGCTTGCCGTGTCGATCGGCGTGCACAGCGGAGCGTTCGACTTGTTCGTGGTGCGGGGCGATCGCGACGAACTGTTGGTGTCGGGCTCTGGCTCGAGCGCAACCGTCGACGCCGAGGCCGCTGCGACCGCCGGTCAGATCATTCTCACCGGGGACACCGCGGCGCTCCTGGCGGGCACGTGGCTCGGGCCCAGCGTGGGCAGCGGGGTGCTGCTGAAGCGGGTCTTCGGCACATCGAAGATCGTCGCGACCGCGCCCCCGGTTCGTGTGCCGGGCGAGTTCGTGCCACCCGAGCAAGCAGCACAGATCCTGGCCGGTGCCGCCAACGAGCACAGGCAGGTGGCGGTGAGCTTCGTCGAGTTCGCCGGGACCGATGCGATGGCGCGGCCAGAACTGGCGGCCAAGCTGCAGACGCTGGCGACGATCGTCACCGACGCGTGTGCGCGCTACGGCGCCCACTGGCTGTCGACCGACGTCTACCACGACGGTGGCAAGTTCATCCTCACCGCTGGTGTCCCGACGTCGCGGGGTGGCGACGAGGACAGGATGCTGCGCACCGTGCGCGACGTGATCGATGCCGACCCGGGTCTGAACCTGCGCGCCGGAGTGAGCCGCGGCTACGTCTTCGCCGGCGACCTCGGTGCCCCGGGGCGGCGGGTCTACACGACCATGGGCGACGCCGTCAACCTCGCTGCCAGGTTGATGGCCAAGGCCCGCGCGGGCGAGGTGGTGGCGAGCCGGCCGGTCGTCGACTGGGCGAGCTCGGAAATTGAGTACGAGCCGCTCGAGCCGTTCATGGTGAAGGGCAAGAGCATGCCGATCGTCGCCGGACGATTGGGACGTGTGATCGGACGGCGCACCGACCTCGACCGCACCGACACCGAGCTGTGCGGCCGCGTGGACGAGATGCGTGTCCTGTCGGCGCGAGCCGACGCGACGTGCTCGGGGCGGGGATCGGTCACGGTCATCACGGGTGAGCCGGGGATCGGCAAGAGCCGTCTCGCGCTCGAAGTGGTCCGTCGCCATCCCGAGCTGCGACTCGTCTTCGCCCGGTGCCAGCCGTACGACCGGCTCGCGCCGTATTCAGTGGCCGAACCGCTGCTCCGAGCCGTGCTCGGGATCGAACCGGACACCGAACGGGCGCGCGCCGGGATCGAGCTGACCGGGTGGCTCGAGCTGCATCAACCCGCTGCCGTTCCGTTCGCCGCGTTGCTTGCGGTTGCCGTCGGTGCCGACGTCGCGAGCACTCCCGAGGTCGAGGCGGTGGAACCGGAGTACCGCGCGACGAGGACGCTGCAACTGTTGATCGAGGTGCTGCGGGTCGCCGTGGCGACGCCGATGTTGTTGTACGTCGACGACATCAACCTCGCCGACGACCAGAGCCGTGAGATGGTGCAGGCGCTGGTGGAGGTCAGCAACGAATCGTCGCTGATGGTGGTGGCGACATCGATTCCCGGCGAGACCCTGCACCCCGATCCCGTGCAACTCGGTCCGCTTCTCGAAGCCGATGTGACCCGCCTGCTCGACGGTCTCATCGGTGAACAAGCGATCGGTGCCGATGTCGTCCGTCAGGTCGTGGCACGTTCGGGAGGCAACCCGCTGTTCCTCGGCGAGCTCGTTCGGGCCTTGGTCGAGACTCCGAACGCGCCGGTGCCCGACTCGTTGGAGTCGCTCGTCGCGAGTCGCGTGGACGCACTCGACCCGGTGGATCGACAGCTGCTCCGCCATGCAGCGGTGCTCGGGATGGAGGTGGACATCGAGCTCCTCGGCCGGGCGACGAGCGACGACCTCGTTCGTCGACCGGACCGCTGGGAACGATTGGCACGCTTCCTCGAGTGGGCCGCGCCGGGCGTGGTGCGATTCCGGTACGACACCTACTGGCGCGTGGTCTACGGCGGTCTCTCGTTCGCCGCCCGGCGCGCCGCACATCGTCGTGTCATCGAACTGATCGAGCAGGACATCACCGACGACGTCGACGCGGGGCCGCCCGACCCGCAGCTCATCGGCAGGCTCGCCGCTCACTCCGAACGCGCCGGTGACGAGACGCGGACCTGGCGGTACGCGAACGCGGCGGCCGAGCATGCCGCTGAGCGGTCGTTGTTCGGCACGGCAGCGCAGTTCTACGAGTCCGCCCTCGGTGCACGCGCGGCGGCCGCCGGCGACGAACTCGCCGAAGTGGCCGAGCTCGCGGCATCAACGTTCAACATGGCCGGTTCCTTCGATGCGGGCAACCGCGCGTTGGGCCTCGCGCTGCGGCTCCGGCGCGACGCATCCGATCGCGCCCGCCTCCTGCGGCTCACCGGCGAGATCGCGGAGCGGCGTGGCGAAGTCGCCCAGGCGGCCTCGTGCTATCGGCGAGCGCGCGCGATCTGGAGTGCGGAGGAGTTCGGGGCTGACGTCGTGGAGCAGGCCCGACTGAGGGAAGCCGAGGCCGGGCTGGCGTACCGTCAGGCACGATACGCGGACGCGTGGGACCTCGCGAGCGCAGCACTGACGCAGAGCGACATGGTCGACGAACCAGGGGTCGCAGCCCGCGCCGGCTTGCTGCTCAACAACCTCGTGTTCCACATGCGACTGCGCGGCCACGATCTTCGCGGCCCGGATCTCACTGCGTTGTACCGGCGCGCAGGGGACCGCGTGGGCGAGGCCCATCACCTCAACAACCGCGCCGTCGACCTGTACTACGAGGGCGACTGGGCGCAGTCGGCTGCGCTGTATCGAGAAGCTGCCGAATTGTGCGTCGTCACCGGCGACGTGGTGTACGAGGCAACCGCGATCAACAACATCGCCGAGATACTGAGCGACCAGGGGCGCTTTGCCCACGCCGAGGAGATGTTCCGCCATGCCGCCCGGGCGTGGCGATCGGTGGGCTTCGCCACCGGCATCGCGTTGGTCGAGGCCAACCTCGGCCGGCTCGCGACGCGCACCGGCTCGCACGCCCTGGCCGCCGAGCTGTTGTCGTCGTCGGTCGCCCGGTTTGAGCGCATCGGGGCGCTCACCTTCGTTCGCGAGTTGCAACTGCGACTGATCGACAACGACGTGCGCGGTCGCCTCCCGGTCGATCGAGAGCGCCTCGATCACTTCGTCCGTCTCGCCCGTACGTCCGACTGGGACGCCAACCTGGTGGTGTACGCGGAGCGGCTGCTCGCTGCGGTCGAACGCGGCGACGGCCACGACGAGGTCGCTCGGGATGCGATCGATCGCGCAGTGGCCGCAGCTCGCCGAGCGGGGCTGCAATACGACCTCGCCCTCGCGCTGAGCGAACGATGCGACGAGGGTGATCGGGTCGAGGCCGATGCGATCTTCGACAGGCTCGGAGTGGATGCCGAGCTGGCGCGGCCCCCGGAGATGAGCCGGGCTGTGATCCGGCGCAGTGACGCGGTGCTGTAACACCCATTTGGTTCGCTGAGCACGCTGGCTCGAAGACGTTCGCGCCCGTGAGAGGTGCGCGAGCACCGGTGGGAGTGAAGGACATGCCCAGGGGACTGAATCAGATGGTGCGCAGTGCGCTCGGCCTGACGATGGTGGCGACGTCGCTCGTCACCGTGGCGCTTGCGCCCTCGCCGGTGTCGGCAGCGTCATTCACCGTGAACACGGTCGGTGACGCGCCGGACATCGTGCCAGGCAACGGCGTGTGCGAGTCGGCGACGCCGGGAGATTGCTCGCTGCGCGCGGCGATCCAGGAGACGAACGCGCTGGCCGGCAGCGACACCATCGGGTTCAACATCCCGGGCGGTGGCGTGCACATCATCACGCCGGCGACGTCGCTGCCGGTGATCACCGATCCGGTGACCATCGACGGGTACTCGCAGCCGGGATCCGCGGCGAACACATCGCCGGCGACGTCGAATGCGACCCTGACGATCCAACTGAGCGGCGGCGTCGCAACCGGGAACGGACTCGTCGTCTCCAGCCCGTCGACGGCACGTGGGCTCGCGATCACCGGCTTCACCGCCGAAGCAATCCTCGCCAGCGCGACGCTGACGCTGGAAGGCAGCTTCATCGGCATCGCTCCCGACGGCACCACTGCAGCGGGCAACGGCCGCTACGGCATCCGCCTGCTCGACGGTGCCGGATCCTTGATCGGCGGTGCCGCCCTGGCGAGTCGCAACGTGATCTCGGGCAACCTCAACGACGGCATCTTCGTCACCGGCAACGCGCTCGGCACGGTCATCCGCGGCAACCTGATCGGCACCGATCGCAGTGGCACGGTCGCCGTCCCCAACCTGTCCGGCGTCTGCGCGTGCACGTTCGCCAGCACCGGCAACACGACCATCGACCGAAACGTGCTCTCCGGCAACATCGCCGCGGGTGTCTACCTCGCCGGCAACTCGACCGTGATCACCGGCAACCTGATCGGTACCGCGGTCTCGGGGTTGAGCGCGCTGGCGAATGGACGAGGCGGTGTCGTGTCCGGCTTCGACTCCACGAACACCCAGATCGGCAACGGGTCGGTGTCGGGCCGCAACATCATCAGCGGCAACCTCTCCGAGGGCGGCGTCTCGCTCGGTGCGTCCACCGAGTTGAACACCACGGTCTTCGGCAACTACATCGGCGTCGGGTCCGACGGTGTGACGCCGATCCCCAACAGCCGCGGCGTCTGGGTCTTCACCCCGGGTGCGACCAACATCCGCATCGGCAGCCCGACGGCGGGCACAGGGAACGTGATCGCCAACAACACCGCCGACGGCGTGTGGGTCCAGGCCGGGGTGGGCACGTCGGTCCGCAACAACGTGATGCGCGACAACGGCGCAGCCGGCATCCTGCTCGGGCCGGGTCCGACGAACCCGGCACCCGATTTCGGCGACGCGGACGCCGGCGCGAACAACTTGCAGAACCCGCCGATCGTGATCCGATACGCAATCCAGCTGCAGAACGTGGGCAGCCCGGTCACGATGTTCACGTTGGCGAGTGACTCGATCCCGGGCAACGCCGTGTATCCGCTGCAGGTCGACATCTACAACAGCACAAACAACTTGAGTGGCGCCGCCGGAACGTTGATCACGTCGCACGCTCTCTCCGAGCTCGCCCGCAACGGTGACCAACTCTCCTTTGGCGGCATCGCGTTCTCGAACCCTGGTGACCAGATCACGGTGACGATCACCGACGCCAATGGCAACACATCGCCGTTCTCAGCACCGTTCACGGTCACCGAGTCGGTCGAGGTCAACTCCACCAGTGATGCGCCCGACGCGAATCCAGCCGATGGCGTGTGCTCGACGTCCACACCGGGCCAGTGCACGCTGCGCGCTGCGATCGCGACGGCCGCGGTCAACGGCCCCACCGCGAACATCACGTTCGCGGCTTTGAATCCTTCGACGATCACGCCCCTGACTCCATATCCCCCGCTTCGTAACTCGATCGACGCGGGCACGTGGAGCAGTTGCCGCACTTCGCCGCCGACGTTGCGAGTCGCGATCGACGCGTCGGCACTCGCCGGCGACGTGTTCGTGATCCCGTCTGGAGTGAACAACCTGTTCATCCGCGGCCTCGCGATCGGCGGGATGGGCGGGTCGGCGATCAGTGCCACCGACAACTCCGGCACCACGGTCAACTGCACGTTCCTCGGCACCGACGTCGCCGGTGTCCCGAACTCGTCCTCCACCGCGCCCCGTGTCGTGCTGACGATGACTGGCGCGGCTCCCGGTGACATCACCATCGGCGGACCGGCGGTGTACCAACGCAACCTGATCATCGGCTTCATCACCGCGTTCTGTCCCGTTGTGAGATCGCGTCTCGACGTCGTGAACAACGACATCAACACCACCGTCGACGGCCTCGCGCCGGCGTCGGGCACGACCCTGGGCTCCGCTGTGAGCACGAACTGCAACGGCACGGTGGCGGACAACCGGATCGCCTTCGGCTCGGGCTTCACCGGCGTCAGCATCGTCGGTGGCGGGGTCGTCAAAGTTCGTCGCAACAACATCATCGGCCCGGGCGCGACAGGCATTGCGGCCAGCCCCGAGCCGGCACCGGTGCTCTCGGCAGCGCAGATGACCGCTGGTCTCACGCGCGTCGTCGGCACGCTGGCGAGCGGAGTCCCCAACGCCACATTTGCGATCGACGTGTTCAACAGCAGCCTGTGCGGCGCGATCGGGCAGAGGTACGTCGGCACGTTCGACGTCACGGCGGATGCCGCGGGTAACGCCTCGTTCGACGAAACGGTGCCCGGGGGAGTCGGTGTCGGGTTCGAGTACGTCACGGTCACGGCCACGGATGTGGATCCGTCGGCACACGCGACCTCTCCGTTCTCCGCATGCCAATTGGCATCCTCGCTCGTCACATCGATCTCGCTCGATCTCGAAGTCGCAACCGGTGCCCCGATGACGGTGGCCATCGCCCGCAACGGCATCCGTGTCGCCGATCTCGATCGTGGGCTCGTCAGCGGCAGCATCGGTGCCGGTTCGGTCGTTGCCTCGTCGATCTCGGCGATCGGCCCGCAGGACACGGCACTGGCGGCCATCACCATCGGTTCCACGCCACTGCGCGCCATCGTGCTCGACTCGACCCCGTTGCGGGCGATCTCGCTCGTCGACATCGACGTCAACCAGGACGGCGGTGGGGGATGGACGACGCTGCTCGCCGGCACCGACCTCGAGAACGTGCCGCTCGTGAACCTGACGTTCGGCGACGCGCTCTCGAACACCACCGTCTCGAACCGCATCGCAGCACTGCCGTTGCGCGCGATCGACGTGAACGGCACACCGCTGCGGGCAATCCCGATCGCCGCGATCGCGTTGGGGTCCACTCCACTCCGGGCGATCCCGCTGCGGGCCATCGCCCCGGGGGAGCCGAACCCGTGGTGCGCGATCATCGCCACCTTGCTGCAGCAGTCCGGTCAGACCTGCGACCAAGGGCTCGACGACCTGAACCTGATGGAGATCACCCTGCGCGGCGTACCACTGCGGGCCATCCCGTTGCGTGCCATCCCGTTGCGTGCGATCGTTCTTGCGGCGAGTCCGTTGCGGGCGATCCCGTTGCGGGCGATCGATCTCGCGGCGAGTCCGTTGCGGGCGATCCCGTTGCGGGCGATCGATCTGGAAGCGAGTCCGTTGCGGGCGATCCCGTTGCGGGCGATCCCGCTGCGGGCCATCCCGCTGCGGGCCATCGACCTCGGCACCACCCCGTTGCGGGCGATCGACGTCGACAGCACACCGCTGCGCGCGATCGTGGTCGAGGGGCTCTCCGTCGACGGCACCCCGTTGCGGGCCATCCCGCTGCGCGCCATCCCGTTGCGGGCGATCGATCTGGAGGCGAGTCCGTTGCGGGCGATTCCGTTGCGGGCGATTCCGTTGCGGGCGATCCCGTTGCGGGCGATCGATCTCGCGGCGAGTCCGTTGCGGGCCATCCCACTGCGCGCCATCGACATCGCCGGCTCGCCCCTCGCGTCCATCCCGCTGCGCGCGATCAACCTGCAGACGTCTCCGTTGCGGGCGATCCCGCTGAGGGCGATCCCGTTGCGCGCCATCCCGTTGCGCGCCATCCCGCTACGCGCGATCACTGTGCAGGGCACGCCGCTCCGGGCGATTCCGCTGCGGGCGATCGACATCCTCGGCTCGCCGTTGCGGGCCATCCCGCTGCGGGCGATCACCACGGTGGGGGCGGTCAACTGCCAGCTCGTCGACTGCTCGAAGGCCACGCTCGGCGATGCCTTCACGGCAGGCGCACTGCCCGCCACCACCACCCTCGGCGACATCCTCGACGCCGCGACCGGCATCCGCCTCGGCGACATTGCGTCGTCGTTCAACAACTTCAGTGAGGCCGACCTTGCCGCGGCGATCGCGGCCGCGGACCACACACTCGCCGAGCTGACGACGCTCGACGACCTGACGCTGGGCGATCTGCCGACGGATCGTGCCGAGTTCGCCACCGTCACGCTCAGCGATCTCGGTGCCGCTCTGTCGACGGTGACGGTGGGCGATCTCATCGGCCGGGCGATGAACCCGTCGACGGGTCAGCCCTACACGGAAGCAGAGCTCGAGGACACGGTCGCCGGCTGGACCACGACGGTCGGCGACCTCGCCGATCCGGGCACACTCACGATCGGCGATCTGCTCGACGTCGCCCAGGGTCAGGTGTACCTCGGCGACCTCGGGTCGTTGCTCGACTACATCACGGTCGACCAGCTGACGGCCATCGTCGGGCCGAGCCTGCTCGCCCAGATCCAGGCGATGACCACCCAACTCGGTGACCTGACCGATGCGCAGCTCGGCAAGATGACCCTGCTCGACCTCGGCGCCGCCGCCAACGACATCACGATCCAGCAGCTCCTCGCCGGGCTCGGCGCGGCGCTCGACAGCTACACCCTCGGCGACCTGCTGCTCGCGATGGTGGACCCGGGTTCGCTCGCCTATGGCGGTGTCGAGTTCGACGCCATCGACGAGAGCACACTGCCCGCCGGCACCGTCGGGGCAACCACGTTCTCCGCGTCGTTCGCGATGTCAGCTCCCGGTTCGCGCAATGTCGCCGTCGAGGTCGTGCTCCCCGTTGGTGCGTCATACGTGGCCGGCACCGCTGTCATCGCGGGCACCGCGGCCGAGCCGGTTCAGGTTGGCCAGACGCTGCAGTGGTCGACTTCCGGTCCCGGCAACGGGGCGCCGATCGCCGTCGCGTTCGACGTGCTGCCACCGCTGCGCCTCGGTGCGACGTCGCTGACCGCAACTGCGACCATCGTCGGCACCGACGTCTCGGCGTCGTCGAACGCCAGCGTTACCGTTGCCGAGGGCAGCGAGCCGAACGACTTCGCGCTGTCTGCCGGTCCCGGTTCGACGCGTCAGACGACGCCGGCCGCCGAAGACACCGTGTACCTCACGTACATCCCGACGCCGACCGACATCGACGTCTACGAGATCCACGTCGCCGAGAACGATCGACTCGTGGTGCAGTTGTCGAACCTCGACGCCGATCTCGACGTCGTCGTGTGGGGGCGTCCCGATGTCGCCGCCGCGGCAGCAGCACTCGGGCCGGTCAGTGACGAGGCACCGCTCGTAGCCCTCACCGATCCGGACGGTGGCTCGGCGGACGCAGCGCTCGCCGACGACTTCGTCCGCCTCGATGCGCTCGACCCGAGGCTCGGTCTGGTGGCGTCGTCGAACACCCCGGGCGCCGCCGACGAGACCATCTCCACCGACCGCCTGCCGGCCGGGACATATTTCGTGCAGGTCTACGGCGCGAACGGGGCCACCAACGTCGCGCCGGCCTCGCTGCAGTTGAAGGTGCGCGAAGCGGACGCGCTTCCGCCATGCCGGGCCACCGGCCCGTTGCCGGCCGCGAACGCCGTTCCCGCGGTGCCCACGATCCCGACCGCGGCGAACACGCTCATCCTCGTCAACCCCTCGCGACTCGAGCAATTCCACGGCGCGAGTGGGCGCGCCGCCGTGAACGCCGCGATCGGTCGGCTGACCACATACCTCGCTGCGCACCCGGGGCTCGGCGTGAACCCGGTCGTCGTTCCGGTCGATGCGTACCCGCAGATCCGTGCCGCCTACGACACGTGGGACAGTGCAGCAGGCTCGTGCGATCCCGACGCTGCGAACGCGGTCGTGGCCGCGATCAACGCGCAGATCATCGACTCGCGGCGGGCCCAGTTCGACCACATCGTCGTGCTGGGTGGTGACGAGCTGATCCCGATGGCTCGTGTCGCCGACGCGACAAAGCTCGCCAACGAGTACGAGTTCCGTGACGAGTTCGACGGCGACCTTCGCGGTGGAACTTCGAATGCCCGCAACTCGGCCACCGCAGCGTTCTGGGAGAGCATGATCCTGACCGACGAGCCGTACGGCGAGGCGAGTGCCCGCTCGACCGGCGACGGGTATCTGTACGTCAGCGATGCCGCCCTCGGTCGTGTGGTCGAGACGCCGGCCGAGATCGCCGACGCGCTCGACACGTTCGTCCAGTTCGGGGGCAACCTCTCGATCCAGAGCGCGACGGTGCTCGGCTACGACTTCCTCGCCGACGGCTCGCAGGCCGTCGCCGACGAGGTCGCCGGAGCGGGCTTGCCTGTCGACCGCCAGCTCGCCGGTGGTCTCGACGCGACTGGTCAGAAGTGGGACGCGGCTGACGCGACAGCCGCGCTCGTGCAGGCGGGCACCCGCGCCCTCGTCTCGCTGAATGCCCACTTCGACCATTATCGATCCCTTCCCGCCGTCGGCGACCAGGTGCCCGGCTTCGACGACAACCTGATCGCGGCACAGGTCGAGGCCGCACTCGGTCCTGACGCATTGAACCAATCGCTCGTGTTCTCGATGGGTTGCCACAGCGGCTTGTCGGTCAGCGACATCATGGTCAGCAGCACGAACAAGGACTGGGCCCAGAGCCTCAGTCGAGAGGGTTCGTTGTTCGTCGGTAACACCGGCTTCGGCTACGGCGACACCGAGTCGGTGGCGTACACCGAAGAGCTCATGCGCTTGTTCGCCGATCGGGTCACGGCACCGTTTGCACTTCCGAACGGTGCGAGCACCAGCTCGAGCACCGTCGGCCAGGCGTTGACGTGGGCCAAGAACGCGTTCGTGGCCGGCGTGCACAGCTACAGCGCGTACGACGAGAAGGCCGTCATGGAGTCGACGTTCTACGGCCTGCCGTTCTACCGGGTCGGGCTGACACCGGCGGCCCTGCCGGCAACGCCGACTCGAACCGCGTCGCCCGACGGCGCCGGCACGAGCACGAGCCAGGTCAACGTCACACCGGCCAACACGACCGTCGTGACCCCGTCCGGTTCGTACCCTGCGAACAACGACGCCGCCGGCAACGAGACGGTCATCGTCTCGCCGGGTCGGCCGATCCAGCCCAAGGTGGTCGAGGACATCTCCGTCGTTGCCGCCTCCGACCCGACCACGTTGGCCAAGGTGGCTCACGGCGCGATCGTCGAGCGGATGACGTCGACCTACAGCGTCGTCACCAACCCGGTGATCGCGACGCCGGTGTTCGACGCCAGCGCGAGCCGGCCCGAGCCCGATGTCGGTGACGTGGCGTTCCCCACCAAGCCACTCGAGATCACGACCACCACCGGGCCGTCCGGCACCCGCCAGCAGCTCGTGCTCGCCACCGGTCAGTACCGTTCCGACGGCAACGTCCAGCGACTCGACAACAGCATCGCAACGGTCGTGTACTACGCGGACCCGTCCGAGACCGACTTCGCGGCACCCGTCATCAGCGCCGTCGAGGCCGAGATCGTCGGCAGGCGCGTGGCCATCAGCGCGACCGTCACCGACGTTTCGTCGAGCGTCGACCGCGTCCACGCGCTCGTCGTCGAGAACCCCGGTTCCGGCCCCGCGGTGTGGACCGGTGTGGATCTCGTCCGCAGTGGCACGACCAACCGGTGGACCGGCTCGCTCGCGCTGGCCGCGACAACGACCGACGTCGAATTCATCGTCCAGGCCAAGGACCATGCAGGCAACGTGGGCATCGCCACGAACAAGGCCCTCAGCTTCGACGCAGACCCTGCCCCAGCGCCACCGGCTCCACCGGCTGCTGTGCTGTCGGCAGCACCTGCGTCGGCACCGGGCGCATCGGGCATCTACGGCGGTGCCGTGCAGATCGTCGTCACGACCACTGCGGCGGCCACCTACAGCATCGACGGTGTCGAGATCGGTCCTGTGCCCTTGGCCGGCCGATTCTCGATCGCGGGCGAGGGCTTCCACACGTGGACGGTGACCGTTCCTTCGGGCTACTCCGTCGGTGGAACCGTGCTGATCGACACGTCGGCACCCGTCGTCACCACCAATCGCGCCGTCGGCTTCGTGCCGGCCGACACGGTCGTCACGGTGACGGCCGGAGATGCAGGCGGGGGAGTCGCGTCGATCACGTACAGCGCGAGCGGTGCAACCACGATCCCGACGACAACGGTCAATGCGGCGAGCGCTTCGGTCACCATCGCCGCCGAGGGGGTCACCACGCTCACCGTCATCGCGACCGACTCGCTCGGGCATGCGAGCGCGCCGTTCATCTACGTCTACACGATCGACAGAACAGCTCCGGTCGTGGCCGGTACGTTGTCGTCTCCGCCGAACGCCGCCGGCTGGCATCGCCAACCGATCCAGGTCACGTGGGCCCCCAACGACCCGGCTGCCACCGTGCCGGCACCGACCGGCGTGTCGACCGAGGGCGCGGGCCAGGTCATCACCTCACCGCCGTCGTGTGACCTGGCGGGCAACTGTGCCACCGGCGCCGTGACCGTCAGCATCGACTTCACGGCACCGCACGCGTCGATCGCCACGGACCAGGCTCCGAACGCAGCGGGTTGGAACAACACGCCCGTGACGGTTCGCGTGACCTGTGCTCCGGACCTGTCCGGAGTCGTGTGCCCGAGCCCGACCGTGGTCGAGGTCGACGGCGCCGGCCAGACCGTGTCGGCATCGGTCGCCGACACGGCCGACAACGTGACATCGCTCGTCTCTCGCGTCATCAGCATCGATCGCGTCGCGCCGTTGCTGACGTGGACGGCTCCGGCCAACGAATCCACCGTTCGCCAATCTGTGTACACGCGGCCGACGTGTTCCGTCAGTGACGCGCTGAGCGGAGTCGACGGCGTGTGCACGGTCGACATCCCCGACCCGGACATGACCACGCCGGGACGGGCGGTCTACACCGCAGCCTCCGTTGGCTCGGACCGAGCAGGCAACAGCACAACGTTGTTGTCGACGTACACCGTGCTCACCGACGAACAGGGACCGATCGTGGACGTCACGGCGACTCCGGCACCGAACGTGGCCGGGTGGTGGAAGGTACCCGTCACATACACCTTCGTCTGCTCCGACCCGACCGGTGTCGCATCGTGCCCTGCCTCGCGGACCCTGTCGACGCAGGGGAGCAACCAGACCTTCACGGTCACGGCGACCGACCGCAACGGCAACGCCACGCCGATCACCGTGTCGGCGATCAACATCGATCTCACCTTGCCGGTGCTCACGGTCACCACTCCGGCCTCGGTCGGGCCACTGGACACCGTCACCATCACCTGCGCGGCCACCGACGCACTGTCCGGAATCGCCATGTCCAATTGCGTGAACCGAACCTTCGCGGCGTCCACGCTGACGCCGGGTGCCAACACGTTCACGTTCTCCGCGACCGACGTCGCCGGCAACGTCGCGAGCGTCACTCGCATCATCACGCTCGTCGTGCCACCGAACGCAGCACCCTCGGTTCGGGCCGACATGGGTGTCGCCGGGTTGGAGGAGATCGGGTTCCAGACGAACATCGTCGTCATCGACGGCTCGTTCTCCGATCCCGCCGGGCCGGGGCCGTTCACGTCGTCGGTGCGCTGGATGGCCGGGGGACCGTTCACGCCGTTCGTGTTGAACAGCAACAGCCAGTTCGTGGCCGCCTACATCTACGCCTTCGCCGGCACGCGTACCGTCACCGTACGCATCTGTGATGCCGGAGGTGCGTGCGGTACCGACGACGTCATCGTGCGCACCTCGGTCTCACAACGCGTCACCCCGGTGCGTCAGTGCGTTGTCGATCGCGGTGCCGGCACCACACCGCGATACGAAGCGCGATGGGGTTACAACAACCCGGCCGCGTTCGCCATTGCCGTTCCTTCGATCCCGATCCTCGAGAACACGTTCTCGACAGCGCCGTTCCTCCGCGGGCAACCGCAGATCCTGCTCCCGGGCAATCAACGCAACGTGTTCACGACTGCGTTCTCGTCCGGTGATTCCACCTGGCGGATCAACAGCAACACCGCGACCGCCAACAGCGCCAGCCCCCGCTGCTGACGACCAGGATGCCACCGGCGAGTGCAGCCGAGAGCACGCCCCCGACGAGATCTCGGCCCGTCTGAGTCGTTGCCTTCAGCGCGAACAGATGCACGAGTGATGCGCCGAACAGCGGCACCCACGCCGTGCGCCGAGTGGGAGTACTGGCGATGTGACCGAGCAGCAAGATGTTCCAGAGGACGTGCCCGGAGAATGCCCAATCGAGCGCGAGCGCGATTGGGCTGACGACACCCGCTGCTGCGAACGTCAGCCACCAGCGAGTCGTGAGGTCGCGGCGGACCTCGACCAGGTACGGCACGGCGATGCCGAACAGCGGGAAGGCGTACCAGTAGAGCGCCGTGCGCGGCGGCAGCGCGATGGCGATGGCCGCGCCGAAGACCACGCTCGATCCCAGCACCACGAGCCACCTCGGCCCACGCGCTCCGTCGTGTTCGCGCGCCGACATAGCCGCTGCACG
>JANNZY010000212.1:0-32437 GCA_031410915.1 Actinomycetes bacterium
CACGCCACAGACCACCCGCGCGCCACGGCTCCGTCAGCAGCAAGTCAGACAAACGCTGACATTCTGCCGACACGCCACAGACCACCCGTGCGCCAACGGCTCCGTCAGCAGCAAGTCAGACGAACGCTGAGATTCTGCTGACACGCCGCAGCCACCCGTGCGCCAACGGCTCCGTCAGCAGGAGGTCGGAGCATCGCTGAGATTCTGCTGACGAGACACGGGGCGCTGGGCAGCGTGGGCAGAATCTCAGAGAGAGCCTGAGGATCTGCTGACGCAAGACGACGGTCTGAGACGACGGTCTGAGACGACGGGCTGAGGCGGAGGCGGCGGCCGGGTCGTCAGGGGGCTATTGGGCGTTGGTTGCGGGCGGGGTGGCGGCGATGGCTGCGGCCATTCGTTCCGCGACCATCAGCGTTGGGAGGTAGGTGTTCGCTCGCGGCAGGTCGGGGAAGATGCTCGAGTCGCAGACTCGGAGCCCTTCATAGCCATGGACTCGGCCGGCGATGTCGACGACCGTGGACTCGTCGCTGCGTGGGCCCATCCGGCACGTGCAGGCTGCGTGATAGTAGTCGCCGGTGTTCGCTGCCAGCCATGCATCGAGGCTGGCGTCGTCATCGGGCAGATCGGTCACAGGGGTGCCGGCGCTGTCGATGAACACGCCGTCGACGACGGCCCGGAACGGTTCCGAGCGACTGATCGCGACGGCCCGACGGATGGCGACGCGCAAACGCGCTCGGTCGACTTCAGTGGCCAGCATGTTGAAACGCACGACGGGATGACCGTCGATGATCTCGATTCGACCCGTGGACGACACGTCCATCACCCCGGCGATCAACGCGCCGTACCCGTCGGCTGCGGTGCGGTTGATCGGCACGATCTGCAGGTCGTCGACACCCAGTGACGACGAGAAGGTCAGCATCGTCGTGGCCTGGAACACCGGGGGCGCTGGATCGCGAAGTCGCAATGTCAGGATCGCCGAAGGATGGTCCTTCAGTCCACGGCCGATCGCTGCTCGGTCGACCCCGCTGCGCAGCAACAGCAGTGGTGAACCGATCGCTCCGGCGCAGACGACGACCTCGCCGGCCTCGAATCGCTGTTCCCCCGTCAATTCGACAGCGACGGCGACGCGCTCTTCGAGCACGATGCGCTGCACCGGGGCAGACGGCATCAGCGCCAGGTTGCGTCTGGTTCGAACCGGCGCGAGGTACGCGTCAGCGGCCGTCACACGCTGCCCGTCGACCGCCGTCAAGGCGACCGGCTGCGCCCCTGCGGCATCGACCAGCGCACGATCGAGGGCACCCCAAGACGACGGGTCGACCTCGCGATGCGGCACCAGCACACGAGCGAGACACCGCTCGAGGTCGGCCCAGCCCCATCCGGGACAGCCGAGATCACGCGCCCAGCGATCGTAATCGGCGGCCGGACCGACCGTCGCGAGCAGCGCGTTCACCGCCGACGAGCCGCCCATGCCGCGACCGATCGCGTACGGCCGCAACGGTGCCCCGGCGACGCGCTGGACCATGACGTCGGCCGACTCTGCGGCACTCGGTCCGGTCTCGAGCAGGAGCACCGACACGTCCGGGTTCTCCGACAGCCTCGCGGCCAGGACGCAACCTGCAGCGCCAGCGCCGACGATGACGTAGTCGTAGCGCCGCGGCATCAGCTCATGCCTCGCGCGGTGTCTCCCGGTCCAGGCCTGCGGTGTGCGCGTGGTCGTTGTAGCGGACCAGCTTCCAGCGGCCCGGCCGGGTCAACAGCAGTTCGGTGATCGAGGTGTTGAGCGTCCAGATGTCGAAGTTTCCCGTCGATGGCACCCGCAGGGCCAGCCGCAGTGCGGCATCGACGACGCCGCCGTGGCATGTGACCACGACCGTCTTGCCCTCGTGGGCTCGTACCGTGCGCGAGATGGCCTCGCCGATGCGGAGATGGAACGCCGCCAGCGTCTCGCCGCCGGGAAAGCCGATGCTGAACGGGTCGGCCTCCCAGTCGCGCTCGCCGTAGCGCGACGTGAACTCGTCGAACGTGATGCCGTCGCAGTCCTCGCCTGGGTCGTGCTCGCCGAACGCCTCGTCGATCTCGATCGCCGGCGACCCGAGGCCGGGCGCGATGATTTCGGCGGTTTCGCGGGCGCGCGGGAACTGGCTGCTGATCAACACATCCGTCTCGAACTCGGGGTGCTTGGCCCAGCGGTCACGGAGCCGTTCGGCCTGCAGCCGTCCGAGCGGCGACAGGCCGGTACAGGTGCGGTAGCCGCCGATGCGGCGCGAGACGGTGGTGTTCGATTCGCCGTGTCGAACGAGGATCATGCGCGTCACAGTCCGGTCAGGGTAGGCGTCGGACGTCGATCGCGCTGACTTTTCGTTCAAGTCACCGCCGCCTTGCGGATCGTCGGCGTAGGGTCGAGATGAAGGAGGTCACCGATGCCCAGTCCTTCAACCCCCCGTTCCAACCGTTCTCCGAGTGCAGAACGCGATGCGTTCTTCGACCGTTTCGAGGCGCTCACGTTCGACGACGTCGTCATCGTCCCCGGCTACAGCGAGGTCTTGCCCGACTCCGTCGACACGTCCGCGGTGTTTGCCCGCGACATTCGGCTCGCGCTGCCGCTCGTGTCGGCCGCGATGGACAAGGTCACCGAGGCCCCGATGGCCGTCGCGATGGCTCGCGAGGGAGGTATCGGCGTCATTCACCGCAACCTGTCGATCGAGGACCAAGCGGCCGAGGTGCAGAAGGTGAAGCGCAGCCAGAGCGGCATGATCACCGACCCGGTCACGCTCTCGCCGACGGCGACCCTGCACGAGGCCGAGGCCTTGATGCACCGCTTCAAGTTCAGCGGCGTCCCGATCACCGATGCTGACGGCTTGCTGGTCGGCATCCTCACCAACCGCGACATCCGCTTCTGCCAGGGCAGCGACTACGACCGCCCGGTCACCGACTTCATGACCGGCGACCGCTTGATCACAGCCCGCGCCGGCACCTCGCTCGACGACGCCCGCGCCATCCTGCAGAAGCACCGCATCGAGAAGCTGCCGCTCGTCGACGACCGCGGCCACCTGATCGGGCTGATCACGGTCAAGGACATCCTCAAGCGCCAGGAGTTCCCGAACGGCACGCGCGACGGCAAGGGCCGCCTTGCCTGTGCCGCCGCTGTCGGTGTGGGCCCCGACGTCGAGGAGCGCGCCGACGCGCTCGCCCGGATGGGCGTGGACGCGCTGGTCATCGACACCGCGCACGGTCATTCCGCGGGCGTGATCAAGACCATCGAGCGGCTGCACGCCGGCTGGCCGTCGATCGCCATCGTGGCCGGCAACGTCGTCACCGAGGAGGGCGTCGAAGCGCTCGTGTCGGCCGGAGCAGATGCGATCAAGGTCGGCGTCGGAGCCGGCTCGATCTGCACCACGCGCGTGGTCTCCGGCGCGGGTATGCCGCAGCTCTCGGCGATCTGGTTCACGTGCCAGCGGGCCCGCCAGCTCGGCATCCCAGTCATCGCCGACGGCGGCATCACCTACAGCGGCGACGTCGTCAAGGCCATCGCTGCCGGTGCCGAGACGGTGATGCTCGGGTCGCTCCTGGCCGGCACCGAGGAAGCTCCCGGCGAGCTGGAGCTGTTCGAGGGCCGCCGCTACAAGAGCTACCGCGGCATGGGCTCACTGGGCGCGATGCAAGGCCACGGCGCTGATCGCTACGCCAGCGGCCAGTCGCCGTCGGGCACGCGCAAGCTGGTCCCTGAAGGGATCGAGGGTCGGGTCCCGTACGCGGGCAGCCTCGGTGACGTCACGTATCAGCTGATCGGAGGCCTGCGCAGCGGCATGGGTTATGCCGGTGCCGGCACGCTGCAGGCGCTGCGCGACGGCTCACGTTTCATGAAGGTCACCACTGCGGGTCGCGAGGAGAGCCATCCCCACGACGTGACGATCACCAAGGAAGCCCCCAACTACCAACGCAGCTGAGACAGGCTGAGACCTGATCGGGCCCGCTCGGGACGGCGGGCTCAGGCCAGCTTCTCGACGAAACCTTCCAACTGGCGCAGGTTGCGGCACTCGTACACGCCGTCGGTGTGGGTGCCGTAATCGCCGACGATGGAGTCACCCGTGTTCCAATAGCTCTTCGGCTCGGGGTTGAGCCAGTAGACGTGGCGGGCCTTCTGGCGGATGTTCTTCACCACCCACGCCTGGCTGGCGTGGTAGTTGTTGCGCGCATCGCCGAGCAGCAGCACGGTGGTCTTCGGACCGATGTCTTTGCCCCACTTCTCCCAGAAGACCTCGAACGCGTGGCCGTAGTCGCTGTGCCCGTCGACCCACACGACATCGGCCTCGGTGTTGACCCGGTGAATCGCCTCCTGGATGTCTTCGGTGTTCTTGAAGTACTCGGTGACTTCGTCGATGCCGTCGATGAACACGAACGAACGCACCTTGCTGAACTGTCCCTGCAGCGCATACACCAGCATCAATGTGAACCGCGCGAACGCGGCGACGGATCCGCTGATGTCGGCCACCACCATCAGCTCGGGCTTGGACGGGCGCGGGTACTTGAACTTCGGCTCGGCGGGCACTCCGCCGTAGGACAGCGAGTGACGCACGGTGTTGCGGAAGTCGAGCGGGCCCTTGCGCCCGTGACGGCGCTTGCGGGTCAGTCGTGCCGCCAGTTTGCGGGTCAGCGGATACAGCGCCTTCTTCAGCGACTGCATCTCGTCGCGTGAGGCGTGCATGAACTCCACGTCTTCGGGCAGCGGCTTGCGAAGCGTCTTGGCCATCGCCTCGGCACCACGGTCGGCCACCAGCCGGCGGCGGATCTCGGCCTCGATCTCTTTCTTGAACTGCTCGATCCGGCTGTCGTACTCGTCTTTCTCGAGCCGCTCCTCGAGCGCAGTCAGTTCGCCGCCGACTTCTTGGCGGCTGGCCTCCATCAGCTTGTCCTGCATGCCGTCGAGGTCGAGGTTGCGCAGCGTGCGATACAGGTAGTACGTGCCGCCGACGGGACGGCCGGGCTCCATGCCGGCGAAGCGCTGCACGGCTTGCTTGGCGAGAGCCCGCATCAGACCCTGGTCGCCGTTCATCAGCGCCTTCATCAGCAGGTTCATCATCTCTTCCGGCGTCAGCGAGTCCATCCCGCCGCCACCGGCCTTGCCCTCGCCCTGCTGTTGCGCCTCTTGCATCTCGCGCCACATCTCGTCGATGTCGGTGTCGCCGTCGACCAGCTTGTACTCCGGCCCGCGCAGGCTGAAGTAGACCTCGAAGACCGTCTCGAATGCCCGCCAGTGCGCGTTGTTCTTCACCATCGTGGCCCCGAGTGCGTACTTGAACGCCTCGCGATCCTCGATCGGGATGTGCTGCACCGCTTCCATCGCGTCCAGGTTCTCGGTCAGCGACACGGGCAGGCCGGCGTTGCGCAACTCAGTGACGAAGCCGGCCATCAGGTCGATCATGCCGGTGGAGGTGTTGGTGGCCACGGCTACTTCGTCGGTGTATCGACCGACAACTCCTTGGCCGCCTTGGCGATGTCGGTCTGGTACTTGAGCAGGATGTGCAGCGTCTCTTTTGCCTGCTGCGCGTCGATGTGCTCGACACCGAGCAGCACGAGTGTGCGCGCCCAGTCGATGGTCTCGCTGACGCTCGGGGCCTTCTTCAGATCGAGCTGACGAATGCTGCGCACGATGCGCGCGATCTGGTCGGCCAGGTTCGCGCTCACCTCCGGCACGCGAGTGGTGACGATGAGCTTCTCGCGCTCCATGTCCGGGTAGTCGACGTGCAAGTACAAGCACCGCCGCTTGAGCGCTTCAGACAGCTCGCGGGTGTTGTTGGACGTCAGGAACACGAGCGGGATCTGCTTGGCGACGATGGTTCCGAGCTCGGGGATCGAGACCTGGTACTCGGACAGGATCTCGAGCAGCAATGCCTCGGTCTCGACCTCGACACGGTCGACTTCGTCGATGAGCAGCACCACCGGCTCGTCGGCGGTGATGGCCTCGAGCAGCGGACGGGTCAGCAAGAACTCGTCGGAGAAGATGTCATCGTGGATGTCGCCCCACGAGTCGCTGTTGTTGTCGGCTTGGATGCGCAGGAGCTGCTTTTTGTAGTTCCATTCGTACAGCGCCTTGGACTCGTCGAGTCCCTCGTAGCACTGCAAGCGGATCAGCCGCGAACCGGTCATCTCGGCGATGCTCTTGGCCAACTGCGTCTTGCCCGTACCGGCAGGACCCTCGACGAGCACCGGCTTGCCGAGGCGATCGGCCAGGAAGGCCACCCCGGCAATGCCCTCGTCGGCGAGGTAGTTGACGTCGCGAAGACCGTCGCGTACGGCTTGAACGGACTCGAAGCGGGAGGTCATACCCAGCGCACCTTACTGGTCGGTCGCTCCTGGCCATCAACCGAGTTACCACCGATCAGGTCGTACGATGCGGCCTGTGGATCGCGGGCCGTTGCGGGATGACATCGATCGGTTGATCGATGCGGTGAGCGCCGACCTGGCCGCGTTGTCGCACCGCGATGCAGACTCGCATCGCGCCGACGTGGTGCTGGAGGCGGCCGCGATCGTCGCCGCCGAGTTCGCGTCCGATGGCCGGCTGTCCGACGACGAATCATGGGCGTTCGTCCACGGCATCGGCACGATCAGCGACCCTGCCGTCGTCGCAACGCCGGCCGAGCTGCGCGAGATGGGCATCTTCTCCGGCAAGGCCGATTGGGTTCGCCAGCCGTCGGTATTGCTCGACCTGCTCGTGCGCGCCGACGCCCGCGACGGCGGCAGTCGCTCGCACCGCTACCACGACCTCGCGCTTCGACTGTCCCGCGCGTGCGCGGCCATCGACCTCGTGACGTCACCGGCCGAGCTGGATCACATCGAGACCTTCCGCCACACGATGCTGCAGGCGATGGATGCGGTCGGTGTTCCCCGTCCCGGCCAGCCGCGCAGGCCGCCGACGACGTCCGATCGTCCGAGCGCAGCCGCGCCGGTCACGCCCGTCGCGCCGAACGCTCCGCCGCGGCGAGCGACGGCGACGGACCAGGCCCTCGCACCGGCAACCACCGAACCGGTGCTGCCGCCGAGGCGCACGATCGGTGAGCTGATCGCCGAGCTCGATGCACTCGTCGGGCTGCGCACGGTGAAGGACGAGGTCGCCCGGCTGACCAGCCTGCTGCAGATCCAGGCGTTGCGTGCGGAACGCGGGTTGCCGACCATGGAGACCAGCTACCACCTGATCTTCACCGGCAACCCGGGTACCGGCAAGACGACGGTCGCTCGGCTGCTGAGCCAGATCTACCGGGCCGTCGGCGTCGTGTCGAAGGGTCACCTCGTCGAGACCGATCGGTCGTCTTTGGTTGCCGGCTACGTCGGCCAGACCGCGACGAAGACGATGGCTGTATTGCAGAGCTCACTCGGTGGCATGTTGCTGATCGACGAGGCGTACAGCCTGGCCCGCGGTGGCGCCGACGACTTCGGCCGCGAGGCCATCGACACGCTGGTCAAGTTCATGGAGGACAACCGCGACGACATCGGCATCGTCGCCGCGGGCTACCCGACCGAGATGCAGGAGTTCGTCGACACCAACCCGGGCTTGAAGAGCCGGTTCACCCGCACTGTCAACTTCGCCGACTACTCCGACGACGAACTGGTGTCGATCTTCACGGCGCTCGGCGAGAAGAACCACTACTCCCCCAGCGACGACGCGGTCACGAAGTTGCGCGCGCTGCTGGCAGCTCAGCCACGCGACCGCGGCTTCGGCAACGCCCGCTTCATCCGCAACGTGTTCGAGGAGTCGGTCGCCCGCCAGGCGCAGCGGCTGACCGCGCTCGAAGACCCGACCGACGAACAGCTCACCACGTTGGTGGCCGACGACCTGCCCCCCATCGGAGCGCCGCTGTGACCGCGAACAAGATCGGTGCCGTGGTGCTCGCCGCCGCGCTCATCGTCGGGGCCGTGTTCCTGCGCCAGGCCATCACCGCCGACGACGACAACGGCGGCGGCACTACCGATCCGAGTGGCCCGACGACGAGTCGCCCGGCCGGCTCGGGCGGGTACCAGCTGATCTGCAGCACCGAGTTCGCCGACATCTGCAATGCCCTGGACGCCAGCGATGTCGACGTCACGATCGAACCCGCCGGTGACACACTCGCCGAGCTGGCCGGAGAAACCGCTGTCTTCCCGGACGCGTGGCTGACACTCGAGCCCTTTCCGGAGATGCTGGTCGAGACGAGACAGCGTCCGGCCGGCTTGAGCACCGATGTGCAATCGACTGTCATTGCTGCCACCGAGCCCGCGATCGCCGTGAAGCCTCAACTCGCGACGCCGATCGAGGACCTCTGCGAGCAGCCCATCTGGGCCTGCCTCGGGGGCGAGGTCGGCAGCACCTGGGATTCGCTCGGAGTCGACTTCGGTGGCACCGTCAAGCTCGGGCTCCGCGACCCGTCGTCGGAAGCGAGCGGCCTGCTGCACTTCGCGACAGCGCTGACGGAGTACTTCCCCGACCAGCCCCTCGACGACTCGCCGTGGCTCGCCGCCGACACGAACTTCTCGGCCTGGAAGCGATCACTCTCGTCGAACGTGTTCACCGGTTACCTCACCGGCCAAGCGCCGTTGAACCTGCTCGCCACCAGACAGCAGACGAATGTCGCTGCGATCACGACAGCCGAAGCCCGTGTCGCCCCGAACGCGACCGGCTTCGCGCAGATCGACGCCACGCCCGGAATTCCGTTCAACGCCGTGCTGGCCACCTTCGACGGCGCTGACGACTCCGTGCGTGCCGACCTCGAGGCGGCCCTCGCCGAGGCAGGCTGGGACCCACCGAGTGGCGAGGCTTTCCCGGCCACGGCCACTACGTTCATTGCGATTCGAGCCCTCTGGAGGCAATGACCATGTCACGACTCAGGAAGGCGACCGTCGCGCTGGTCGCAGGATCGTTGATCGTCGGTGCGTGCAGCAGCGACACGAAGCAGACCACGTCCAGCTCCGGCCTGGCCGGTGACCCGGGCGATTGCATCACCGTCGACATGGCGGTCAGCCCGGAGAAGATCACGGTGCTCACCGAGTTGGCGAACACGTTCAACGACGAGAGCTCGAACAAGGTCGGCGATTCGTGCGTCTTCGTTCGCCCGGCCCGCAAATCCAGTGGCGCTGCGGCGACGCTGCTGACCAACGGTTGGCCCGACCCGACCAACAACGGCCCGCAACCGGTGATCTGGTCACCGGCCGCCAACGCGTGGGGTGCCGTCGTCAACCAGCGCACGAACAGCAACATCGCGCCGCCCGGCGAGCCGTTCATGCTGACGCCGCTCGTCATCGCGATGCCGAAGCCGATGGCCGAGGCACTCGGTTATCCGGGCAAGGCGTTGGGCTTCGCCGACATCGTCGAACTCGCCAACAATCCCGATGGCTGGGCTGCCTACGGCCATCCCGAGTGGGGCGCGTTCAAGCTCGGCAAGACCAGTCCCAACTTCTCGACGAGCGGGCTCAACTTCACGATCGCCGAGTACTACGCAGCCATCGGCAAGACCAGCGGGCTGACGCTGGAAGACCTGCAACGTCCGGCGGCGGTCGAGTTCGCCACGAACGTCGAGCAGAGCGTGGTCCACTACGGCGACACCACCCTCACGTTCCTCAACAACTGGTACAAGGCCGACCAGCGTGGCAACGCACTCGGCTACGTGTCGGCCGTCGCGGTCGAGGAGAAGTCGGTCATCGACTACAACACCGGCAACCCGGACGGCATCCTCGATCCCGGCGAGACGCCGCGGCCGCCGCGTGACCCGCTCGTGGCCATCTACCCGAAGGAAGGCACGCTCTACTCCGACAACCCGTTCATCATTCTCGACGCGGACTGGGTCAGCGACGAACAGAAGGCCGCCGCCAAGCTCTTCCAGGACTTCGTCCAGCTGCCCGAGAACCAACAGAAGGTGCTGCAGTTCGGCTTTCGCCCCAACAGCGCTGCGGTGCCGATCGCCGATCCGATCACGCCGGCCAACGGCGTGGACCCGACCCAGCCGCAGTCCGAGCTGGACGTGCCGACTCCCGAGGTGTTGAGCGGCATCCTCGACGCCTGGGCCGAGCAGCGCAAGGATGCACGGGTGCTGCTCGTGCTCGACGTCAGCGGCAGCATGGGCGAGCCGGTCGGCGACGACGGGTCGAACAAGCTCGACCTCGCGATCAAGGCCGCGGTCAACTCATTGGACAAGTTCAAGGACACCGACGAAGTCGGCTTCTGGGTCTTCACCACAGACCTCGGCGACGACGGGCAGCAGACCTACCTCGAACTCGTGCCCACGGCGCCGATGAGCGAGAACCGGGCCACGTTGAAGAGCGCGATCGAATCGCAACGCCCGCTGAACGGCACGCCGCTCTACTCGGTCACCAAGGATGCGTTCCTGGCCGCCCGCGACGGTTTCGATCCGTCGAAGATCAACGCAGTGCTGTTCCTGACCGATGGTCGCAACGACGATGGCAACACGAGCGACGACTCCGCGCAGTACGACGACATGATCGCCACGTTGAGCGCCGGTTCCGAGGGCGTGAACAGTCAGTCGGTGCGCGTGTTCACGATCAGCTACGGCGCGGATGCAGACGCGTCCACGTTGCGGGCCATCGCCGATGCAACCGCCGCGGCGTACTACGACGCCAGCAATCCGGCCACCATCGACCAAGTGTTCACCAACGTGGTGTCAAACTTCTGACGACATGGCTCGGCTCTCGTTTCGCGATCGCTTCTTCACGAGGCCGGTCAGCAACGCGCTGACATCACCGTGGAGCATCCTGCTCTTCGGTGCAGCGACGGCTGCCGGCATCATTGCCGGCGTCCCCATCGCGATCGCCGGCGTCATCGGTGCCGCGGCGTACGCGGGCAAGGTCGCGTTCGCCGTGCCACGCAACCAGCGCACCGACAAGATCGATCCGTTCACCTTGAAGGAGCCCTGGCGTGGCTACGTGTCCAGCGCGCAGGCGTCGAAGGCGCGATTCGACCGCACCGTCGAGAGCACACGCGAAGGACCACTGCGCGACCGTCTCCGCGATCTGTCCGGGCGCCTCGAGGACGGCATCCAGGAATCGTGGAAGATCGCCTGCCGCGGTGACGACATCGACGGCGCCATCTCGCAGCTCGATACACGCGAGGCGCAAGCCGAGCTGGAACAGGTCCGCGATCAGATCGGCCGTGAGGGCTCGTCGCCGGCGTTGGAGTCGACGCTGGAGTCGTTGAAGGCGACGATCGAATCCGGCCAGCGGATGCAGCGAGTCTCGCGTTCCACCCGCGACCGTCTGCGCTTGCTGGACGCCCGCTTCGACGAACTGGTCGCTCGCGCGGTCGAGGTCAGCGTCGGTGCCGGCGACAGCGACGTGCTCGGCAACGACGTCGACGATCTCGTCACCGAGCTGGAGAGCTTGCGGCTGGCCATCGATGACACGCGCCGCGCCGAGGCCGGCGACAGCGGCCAGGCATTGCCGGCACCAGCGCCGGAGGACGAGCCGCAGACCCGGCCCCAGACCCGGCCGCCGACCGGGCCGCCGCGATGAGCAGGCGATGACGGAAGCGACCCGAACAACCAGCGCAGGGTTGTTGCGGTCCAACCTGGTGGTCGCGATCGGTACGGCGCTGTCGCGCCTGACCGGGCTGATCCGCATCGTGGTGCTCGGCTACGTCATCGGCCAGACCGCGCTGGCCGACGCCTACAACGCGGCGAACAACAGTCCGAACGCGATCTACGAACTGTTGCTCGGCGGCGTGCTGTCGGCGAGCCTCGTTCCGCTCTTCTCCCGCCTCGCTGAGGAACGCGACGACGAGGGAACGTCGGCGGTCGTCACCGTGTCGATCCTCGCGGTCACCGTGCTGACCACGGCGGCCGTGCTCGCCGCACCGTGGATCTTCCGGCTGTACTCGATCAACCCGTCCGACGGTGTCGACCGGGAGCAGTTCCGTGCGGTCGGCACGGCGTTGGCGCGCATCTTCTTGGTCCAGATCTTCTTCTACGGCATCTCTGCGCTGGGCACGTCGCTGCTCAACGCCCGCCGGCGCTTCTTCGCCGCGGCGTGGACGCCGGTGCTGTCCAACCTCGTCATCATCGTGACGTTGGCGTTCGTGCCGGCGATCATCGAGAACCGCAACGTGCAGCTCACCGACGTGTTGAACAACGACGCGCTGCGACTGACGCTCGGCCTCGGCGCGACGATGGGCATCGCCGTGATGGCATTCGCGTTGTATCCGGCGTTGAAGCACGCCGACGTGCCGATGATGCTCAACGTGGACATCCACAACCCGGCGGTCAAGCGACTGCTGAAGCTGTCGGGCTGGACGCTCGGCTACGCGGCCGCGAACCAGGTTGCGATCGTGGTCGTGCAGAACCTGGCGTTGAACCAGGGCGTCGGCCAGCAGGATGCCTACAACAAGGCGTTCGTCTTCTTCGTCCTGCCCCACGGGCTGCTCGCGGTGTCGATCGCGACCACGTTCGTTCCCGAGCTCGCTCGCTTCGTGACGCGCCGCGACAAGGCGGCATTCATCGAGCGCTCGTCGCTCGGCATCCGGATGGTCGCGCTGCTCACGTTGCCGGCCGGGCTCGGCCTGTTCGTGCTGCGCCGACCGATCATCGGCGCACTCCTCGAGCACGGCAAGTTCACCGCCGGCGCCGCGCTCAACACCAGCCGCGCCCTCGGTGGCTTCGCGATCGGGCTCGTCGGCTTCAGCGTCTACCTGTTCGTGCTGCGCGCGTTCTACGCCCATCAGGACGGGCGCACGCCGTTCGTGATCAATCTGTTCGAGAACGCGATCAACATCGTGCTCGCGTGGGTGCTGGTCGGCCGCTACGGCGTGCTCGGCCTCGGCCTGTCGTTCGGCATCGCCTACCTCGTCGCTGCGGCGATGGCTCTGCTCGTGCTCAGCTACAAGGTGCCCGGCTTCTCGCTCGCTGACATCTACGCCAGCCTGTGGCGGATGTTCCTCGCCGCGATCGTGATGGCCGAAGCCGTGTGGATCGTCGCCCGCGTCGTCGGTGCCAACGCCGGCGGCGGGTCGGTGGCACGTGTCGTCGCCGGCACCATCGTCGGCACAGCGGTCTACGTCGGTGTGCTGCTCGCGCTGCGCACACCCGAAATGGACCAGCTCCGGAATCGCATTCGCCCGCGACGCGCCGTGGAGTCGGAGAACTAAGCTCCTCGACCATGTTCAAACTCTTTCGCAAGTGGTGGAAGTACCTGACCGCGAAGTCCAACAAGAGCTTCGACGAGCGTGCCGATCCCGCTGTGCAGCTCGAGCAGGCGCTGGCCGAGGCACAGGATCAGCACCGCCGTTTGAAGGAGCAGGCGGTCAACGTCATCGCCACCCAGAAGCAGAGCGAGCTGCGCCTCAACGCCAAGATGGCCGAACTCGAGAAGCTGAACGGCAACGCCCGTCAGGCGCTGATCATGGCCGCCGATGCGACCAAGGCCGGCGACGCGGCCAAAGCCACGCAGTACAACACCGCGGCCGAGACGATCGCCAACCAGCTGATCCAGGTCGAGAAGGATGTCGAGAGCCAGAAGGCGATGGTCATGAACTCGACCCAGGCCGCCGACCAGGCCAAGGCCGCCGTCGCGCAGAACAGCCGCCTGCTGCAGCAGAAGTTGGCCGAGAAGAACAAGCTCCTCTCCCAGCTCGAGCAGGCCAAGATGCAAGAGCAGATGAGCAAGGCGATGGATCAGCTCAACGAGACGGTCGGCGACGACGTGCCGACCCTGAAAGAAGTCAGCGACAAGATCGAGGCCCGCTACGCGAAGGCCCAGGCCGCGTCCGAGCTGCAGGAGACCAATGTGTCGTCGCGCATCCAGGAGATCGAGATGGCAACGGCCAACGTCGAGGCGCAGGGTCGCCTCAGCCAGCTCCGCGAAGAGCTCGGCCTCAATCCGGCACCGGCCGCCGCCGCGCCATCACCCGCCGAGCTGATGGGCGAAGCCGCGACAGCGACGTCGCCCGGCGTGCAGACGCCGGCCGAGAAGCCCGCGGGTGCGTAGCTCCTGATCCACGTCGCCGACCTCGTCAAGTCGTTCAAGGTCCCGGTCCGCGAGGCCGGTCTGCGAGCGTCGGTGCGCAGCCTCGTGCACCGCACGTTCCGTGACGTTCGTGCGGTGGACAACATCTCGTTCGACGTCGCGGCCGGTGAGATCGTCGGCTTCCTCGGCCCGAATGGTGCCGGCAAGACCACGACGCTGAAGATGCTGTCCGGTCTGCTGCAGCCGACGAGTGGCACAGCGACGGTGCTCGGCCACGTGCCGGCTCGTCGCGACGCGGCACTGCTCGGCCGGCTGGCGTTGGTCATGGGCAACCGCAACCAGCTGCAATGGGACCTGCCGGCGATGGACTCGTTCGAGCTGAACCGGGCCATCTACCGCATTCCCCGCCAGGAGTTCGTGTCGATGCGCGACGAGCTGATCGAGTTGCTCGACATCGGCGCGCTCGTCGACAAGCCGGTGCGCAACCTGTCGCTCGGCGAGCGGATGAAGATGGAGATCGCCGGGTCACTCCTCCATCGCCCGTCGGTGCTGTTCCTGGACGAGCCGACGATCGGACTCGACATCACGATGCAAAAGCGCATCCGAGGTTTCATCGCCGACTACAACGCCCGCCATGGCGCGACGGTGATCCTGACGAGTCACTACATGGCCGACGTGCAAGCGCTGTGCAAGCGGGTGATCGTCATCCACCACGGCCGGGTGCTGTTCGACGGCGATCTCGCCGATCTGTCGGCGCGCTTCGCGGCCACCAAGACCATCGTCGTCCGTCTCGACGTGACGGCCGATCAACAGCCCGATCTGTCCGGATACGGCGACGTCGTGTCCGTCGACGGCGACTCCGTCTCGTTGCGCGTCGCCCGCGCCGATGCCGCGGCCACCACGGCGCGGTTGCTGGCCGAGCAGCCCGTGCTCGATCTGACCATCGAGGACCCGGCCATCGACGACGTGATCGAAAGCGTCTTCACGTCCGATGACTGACATCGCGCCCGCCGTCGCCCGCGAGGGCCGCACTCGCTCGATGCTGTCGCTGTACTGGGCGCTGATGCGCACCTCGATGCAGACCCAGTTCCAGTACCGGGCCTCGAACTACTTCTACATGATCGGCATGGTGGTCGAGCCGACGATCTACCTCGTCGTGTGGCGCACGATCGCCGACTCCACGCCCGGTGGGGCCGTCGAGGGCTACACCGCGGGCACCTTCGCGGCGTATTACATCGTGTGGACGCTCGTGCGGAACATGAACATCGTGTTCACGCCGTTCGGGTGGGAGACCCGCATCCGCGAGGGCGAGCTCTCCGGTCACCTGCTCCGCCCGGTGCACCCGATCCACTACGACCTCGGCTCGTTCGCCGGCTGGAAGGTCATCGTCATCATCTACTGGATCCCGATCGCGGCTGTGCTGTCGCTCGTGTTCCGTCCCAGCCTGCATCCGTCGCTGGCCCAGGGAGTCGTGTTCGCGATCGCGATCTGGGGCGCGTATCTGATTCGTTCGATGATGCTGTGGGTGCTCGGCATGATCACGTTCTGGACCACTCGCGTCAGCGCGCTGTTCGAGGCCTACTTCATGGCCGAACTGCTGCTGTCCGGCAGGCTCGTGCCGATGACACTGATGCCCGGTTGGGTGCAGGGTCTGAGCTGGTTCCTGCCGTTCCGGTGGACGTTTGGATTCCCCATCACCGCACTTGTCGGACCGATCAGCAACCAGGAGCTCCTCGTCGGGGTGCTCGCTCAGACCGGATGGATCGTTGCCGGAACACTGCTCGTCAAGATCGTCTGGCGACGCGGCGTGCGCCGGTTCTCGGCGGTCGGCGGATGACTGACTCCCCACCACGGCGCGCCGGCGGCGTGCGGCTGGCGTGGTCGTTCTTCCGTGTCAGCGCGATGAACGAGGTGCAGTACCGCGCCAACTTCTTCCTGCAGCTGTTGCAGTCCATGCTGACGCTCGGTGCCGGCCTGGTCGGCCTCGCCGTGGTCTTCGGCCGCACCGACGAACTGGCCGGCTGGAGCCGACCGCAACTGCTCGCGGTGATGGGCGTGTTCACGATGGTCGGTGGCATCATCCGCACGTTCGTGCAGCCGAACATGCAGCGCTTCGTCGAGGACGTGCAGCGCGGCACGCTCGACTACGCGCTCACCAAACCGGCCGACGCGCAGGTCCTCGTCAGCGTGCGCGAAGTGCGCATCTGGCAGGCGGTCGACATCGTGGCCGGTCTGGTCGTGCTCGTCATCGCGCTCGTCCAGCTCGACAGCGGCACGGGCGCGCTTCGCCGCGGGCTCGCATTCATCGCGCTGCTGTTGGTCGGCTCTTGGTGCATCTACTGCTTTTGGTTGATGCTCGCCGCGTCGTCGTTCTGGCTGACGCGTGTCGAGGAGATGCAGGAGCTTTTTCAGGGCCTGTACCGCTCCGGCCAGTACCCCGTCGGCATCTACCCGCCGTGGATGCGCTACGGGCTGACGTTCCTGGTGCCGATCGGCTTCGCCGTCACCGTACCGTCCGAGGCCGTGACCGGCCGGCTCAGCGGCGGTACGGTCGCCGTCGCGCTCGGTGTCGCGGTCGCGCTCGGCGTGCTGAGCCGATGGGTGTGGAAGCGCGGCCTGCGCCGCTACGGCGGCGCATCCGCCTGATCATGGACCCGCGCTCGCCGACGGTGTGCCGGAGCAGAGGTCAATGCCGGGACCAGGACGACCGCGGCGCAGCGCAGCGAACGCCGACTGTGCGACCGGAGACCCGGTCAATGCGGGACCAGGACGACTACGGCGCAACGCACGCCGACGTTGCGACCGGCGACCCGGTCAATGCGTCGGAACCAGGACGACCGCTTCGCCGCGCGCGCCGACGGTGCAACGGGGATCCGTCAGTGCGGGAGCAGGACGAGGTCGTCGCGGTGGATGACTTCGTGGGCGATGCGGGCAGGCAGATCTCGGGTGCTGCGCCCGGCGTACTCCTGCACGGTGTCGGCCGACCAGATCGCCATCCCGCGGGCGAACACGACGCCGTCGGGATTGCACACCTCGATCGTGGTGTCCTCGTGAAAGTCGCCGGACACGCCGATGATGCCGGCCGGTAGCAGTGACCGACCACCTTGCGTCAGCGCGTGGTACGCACCGGCGTCGACGGTGACTGCGCCGCTGACCCGGCTGGCGAAGCCGATCCACAGCTTGCGTGCCGGGAGCCGCTTGTCGCTCGGCGCGAACGATGTGCCCACGAGTTCGCCGTGCACCGCGTCGACGATCACGTTCGGCCGCAACGCCTGGGCGATGACGGCCCGAACACCGGACCAGCTCGCCAGCCGCGCCGCCTCCAGCTTCGACGCCATGCCGCCGCTGCCGCGATCGCTGCCGGTGGCACCGGCGGTCACCGCGAGCAACGGGTCGTTCGCCGCCACCTCGGTGATCAGCGTCGCGGTCGGATCCGTGCGCGGGTCGGCGGTGTACAACCCCGGCGTGTCGGTCAGCAGGATCAGCATGTCGGCGCTGACGTTGTGCGCGACGAGCGCGGCGATGCGGTCGTTGTCGCCGTAGCGGATCTCGTCGTTGGCGACAGCGTCGTTCTCGTTGACGATGGGCACACAACCCAGCTCCAGCAGCCGGGCCAGCGTGTGCCGCGAGTGCAGGTACTGCTGACGGTTGGCGAAGTCGTGCGGCACGAGCAGCACCTGGCCGCCGACCAGCCCGTGGCGGCCGAGCTCGCGGTTGTACTCCTCCATCAGCTTCGGCTGGCCGGCTGCGGCCAATGCTTGGAGCGTCAAGACATCGGTGGGTCGCGCCCCGAGACCGAGGGCCGACACCCCCGCCGAGATCGCCGCCGAGCTGACCAAGATCACCTCGTGGCCTTCCCGGCGTAGTGCCGCCATCTGGTCGCACAGCGCGGCGATCACCGGTCGCTGGATCTCACCGCTGGCGTTCGTGAGCGACGACGTGCCCACCTTGGCAACGACGCGCATCTACAGATCCGGCTCGTATTCGAAGCTGAACTCGCCGATCCAGATGATGTCGCCCTCCTGCGCTCCGGCGCGCGACAGCAACCGATCGACGCCGAGCTTCTTCAAGCGTTCGTCGATCCAGTTCAACGCCTCCGGCGTCGTCACATCGTTCAGCGCGACGACGCGCTCGACACTGCGACCGACGAGGCGGAACTCGTTCTCGGCGACGCGCTCGACAAGGGTGCCCTCGGCCTCGGGCTTGATGATGACGAGACCCTCGCGTGCCGGGATGTCGGTGCGTGCCTCGTGAACGAGGCTGGCCATCGAGCCGATCAGCTCGCTGACGCCCTCGCCCGTGACGGCGCTGATGCGCATTCCGTCCCATTCCGTGTCGGCTCCAATGTCGTTCTTCGTGCCGACCACGATGCGCGGCCGCTGCATCAGCTCGGGCTCGTAGTTCTCCAGCTCGGCGAGCAGCACCGCCTCTTGCTCCTCGGGGCTCACACCGTCGATCGCGGCCAGGTCGACCAGAACGCACATCACACGGGCTCTCTCGATGTGACGCAGGAACTGGTGGCCGAGACCCTTGCCCTCGCTGGCACCCTCGATGAGACCGGGGATGTCGGCGAGTACGAACTCGGTTGCGCTGTCCAGACGAACGACGCCGAGGTGCGGCTCGAGTGTGGTGAACGGGTAGTCGGCCACCTTCGGCTTGGCCGCGCTGACACGACTGATCAGCGTGCTCTTACCGGCGTTGGGGAACCCCACGAGGGCGACGTCGGCCATCAGCTTCAGGTCCAACTTCAGCCAGCGCTCGACACCGTGCTCGCCCTGCTCGGCGAACGAGGGGGCGCGGCGGCGGTTGGACCAGAACTTGGCGTTGCCACGACCACCTCGGCCACCCGGCGCGGCCAGCCAGCGGTCGCCGTGATGGACCAGGTCGGCCAGGATCTCGCCCGTGTACATGTCTCGGGCCACCGTGCCTTCGGGCACCGCGACCTCGAGGCTCTCGCCGCGCTTGCCGTGCTGGTCCTTTCCTTTTCCGTGCACGCCGTCGTGCGCACGACGGTGTGGATGGTCGCGGAACGCGAGCAGCGATGCCACGTTGCGGCTGGCCACGAGCCAGACGTCGCCGCCCTTGCCACCGTCACCACCGTTTGGCCCACCCATCGTGACCGGGCCCTCGCGTCGGAACGCGACTGCGCCGGCACCGCCATCGCCGCCGCGCACGTTCAGTTGGGCTTCGTCGACGAATGCAGACATGGGACATAGGAGGCTATCTGCCCAGGCCGCGGCCTACCCTTGGAGGCATGAACGAGTCCGTGCAGGAGCGCGCCGATCGTTGGGCCTCGACGATGTCAGGCCATCGCGTTGCCGGCATCCAGCTCGCCCACACCGACTCGTGGGCCGGTCCCGGCGGGCTCGCCATCGTCGACCGCCGCGCCCGAGAGGACAACCAGGACACGACGATGGCGTTGCACGCCACTCGCGCCCACGGCAGCGGCGATTGCGTGCTGGCCGAAGAGGCCGATCCGTACCGCACATCCTTCGAGCGCGACCGCGACCGCATTCTGCACGCGTCGGCCTTCCGCCGCTTGGCCGGCAAGACGCAGGTGTTCGTGTTCCCCGACGATCATCAGCGCACGCGACTCACCCACGCGCTCGAAGTCGCCCAGGTCGCGGTGTCCGTCGCCCGCGCGCTCGGCCTGAACGTCGCGCTGACCGAGGCGATCGCGCTCGGCCACGACTGCGGCCACGGCCCGGGTGGTCACGCCAGCGAGGACGCGCTCACCCCGTACGTACCCGGTGGTTATGACCATGCGCTGTGGGGTGCAGACGTCACATTGACATCGCTGAACCTGTGCCGCGAGACGCTCGACGGCATCCGTAACCATTCATGGTCACGGCCGGCGCCGATGACCCCGGAGGGCGAGGTCGTGTCCTGGGCCGATCGCATCGCCTACGTCTGCCACGACTTCGAGGACGCAGTCGCAGCAGGCATCGTGTCGGCATCGATGTTGCCCGCGCTCGTCCGCGATCGCTGCGGCACCAGCCGCTCGAAGCAACTCGGCGCGTTCGTGCACGCAATGGTCGACGCCGCCGCGCAGACGGGCCGCATCGGTATGGTCGACGACTTCGCCGCAGCGCTTGCCGACTTCCGGGCGTTCAACTACGAGCAGGTGTATCTGCGCCCGGCATCGAAGGTGCAGGCGACGGCCGTCGTCGCGTTGCTGCAAGCGCTCGTCGAGCACTACGCCGATCGCCCCAACCTGTTGCCGGCGAGTGGCGACGGTTACCTGCCGGTCGAGACCCCCACAGGCCTGGCTGCGGGCAGCGCCGACGCGCTGCACGCCGCAGTTCGATACGTCAGCGGCATGACCGATCGTTTCGCCTGCCGCCAGGCGATGATGCTGCTCGGTTGGGGCCCCGAACGCCTCCCCCACGGCATCGACACCATCCCCTGACCCATTGCCCGCCGGCGCACCGCGCCGGATCGAGCCGCCGCCACCGGCAACATCCACCACGCCCACGCGGCACGGCAGATCCGCGCCCGATCGAGCCGCCGTCACCGGCAACATCCACCACGCACACGCGGCACGGCAGATCCGCGCCCGATCGAGCCGCTGCCACCGGCAACATCCACCACGCCCACGCCCCACAGCAAACCCGCGCCGGATCCTGCCCCCGTCACCGGCAACATCTACCACGCACACGGCTGAAAGCGACCCCGGAGAACGGCCAAGGCCCGGTCCTCACAGACCGGGCCTTCGTACAGACTGTGTGCTGAGTGATTACTCGGCGACTTCGACGATGTTGACAACGCGGCGGCCGCGGCGCGAGCCGAACTCGACCGTGCCGTCCTTCAACGCGAACAGGGTGTCGTCCTTGCCGATGCCGACGTTGATGCCCGGGTGGAACCGGGTGCCGCGCTGGCGGACGAGGATGCTGCCAGCGGTGATGAGCGTTCCGCCGAACTCCTTCACGCCGAGACGCTGTGCGTTGGAGTCACGGCCGTTACGGGTTGATCCCCCGCCTTTTGTCTTTGACATGGTGTCAGCCCTTTGCGATCGAGGTGATTTCGACGACGGAGTAGTGCTGGCGGTGGCCATACCGGCGACGCTGGTTGGTGCGCCGCTTGTAGGTGAAGCCGTCGATCTTCGGGCCCTTGGCGGAACCGATGACCCGACCGGTGACGGACGCGCCCTTCAGCTCTGCTGGAGTGGCGAAGACAGCATCACCGTCGACGAGGAGGACGGGTGTGAACGAGACGTCGGCGCCGTCTTCGGCACCGAGTAGCTCGACCTGGACCTGCTGGCCCTCCGAGACTCGTTCCTGCTTACCGCCGGTTGCGATTACTGCGTACATAGCGAATCGAGACTACCGGTCGGCGCTGGTCAACCCAACCGCCGAACCGAAGCAGGAACCGACTTGTGTTTGAGAGTTGCCTACTCGCGTACGAGCGAGGGCTCTGCCCGAGCGAGGGTGCACACTCGAGCCGTCGCCACAGCGAAGCGGAGGCGTCACCTCAGACGATCAAGATCATTCGAGCATGGCCAGGTCGACGACGACGCCGCGGCCCTCGCAGTTGGGGCACTGGTCGGCGAAGTTCGTCAACAGTCCCTCGCCGATGCGCTTGCGGGTCATCTCGACCAGGCCGAGCTCGGAGATGTCGAACACCTGGGTGCGCGTCTTGTCTCGGGCCAGCGCCTCACGGAACCCGTCGACCACCTTGCGCCGGTTGTCGCGGATCTCCATGTCGATGAAGTCGATGACGATGATGCCGCCGATATCGCGCAGGCGCAGCTGGCGGGCGATCTCGTCTGCAGCTTCAAGGTTGTTGTGGAACACCGTTGCCTCGAGGTTGCTGTTCGAGGTGCCGACGTTCTTGCCGGTGTTGACGTCGATGACCGTGAGCGCCTCGGTGTGCTCGATGATCAGCGAGCCGCCCGACGGCAGCCAGACCTTGCGATCGAGTGCCTTGTGCAGCTGCTCGTGGAGGTGGAAGCGCTCGTAGATCGGCAGCCCTTCCTCCTGCGGGTCGTAGAACTCGACACGGTCGGCGAGCTCGGGGTTGAACGCGCTGATGTAGTCGCGCACGTCCTCGAACAGGCGCTGGTCGTCGATGACCACACCGCGGTACTCGGCGTTGAACTCCTCGCGGATGACGCGCACGGCCAGTTCGGGCTCGCGGTACAGCAACCCCGGGCCCTGCATCCGCTTGGCCTTGGCCTCGATCACGTTCCACTGGTCCAGCAGACGGGTCATGTCGGCGCGCAGCTCGTGCTCGCTGGCATTCTCGGCCGCGGTGCGCACGATCAGGCCGTGCTCGGCGGGCTTGACCCGATCGAGGATGTTGCGCAGGCGCTTGCGCGTGTCGTCGGGCAGACGCTTGGAGATGCCGTAGGTCTTCGAGTTCGGGATCAGCACCACGAACCGGCCGGGCAGCGACACCTCCTGGGTCAGCCGAGCGCCCTTGGCACCGATCGGGTTCTTCGTGACCTGGCAGACGATGAGCTGCTTGGCCTTCAGGATCTGCTCGATGCGAGTGTCCTTGTCGCTCTTGGAGCCACCACGTTCGACGATGTCTTCCTGGTCGTACTGCACGTCGCCGCGGTAGAGCACGGCGTTCTTCGGTGTGCCGATGTCGACGAACGCGGCCTCCATACCGGGCAGCACGTTCTGCACCTTGCCGACGTAGATGTTGCCGTGGATCTGGCTGACGTCGTCGGCCGGGCGGCTGACGTAGTGCTCGACGAGGTTGCGGCCTTCAATCACCGCGACCTGGGTGAGGTCGTCGCGCACCTGCACGCACATCAGGTAGCGCCCGATCGGGCGGCCGTTGCGCTCGCGACCACGACGCTTCTCGAGCACGTCCGGGTCCAGCGGCGGCATGCTGCTCGCTGTCGAAGCCGAGGCCGAGCCCGACGTGCGCGGCGGACGGCCGGAGCCGGCAGGTGTGCCGGTCTTGCCCTTGGTGTTGCGGCGGCGCTTCTTCTTCGCCGCGCTGTCCGACTCACCGTCGGCGCCGGCCGCGGCGACGAGTCCGGACCCGCCGGGCGAAGGCGGCAGGATGGCCGGCCGCGGCGACGCGGGTCGGGTGTCGCCGATCTGCGGCCGGCGCACGAGTGCGGCGTCGGCGGCCTCGGCGCTCGGCCGACCCTCGGAGATGCGCTCGGGCAGTTCCGGCTGGGCCGCCTTCGACGACGGGCGCGGCCGCGGCGCGGCCTTCGGCTTCGCCGGAGTCTCGCCGTTCTCGCCGGCTGCGGCTGCGGCTGCGGCTTCGACTGCGGCTGCCGGATCCTTGCGCTGGCGCGGCTGCTGGGCAGCACGCGGCGGGCGAGGTGTGGCCTCGGCCGCCACATCGCCACTGCCTTCGTCGCCGTCGTCGACATCGTTGTCGTCGCCACCTTCGCCGGCGGGCCGGCTCCGGCCACGGCCGCCCCGCGAGCCACGCCGACGCTTGCGTGCGGCCGAGCTCGCCGCGCCCTCGGGACCGGACTCGCCCGCCCCGTCCGCCCCGTTGGAGCCGCCCTCAGAGCCACCGACGGCGGCAGGTTTCGGCGCATCTGCGCTGGTCACACGGTTGTCCACAGCCTCGGTTGGGGCTGGCTGCGGGCGCGGCGGCGATTCGATGCCGTCATTCGTGTCGTCCATGGACGTCGTCTCCTTCGTCTGTGCCCGCCGGTCATGGCGAGCGGAAGCGCTACGGCAGCCAGCGCCGGGTCACGAGCCAGCGGGCGCCATCGCACATCGATCGTGTGTGAACACCAGGTGTTCTCCCCATGATACGGACCCGAACGGCTCAGTCAGCGCATTCGACGCATGTGCACGCTCTGGACCAGGCCGAACATGACGAAGTAGGCGAGCATGCCTGACCCGCCGTAGGAGATGAACGGCATCGGCAATCCGGTGATCGGCATCAGGCCGAGGGTCATCGCGATGTTCTCGAACACCTGCCACAGCAGCATCGTGAAGACGCCGGCGCAGATGTACGTGCCGAGGAGGTCCTTCGACAGGTGGGCGATGCGCCAGATGCGGAACAGCGCGATCGCGAACAACCCGATCAGCACCCCGCAGCCGAGCAGACCGAACTGCTCGCCGATCGCGCTGAACGGGAAGTCGGCCCATTGCACCGGGATGTCGCCCTTGGTGTTGGTGATCGGACCCTGCAGCCAGCCCTTGCCGGTCAGTCCGCCCGTCGCTGTGGCACGCAACGCGTTCTTGGCCTGGAAGACGTAGTTGGCCAGCTTCTTGTCGCTGGAGTCGGGGTCGAGCCAGGCCTGGATGCGGATCGTCTGGTAGTTGTTGACCAGGTTGGTGATCAGCGCAGCCCCGACGGTGCTCAGCGCGAGGAACGTGATCATCGCGATGTACTTCGCCTTCGCCCCGGCCACCAGCAGCAGACCCATCATCAGCGCGACGAGCACCGATGACGAGCCCAGGTCGGGCTGCAGAATGATCAGCACCGTCGGAATGCCGCCGAGCCAGAGGCCACCGACGAAGCGTTCGTAGCTGACGAAGTCACTGCTGTCCTCGCTGAGGAACGCGGCGAGCGCGAGCAGGACGGTGACCTTGGCGAACTCGGCCGGCTGGATGTTGATCGGCCCCAGGTCGAAGCTGAGCTGCGCGCCATTGCTGACCTTGGCGAGCAGGAAGACGAGCACGAGCGACACGATCGTCAGGCCGTACAGGAACTTGGCCCGCTCGCGCAGCCAGGCGTAGTCGAGCGACATCACGAACGCCATCGCGGCGACGCCGACGATGACGAAGACGACCTGACGGGTGACGAACGTGTAGCCGTAGGGCAACTCGAGGCCCTTGGTCCTCGAGGCCGAATACACCGTCATGCAGCCGACCACGATGAGCGTGGCCTGCACGAGCAGCAGGATCCAGTCCAGGTTGCGACTCGGATCGCCAGGGCTGGACCGGACGTTGCCGAGCCCGCTGTCGGGGCGCCGGTTGAGGACGGAGAAGGCCATCAGTCGCGGATCGTGATGCCGTTGCTGACCTTGGGCAGGCAGGAGTCGTCGGGCAGCAGGTTCGACTGTGCGGGCAGGTTGGAGGTCGCGTCCAGAGGGTCGGACAACTGCACGTCGGGCAACGTGGCGTAGCCGGTCGGGCTGAGCGCGTCCTCGAACACGCACTTGGCGACGGGAGCTGCGGCCTTCGAGCCGTAGCCGGCCTTCTCCAGGTAGGCAACGACGGTGTACGGGCTCTCGGGGTCGGTGTTGAAGCTGCCCCACACCGACGAGTCGAACCACGGCTTGCTCTGGAAACCCTGCGCCGTGCCCGTCTTGCCGACGATCTTGATGTCTTGCGGGAAGTCCTTGAAGAGCGTCTCGCCGGTGGTGCCGTGGTAGTAGGTCGACGGGAAGTACACGCCAGGACCGCGCACCACACGCGTCAGGCCCTTGATGATCGGCAGCACCTTTTCCGGAGTGGCCGAGATCTGATGGATGACATCGGGCTTCTCGTAGGAGGTGATCACGGTGCCGCGGGTCAGGTCGGCGTATCCGGGATATCCGTCGGGGACGCCGCCTTGGTAGATGGCGAGGATGATGTGCGGGCGATTCAAGAACCCGCCGTTGGCCAGGGTGGAGTAGGCGTTGGCGAGCTGCAATGGCGACGCCGCGAGCAGTCCCTGCCCGATCGCGAGCTGCACGTTGTCGCCGAGCAGCAGGTTCGGCGACTCCCCCTTGAGCAGCACGCCCTTGGCGATCAGGTCCTTCTTCAGCGCGGCCGTCGGAATGCGGCCGTCGAACTCGAACGGCAGGTCGATGCCGGTGTCGGCACCGAACCCGAACTTGCGCAGTTCTTCCCCGAGCGAGTTGTGGTCGGCTGTTCGCTCATGCATCAACTCGCCGATGTGGTAGAAGAACGAGTCGCTCGACACCGCGAGCGCAGACTCCACGTCCACTGCGCCGTACGCGCTCGGCTTGCCGTACGGACCGAGCGCGTTGAAGTACTCGCAGCGCACACCCGTGTCGCACACGGACTTGTCGATGTTCAGCTTGAAGCTGCCCTCGTCGTGGAAGATGTCCGTGGCCTTGATCACCCCGACGTCCAGGGCCGAGTACGCCACGAACGGTTTGAACGTGGATCCGAGGTTGTATTGACCCTGGATCGCGCGGTTCACGAGGATCGACTTGTCGGCCCTGTTCGGGTCGTCCTTGGCCGGCACGGGGAACAACTGCTTGAACTTCTCGCCAGTCAGACCGGCGTTGAACCAACGGTTGTCGAACGTCGGGTAGCTCGCCATCGCCACGATCTGGCCGGTCTTCCAGTCCTCGATCACCAACGATCCGGCGGGCGCCGGATAGGGCAGGTACTGCACACCGTCGGCATCGACGTACCAGCGCTCGCCCTCGAACTTCCAGACCAACTCGCCCGTCTCGGGATCCTTGATCCGCGTGTTCTTGGCCATTGCCTTGATGTCGGTGGTCTGGCGACTGTTGCGCAGCTCGGTCTCCAGCACGCGCTCGGCGTACTGCTGGATCTTCATGTCGATGGTCAACTGCACGTCTTTGCCGGGTACCGGCTCGACGCGGCTGACCTCGCGCACGACCCGGTTCGCGCTGTCGACTTCGTAGACCACCTTGCCCCACTTGCCGTGGAGCACGTCCTCCATGCTCTTCTCGACGCCGAACTGGCCGATGATCTCGTTGTTCAGGTAGCCCTTGTCGAGGTACTCCCGGGCCTGCTCTTTCAGGATCAGGCCCATGTAGCCAATGACGTGGCTGGCCAGTGGCGCATAGGGGTAGACCCGCTCCCAGTCCTCCTCTCCGCGCACGCCGGGAAAGTCCTCACTGCGGCTCTGGATCTGCACCACGACGTCTTCGGGCACGTCCTCGGCAACGGGCAGCGGCAAGAAGTTGCTGTAACGGCCGTCCTTCCAGCGCGCCTCCATCGTTTCCACCGCCACGTTGAGAATGCCCGACAACCGGGTGAACAGTGCCGTGCGGTTGTCCTTGCGACGGATCACGGCGCGGTCGATGGTGACCGTCAGCACGCGACGGTTGTCGGCCAGGATGCGACCGTAGGCGTCGTAGATGCGGCCGCGCTCGGGGATCAACACCTGCTCGCGCCGGGCACTGACGCGGACCTGCTCCTGCAATGCATCGCGCTTCACCGTCTGGAGAAACCACAGCCGAGCGCCGACGGCTCCGAGCAGGACCACCGAGACCAGCGCGAGCGCGCCGAGACGGGCGGCGCGTTTGTCTACAGCCATGGCCCCATTGTGCTCTCTGGGCATCGGAAGGTGGGCGCGAGACTCATTGTTTGGGCATCGTCCACGTCTTCTTGCGGATCGCGAGGCACCACCGACCGAGCGGCATCAGCAACGGCGCTGCGACGGCTGAGCTCACCGCGATGACCGGCAGGATCCGGCCGAGTCGCTGACCCTGCCAACCGCTGTCGGAGACGAAGGTCTTGATCACGGGCAGAGCCAACTCGCCGACCGTCGAGCCGAGCGCGACGAAGATCAGCTTCAACCACCAATGAGGATCCACTGCGACCAGGCTGATCAGCCCGGCCACGAACCCGGCCAGGCCGTAAGCCAACCCGTGTTGGCCGAGCGGCGCGGCGAAGGAGAGGTCGTACATCACCCCGAGCACGAAACCGATCCACGCGCCCCGCTCAGCCCCGCCGGAGATGGCTGCGGCTGCGCACAACGCGAGCACCATCTGCACGACGACGCCGAAGGGATGCAGATTCTGGAAGACCTCGTGCTGCACGGCCATCATCACCAGACCGACGGGGATGACGCGCAGGATCGGGCGTCGAAGGATGTTCTCCACGTCAGTTGTCGGTCGGTACTTCGGTGAGTGGGGTGAACCTCAGCACCTGGACGAAGTTGAGGTGGTCGAGGTCTGCAGCGAGGTCGATTTCGAGCAGCGGACCCGCGGAGCCGGGGCGGCTGACGACATTGATCACCTCGCCGATGATCAGTCCCGGCGGCGCGAGGCTGGTCGAGCCGCCGGCCGTGGTGACGATGTCGCCGACGCCGAACGGGCCGAATGCCGGGTTCTCGGTCACGAACCGCATCGCCGGCAAGCGATCCGAGCCGCGGCCCTCGCAGCTGCCGACTTCGCGCTCTTGCGGCGTGAGCGGTGTCGTGGTCGTCGTGGTGGTGGACGTGTCGTCGACGCCGGTCGTGGTGGTGCCACCGTCGGCGCCCACCTCGCCGTTGCCGGACCCGTTCGGGCTCGTGGTCGAGGTCGTCGACTGAGGCAGCGTCGTCGTGGTGGTCGTTGTCGCCAGGTCGTCGCGGCTCGCTCCGCTCGGTGTGGTGCCCACCGTGGTCGTGCTGGAGCCATCGCTCTCGGACGAGCCGCCGCCGATGACCACGGCAGCGGTTTCGGGCACCGCCGACACCTTGCACTCGATCGCGTACTCGGCGTCGGTGATCAGGCGCACGACGCTGCGATCGGTGTAGGCCTTGGTGATCTTGCCGACCAGACCGGCGGGACTGATGACCGTCGCGCCGACGCGCACGCCGTCAGCGGTGCCGCGGTCGATCTCGATCGTCTGCTCGAAGTTGCCCGGCGCACCACCGACCACCCGGGCGGTGACGCGTGGGTAGTTGACGACCAATCCGTTCAGCGCAGCGAGCTCGAGGTAGTCGTAGACCACGGCCCGAGCCGCCAGCTCCGCGCCGCGCTGCGCGGCGAGCTGGTCGCGCAAGGCCTCGTTCTCACGCTTCAGGTCGGGGTAGTCGATCACGCCGTGCCACGCGTTGCGGATCGGTGTGGCCACGACGTTGGCGGCGGTCTCGAACGGGTCGAGGACACGCGCGAACGCGGTGCGGGCGCGATCGAACAGCGGGTTGCCGCGCAGGTCCAACGTCAGCAGCAACACGCTGGAGAGGATCAGGAGCAGGATCGCGCGACGGCGATTGACGGAGTAGACGGGCACTGGTTCGAGGGTGACGGGGCGACTAGTCGTCGCCGCCCTGGGACAGCAGACCGCGCATCGCGTCGATGTTCTCGAGCGCCCGCCCGGACCCGATGACGACGCTGTACAGCGGTTCGGCAGCGATGTGGATGGGCATGCCCGTCTCGTGCGACAGGCGTTGATCGAGGCCGGCCAGCAGAGCCCCGCCACCGGTGATCATGATGCCTTGCTGCATGATGTCGGCGGCGAGTTCGGGCGGCGTCTTGTCGAGTGTTGTCTTGACCGCGTCGACGATTGCGGCGACCGGCTCGGCGATGGCTTCGCGGACCTGTTCGGTCGTGATCTCGAGCGTGCGCGGCAGGCCACTGATCAGGTCGCGGCCACGGATGTCGGCGGTCAGCTCCTCGTCGAGGGGCCAGGCCGAACCCATGTGCAGCTTGATCTCCTCTGCGGTGCGCTCGCCGACCGCGAGGGAGAACTCCTTCTTCAGGAACTGCAAGATGGCATCGTCCAGCTCGTCACCGGCGACGCGCACCGACTGCGCGGTCACGATGCCACCGAGCGAGATGACGGCGACCTCGGTGGTGCCACCGCCGATGTCGACGATCATGTTGCCGCTCGGCTCGTGCACGGGAAGGTCGGCGCCGATGGCCGCGGCCATCGGCTCTTCGATGATGTGGACCGGCTTGCGCGCGCCCGCGAATTCGGCGGCGTCCTGCACGGCGCGCTGCTCGACGCCGGTGATGCCCGACGGCACACAGATGACCATGCGCGGCTTGCTCCACTTGCTGGCGTGCACTTTCTGGATGAAGTAGCGCAGCATCTTCTCGCACACGTCGAAGTCGGCGATGACGCCGTCCTTCAGCGGGCGGACGACCTTGATGTGACCCGGCGTGCGACCGAGCATGCGCTTGGCCTCGAGGCCGACGGCGACGGGCCGGCCGTCGTTGACGTTGAGCGCAACGACTGACGGTTCGTTGAGGACGATGCCCTGACCGCGCGCGTAGATCAGCGTGTTGGCGGTCCCGAGATCGATGGCGAGGTCACGGCCGAGGGCGAGCGGGTTGTTGCGTGCCATGCGTGCCCTCCCATAGCGGCCATCGGCAGACGAAGCCCACTGTAGCGCAGGCGCGGTTTGTTACAGATTCGGGAAGAAGATGCCGATTTCACGCTCGGCGGACGCCAGCGAATCGCTGCCATGCACCAGGTTCTCGGTGAACTCGATGCCGAGATCGCCACGGATCGTTCCCGGTGCGGCCTTGCGCGGATTGGTGGCACCCATCATGTTGCGGACGACTTCCCACGTGTCCTCCGGGCCCTCGACGACCATCGCCACGACCGGTCCGCGAGACATGAACGCAACGAGGTCGGCGTAGAAGCCCTTGCCCTGATGCTCTTCGTAGTGACGGGCGAGGGTGTCGGCGTCGAGTTGGCGCAGCTCCATCGCGACGACACCGAGGTTCTTGGCTTCGAAGCGGGAGACCAGCTCGCCGACGAGCTTGCGCTCCACGGCATCGGGCTTCAGCAGGACCAGCGTGCGATCAGACATGGTTGGCAACGCTACCGGCGCGCCCGTCAGCCCCCACCGCGACCCCCAGGGTCAGGAGAGGCGGCGGCGCAGAAGGTACGGGCGTGCTTCGCCGACCACGTACAGCGAGCCGGTCGCGAGGAGCGCGTCATCCACATCGAGCGTGCCGAGCGCGCGCTCGCACGCGACGGTGACGGTTGCCGTCTCGATCACGTTCTCGCAGCCGAGCGAGCGTGCCGCTGCGGCCAACTCGGCCGCGGGCATGCCACGTGGCGACGGAGCGGTGGCGCAGTACACGGCGTCGTACTCGTCGGCACGCAGTGCGCTCAGCATCTGCACGGGATCACGCCCACGCAGGCATCCGACGATCAGCACCCGCCGGCCGTCGGGATCGAAGTCACCGAAGAAGACCTCGGCGCACACGTCGGCGCCGGCCGGGTTGTGCGCGCCGTCGACGATGATGAGCGGGCTGCGGCCGAGCACCTCGAAGCGCCCCGGCATCGCAACATCGTGGAAGCCTTCGAGGACCAACTCCTCCGAGACCGGCGCGGCGAAGAACGCTTCGACCGCGGTCAACGCGGCGGCGGCGTTGTCGCCCTGGTGGCGGCCGTGCAGCGGCACGAACACGTCCGTGTAGACCGTCGTTGGTGTGCGCAGGTCCAGGACTCGACCGCCAACGGCGAGGTTGTTCTCCACACAGTCGAAGTCCTCGCCGCGATCGAACACGACCGCTGCATCTTCGGCGTGGAAGATCGCCGCAAGCTCGGGATCGGTCTCGCCCAGCACGACGGCCGAGCCGCTCTTGATGATGCCCGCCTTCTCGCGGGCGATGTCGGTCTTGTCCGGCCCAGCGAACTCGGTGTGATCCAGCGCGACGTTGGTGACAACTGCGACCTGCGCGTCGACGACATTCGTCGCGTCCCAACGTCCGAGCAGCCCGACTTCGACGACCGCGACATCGACGGCAAGATCGGAGAACCAACGGAACGCCGCGGCTGTCACGGCTTCGAAGTACGTCGGCCGCAAGCCGGCGAGCAGCTCGAGGTCCGCGACGGAGCCGACCTGCTCGGCGAAGTCCTCGTCGCTGATCGGCTCGGAGTTGTACGACATCCGCTCGTTGATCTTCTCCAGGTGCGGGCTGCTGTACGTGCCGACCGTGAGCCCGTGCGCCATCAACAGCCGGGTGATCATCTGCGATGTCGAGCCCTTGCCGTTGGTGCCCGTGACGTGGATGACTGGATACGTCAGTTGCGGGTCGCCCATCACGGACATCAGCCGGGAAATGCCGTCCAGAGACGGATCGGTGATCGTGCCCGTCTTCTCGTAGATGGCGCGCGAGTCGAGGTAGTCGAGCGCTTCGCGGTAGTCCACTGTGTCAGCTGGCAGCGCGGCGAGGGCGCGTCGTGCGCACCGGTTCGCGCGGGACCAGGGTCGGGTTGACCTTGTCCCGCACGGTCTGCTCGTCGATCGTGACCCTGCCGACGTCGCTGCGGCCGGGCAGCTCGTACATCGTGTTGAGGAGGACTTCCTCGACGATGGAACGCAGCCCGCGGGCACCGGTGCCACGCAGCAGCGCCTGGTCGGCGATCGCGCGCAGCGCCTCGGTGGTGAAGTCCAGTTCGACGTCTTCGAACTCGAACACCTTGCGGTACTGCTTCACCAGCGCGTTCTTCGGCTCGGTCAAGATCTTGACGAGCGCGTCGTGGTCCAGGCTGCGCACCGCACCGATCATCGGCAGGCGGCCGATGAACTCGGGGATCATGCCGAACTTGAGCAGGTCTTCGGGCAGAACCTGCGCGAAGAGCACGCCTGGGTCCTTCTCCTGCTTCGATCGAACGACGCTGTTGAAACCGACACCCTTGTGTCCGATGCGGTGTTCGATGATGGTGTCGAGCCCGGCGAACGCGCCCCCACAGATGAACAACACGTTGGTCGTGTCGATCTGGATGAACTCCTGGTGGGGGTGCTTGCGCCCGCCCTGCGGCGGCACCGACGCAACCGTGCCCTCGAGGATCTTCAACAGCGCCTGCTGTACACCCTCGCCGCTGACGTCGCGAGTGATCGACGGGTTCTCGCTCTTGCGCGCGATCTTGTCGATCTCGTCGATGTAGATGATGCCGGTCTCGGCCTTCTT
>JANNZY010000213.1:0-31825 GCA_031410915.1 Actinomycetes bacterium
CGCCTACACCAGCACGAACCCGCGCGCTCAGCCACCGCGCTGGAAGTTGCCGCCTACACCAGCACGAACCCGCGCGCTCTGCCACCGCGCCGGAAATTGCCATCCACCCCAGCACGAACCCGCGCGCTGAGCCACCGCGCCGGAAGTTGCCGCCCACACCGGCATGAACCAGCACGCTCGACAACCGGAGCCCGAACCGCGCTGGAAGTTGCCGCCCACACCAGCACGAACCGGCGCGCTCGAGCGAGGAGTTCGCCGGGGGCAACTGCGTCACACCTCGACGATGATCGTCACCGGCCCCTCGTTGACGAGGGACACCTGCATCTCGGTGCGAAACCGGCCGGTCGACACGGTCGCACCCAGCGCGCGCAACTCGGCCACGAGGTGCTCGATCAGGGGCTCGGCATGCTCGGGTCGCGCCGCTGCGATGTAACTCGGCCGACGGCCGGCAGACGTGTCGCCGTAGACGGTGAACTGGCTGACGATCAGCAGCTCGCGTGTCGTCTCCGCGACGGATTGGTTCATGATGCCGTCGGCATCGTCCATCACACGCAGGTGCCACAACTTTCCGGCGAGCTTGGTCGCGGTGGCCGTCGTGTCGTCGTGCGTCACGCCGACGAGCACACACAGACCCGCCCCGATCGAGCCGACAACCTCGCCAGCCACCGACACCGACGCTTCCCGCACCCGCTGCACCACACCACGCACGCGGCTGATCCTGCCAGATCACTGCGCCACAAACGAGGCACTCACCCCGACTGCATGGGCGAACTTTGAGCAGCCGGACGGCTCACAATCCACCCATGGACACCGGCCGACGCGACACGCCTGCGCCACGACATTGCACGGCTGTCAGACTCGATTCGTGATCGAACTGCGATGTGCCGGCGCTACGGCCGTGATCAGTCCCGACGACGGTGGCCGGATCGCGTTGCTGCGGGCCGAGGGTGTCGAGTTGCTCGTCGGCCAGGAGCAGCACCCGATGATGTGGGGCTCGTTCCCCATGGTGCCGTGGGCGGGACGCGTCCGCGACGGCCGGTTCGAGTTCGCGGGGCGCACCTATCGGCTACCGCGCAACCTCGCGCCGCACGCGATCCACGGCACGGGCTACGTGGCGCCGTGGGAGGTCGTCGCTGTCGATGAGACATCGGTGACGATCCGCTCCGAGTTGACCGACCCGTGGCCGTTCGGCGGCAGCGCTCATCAGCGGATCGAACTCGCCGACGACGGCGTGTCGTGCACACTCGGTGTCACGGCCGGCGACCAGGCGATGCCGGCGCAGGTCGGCTGGCACCCCTGGTTCGTGAAGCCGATGCAGGCCGAGCTGCAGTTTGCTCGCATGTACGTCCGCGACGCTGCGGGCATGCCCACTGGCGATGTGATCGCCTCGCCCGAGGGTCCGTGGGACGACTGCTTCGTCGAACCGCTGACTGCGATCGAGCTGCATTACGTCGACCTCGTGGTCACCGTCACCAGCGACTGCGACCACTGGGTGGTCTACGACCAGCCGACGCATGCAACGTGCGTCGAACCGCAAAGCGGTCCTCCCGACGGCTTCACCCTGGCCCCGCACGTGCTGCGGCCCGGCGAGACGTTGGAGCGGACGATGAGCATCACGTGGCGGCGACCGGCTACCGGCCGGTAACCACGGCCCGATAGCGTCATCACCCATGCCATCTCCGCGGCCTACAGCATCGGACCCGAACGGGCCGCTCCGCGTCGCGTATCTGACGTACCGCGGTAAGCCCCACGTCGGTGGTCAGGGCGTGTACACCCGTCACCTCACGCGCGCACTCGTCAACCTCGGCCACGAGGTCGAGGTCTTCGCCGGCCAGCCGTACCCGATCGTCGACGAGCGCGTGCCGCTGCACAAGCTGCCCAGCCTGGACATCTTCAACGACCACTATCCCGGCCGGCTCCCCGCGTACTGGGAGTTGAAGAGCAAGGAGGACGTCCTCGAGACGGTGCAGTACCTGACCGGCACGTTCAGCGAACCACTTGCGTTCAGCGCACGGGCCTTCAGGGAGCTGAAGGAGCGGACCGGCGAGTTCGATCTGGTCCACGACAACCAGTGCCTCGGCTACAGCATCTTGCAGATCGACAAGATCATCCCCACCATCGTCACGCTGCATCATCCGATCACGAAAGACCGCGAGCTGGAGATGAGTCACGCCGCGAACTGGCGCAAGCGGCGCAGCGTCGGTCGTTGGTACAGCTTCGTGAAGATGCAGGGTCGCGTCGCCAGCCGCATGCCGCGCATCGTGGTCGTCAGCGAGAACAGCATCAAGGACATCAACGCCGACATGGGCGTCAGCTTCGACCGGATGCGACTCGTGCCCGTCGGTGTGGATCCGGAGTTGTTCAAGCCGCACCCCGAGGTGGCCCGCTTCCCGAACCGCCTGATCACCACCGCGTCGGCCGATGTCGCTCTGAAGGGGCTCAGCTACCTGCTCGAAGCAATGGCCAAGTTGCGCACCGAGCGCGACGTTACGCTCACCATCATCGGCAAGCCCCGCGCCGGGCACAGTGCCGATCTCATCGACCGCCTCGGACTGCGCCCGCACATCAACTTCGTCAGCGGCGTCAGCGACGAACGCATCGTCGAGCTCTACGCCGAGGCCGAGCTCGCCGTCGTGCCCAGCCTGTACGAGGGTTTCAGCCTGCCCGCGATCGAGGCGATGTGCACCGGCACGCCGCTCGTCGCCACCGACGGTGGCGCGCTACCCGAGGTGACGGGCAAGGACGGCGACACCGTGTTCCAGTGCCGCGCCGGCGACGCAGAGGGCCTGGCCGCTCGTCTTCGCGAGGCACTCGACGATCCGGCCGCCCGCGAGCGCATCGGCGCCGCCGGCCGCAAACGTGTGGTTGATCGCTGGAGCTGGGAACACTGCGCCAAGCTCACCGTCGACCAGTACCGCGAGGTGCTGGCAATGCCCCAGAACGTCGCCAAACTGCGCAAGAACGGCCGGATCTGAGTCACGTGGCTGTGCTCGTACCCGGGTTCGCGTCTGAACGCCCATCGAAATTCTCGTCGTGTTGACGATCCGTTTCGACCGGCTCGGCCTCCGGCCCGGCGACCTCGTGCTCGACGTCGGGGCCGGCTTCGGCCGACATTGCTTCGAGGTCGCGCGTCGCGGTGGCCGTGTCGTCGCGCTGGATTACGCCGCTGACGAAGTGGTCGGCACGCGAGCCACGTTGGGTGGCATGGTCGACGCCGGCGAGATCTCGATCGAGCGCTACGTCGGCGTGTTGCGCGGCGACGCCACGAAGCTGCCGTTTCCGGACGCGACGTTCGACCGAGTCATCACGAGCGAGGTGCTCGAGCACATCCAGGACGACGTGTCCGCGATCGCCGAGATGGTGCGCGTGCTCAAGCCCGGCGGCACGTTCGCCGGCACGGTGCCGACGTGGTTCCCGGAGAAGATCAACTGGATGCTCAGCGACGAGTACCACGCGCCGAAATCGGTCGGTGGCCACGTGCGCATTTACACCGAGACCGAGCTGAAGGCCAAGCTCCGCACGTCTGGACTCGATGTCACCGGGAGCCATCATGCGCATGCGCTGCACTCGCCGTACTGGTGGCTGAAGTGCGCGGTCGGTCCCTGCCGCGAGGACAGCAGGGCCGTGAACATCTACAAGAAGTTCCTCGAATGGGACATCATCAAGGGCCCGAAGGTCACCCGCATCGCCGATCGTGTGCTGAATCCGGTGCTCGGCAAGAGCCTTGCGGTCTACGGTACGAAGCCCACCCACGACCGAATTGGGGTCCCGGCGTGAGTCGCGTTCCCGACCTCGATGATGTGCTGAGCTCGCACGAGGTCGTGCGCACGGCCGAATCGATCGCCGACCTGCAGTTGGACACGGGGATGATCCCGTGGTTCGAGGGCGGGCACTGCGATCCATGGAACCACGTCGAGACGGCGATGGCGCTCGACGTCGCCGGGCTGCACGCGCAGGCCGAGCGGGCCTACGAATGGCTCGTCGACATCCAGAGCCCGGCCGGCACGTGGAACAACTACTACCTGCCCGACGGCACCGTCGAGGACATCAAGCTGGACACCAACGTGTGCGCCTACATCGCCACCGGTGTCTGGCACCACTGGCTGTGCACGTGGGATCGCGGCTTCGTCGACCACCTGTGGCCCACCGTCGAGCGCGCCCTCGAATGGGTGCTGTCGATGGCCCGCCACGACGGCACGATCCTGTGGGCGGTCGAGCCCGACACCAAGCCGTGGGACTACGCGCTGCTCACCGGCTGCAGCAGCATCATGCACTCGCTGCGCTGCGGAGCGACACTTGCCGAGCTCATCAACGAACCACGCCCGCACTGGGCCGCCGCCGCGGACCGATTGCAGGACGTGATCACCTCCCGCCCAGGTGCGTTCGAGCCGAAGCCACGGTGGGCGATGGACTGGTACTACCCGGTGCTCACCGGAGCGATGAGCGGCGAGCAGGCCAAGTCGCGCATGGCCGACGGCTGGGAGACGTTTGCGATGGAGGGCCGCGGCATTCGCTGCGTCAGCGACGAACCGTGGGTCACAGCATCGGAGACTGCCGAGTGCTCGCTGTCGTTCACCGCGATTGGCGACATCGACACCGCCACCGACCTGTTGCGCTGGACACGCGCCCATCGGTGTGACGACGGCGCGTATTCGACGGGCATCGTCTACCCGTCGCTCGAGCGGTTCCCGACCGGCGAGCGCTCCGCGTACACCGGCGCAGCGGTGATCCTCGCCGCCGACGCGATCTGTGGCTCGTCGCCGCGCAGTCGCCTCTTCGTCCCCACCCCACCCTCCGATTGACGCCGCAACCGCCCGGTCGGCGCGGGCAAGTGAATGTCACCGCCGACTCGGCCCCGATGCAGCTGCATCGCGCACTCTCGTACGCAGAGGGACCGGTGCCGGGGCCGTAACCTGTCGGGCGTGACTTCGCTTCCAACTGTTGACGCATTGACCGAGCTTGCCCAGAACGCCCTTGCTGCCGTCGGCGCGCCGGCCGTGACTGCGGGTGGCGCGCATGCCGTTCGGTCGCCGATCAACGGCGCGACTCTCGGCGGCGTGGACGGCCGCATCACGAGCGTCGCCAACGCCGTGGACCGGGCCAGCGAGGCGTATGCCGTGTGGCGGACCACGCCCGCACCGCGCCGGGCCGAACTGATCCGTCACCTCGCCGCGCTGCTGCGCGACCACATCGGCGACCTGGCCACCATCGTGACGCTGGAGGCCGGCAAGATCCGCAGCGAGGCACTCGGCGAGGTGCAGGAGATGATCGACATCTGCGACTTCGCCGTCGGGCTCAGCCGCTCGATGGGCGGCCGCACGCTGTCGTCCGAGCGCCCCGGACACCGCCTGATGGAGACGTGGCACCCGATCGGGCCATGCGGCGTCATCACCGCGTTCAACTTCCCGGTCGCGGTGTGGAGCTGGAACACCGCGCTCGCCATCATCTGCGGCAACCCGGTGATCTGGAAGCCCAGCGATCTCACGCCGCTCACCGCGCTCGCGTCGCACGCGTTGTTCGAAGAAGCAGCTCGCCGCACCGACGCGCCCGCCAACCTGAACCAGGTCCTGCTCGGCGACGGCTCGGTCGGTGCCGAGCTCGTCGCCCACCCCGGGGTTCCGCTCATCAGCGCGACGGGCTCGACGGCGATGGGTGCCAAGGTCGGTCCGGTCGTCGCCGCCCGCTTCGGCCGGTCGATCCTCGAACTCGGCGGCAACAACGCGGCCATCGTCGCGCCTTCGGCCGACGCCGAACTCGCCGTGCGCGGCATCACGTTCTCCGCCGCCGGTACGGCTGGCCAGCGCTGCACCACGTTGCGTCGCGTCATCGTGCACAGCAGCCGCCATGACGAACTCGTCGAGCGGCTCAACAACGCGTACGCATCGCTGCCGATCGGCAACCCGTTCGAGGCCGGCACGCTCGTCGGCCCGCTGATCCACACGGGTGCGTTCGACAAGATGGCTGCCGCGATCGCGACCGCGCAAGACGATGGCGGCAAGCTCGTCATCGGCGGCGAGCGCTTGTTCGCCGACGACGCTGCGGATGCCGCGTACACCCGCCCGGCCATCGTCACGATGCCGGCGCAGACCGGCATCGTCGCCACCGAAACGTTCGCACCGCTGCTGTACGTGATGCAGTACGACGACTTCGACGAAGCCATCGCGTTGCAGAACGGCGTCCCGCAAGGCTTGGCCAGCAGTGTGTTCACCACCGACGTTCGTGAGAGCGAGCGCTTCTGTGCCGCCGACGGCAGCGACTGCGGCATCGCCAACGTCAACATCGGCCCATCCGGAGCCGAGATCGGCGGCGCGTTCGGCGGCGAGAAGGCAACGGGCGGCGGCCGCGAGAGCGGCAGCGACGCGTGGAAGGCCTACATGCGTCGTGCCACCAACACCGTCAACTACTCCAACGACCTCCCCCTTGCCCAAGGGGTCGAGTTCGTCTGACCGCATGACCGAGACGAGATCGAGCACCACATCGGTACATTCGCGAGAACAAACACCGATCAGGTTGAGTTGAGCTAGCTCTCGGCGGCTGCTTGGGTGGCGAGGTTGTCGGCCATGGCCGGCAGCACTGCCTTCAAGGCGGTGACGGCGTCGTCGGAGTCGATGTCGGTGCCGCCGAGGAAGACGGCGAGGGCGATGTCCTCGTCGTCGCTGACCCAGTCGGCGTCGCATCCGGTGAAGCCCTCGTCGCTCGCGTCCTGCAGCACGGGCGGGAACGGCGGCGGCGGCGTGCTCATCCCGTTGCACTGTAAAACCGTCAGGCCACGCGGTGCAGCACCCGCAGCGAGCCGGTGGCCGAGATCTCCTCGAAGCGGCCGCTCTCGATGGCGGGCAGATAGATCTGCTCGTACGGCGGCCGGCCGCCATCGGCCGGATCGGGGAAGACGTCGTGGATTGCCAACGTGCCGCCGACGACGACGTGCGGCGTCCACCCCGTGTAGTCGGCACGGGCCGGTGCCACGCCGTGACCGCCGTCGATGAAGACGAACGCGAGCGGAGCCTGCCACGCGCGAGCAACTGCGGGCGACTGGCCGACGACGGCGATGACCCAGTCCTCCAGGCCGGCGTCGAAGATCGTGCGCCGAAAGATCGGCAAGGTGTCCATTCGGCCCGTGCGCGGATCAACCACGGTCGGATCGTGGTGCTCCCACCCGGCCTGGTTCTCCTCCGACCCGCGATGGTGGTCGACGGCGAACACGACCGTGCCGCGATCGCGGGCTGCCGCGCCGAGCCACAACGTGGAGCGCCCGCAGTACGAGCCGACCTCGAGCAACGGCAAGTCTGGGGCGACGCGGGCCGCAGCGATCGCCGCGTCATACAGCGCGTCGCCCTCATCGGGCGGCATGAATCCCTTCGCGGCCAGCGCGTGGGTGCGCCACGCCGTGCCCGCCAGCGGGTCCGTCACCATTGATCCCAGTGGATGACGGAGTCGGGCTCGGGGCGCAGGGCCGGCTTGAAGTCGGTGCCCATCGTGTGCGCGAGCGGGCTCAGGCAGACCTGCTGCACGGTGTCGAACGGGATGCCGCAGATGTCGGAGACCTGCTGCTCCAGCATCAGGTGCACCGTCGTCCATGCCGTGCCGAGGCCACGGGCCCGCGCCGCGAGCATGAAGCTCCACATCGCCGGCAGCACGTTGCCCATCAACGACGACGCCATCATGCCCGGGCCGCCGTCGGTGCGCATCCCCTGATTGCATGCCAGCACGAGCACCGGCGCGTCGCCCATGTGCTCGCCGAGGTAGTCGGCGCTGTCGGCGACGCGGTCCTGCTGGGCCTGCTCGGCCGCGCCTTGCTTGGTGATCGAGCCGACGTACACGCCGTCCATCGTCTTGTAGATGCCGTAGGCCTGGCGGTACACCTCGCCGATCGCGGCCCGCTTGGCGGCGTCGCGCACGATCACGAACTGCATGGTCGGGTTGTTCGAGCCGGCGGGCGACTGCATCGCGATCGCGACGCATTCGCGGATCAGCGAGTCGTCGACGGGACGGCTGAAGTCGAGACGCTTGCGAACCGCCCGCGTCGTGGTGAGGAGTTGGTCCGGGTCCAGCGGCAGCAGAGGCATGGCCGACAGCTAAGCAGTCCGTGAGCAGCAGTGACGAACCTGGCACCTGGCAACATGGTCTCCATGCAGGAAGCCCTCGACGACCTCGTGAAGTTGCTCGACCTGGAAGCGATCGAGGTGAACATCTTCCGTGGCCGATCCCCCGACGAGAACCGCCAGCGCGTGTTTGGTGGCCAGGTCGCCGGCCAGGCCCTGGTGGCCGCAGCGCGCACCGTCGACGACCCGGCGCGCATGGTGCACTCGCTCCACGCCTACTTCCTGCGCCCGGGCGACCCGACCGTTCCGATCCTGTACGACGTCGACCGCATCCGGGACGGGCGCAGCTTCACGACGCGCCGAGTCGTCGGCATCCAGCACGGCAAGGCGATCTTCAACCTGCAGGCCAGCTTCCACGTCGCCGAACCGGGGCCCGATCACCAGATCGCAATGCCGATGGACGTGGCCGACCCCGAGTCACTGCCCGACTTCAAGACCCGCATGGAGCCATATCGCGAGCAGATGGGCGAGTGGTACGACCGGCCCCGCCCGATCGATCTGCGTCACGTCGACAGCGACCCGATCGGACGTCGCGGCAAGCCTGCGCTGGGCCAGAAGGTGTGGATGCGAGCTGACGGCACGTTGCCGGACGACCCAACATTGCACGCGTGCATCGTCACCTACGCAAGCGACATGACTCTGCTCGACACGACGGTGCTGCCGTTCGGTTGGTCGTGGGAGAGCCCCGGTCTGCAGATGGCCAGCCTGGACCATGCGATGTGGTTCCATCGCCCGTTCCGGGCCGACGAGTGGTTGCTGTACGACCAGAGCGCGATCTCGACCGGCGCAGCTCGCGGCCTGGCCGGCGGCGCGATCTACTCGCGAGACGGGACGCTGGCCGTCACCGTGGTTCAAGAAGGGCTGGCGCGGGTAGGTCAGTGACAATGAGACGTTCAATACGAGGTGTACTTGTCGCGCTCGTCGCCACGGTCACGCTCGCGGCATGCAGTAGCGACGGCAACGATTCCAGCAGCCAGCCCACGGCCCCGATCGGGACCGGGCAGGCATCGACCACGACCGGTGCACCACGAGCCAGCACGTCGACGCTCAATCCCGAGCCGACGGAGGCCGCTTCCACCATTGCGCCGACGGATTCGACTCCAGTCACGGGGCCGGGTACCACGGACGCGCCGGCGACTACGGACACGACCGCGGCTCCAGCGGCGACGGCCGGACCGAATTCCCCCGAGCCGCCTGACCCGAGCACGCTCAGATTCGCCGAAGTCGGCCAGGTGTCCAACCCGACGAACATCACCTACCGAGCCGGTGACCCGACGTTCTTCGTCGTGAGCCAGGCGGGCACCGTCGTCGCGATGCGCGACGGCGTCATCGCCGACACACCGGTGCTCGACATCGGTCGCGACATCCGTTCCGGCGGCGAGCGCGGCCTGCTCGGCCTGGCGTTCTCGCTCGATGGAACGCACGCCTATGTCGACTACACGAACGGAGATGGCGACACCGAGATCACCGAGTACGCGGTCGGTAACGGTGGTGTCTTCGACCCGGCCAGCAAGCGTGTGCTGCTGACAATCGACCAGCCGTACAGCAACCACAACGGTGGCCAGGTCCGCGTCGGGCCGGACGGCTACCTGTACGTCGGCATGGGCGACGGCGGTGACGCCGGAGATCCACAGCGCCACGCGCTCAACGTCGGCAGTCTGCTCGGCAAGATGCTGCGCATCGATCCGAGCCCCGTGGGTGACTCGCCCTACAGCATCCCGCCGGACAACCCGTTCATCGGCGTCGGCGGTGCGCGCACGGAGATCTGGTCGGTCGGCCTGCGCAATCCGTGGCGGTTCTCGTTCGACCTCGCCACGAACGATCTGTGGATCGCCGATGTTGGTCAAGGTCAATGGGAGGAGATCGACGCGGCTTGGGCCGATCAGGGTGGCGGCCGCGCCGAGAACTTCGGTTGGAGCGCGCTCGAGGGCAGCCACCGGTTCAACGAGGACCAAGCCATCGAGGGCGCGGTCGGCCCGTTCTACGAGTACGAACACGGTGAGCGAGGCTGCTCGGTGTCGGGTGGCGTGCGCTACCGCGGTAGCGCCATCCCGGCGCTGTACGGCTGGTACGTGTACGCCGATTACTGCAACGGCGAGGTGCGCGCGCTCGAGGTCCGCGACGACCGCTCCGCCGGGCGCGAGGTCATCTTGTCGTCGGACATCTCCGGCATCAGCGAGGTCGCCCAGGGGCCCGACGGCGAGCTGTACATCCTCAGCGTCGACAACGGCACCGTCTACGCGGTGCAGCCCGTCAGCTGACCCGCTCGAAGCTGATCTGGCGCTTCAGCGGATCGGTGGACACGAGCCGCACGGTCAGGTCGTCACCGGGCTCGACACTGTGGGCCGCGACGCGCGACGTGACCGCCATGTCGCACAGCTGGATGCGCGCCCCACGGTCGTCGGTGTCGGTCACGACCGCCGGGAACGCGTCGCCCTCGCGTCCGAGCAGCACGACGGACTCGACGAGGTCGAGCACCGCTCGCTCGACCTGCGACGAGCGGTTCTCGGCAGCGTCCATCACATCGGGAAGTCGCGTGAATGCCTCGGTCACGTGTTCGGGCACGGGCAGCGCATTGGCGACGGCGAGTGCAGCCTCGATGACGTATCGGTCCGCCAACCGACGCAACGGCGCCGTGGCATGGCTGTAGGTGGCCGCCATCGCCGCGTGCCACGGCTTCACGTTCGGATCGAACGCGGCGTATGACGCGCCACCGGTGGCGCGCCGCACGGCGATCAGGAACGCGGCGTGCTTCGGGTCGTTCGGGTGCAGCCGGCGTTGCATCGTCGTCAGGTCGTCGTTGTCCTGCCAGGGAACGCCCAGCGCGCGAGCAGTGAAGCGCAACCGCCGGACGGCGCGCGCGTCGGGCTCGGGCATCACCCGGAACAGTCCGGTGCCGGCTGCATGCAGCGCGTCGGCGACGGCCAGGTTGGTGGCCAACGACATCGCTGCGTTGGCGTCCTCGTTGGACAACCGCGGTCGCAACTCCAGCCGGTAGCGCCCACCCCCGTCGGACACCACTTCCTGCTCGGGCGCCTCGACGCGGCTCGCACCCCGGCGGTCTTCGGCGGCGGCAATGCGGGCTGCAAAGTCGTCGAAGTGCTGCGGCAGGTCCGAGGCCGACGCGGTCTCGTAGCCGAGCTTGGCCCGGCTGCGGATGACGGCGCGCTCGACGCCGTCAAGGCGGGCGTTGCCGTCGGTGTCGACACGCACTGCGAACACGATGGACGGGCGCGGCCCGTCGGGCAGCAGGCTGGCCGCGTGCTCGGACAGCGCCGGCGGGTAAACCGGCGCTTTCGCGTCGGGCAGGTACAGAGTGAGCCCGCGCTGCCACGCCTCGGTGTCCAGCACGTCGCCGGGCTGCACGAACCAGGGCACGTCGGCAATTGCGTAGCGCAGCACGAGATCGCGTCCGCTCGCCTCGAGCGCGAACGCCTGGTCGAGGTCGGTGCTGTGGGCTGGATCCAACGTCACGAACGCGACGTCGGTGCGATCGACGTGCTCGCTGCCGAGCGGACGGCGAGCCGCTTCGTCGGCGGCCGCGACGACGGCATCGGGGAAACCCTCGGGCACCTTCTGCTCGTGACGGATCTGGTCGAACCCGCGGGCCAGGATCGCGCGCAGGTCGTCCGGCATCGCGGTGCTGTCGCCGGCCATCAGCGGCCGGTGAACACGGGTGGGCGCTTCTCCAGGAACGCCTGCGCGCCCTCGCGATGATCGGCGGTCTGGAACAGCTCGCCGAGCGTGGCCGTCACCCACTGGCCGAACTCGGCCCAGTCCGGATCCAGGGCGCGACGCAAGCCTGCCTTCAGGCGTTGCACGGCGAGCGGCGGGTTGGCAGCGATGCGCGCGGCCAACGCATGCGCGGCCGGTAGCAGTTCGCCGTGGCCGACGACTCGCGACACGAGCCCGATGCGCAAAGCCTCGGCGGCGTCGATCACCTCGCCGGTGAAGAGCAACTCGGCTGTCTTCTCCCGCCCGACCAACTGCGCCAAGCGACCCATGCCGGGCGCGTCGCTGACCAGACCGCGCAGCACGAACAGCTCGCCGAACTTGGCCCGCTCACTGGCGACGCGGATGTCGGCCATCACCGCCAGCTCCATGCCCCAACCAACGGCGGCACCGTTGACCGCGGCGATCACCGGGATGTCGGTGTGCAGCAGCGCGTCGGCAGCCGGCGTGAGTCGCGGCTGGCGTGCCGGCGCGGACTCGGCACTGGCGAGCGGCGCCTTGCCCTCCTTGCCCGCGCCCATCACCTGGCGCACGTCGTCGCCACTGCAGAACGCGGGATCAGCGCCGGTGATGATCAAACACCGAACGTCTTGCGACGGTGCCGACCGAACCGCGTCCTCGAGCAACCGATACGTGGTGTGGGTCAATGCGTTGCGCGCCTCGGGACGGTCCAGCGTGATGACGCCCACGTGGTTGTCGATCGTGAACGTCAGCTCGGACATGGATCGCTGCTCAGGACGTGACGACGATGGTTCCGCAGATCTTGTCGTGGAACGGCTGTGACGGCGTGCCGAGACGACGAAGGGGCGAAGGCGCGAACCGGGGGCGGTGATGTCGGTTGCGACAGGATGCTCATGCGACAGCGACCCTAATAGGGATGCGCTGCATTCGCGAGAGTGTCGGCGACGGACGAACTACCGATTGCTCCAGAGGCGAGAGTGACCTGCACCGCCAGGAGCAAGCCAAGCGCTCAGCCTTCGCAGCCGATTCCGTCGCTGTCTCGGTCGAGACCGTAGGGGTCGCCACCGATCACGGTGACTGGGCCTCTCACATACGCGGGGCCGTTGCCGCTTCCGCCGGCACAGTCGACGTCCGATGCGTTCGGCACGCAGCCCGAGTAGTTCGGATTACCGTGACCGAGACTACGTGACTTCAACGCACGCGAATTCCAGAAGGAACTCGACCGCACGTTCGACAACAGACCGAACGAGCCCGCTGGTTTGCGCTAGCGCCTCGCGCCCATGAACATGCCCTTCAGGGCTTCGTAGTGCTCGATGCAGTGGCCGGCGCCGAGGACGACGGCTTCGAGGGGCATCGGCGACATGCGCACCGGCACTCTCGTCTCACGTTCGATGCGCTGGGCGAGGCCGCGCAGCAGGCCACCGCCGCCGACCAGGTACATGCCGCGGACCAGGAAGTCCTGGGCGAGTTCGGGGGGTGCCTTGGCCAGGCAACGGACCACCGACGACACGATGCTGGACACGACGTCGTCGATCGCGAAGCGGATCTCTTCCGGAGCCAGGAGCACCGTCTTGGGCAGACCGCTCATCAGGTCGCGGCCGCGCACCTCGGCTTCGTTCTCGTCTCCTACCGCGTCGGCCGAGCCGATCGCGACCTTGATCTCTTCCGCGGTGCGCTCGCCGATCGCGATGCCGTGCTCGCGGCGTACATAGTTCTGGATCGCGGCGTCGATGTCGAAGCTACCGACGCGCACAGCTTCGAGGGCCACGACGCCACCGAGGCTGATGACGGCCGTCTCGCTGGTGCCGCCGCCGATGTCGATGACCATGTTGCCAACCGGCTCGTCGATGGGCAGGTCGGCACCGATCGCTGCGGCCATCGGCTGCTCGATCAGTTGTGCGTCTGCGGCACCGGCCCGCCGGGCAGCGTCGGTGACCGCACGACGTTCGACCTCGGTGATGGCCGACGGCACGCAGATGACCACCTTCGGTCGCGTGAATCGACTGACACCAACACGCTGCAGCAGCAGACGGATCATCCGTTCGGTGATCTCGAAGTCGGTGATCGCGCCGCCACGCAAGGGCCGGACAGCCACGATGTAACCGGGAGTGCGTCCGATCATCTGCCACGCCTCGCGACCGGTGGCAAGCACCTCGCCCGTCTGGCGGTTGAGCGCGATGACCGACGGCTCGTTGAGCACGATGCCGCGACCCTTCATGTACACGAGCGTGTTCGCGGTGCCGAGATCGATCGCCAAGTCGCGAGCCATTGTCGAGCTACTTGCCCTTGCCGGATTCGCGCGCGTTCTGGACGCGCTCGATCACTTCGCGCCGCGCTTCGGGCGAGAGCGCGTCGATGTGACGACGGAACGAGGCCACGCCGTCTTCCGGAGCACGGCGACCGAACGCGGCGATGAGCACACCCGCGACGACGACGGCCGTCACCACCACGACGATCACGAGCGTCATGACGTGACCTCGCTGGCGGTCTGCACGTCGTGCGCGCCGGTGCCCCAATCGGAGCCACCGTCCCAGACCTCGTGCTTCCAGATCGGCACCGTCGCCTTGAGCGCGTCGATAGCGAACCGCCCGGCTTCGAACGCCTCCGGGCGATGCGGCGACGACACGATGACGATGACCGACGATTCGCCGAGCCTGAGTTTGCCGGTGCGATGCAGCAGCACGATCTGGCCGGTCGAGGGCCAACGCGTGCGCACCTCGGCCGCGATCTCGGCCAGCTTCGGTACGGCCTGCTCCTCGTACGCCTCGTACGTGAGGTGCTGCACACCGCTGCGGCCATCGGCGTGATCGCGCACCGTGCCCGAAAACAAAACGACGGCACCGCAGTCCGCGCGTACGGCCCATTCGTACGCTTCGGCCACAGGAAGGTGCGCCGCGGTGATGCCCAACCACGTGTCTCCTCCCGGCGGTGCAAGCATCGGGTGGCATCGTAGCCGTGCCTCGGCCGATCCTCACCGGGGCGGCAACGGCCGCGATGCCCGCCGGGTCCCGCACATCACTACGATTCCGTCCTCGTGGAGCGAGGTGAGTGGGAAAACGAGCCGGATTACCCACGCGCCCCGTTGCCCGCGCACGAGCGCTCGTGGCGCCATCCGTCCGAGATGGGGCGTGAGACCTGGGTGCAGACCGAGCCGCCACTCGTCGTCGGCCGCGGTCTGCTCATGGCCACGGGCACGATCGGCGCGATCCTGGCCGTCGGACTGCTGTGGCTGATGATCCCGCGCCACAACGAGGGCGGGGTTGCGATCGAAGAGAGCACGACATCCGCTCGCACGCAGTCATCGCCGCCGCTGTCGCGTGAACCGTCGTCGGCGCAGCAGTCCCTGCAGGACCCGTCCGGGTCGGCGTCAGCGGTTTCGCCGGTCGCCGCCACTTCGACCTCGGCCATGCAAGCGCCGACCACGTCGGTGGCGGCCAGCGCGATGTCGTCCACGACGATGCTCGTCGTCCGCACCGTGCCGACCCTGGTCATCGACCGGGGCGGCATCGACGAAGCGGTACCCGCCGTTGCGGTGTCATTGCGAACCGGCCACTACATCGTCACGACCGCCGCGGCCGTCGACGGCCGCTCCGACCTGTCCGTGCAGTTGCCGAGCGGTGAGATGGTCACCGGAACCGTCGTGTCCGTGGACGCCGCATCCGGCGCAGCCGTGCTCGCAGTCGACATGGAGATCGAGAACAGCAGCTTCGAGCCGAGCGCCCAGGTCGTGTCGGCAGACGGCACGATCGTCACCACACCCGATGGCGCTGCCGTGCGGTTGTGGGCAGACGAGACCGGCACGCAGATCTCGTACCAGTCGGGCACCGCGCCCGGCGAGGGCGTGCCCGTCATCGACGTTGACGGCCGGCTGATGGGGCTGTGCACGCAGAACGACACGGGTGTCCGCCTCGTCAGCGTCGACGCGCTGATGTCCGCGCTGGATGGCGCGGAAGCAGCCGAGAGCATCGTCACCACGACGACGGCCGCTTCCTCCACCATGGGCACCGCCTCGCCGGGCACGACGACCACGATGGTCGCGTCCTCGCCGCCGGTACCGGCCTCGCCGTGGCTCGGCGTGCGCGTGCAACCGTCCGAAACCGGATCGGTCGTGGTCACCGACGTCAGCGTCGGGGGCCCGGCCGCGCTGGCCGGCATTCAGGTCGGCGACGTCGTGACAGCCGTCGACGCGAAGTCCGTCACCGACGTCGCCGGTCTCGGTGCCGCCGTGTCGGCCCACGCGATCGGCGACACCATCATCGTCTCGGTCGTGCACCCCGGCGCAGTGGCGGCCATCGACGTGGCCGCGTCGCTCACCGAGAAGCCGCTCTGAGGCGCTTGGCCCGACGCACGAGCGCCACCACCACCGCCACAATTCCTCCCGTCACGGCGACCATCCCACCCAGCGCCAGCTCTTGCTTGCGCTTGGGCGTGATCATCGTCCACCACTTGGCTTCTGTGCCCTCGACGTACGCCTGCTCGTTGGTGATGCTCGGCCGCCAACCGGCCGCCTTGATCCGGTCGTTCGCGACGAGCCACGGCGATTGCGTGTAGCTGCGCAGGCCGGGCGGGATCGGTCCGCGTTGGAAACGCCAGCGGATGCGGGCGACGACCTCGGCCAGCCGTTCGGGCAGCTTGATCCGCGGCGAGCGGCCGGCCAGGGCACGGACGCGCTCGCCGGCCACCCACCCGTCGGGCGCGACGTTGAACACGCCGTCGAGACGGTTCTCGGTGGACAGCACGACCGCCGACGCGAGGTCGTCGAGGTGCAGGAACTGTGCGCCCGGGTCCTCTTGCCCGGAGCGCTGACCCATGCCGGCGGCAAGCGCGCGAGCCAGGCTGGACGTGCCATCTGCGGCAACCGACGCCACCGGGCGGAGGACGGTTGCGGTGCGGCCGGGAACGCTGGTGCGCCAGTCGTCGACCATCTGCTCGACCGACGCCAGCTGGCGGGCGAACACGAAGTCCAGATCGGGACGCAGCGCTGCTTCCTCGGTCAGCGGCACGGGGTTGTTGGCCCACGCACCGTAGACCATCGCCGACGACACCAGCACCAGGTGCTCGACGCCGCGCTCGTCGGCGAGCTCCAGCAGTGCCGCAGCGCCCTTTGTGACGCTCTCGCGCCGGCGCGCCCGCGTGTCGTGGTCGCCGGCTGCAAGGTGCACCGCAATGTCGACGTGATCGAGTGTGCGAGCGATGCCGTCGTCGGAACGCTTCGCGCCGTCGCCGGTGACGACGTCGACATCGTCGGCGTTCGTCAGCCGGGCCATCACGCGAGCGCCGAGATTGCTCTCCGTCCCCGTCACCAGCACCGTCGTCACGCCCGCGACGTTAACCCGCCGAAAGCCCGTAGCATCGGCCCTATGAGCTCCGGCGACCCGGACCAGAACCCCTTCGGGGGGATCCCGATGTTCGGCGACATCGCGCGAGCCCTGTCGGGCCAGGGTCCACTCAATTGGGACGCGGCCCGCCAGTTCGCACAGCTGTCCGCGACCGATGGTGCCGTCGAATCCAACGTGGACCCGTCGATCCGTTTCGCGCTCTCCGATCTGGCCCGCATCATCGAACCACACGTCCTGGACGTCACGGGCCACGACGTCAGCGGATACGAGGTTGCCACCACCACGCCCGGTGCGTGGTCGCAGCAAACGTTGGAGGCATACCGGCCGCTGTTCACCGAACTTGCCGTGTCACTCGGCAAGCGTCCGGCGGTCACCGATGACACCGACGACGATCATGGCGACCCACTGATGGCGATGATGGCAGGGTTGAGCCAGATGATGGCCCCGGCAATGCTCGGCATGGCCATCGGCTCGATGGTCGGTCGGCTCGGCAAGCGTGCGTTCGGGCAATACGACCTGCCCATCCCGCGTACCGCCTCGAAGCAGGTCACGCTCATCCCCGGCACGATCGACGCATTCGCCGATGATTGGAGCTTGCCGCGCGACTCCATGCGGCTGTGGGTGCTCGTGCACGAACTGACCACACACGCGGTCTTCGCAGTCACGCACATCCACGAGGGACTCAGCGATCTCGTCCGCGCCCACGTCGGCGCGTTCGAACCCGACCCATCGGCCGTTGCCGACAAGCTCGGCACGCTGGACATCGAGGGCGACGATCCCATGCAGGCGCTGCAGCGCACACTCGGTGACCCGGAGATCCTGCTCGGCGCGGTGCAGAGCCCGCGTCAACTGGCGATGCAGCCGACGATCGACGCGGCGATGGCCGCGGTCATCGGCTACGTCGACTCCGTGGTCGACGCAGTCACCGCACGGCTCATCGGCGGCGACGCGCAGCGCATCAGCGAGGCTGTGCGTCGGCGGCGCATCGAGTCGTCGCCCGACGACGTCTTCGTCGAGCGCCTGCTCGGCCTGCACCTCACCCGCCAGCAGGTCGAGCGCGGCCGGGACTTCGTCGCCGGCGTCGTCGAGCGCGGCGGCCAGGGCGCGATGAACCAGCTGCTCGACGTGCCCGGCTCGTTGCCCACACCGGCCGAACTCGAGGCCCCCGGCCTCTGGCTTGCCCGCCTCGAGACGGTCTAGAACTTCCGGCTGCGTGGCGTGCGCGGTGACGGTGGGCGCAGCGGTGCTCCGCGCAGGGCGCGCTTGACCGCATCGGACACTGGGGGCTGGAGGGGTTCGATGTCCGCCGGCGGCGGCAGCGAATGGCTGGTCACGGCCGGCGGAGGCAGCGGGCGATCGGTGCCGGTGGTCGGCGTCATGCCTTCGCGGCGCAGCTTGCGACGCTCCAGTTCGGCGGCCAGCTGGCGGCGGGCGCGCTTGGAGAACGGCTCAGGGATCGGTTTGCCGGCCTTCACCCGGCGCGTGCCGAGCACGTACGAGCCGACGGCGAAAAGTGCGATGAACCCGACGATCGCGAAGCCGATCGGTCCGTCGCCATCGGACTTCGGGTCGGGCGAGTAGATCACCGGCAACACCCCGCCGACGACCCACGCGAGTTGGAACTTCGTCTCGAACTGCGCGAATGCGCGACCCTGGTTCGCGTCCGGCGCGTCGCGTTGCACGATGGAGTCGAACGCGAGGCGGCCGATGGCGGCGGCGAAGTTGACCACGAGTGCGAGCAGGATCCCGGACGCGACCCCGCCGAACAAGGCGGCACCGACGCCTGCAGCTGCGGTCAGGCCGAGCGCGCCGATGAAGATCGGTTCCTCGTGCGCGCTCTTGCGCAGCAACGGCGCGATCGCGTTGCCGACCATGACGCCGACGGTCACCATCGCAATGGCCGCACCAACGAGCACCGTGCCGTACTGCGCAGGATCGTTGAGCCAGAACGCGAGCAGGAAGAAGCAAAACCCCACGGACGCGCGTAGCAACGCCATCGCCGATGCGGCCAGTGTGATGCCTGCCGAGCGCAGTTCGACCTTTTCTTCCAGCGTCGCCTTCTTCGCTGCGACGACTTCGTGCGGCAGCTTCGTCGCGAACACTGCCGCGACCACGAAGATCGCCGAGCCGGCGACGAGCGCCCCCTGCACGTCGGCGATCAGCTTGGCAACCCCGGCGACGGCCGCGCCGACGAAACCGAACACGCCGGCGATCAGGCCGAGCTTGGAGTTGGCCTCGACGAGGTCGGCGTCGTTGCGAACGACCGACGGCACGAGCGCCGACTTGGAGATGTTCTGCGTCTTCTGCAGGACCAGCGCTGCGAATGCGAGCGGGTAGATCAACACGTCGTCGGTGTGGAACGCCATCAGCAACAGCACCAACGCGCGCCCGCCGGCGACGAGTTGCATCACGAGCCGCCGGCCACCTGCCATGCGGTCGATGAACGGGCCGATCAACGGCGCGACGACCAGGAACGGCACGAACGACACGAGCAGGAAGAGCAAGACCTTGGGCCGTGCGGCCGTCGGCGACAGCCCGAAGAAGACCGTCAGCGCGAGGGCCAGCGCCAGGCAGCCGTCACCGGCGGCACTGACCGCCTGAACACGAGCGAGGCGGGTGAACGGCGAGTAGTGCGGGCGCGACTCGGCCGGCGCGGACCGCTCCGAACGGACGCTGCCACCGGTGCTGCGACGTGGCACCCGGAGCTGGTTCCGAGATCCGCGCTGGCGCTCCGAGGTCACGCACGCATGCTAGGTGCGGGGCGTTCGTACTTGTAGCCAAGTCCGCGGATGGTGACGATCCGCTCCGGCTTGCCCGGGTCGGGCTCGATCTTGGCCCGGATGCGCTTGATGTGCACGTCGAGCGTCTTCGTGTCACCGACGTAGTCGACACCCCACACCCGGTCGATGAGCAGCTCGCGCGGCAGCACCCGACCGACGTTGCTGAGCAACAAGAACAGCAGCTCGAACTCCTTCAGCGGCAGGCTGACGGGTTCGCCGCTGACCGTCACGAGGTGCTCGTCCGGGTCCAGCGCGACGTCGCCCACGACCAACGAACGGGTGCCATTCGTCGGTTCCGGACCGGTCTGCTCCATCGACGCCCGGCGCAGCAGGGCACGCAGCCGGGCGACCAGTTCGCGGATGCGGTACGGCTTGGTGACGTAGTCGTCGGCACCGACTTCGAGGCCGACGACCATGTCGATCTCTGCGCTCTTCGCCGTCACCATGATGATCGGAACCGAGGAGACCTTGCGGATCTCACGGCACACATCGATGCCGGACACTCGGGGAAGCATCAGGTCGAGCAGGATCACGTCCGGCTTGACCTCGTGGAAGCGCTGCAACGCCTCGGCACCGTCTTGGGCGATCTCGACGCGAAAGCCCTCGCGATTGAGACCGACGGTGAGCGCCTCGACGAAGCTGTCCTCGTCCTCGACGACCAGGACTGTGGGTGTGGTCATGTCGGTGGTACCGCCCGATCTGGGATGTAGAGACGAAACGTCGAGCCTTCGCCCTCGCGGGATTCGACGGTCACCGCGCCGCCATGATTGCTGGCGACGTGGCGGACGATGGACAGGCCGAGGCCGGTTCCGCCGGTGCCGCGGCTGCGGCCACGATCGACGCGGTAGAAGCGCTCGAAGATGCGGTCCAGGTCGCGGGCCGGGATGCCGATGCCGCGGTCGGCGACGGAGAACATCACTCCCTGGCTATCGGCCGTGGCGGTGAGCACGACCTTGCCGCCGGCCTCGCTGTACTTGACCGCGTTGTCGACGAGGTTGCCGAGTGCGGAGGCGACCTGGGCATGGTCGGCGTTGATGGTGAGTCCGTCGGCGATCTCGCCGATCATGATGCACACCTTGCGCTGCTGTGCCGCATAGCTGTTGCGCGACGATGCCTCGGCGACGAGCGTGCCGACATCACAGCGCGACACGATCAGGTCGCCAGCAAGCTCGATGCGCGACAGCTCGAGCAGGTCGTCGATGATCTTCGCCACCCGGTGGGCCTCGCTCACGGTCTTGCCCGCCAGGCGGGACACGAGCGCTGGGTCCGTCTCGTCGATCAACGTCTCGGCCAGCACGGCCAGCGCGCCGATCGGCGTCTTCAACTCGTGGCTGATGTTGGCCACGAAGTCGGTCCGCACTGCGTCCAGTCGCGATCGCTCGGTGACGTCTTCGATCGTGGCCACCGCACCGTCCGCGCCGAGTGGTTGCGCGTGCACCACCACGACGCGCCGCGGCGGACCGTAGAGCTCCACCGTCTGCGAACGTTCGCCACCGCGCAGCGCGGCGCGCAGGTGGTGCTGCACCGCTGCTTGCACGAGCACCTCGGTGTGGCTGTCGCCGCCGGCGTCGTCGGCTGCCCTGTTGCGCACCACCACCCGGCCGTCACGGTCGGCGACGATGACGCCGTTCGGCATGGCGTCGAGCGCCGCCTGCAGCCGATCGGCGCGCAGCTCGACCTCGGCGGACGCCCGCGCTGCTGCGCTGGCTGACGCTGCGGACCCAGCGTCACGGAGCGAGCGCGACCGAGTGGACCGCCGGAAGACGATTGCACCGACCCCGAGACCGAGAGCTGCGCCGAGCAGCGCCCACAGGGCCGCCATCGTCAGCGGCCCGTCTCGAAGGTCGCCGGCCGCGGCAGCTCGCCGGTGTCGTCGATGGTCGGCGCGCGATAGCGGGCTGCACCCTTGTGTTCGGGCAACCAACCAGTCACCACGTAGCGGACGCGCTCGCCGATGTTGACCGCGTGGTCACCGATGCGCTCGTAGAAGCGGGCGACGACGGCCAACTGCACGGCGACTTGCAGATCGATCGTGCCGGCCGAGTGGCTCTCGAAGATGGCCTGCACGAACTGCTTCTGCAAGCCGTCGAGGTAGTTGTCCATGTCGTCGATCGCGGCGGCCTTGGCGGCGTCGTTCTCGACGAACGATTCGATCGCGGCGATGTACAGCTGCTGGGCCTGTTCGCCCATCCGCGTGATGATGCCGCGCAGGTTCGGATCGAGTTTGTGGCCATAGATCCGGCGCGCCGCCTTGCAGATGTTGCAGACCAAGTCAGCCGAACGTTCGACCTCGGAGATCATCCGCAGCGCGGCCACGATCTGGCGCAGGTCGGTCGCGACGGGCGACTGCAGCGCGAGGATCTGCAGGCAGCGTTCCTCGAGGTCCAGCGACCGGGCGTCGATCTCGTCGTCGCTCTGGATGATGTAGTCGGCCCCCTCGAGATCGCCGGTCAGCAACACGTTGGTCGCCCGCGGGATGGACTCGGTCACGAACGCAGCGAGGTGCACGAGTTCACTGCGGACATCGTCGAGATCGTTGTGGAAGCTCTTGCGGAGTTCGTCCATCAGCCGAACCTTCCTGTGACGTACTGCTCCGTACGAGTGTCTTTCGGTGTCGAGAACATGGTCTTCGTGCGACCGAACTCGACCAGCACACCCGTGCGCCGATCGCTCTGCGGGTTCACTTCGGTCGTGAAGAAGGCGGTGCGGTCACTGACCCGGGCCGCCTGCTGCATGTTGTGAGTGACGATGATGATCGTGTACTTCGACTTCATCTCCTGCATGAGGTCCTCGATGCGCGCGGTCGCGATCGGATCCAGCGCGGAGCACGGCTCGTCCATCAGCACGACCTCGGGCTGCACCGCGATCGCCCGCGCGATGCACAGCCGCTGCTGTTGACCACCGGACAGGCCGAGCGCCGACGACTTCAACCGCGACTTCACCTCGTCCCACAGCGCCGCGCCGCGCAGCGACTGCTCGACGAGGCCGTCCAACTCGCTCTTGCGCTTGATGCCACCGAGCCGCGGGCCGTACGCGACGTTGTCGTAGATGTTCTTCGGGAACGGGTTGGGCTTCTGGAAGACCATGCCGATGCGCCGGCGGACCTCGACGGCGTTCACCTGCGGGTCGTACAGGTCGACGCCGTGGTACGTGATTCGGCCCTCGACGCGGGCGACGTCGATCAGATCGTTCATGCGGTTGAAGCAGCGCAGCACCGTGCTCTTGCCGCAGCCGGAGGGACCGATGAAGGCGGTGATCTCACCCTGGCGGATGCGCATGTCGACGTTGCGCACAGCCTTGTGCGACCCGTAGTACACGGCCAGATCGTCGACCGCGAAGACGAAAGCCGACGTGTCTTCGGGCGCGACGGTCTGCAGGGTCTCGTTGGATCGGATGTCGATGTCGTCTGGCGTCATCAGCAACTGCTCTCGTTCACTTGGAATGCCGCGAACGTTACGACCCCAAGGTAACGGCGAACCTGATGGCAGGTGAACGAGAAGTGAACAGAACACCGATCGGCCGAACTTGTTCGCATTGATCGTCCCCGGCCCGAGGGCGTTGTGGCACGGGCCATGCCCAATCGGACAGCAGCATTTTGTCTCGGGTTCACCTGCGGTTCATCTTGTTGCGGGTCGCCGTACACCTTGGCTCCCTACGGTGCTCGGCGGTTGATCACTCACAAGGAGAACCACAACGTGAACAGAACACGAAAGCGGTCAGTAGCCCTCGTCGGGCTCGTGGCCTTCTCGCTCCTCGCCGCAGCCTGCGGCAGCGATGATGACAACGCCGATTCGACGACGACGGCAGCGGCGGCCGACGACTCGACCACCACTGCTGCGGCAGGCGGCGACGCCACCACGACGGTTGCGGCGGGCGGTGACACCACCATCGCCACGGAAGCTCCGGCGTCCAGCGAGGCAGCGGCGTCCAGCGAGGCAACGGCGTCCAGCGAGGCAACGGCCACCGAGGTCGACTACAGCGCGCTGTCCGGCTCGCTCGTCGGTTCCGGCGCAACGTTCCCGAAAGGCTTCTACGACGAGGCCATCGCCGAGTTCGCCGGTATCGCATCAGACGTCACCGTCGAATACGGCGGCGGCGGCTCCGGCAAGGGTCGCTCGGATCTGCAAGAGCAGGTCGTCGACTTCGCCGGCACCGACAGCCCGGTGAAGGAAGCGGACATGGCCGGCTACAAGGGCGGCGAATTCGTCTACGTGCCGACTGTGGTGGCCCCGATCACGATCTCGTACAACCTGCCCGGCGTTGAAAGCCTGCAGTTGTCCCCGGCCACGATCGCGAAGATCTTCCAGACCGACATCACGTCGTGGGACGACCCAGCCATTGCCGCTGACAACCCGGACGCGACGCTGCCGAGCACAGACATCGTCGTCGCCCACCGTGCCGACGGTTCGGGCACGACCGACAACTTCAGCAAGTTCCTGAACGCCGCTGTCGGTCCCGACGCCTCTGGCGAGTGGACGCTCGGCACCGGCTCGGAGCTGGAGTGGCCGGCCAACACCCAAGCCGGTGATGGCAACAGCGGTGTTGCCCAGATCGTCTCCAGCACGGAAGGTGCGATCGGCTACGTCGACCTCAGCGATGCCAAGGCCAACGGCTTGACCTTCGCCTCGGTCCAGAACGCAGCCGGCAACTTCATCGAGCCGACGCTCGAGGCCACCTCGGCTGCCGTCGAGGGCTCGACGATCAACGACGACCTCACCTTTTTCGCCGGCTGGGCCGAGGGTGACGACGTCTACCCGATCGCGGCCCAGACGTGGATCATCGCGTACACGACCCAGGACGATGCCGGCAAGGCCGAAGCGCTCCGTGGCTTCCTCACCTACCTGCTGACCGAGGGCCAGACGATGGCCCCCGACATCGACTACGCACCGCTGCCCGACGACCTTCGTCAGAAGGCGTTGGCCAACGTTGCCAAGATCGGCGCCTGAGCCAGTCCCATGTCGCTGAGCGTTGCCGATCTCAGGACCAAGAAGCAGTTCGGTGATCGGCTGTTTCGTGGCGTCACCCTCACGGGTGGCGCCACGATCCTGGTCGTCCTGGCGCTCATCGCCTACACCATCACCAACAAGTCGACGCTGATCTTCCGCACCGAAGGCCTCGACTTCTTCACCCAGAAACGGTGGGCACCGAGCGGTGACACACCGGTGTTCGGAGCACTCAGCTTCATCTACGGCACCGCTGTCACTGCCACGATCGCGCTCCTGCTCGCGGTGCCGATCAGCGTCGGCCTCGCGCTGTTCACCACCCAGATCGCCCCGCCGTGGTTGAAGAAGGTCCTTGTCACGCTGACCGACATGGTGGCCGTCGTGCCGTCCGTCGTGTTCGGCCTGTGGGGCATCATCGTCCTCGCGCCGAAGATGGTCGGCTTCTACAAGAACCTGCACAGCTGGTTCGGCGGCTGGCCGATCCTCGGCCGCATCTTCGGTCCCACATCGGCTGGACGCACGTTCCTGACCGCTGGTTTGATCCTCGCCGTCATGGTCACGCCGATCGTCACCTCGATCGCACGTGAAGTCATCGAGACCACACCGCAGGCGGATCGCGACGGTGCGCTCGCGCTCGGCGCGACCCGCTGGGAGATGATCACCGGCGCCGTGATCCCGCATTCCGTCGGCGGCATCGTCGGCGCGATCATGCTCGGCCTCGGCCGGGCGATGGGCGAGACCATCGCTGCGGCACTCGTGATCGGCTCGTCGGCCAACATCAGCGCCAACATCCTCACCGCTGGCGACTCGCTGCCGTCGGTGATCGCGTTCCAGTGGGGTGAGGCCACGAGCGCCGAGAAGCGCAGCGCGCTCATCGCGATGGGCCTCACGCTGTTCGTCCTCACGCTCGTCGTCAACTTCATCGCCACCGCGGTGGTGTCGCGAGCGTTGCGGAGAATGCAGGGATCGACATGACCGCCGCGCTGACCGAACGCCCCGGTCCTGTCCCGTCCAACGAACTGCTCGAGAGCCTCTCCGGTGTCGGTGGTCGTCGCCGGCTGAAGAACGTTGTGATGACCACTCTGATGGGTCTGTCGGCAGTGGTCATCGCCTTCGTGTTGGTCCTCGTGCTCGCCACGGTCATCACCAAGGGCTGGTCGATCGTCAGCGGCGCGTTCCCGGAGTGGTTCACGAAAGACATCCAGCTCTCGCCGCGCCGTCCAGGGCCGGGCATGAAGGCCGCGATCATCGGCACCGTCGTCATCACGGCCGTCGCCACTGCGATCGCCGTGCCGCTCGGCATCGCCGGCGCGGTGTACCTCAACGAGTACGGCAAGCGATCGTTGTTCGCTCGGGTGCTGCGCTTCATGACCAACGTGATGGCCGGAGTGCCCTCGATCGTGATGGGCCTGTTCGTCTACGTCTTCTGGGTCGTGCCGCGTGGCGTCGACGGTCTGACCGGCTTCAGCGGATCGATCGCGCTCGCCTGCCTGATGCTGCCGATCATCGTCCGCTCGTCGGAGGAGATGCTCAAGCTCGTGCCGCAGAACCTGCGTGATGCCAGCTTCGCGTTGGGCGGCACGAACAGCCGCACGATCCTCACCGTCGTGATCCCCAAGGCAGCCCCCGGCATCATCAGCGGCGCGCTGTTGGCCATCGCCCGCGCCGCTGGCGAGACGGCTCCACTGATCTTCACCATCGGCGCGGCCAAGGCCACGAACTGGAACCCGTTCTCCGGTACCAACACGTCGCTGAGCCTGCAGATCTACGGCAACGCGAAAGAGAGCTTCGCCACCGCGCAAGAACGAGCATGGGGCTCCGCACTCACGCTGATCGCGCTCGCCGTGCTGTTCACGATCGGCGCTCGCATTCTGTCGGCCCGCATCACGAGCAGGAACTCATGACCATGACGCAGCTGCGGTCTCCGCACACCCCCTGCGAACAGGGCTGATTCGAGCGTTTCCGGGCGCCGGCGTGCGTACTCTCGCCCGCCATGTCAGACATCCCACAGCCCCACCGCGTCGTGTCCACTCGGCGCATCCGCCGCGTACTCGTCGCCGCCGCCGCACTCGCATCCGTCGCCACGTTGCAGACAACGAGCGCACACGCCGAATCCGGTCCCACCGGCGAGTTCACGGCGCTGACTCCGGCGCGCATCCTCGACACCCGCGACGGCACCGGGGGCTTCAGCCAGCCGATCGGCCCGGGCCAGTCCATCGACGTGCAGGTCGCCGGCGTCGGCGGAGTACCCGCCAGCGGCGTCAGTTCCGTCGTCTTCAACGCGACTGCCGTGGACCCGACGGCCGCCACGTACCTGACCGTCTGGCCTGCCGGAATCACCCGTCCGGTGATCTCCAACGTCAACGTGCGCGCCAGCGAGACCCGGCCCAACCTCGTCACCGTCGCCCTCGGAGTCGGTGGCAAGGTCAGCCTGTACAACAACGGCGGCCTCACGCACGCGATCTTCGACGTCGTCGGCTTCTACAGCGACGCCAGTGGACCCGCCGGCTCACGCTTCCACCCGTCGGACCCGTTCCGGCTGTTCGACACTCGCGGCGGCACGGGCGGCGTACCCGCAGCGGCGATCAGCGCTGGTGGCATGCTCAACGTGCAGGTCATCGGACGCGGACCCGTTCCGATCACGGGCGTCACGGCGGTCGTGCTCAACGTCACCGTCACGGCACCGACGTCACCCGGCTACCTCACGGTGTTCCCCAGCGACGTCACCATGCCGAAGGCCTCGAACCTCAACTTCGTGCCCAACGAGACGGTGCCGAACTTGGTCACCGTGCGCGTGCCGGTCGGAGGTGTCATCAGCTTCTTCAACTCTGGCGGCACCACGCACGTCCTCGCCGACGTCGTCGGCTACTACGACACCCAGCGCGTCGGGGACAGCGGTCGTTTCGTCGCCGTCACGCCCACTCGGGCCCTCGACAGCCGCCCGTCGAAGTCCGCGATCCCACCGGACCACTACTTCGTCCTCACCGTCTCCGGCTACGACGGCATCCCCGCCAATGCGAGTGGTGCCGTGCTCAACGTGACGGCCACCAACACCACGGCAGCCGGATACCTCACGATCTTCCCCGACGACAACTGCAAGATCCCGCTCGTGTCCAACCTCAACTTCCAGTCCGGGGACTCGGTCGCCAACCAGGTGATCACTCGACTCTCGCTGAAAGCCGAATGTTCGGAGGCCGATACCGCCGGCGCGATCGGCGTCTACAACTCCGGCGGCAACACCGACGTCATCATCGACGTCTTCGGATACTTCCTCTGACCGACGGGCGCGCATCGAGCGTGCGAACACGGCGCTCCCACTGTTCTCGATGCGCGCTCACGGCATAGCGTTCCGCCAGGTCATCGTCCGAAGATGCATCCGAACACCGACCCGAGGGTGGGCTGATCGAAGCAACTCGGACGATGGCCACCCCTCCCACCGAGCGGATCCGCTTCCTGGATCCAGGTCTGGCAGGCGGGCGGGCATCGTGGCGATCATTTGTACAGGAAAAAAATTGCAGTTCTAGTGCAAGATCAACGCTTTTGGATGGCGCTGACCCAGTGGTACATGCGTTCCTGGCTGTGCGGCTCGAAGGCGTCTTCGGGGCCGACACGGAGCCAGCTGTTGTCGGGTTGCAGGTCCCAGGCGACGATGTCGTCGGCGAACTGGAACGCGAGCACCTCGTCGAGCCAGGCCTGGTGCTTGGGGTGCACGATCGGCACCAGCGTCTCGACCCGGCGATCCAGGTTGCGCACCATCAGATCGGCCGAGCCGATCAGAAAAAGCGGCGTGTTCTGCTCGCCGCCGTGAGCGAAGCGGTAGATGCGCGAGTGCTCGAGATAGCGGCCCAGGATGCTGCGGGCACGGATGTTCTCGGACAAGCCGGGCACACCGGCGCGTAGGCAGCAGATGCCGCGCACGAGCAGGTCGATGCGCACGCCGGCGTCGTTCGCGGCATACAACGCCTCGATGATGTCGGGGTCGCCGACCGAGTTCGTCTTGACAACGATGTGGCCCTCAGTGCCGTGCCGTGCCTCGTTCTCGATCAACTCGGTCAGCCGTGGCCGCAAACCGTGGGGGGCGACCAGGAGACGCTGGTACTCGGGTGAGCGGCTGTAGCCGGTGAGGTGGTTGAACAGTTGCGTCGCGTCCTCGCCGATCACGGGGTCGCACGTGATCATGCCGATGTCCTCGTACAACCGCGCCGTGCGCGAGTTGTAGTTGCCCGTGCCGAGATGCACGTAGCGACGCAGCCCGTCGGCATCGGAGCGCACGACCAGCGCGCACTTGGCGTGGGTCTTCAATCCGACCACGCCATAGACGACGTGCACGCCGGCGCGTTCGAGTGTCTTCGCCCACGTGACGTTCGTTGCCTCGTCGAATCGGGCCTTGAGCTCGACGAGCACGGCCACCTGCACGCCACGCTCAGCGGCGCGGATCAGGCTGCGCGCGATCGGACTGTCGCCCGACGTGCGGTACAGCGTCATCTTGATCGACTGCACGCGCGGATCGACAGCGGCTTCCTCGATGAACGCTTCGACCGAGCTGGCGAACGACTCGTACGGGTGATGCACGAGCAACGCCCGCTCGCGGATCACCGAGAACAGGCTCATGCCGGACTCCTCAGCGCGAAAGATGCGCCCGGCGGTCACCGGCGGCCACGCGACGTCTTTCAGCTTGGGCAGATCAAGCGCGTGGACGGAGAACAGACACGTCAGGTCGAGGAGCTCGCGATGATGGGTGACGGCGCTCGGAGCCAGGTCCAGCTCGCGGAGCAGCAGCTCGAGCATCTCCGGGCCCATCGAGGCGTCCACCTCCAGCCGCACGGCCTCGCCGAAGCGTCGCCGGCGCAACTCCAACTCGACCGCGGCGAGCAGATCATCGGCGTCTTCCTCGTCGTCCACGGTGAGATCGGCGTTGCGCGTGATGCGGAAGGCGGCGACCTCTTCGACCTCCATGCCGGTGAACAGCGAGTTGAGGTGGGCCGAGATCAACTGCTCGATCGGCAACAAGCGCAAGCCGCCGGGCATCGGCAGCAAGCGATCGAAGTTCGGGGGCACCTTCAAGCGGGCGAAGCGGCGCTCGCCGGTCTCGGGGTCACGCACCATCGCGGCCAGGCTGAGCGCGAGGTTGGAGATGTACGGAAACGGGTGCGCCGGATCCACCGCCAGCGGTGTGAGCACCGGGAAGATGCGTTGGCGGAAGATGTCGACGGCGAAGCGGCGTTCGTCGGGTTCGAGCTCGTTCCACGACAGGATCTCCACACCCTCGGCCTGCAACATCGGCCGCAACTCGTTGGCGACGATGTCCTCTTGCAACTCGATCAGCTCGCGCACCTCTTCTGTCACCGCCTGCAGCAGCTCGGTGGGTGTGCGACCGTCGGCCTGGGCCATGGTGATGTCGGCGGAGATCTGCTCGTGCAGGGCAGCGACGCGAACCTGGAAGAACTCGTCGAGGTTGGACGAGAAGATGGCCGCGAACTTGACTCGTTCGAGCAGCGGGATGCCGATCTCGCCCGACAGCGCGAGCACCCGGCGATTGAACGCCAGCCAACTGAGTTCGCGGTTCAGGTGGCGTTCGTCGAGCACGCCCGAACCATATCCGCGCACCGGCGGCGGTCCCGAGACCGTCACCAAGTGTTCGCCTTCAGGTCATCAACCCAGTGGCGGGGACACGCCTATTGCTCGTCGTCGTCGACGAGGCCGAGATCCCATTCGATGGTGATGGCCTCGCGCTCGGCGTCACGCACGATGCGCTCGCGGTTGCGGCGGAACTGGGGGTCGTCGCGGGGCAACAGCACCAGGCGGGCCAGCACGCGAGCACGGAACTCGTCAAGCAGCGAGCGGTCGCCGTAGTCGCCGTAGACCTCCCAATGCGGAGACACGGGCCCGAGATAGACGATTCGAGCGTGGGCGCGAGGCTGGACGGACAGGTCGGACATGAGGCCAGGATTGTATCGGCCGAAAGGTTGATTGTGCTGGTCAGCCGTTGGCAGGTTCCGGCAAATGTGTTTGACTGAGCCGAAACCGGGAACCGATCGGTGCCGTACAACGTCGTACAGATGCTGGCATCGACTGGATCACGGAGTCCCCCGGGACTTGGGTGCGGGCGGGACCACGCATCGTCGTGGAGACACACGAAAGGCTCGTAGATGCACGATCACACATCCGAAGATGCAGCCACCCTCTGGATGGCTGACGGCAACTGCCGCAACTATCCACCAGCGGCGTTCTTCCCCAGCGATGGTGTCGGGGTGGACCGGGCCCGCAAGATCTGCGCGACCTGCCCCGTTGCCGACACCTGCCTCGAATACGCGCTCTACAACCGCATCGAACACGGCGTGTGGGGCGGCTGCAGTGAGCGCGAGCGTCGCCGCATCCTCAAGCGTCGCCGCAACCTGACGATCGTTCCTGCCTGACGATTCCGGTCGACCACAACAGGTCGAAAAGAGCGAAACGCCGGCCAGCCCCGAAGGCGGCCGGCGTTTCTCGCGTTCGTGGGCTAGGAGTTGTTCTCTTCCTTGGCCTTGTCCAGCGCATCGAGACGCGCAAGCTTCTCATCGATTGTCTCGGTCTTGTCGTCGCTGGATTCCTTCTGGCCCTGATCCAGGCCCTTCTTGAACTCCTGCTGCGCCTTCCCGAGGTTCTTGGCCAGCTTCGGGATCTGCGATCCACCGAAGAGCACCAGAATCACGATGACGAGAATTGCGATCTCGCCCGGTCCGTCGATCAACCCTGCAAACATGGGCTCACCTTATCAGTGGGTTGGCTCGCGCGGAATGCGCGAGAGCGTGATCTGACCAGCGCTACGCCGTCGCCGAACGGCGCGTGGACTGCGCCCGTTGGCGGCGCAGACGGCGCCGCTCACGTTCGCTGAGGCCGCCCCAGATGCCGAACTTCTCGCCGTTGACGAGTGCGAACTCGAGGCAGTCGAGACGCACCACGCACCCGCGGCAGACCTCCTTGGCCTC
>JANNZY010000214.1:0-30402 GCA_031410915.1 Actinomycetes bacterium
CGCCCTTCGTGCCCCCGGCGATGAGCCGCTTGATGGCCAGCTTCTTGGCCCGGCGGACGATGTTCTCGATCATCGCGCCCGACGAGAAGTCCTTGTAGTACAGGATCTCCTTGTCGCCGTTCTGGTACGTGACCTCGAGGAAGCGGTTCGCCTCGTCGTCGCGATACATCTCGGCGACGGTCTTGTCGATCATCACGGGGACGGACTCGCCGGCCATGATCGGGATCTCGTCGGTCAGGTACTGGGCGAAGATCTGCGCTGCGGCCTTCTGGTTCGGACGCTCGATCTTGATCTTCACGTCGAGGCGACCTGGACGCAAGATGGCCGGGTCGATCAGGTCCTCACGGTTGGTGGCACCGATGACGATGACGTTGCGCAGGCCCTCCACACCGTCGATCTCGGACAGCAACTGGGGCACGATGGTGCTCTCCATGTCGCTGCTGATGCCCGAGCCACGAGTACGGAACATGCTGTCCATCTCGTCGAAGAAGACGATGACCGGCCAGCCCTCCTCGCTCTTCTCCCGCGCCCGCTGGAACACCAGACGGATCTGGCGCTCGGTCTCGCCGACGTACTTGTTGAGCAGCTCGGGGCCTTTGATGTTGATGAAGTAGCTGCGCCCCTTCTCGCCACCGGTGGACGACGCGACCTTCTTCGCCAGCGAGTTGGCGACGGCCTTGGCGATCAGCGTCTTGCCGCACCCGGGCGGGCCGTAGAGCAGGATGCCCTTCGGTGCCGGCAGGCGATGCTCGGCGAACAGCTCCTGGTACAGGAACGGCAGCTCGACGGCGTCGGCGATCTGTTCGATCTGGTCGTCGAGGCCACCAATGTCGGCGTAGGAGATGTCGGGCACCTCTTCGAGCAGCAGGTCCTCGACCTCGGGCCGGGCCAACTTCTCGAGCAGCATGTTCGTGCGCGAGTCCATCCGCATCGAGTCACCCGGCCGCAGGTGCACCCCGCGCATCGCGTCGGCGAGCTCGCAGATCCGCTCCTCGTCGGCGCGACCGACGACCATCGCGCGCACGCCGTCGTCCATCACTTCCTTGATCGTGACGACCTCGCCAGTGATGTCGGAGTCTCGGGCGAGCACGATGTTGAAGCTCTCGTTGAGCACGACTTCGGCACCGCGTTCGAGCGTGTCGTGTTCGATCTCGGGGTGCAGGCTGACGCGCATCTTGCGCCCGCTGGCGAGCACGTCCACCGTGCCGTCCTCGTTCTTGCCCACGACCACGCCGTACGCCGACGGTGGCTGGGTCAGCTTCTCGACCTCGTCGCGCAACGACGCGATGTGCTCGCGCGCCTCACGCAGGGTGTAGCTGAGCTTCTCGTTCTGCGAGGTGAGGTGGGCGAGCTGGCCCTTCGTCTCCAGCAGGCGCTCTTCCAGGGCACGCACGCGCTTGGGCGCGTCGACCAACTTGTGGCGCAGGTGGGCGATCTCCTCGTCGAGGACCACCACCTGAGCGCGGAGCACATCTACCGTGTCGCCGTCTTCTGCCGTCACGTTGCACCTCCAGATCCCGGGTGTTCGTAGCTCGGGGAGCCATCCTGCCGAGGACCGTTCCGAAACGAAAGCTACACGCATGTGACTCGCGTTGCGCGGTACTTGCAAACACCGGATTCACGACGGGTGACGTGTACAGTGAGCAGCGCTTCGTCAGCCTCCTAAGGAGACACAATCACATGAAGGTCTGGATCGATCAAGATCTCTGCACGGGCGACGGTCTCTGCGAAGAGATCGCGCCGGATGTATTCACGCTCCTCGACGATGGCTTGGCGTACGTTCGTGAGGGTGCCAAGATCTATGCAACGGCCAAGGGAAACCCGCAGGGTGCCGAGGGCATGGCCGAGATTCCCGACGGACAGCTCGATGGTGTGATCGAAAGCGCCGAGGAGTGCCCCGGCGAATGCATCTTCATCGAGCCCTGAGTCGGCTCACTCGTTCTCGTCGAAGGGGCGCTGCGGCGCCCCTTCTTCCGTTTTCGGTTCCGGATGATCGTGCAGGCCGAGGAAGCGTGCGGTCGTCAAGAACGCCGTGTGCGCCACCATGCGGTGGTCGGGCCGCACTGCTTGGCCTTCGATGTGCCAGCCCCGGTGCAGCACCTCCAGCGTGCGCGCCCCGCTCCAGGCACGGGTCGCGGCGAACGCCTCGCGTACCTGCGCGGCCTGGGTGATCGACGGCGTGTAGGCCACCAGGATGCCGCCGCGGCGCAAAACCTTGGTGGCGTGGGGCACGACCTGCCACGGCTCGGGCAGATCCAGCACGACCCGGTCGAAGTCCGTGCCGTCGATGCCCTCGTAGGCGTCACGCAACTCGACGTGATATCGGCTCAGCGCGTCCTCGCCGAGGAACGAGCGCACATTGCCCCGAGCGCGATTGAGGAAATCCTCGCGGATCTCGTAGCCGAAGATGGTGGCACCCCAGCGCAGCATCGTCATCGACAGTGCGCCGCTGCCGACACCGGTCTCGAACACCTTCACGCCGGGGCCGATGTCGGCGAGCATGCAGATCGGTGCGAGGTCCTTGGGGTAGATGACCTGTGCGCCTCGCGGCATCTCGATCACGAAGTCTTCCAGCGTCGGACGCATCACGATGTAGGACGAACCCTTCGTCGACTTCGCGAGCAGGCCCTCGTCCTGGCCGACGAGGTCGGCGTGGGCCACGAATCCGTTGTGGCTGTGGAACTCGCCGCCCTCTTTGAGCGTGACCAGATAGCGGCGTTGCTTGACATCGAGCAGCAGCACCCGATCGCCGTACTCGAAGTGGTGAGTCATCTCCGGCGGTTCCCCTTGCCGGTGATCAGTTCGACCGGCACGGGCTCGTGCGCGCTGGCCGTCTCCACGAGGTGGCAGAACGCGCAGATCTCGCCCGTCGTCGGCGAACCGCACCGCACGCACGGGCTGAGCTCGGTATCGCCGGGCAGCGCGTGCGCGGCCAGCAGCGGCGCGACCTTGTCGACGAAGTTGAGGTAGAACGCAGTCTTTGTGCCCGGCGAATCGGCTTCGATCGCGTTGAGGCTGGCCTTGAACGCGAGGTGGCGGTTACCGGCTGCGATCGGGCATTCCTCGACGAGGTAGTCGATGCCACGGATGACGCACCAGGCCGCGGTCTCGCGTTCGGACAGGCGCACAAGGGGCTTGACCTTCTTCGGGAAGCCGTTGCGGGCGGGCAGCGTCGGCATCTGCCGGGCGAGGTACTCCAGCTCCCAGCGCAACGTGTTGCCGAACAGCACCGCCGCTTCGTCGTCGAGGTTGTGGCCCGTGACCAGCACCGTGTAGTCGCCGTCGATGGCGGCTTTGTCGAACAGGTGGCGCTTGCTCATCCCGCATGCCGAGCATGGCACACGCCGTGTAGCCGCCGTCGCGGTGGGCACGTCGTAGCCGTAGTCCTCGCGCAGCGACACGGTGATCAAAGTCAGACCGCGCTCGTCGGCGAAAGCCTTGGCGTAGTCGCCGGACACGTCGCTGTAGTCGCCGATGCCGAGGCCGATGTACAAACCGTCGGCTTGGTAGCCGAGATCGAGCAGCATGTCCCAGACGGCCAGGCTGTCCTTACCACCCGACACGGCGACGAGGATGCGATCGTCGGGTTGCAGCATCTCGAAGTCGTCGATCGCCTTGCGCACCTGACGCCGGCACATGTCCAGGAAGTGCGGACCACAGAAGTTGGCATTGTGGCGCGGCACGTCGATGACAGCCGGCTCGCGGCACACCCGGCACTTCATGCGCGCTTAGGCCCCGCCGCTGATGACCGGGCGGATCTCGACCACGTCGTCGGCAGCCAACTCCTCGTCGCTCGGCACGAGCGTGCCGTTGCGGATGACGAGATGAGATTCGCGGTTCAGCTCGAGGTCGGCCAGCAGCGCGTGCACGCGCCGCGGCCCGGCGATCTCCAACTCGCGACGTGGGTTGCGCAAAAGCACCTTCACCGCGCCCGCCTCGCTGCCTTCCTGGCGACGCGTGCAGCCTGCTCGGCGCGCTTCGCGTTGGCCGTGATGCGCTTCTTCTCGCGACGCTTGAGCGGTGGAATCGTGGTCAACAGCACGGCCTGACCGGGCTCGAGCTTCTCCAGCGCGACGACCTCCTCGGTGCGGCCGGCGGCCTTCTTCAACAAGCGAGCGCCCCACACGACGCCACCGAGAGCGAGCCACCTGCGATCGCCGCCGAGCACGCCCTTGTAGACCGCGTTGCGGCGCGCGAGCGCGATCGGAGAGAGCAGCCGTGGCCGCCGGGCCGCCATGGGTCAGACCCGGCGGATCTCGACGAGGGTGGTCTTCTTCTTGCCGCTGCGCTTGCCGATCAGGAACACGAGCAACAGCAGGAGCACCCCGCCGACTGCCGCCCCGGTGAGCAGGCTGGGCTTCTTGTCGTCGAGCTTGGACTGCATGTCGCCCTGCACGGCGCGGAACTTCGCCTCCAGGTCTTCGCGGGTCACGGGCTTGTCGGAGGCAGCCATCAGTTCAGTTCCTTTTCGAGCTTCTTGATCCGCATCAGCGCAAGCAGCGACGCCGCAGCGGCGAACGCGATCACGATGAGATACGAGATCCACGACAGCGCGCCGCTGGCGAGGCGTGGTTGGTGGGTCTGGATCAGGCGCAGCAGGCCGAGCGAGAGGAAGAACACGCCGATGCCGAGCGCGAACGCCCCGGCCAGACCGAGACCGATCTTGCGGCCAAGACCGGCGAGTGGACCGACGGTCTCCTGCTTGACGTACGCCTTGACGAGCTCGATGGCTTCACCGATCTCACCGGCATCCGACGTCTTGCTCGCGGACGAGTCCTTGTCCTTCTTCTCCGACACGGCTCTATTGATAGCACGTCGCCTCGGTGCGGACCTACGGACCTTCCAAATCGTCGGCGTCGAGATCGCGTGAATCGTTGCTCGGATGGTGAAGCCGGAACTGCATCATCGCCTCGATGTCGTCGAGGGCCGAGTCCAGCATGTCGACGCGCTCGCGGGGGCCCCGCGCAGTGAGCAGTCGCTGCTGGTCGGCCGGGCCGATGGGTGCGAGGGCGGCCAGGTGATAGCTGGCGACAAGCGGGTCCTCGCTGATCTCGGTGGTGGCGTCGGCGTGCGGGTGGCCGAGTTCGGACGCGAGCGCGTTGATGCGCCGCACCCGCGCGGCCACGGCGTGAACCCGCTGTTCGAGCTCAGGACCGTCGTCGTCGACGTCGGGCCAGTCATCGACATCGGCGAGAGGATATGGATCATCCGGTGCCCACGCGTTGACCCTGATGCGGCGCGTGCCCACCGTGACGAGCGCGAAACGGCCATCGTCCATCTCGGCCACCTGCAGCATGCGCGCGACTGTTCCGAACGTGCTCCGTACGTCGCCACCGCCGACCTCGGTGCCACGCTCGATGAGCACGACGCCGAACTCGTGTTCACTGCTGTCGAGGCACTGGCGAACCATGTCGCGATAGCGCGGCTCGAAGACGTGCAGTGGCAGCACGGCCCCTGGGAAGAGCACCGTCCCGAGCGGGAACATCGGCATCATGGCCACGCAGCCGACCCTACGCGCGTCACCCCGTCGCGTGTCCGCACAAGCTCACGAAATCACCCCACCGGGTGATGCGAGCTCAGCGGGTGATCCAGGGGGTCACGAACGCGCCGAGCCGCAGGCGGAACGTGCTGACGGTCACCACGAGGCGGAACCGTCCGAACTCGTCGACTTCGACGATCTCAGCCGCACCGGAGCCGAGCTCGACGGTGAGCGACTGGATCGAGGCTGCCGTCGAGTCGGTGTCGTCGATCTCGATCTGGCCGATCACGGTGCCGTCGGAGTGGACCTCGACGTCGACGACGCCCTCGGTGACGCTGAAACTCATCACGTGGCTGGCCGTCGCGGTGGACCGCATCGCCGGCTGCTGGTCCTGCGCCCAGGAATCGAACACCAGCTCGGCCAGCTGGGCATCGAGCGTGCGCATCCCGAGCGCCGCAACGGCGAATTCGGTGAGGTCCGGCGGAACCGACTCGATGGAGTCGAAAGCCGCCGCGATGTGGTCGAGGAGTTGATCATCGTTCATGTAGGTCTCGTTTCATCCGCCTGGACAATGGTGTGCACGCTATCCGCAGTGTTCGCCACGGCCGGATGACCACGGTGCGGTTCGTACATGGCCCACAGAGCACACCATCTGTCACAAGATACGCGAAACACGAGAATCGCCGGTGCCGACACACTGGAACGATGATGCGACAGCGATGTCCGCCGCACGCCCGGTGGATCGCGTCGCTGCGGCCGCTGTGGCCAACGCCGCGGCGGGCGACGATCCGGCGACCAGCTGACGGTGCAATGCAACTGCGAACGGTGCCGAGGCGTGGTCCGGGATGGGCAGCAGCGGGGCGATGACGGTGCCGACGCCGATGGACAACAACGCGGCCGCCGTGCCGAGCAGCTCGTCGCCGGCCAGGACCGCGTTGCGACCCGCGTCGCACGCGGTGAGCACGACGAGCCGAGGCGGGCGGCGAAGGCGCTCGAGGTCGTGGATGCTGAGCGGCCCGTCGGCGAGATGCAACGCAGAGAACATCGGGCTGTCGGCACGGAACGAGCCGTGGGCGGCGATGTGCGCGATCGACACGCCCTCGATCTGCGCCAGCGTCGCCGCGACGGTGGCGGCCGCACCCGTCAACGACCGCGGCGCGTTGTGCAGCCGCGCCAGCTGGGCCACCTCCGTCGAGGCATGCTGCAGCTGCGGCCCGGCGACGAGCGACACGCCGTCGGTCGGCGGTCGCCGCCCCGACGCGCCATCGAGCCATCGCGACGCGCTCGGCGCAACCGTGACTTCTCGACGCTGCAGCGCGACGAGCGCGGACCAGGGCAGCAGGTGCAGCCGGCCGGTGGGCACGACGACGAGGCCGCCCGCCCGCCTCAAACGGAGCGGACCGAGGAGCATCGTTTCGACTGCGTCCGCAGAATGTGCGAGCGCAGCAACCGCGTTCGCCGCGCGACGGTTCGACTCGGTCATCGTCGAGAGCCGGCGGATGGCGAACAGCAGATGGTCGATCGCCGTTCCGATCGCCTCGGAGGAGCAGAGGGTCACGAGCTTGGATCGGCCTCCGTGCACGACGACGGCGTGCAGCGCCTGGTCGCTCTCGACGAACTCGACCAGCGTGTCGCCGCCCAGCTCTTTGGCGAGGGACGAGATCGACTGCAGCGAGTGCTGGCGGCGCAGATCGCCCTGGTCCAAGCGGCGCAGGCGTAACACGCGACGCTCGGCGTCGGCGATCTTGGTGTCGGCGTCCGGTGCGTTGTCGCGCGCGAGGTGCAGTTCGCGTAGCTCGGCCATCGTCGCTGCGATCAGCGGATCGTCGGACGGGCTGGCCGGCGTCAGCGCCATCGCCACGGCTCGACCGCGTTCCGCCCAGCGCAGCACCGCCGACGGAGAACGCCGCCCGAGCGCGACCCGCAGTCCGATCTCCACCAGCGGAACGCCGACGGCAGAGGCTGCGACACGGAGCTCGGACGACCCGAAGCTGGCGCGTCGCCGATCGACGGCGTCGAGGCCGCGCCGCGCGGCCACGAGAGCCGCGCGTGAGTCGCCATCGGCGAGGTGAACCAGCGCCTTTGCCGCGTGCGCAACGGCGCGCATGTCCACCGAGGCGCTCCGCGAGGCGCGACTGGCCAGGAGGAGTTGCCGCCGAGCTTCGTCGAAATCGCCCCGATCGATGGCCATCCGGCCGTACATCGTGCGAACCTCCGCCGCCTCGGCCCGCCAGCCGAACTCGTCCAGACGCGTGGCGAGATCGGCAAGCGACTTCGGCTGCAGCAGCAGTTCGTCGTCGACCAGTGTCGCCGAACGCGACGCGGCGACGGCACCGAGGTAGGCGGCGACCGTCGCCCACGACTCGCGCCCGTTGGCGAGCAGCAAGGCCTCGGCTGCGGTGGCCTCCATGGCCCCGGGCTCGTAGTCGCGCATGATGATCAGCGCCCGCGCTCGCAGCAGACGAGCCTCGCCGAGTTGCAACACGTCGCCCGACCGGATCAGCTCGGCGATGACACCGTCGGCGATTTCCAGCGCCTCCGGAGCGAGACCGACCTCGAGCAACGCACCGCAGTGATCGATGTCCAGCGCGGCCAGCAGGCGCGCCTGGCTGCCGAGTTGCAAGTAGGTCGCGCGGGCGTCCTCGAACGACCGCAGTGCCGCGGGAAAGTCGCCCCGCCGACCATCGAGGTACCCGATGTTGTGGAGCGCAGCCGCAACCACCACCGATTCGCCGACGGAGGCTGCGAGCTCTCGCGCGATGACGAGGTCCTTGCGCGCGATCGTGATCGCCGCGCGTTGCAGGTGGGCAACGCCTCGATTCAGATGTGTGCGGGCCAACGCGACCCTGTCGTCGGCGTGGTGGAGATGCGCGATCGCTCGGTCGAAGTCGCGGATTGCGTCGAGCGGTCGGCCGACGTAGAGCAGCACGAGCGCTCGCTGGCCGGCCAGCCGACCGATCGTGTCGTTGTCGGCGAACGGTTCTGCCGTATCGAGTTCGGCCAACGCTCTGCCGACATCGCCCAGCGTCTGGAACGTGACTGCTGCACTGACCCGTACACCCGCAGCGACGGAGTGGCGACCCGCGGATTCGGCCTGCGCGATCGCGGCCTCGAAGTGCTGGACCGCGACCTCGAAGGCGCCTGCGTTGTGGCCCAGCCGTCCGAGACCCCAATGGGCCAGGACCACGGCGTCGACCGACGCATCACCGTCGGCGACCACCGAGAGGAGCAGCTCACGAGCTGCGACGGTGTCGCCCTGGACGGCGTCGAAACCCGCGCGCGCTGCGGCCAGCGGGGGGTCCTCGATGGCGAAGACGAGTGAGCTAGTTTGATCCGACATCTGGAACTCGGTCTGCAAACGTGAATCAGCAGCCTACTTGCGTGTTCATTGCGAGTGAGATCGAATTGGGAGAACAGACAATGAGCGAACGACCGACCAAGCCACCCCGCCGACTGGGTGCATGGGAAACCGGTGTGCGGGTGTCGACCGGTGGCGGCAAGCCGAGCTTCGCGTTCCGGCCGGGTGAGTTGATCGTCCATGCCGACGCGCTGGACGAAGCTCGCAAAGTCGCCGGGAACGTCGAGTCCGAGTCGGAGATCGTCGACTCGTTGTTCCTGCTCAAAGGCCAGTTCGATCCCGTGGTCGTGTCCCGCAAGCTGCGCGCCGAGGGTTTCGATGCTCATGTCAACTACGTGCTCGTTGCCGCGCCGATGACGTTCGCCCATCCGGCCACGATCCCGCATCCGGCCACCATTCCGCACCCGGCAACGATCCCTCATCCGGCGACGATTCCACATCCCTTCGGCTCCGGGTACGGCGGCGGTGGGTGCTGCTGTTGCGACTGCTCGAAGGAGGACTCGAAGACATCGACGCCCACCGGTCCGCGTGTCAACTCTGCTGAGGAGACACCCGCTGAGCCACGGCTCAACCGTGGCGGCAAGGGCACTCCATCGGGGGTTCGGGTCGTCGTGCTGGATTCGGGGCTCGACCCGAAGATGTCCGGCGGACTCTTGCAGACCCGAGTCGTGGTGCAGGATCCCTCGGACTGGGGCCCTGCAGAACCGGGCTCGACTGACAACTTCGACAACCACGACGACAACGGCGACAAGTGGCTCGATCCCGTCGCCGGGCACGGCACGTTCATCGCCAGCATCATCGCCCGGCTCGCGCCGCAGGCCAAGGTCGAGGTCGGCAAGGTGTTGCAGCCGACCGGCGAGGGCAACGACGCCGACCTCGCCTACCGCATCAACGCGCTGCTGTCCGATCCGCCAGCGGTGCTCTGCATCGCCAGCTCGTGCTACACCGACGACGACGAGCCGCCGGCGGCACTGTCGGTCGCGATCACATCGATCCAGACCGCAGGCACCATCGTGGTGTGCGCTGCGGGCAACGAGATGACATCACGTGTCAGCTGGCCGTCGGCGCTGCCGGACGTGATCGCCGTCGCCGCGCTGGACTGCTCGGGACCGGCGGCCTTCACCAACTACGGCTGGTGGGTGCGGGCGTGCGCCCCGGGCTCCGACATCGTCGGGAACTTCTACGCCGGAGTCGACGATCCCGACGACGGTGATCCGACCAAGTCCGAGTTCGAGGGCTGGGCGAGGTGGAGCGGTACGTCGTTCTCGGCACCGATCGTGGCGGCGATGTTGGCTCGCGAGATCGACCTGTACGGCATCTCCGGCCGCCAGGCCGTGCGCCGTGTCATCGACGACCCCCGCCTGTTCCGCTACCCGGGGCTCGGGACCGTGATCAACGCGCACTGATCAGCGCGGTTGCAGCTGCTCGACGCTGGGACCACTCGGGTAGTTGCCGATTGCGTTGGCGAACGCGGTCCAGATCGGGCCGTACACATCAGCGCTGTCGGCGTTGTTGGTGTTCAGCACGAGTGAGAACTCGATCAGACCGATGGTCGTCGGTAGGAACCCGGTGAGCGCGCGCACGTTGGTCAGCGTGCCGGTCTTGGCCTGCAGCCGCCCGGCCACACCGCTGCCGGTGAACTGGTCATAGAGCGTGCCCGACACCGCGGCGATCGGTAGGCCGGCACCGAGCGTGTCTGTGGTCGGCTTCAGGGCGAGGACGTGGATCAGCGTGTTGCAGGTCGACACGTTCGCCGAGTCCAGACCGGAGCCGTCGGTGATGGTCAGTGGCGTGGTGTCGATGCCGAGCGGCAACAGCGCGCCGCGCATCACCTCGACGCCGTTGGCGGTGGAGCCGACGCCGTTGAAGTGGACGCCCAGTTCTTTGACCAACAGCTCGGCGGTGTTGTCGTCGCTGTTGGTCAACATGTCGGCAACGATCGCCGACAGCGGCGCTGAGGACACGGCCGTGATGTCCGGCGTGCCGGCGGGCGTCACACCGTTGCTGGCGCTGCCCCCGACGGCGATGCCCGCGTTGCGCAGCAACGTGCGCAACAGCTGAGCGGCACCGCGAGCGGGGTCCTGCGTTCGCTGCGGCGAGCCGACGGTCTGCGTGGCGTCGTTGACCATCAGCGCGCTCAGCGGACCGGCCTCGACGTTCTTGATGCTGTCGTTCCAGCCCGGCGGGAAGCGCTCCTGGTCATATCGCGATTCGTCGCCGATGATGCCACCGGTGATCTGGGTGATGCCTGCGGCCTGCAGGTTGGTGACCAACGATTCGAACGACGTCGTGTTGACCGGCGCGTACTCGGTGATCGACGCGACGTAATCGGCCGTCACCAGCGAAGGATCGCCTCCGCCGATGAGGTACAGGTTGCCCTGCACGACACCATCGACGACGGTGCCGGCAACACGGGTGGTGAATGTGTAGTCCGCGCCGAGCTGATCCAGTGCGACCGTGGCAGTGACCAGCTTCTCGTTGCTGGCGGGCGTGACCTTCGTGTCGCCACCGTCGTCGACGATGACCCGGCCGTCGAGCGTGACGACGAGACACGAGCCGTCGGGTACGAACGCAGCGACGTTGTTCAGCGCGGTCACGAGCACGGACTGGCTCGTGACCGACGCCAGTGTCTGTGGCGCACGGCGAAACGACAGCACGGGAGTGGCGAGCGCCGGTGGCAGCTCGGGCACGACTGCGACCTCCACGACCTTCGTGGTCTCCTTGTCGGCGGCCCAGCGCCACAGGTATCCGAACCCGATCGCGGGGATCGCCGCCAACACCGCCAGCGCGACGACGGGCAGGATGCCCGCCCGCGCCTGCTTCGGCCGTCGCGTCCCCTTCCGGTTCAAGCGAGACCCCGCGAGCGGCGGAACTCGGCGTAACGGTAGAGATGGCCGAGTGCGGTGACCGCACGATTGCCGGACGCGTAGCAGACCCGACCGCTCGAGCGGACCGCCTTCGGGCCGGGGTTCTCCGGATCCGCGACGGCGAGTTCGGTCGCGGTCAGGATCGGCTTGTCGTAGCGGCGCGACAGTTCGTCGGCGGCCTCGGCGAAGCGCTCGTCCTGGCGGCGGTGGTAGGACACGATGCGTTCCAGCCCGTTGGCCGGATAGAACGGTCCCTCGGCCATCAGCCGGGCCTGGTTGCTCTGGATGCCGATGCCGATGTAGACGACAGCGTGCACATCAGGATGCGAAGCGATCATCTCCATCACCTCCGGAATCGTGTCACGCGTCTCGCCTCCGGCGCAGTCAACCGGGTTGTTGCGGCTCCAGCGCGGCGGCAACTTCGTGTCGATCGCCGCCTCCAGGTCGGGTGGCAGCGCCATCAGGTTGAGCTGCCCGTCGCGGAAGATCGCGTCGCTCGTGACCACGCCCCAACCGCCGGCGGTGGTCAGCACCACGACGTTCGGACCCCTCGGCAGCGGTTGCGTGGCGAACGTCGCCGCAGCCTCGAAGGCCTCCTCCACGGTGGCCGCTCGGGTCACGCCGGCGGCGCGACACGCGCCGTCGAACACCTTGTCGTCGGCGGCGAGAGCACCGGTGTGGCTGGCCGCTGCGGCCGCTCCCCCGGCCGTGGCACCGCCCTTGACGATGACGAGCGGCTTGCGCGCCGCCGCTGCACCGAAGCGCTGGAGCAGGCTGCGACCGTCGGTTATGCCCTCGACGTAGGCGAGACCGACCGCGGTCGCGTCATCGTCGGCGTAGAACTCGAGGTAGTCGGCGACGTTGACCGCCGCTGCGTTGCCGGCCGAGACGGCACGGCTGATTCCGACGCCCGTGGCCCGGGCGTAGTTGAGGAAGCTGCTGACGAAGTTACCACTCTGGCTGGCCACCCCGATGCGGCCGGCCGGCGGGTACGGGGCGACGATCTGCGCGCAGAGATTCGCAGGCGTGCTGACGACTCCCTGCCCGTTCGGGCCGGCGAGCAGGATGCCCAGTTCGTGCGCGAGCGCAACGAGTTCGGCCTCGGCGCGGCGGCCCGCGTCACCGGCCTCGCCGTACCCGGCACTGGTCAAGAACGCGGCCTTCACGCCTTTCGCCGCGCAGGCGCGCAGCAGCCCGGGGTTCGCAGCGGCCGGGGTGCAGACGAACACGAGGTCGATCTCACCGTCGGGCAGGTCGGCGATGTCGGCAACGGTCTGGATGCCGAGCACCTCCTCGGCCTGCAGGTTCGTGCCGAACACACTGCCCTTGTAGCCGCTGGCGAGCAGGTTGTGCAGCGACACGAAACCGAACTTGCCCGGGTGCGACGAGGCACCGGCGATCAGCACACCACGCGGGTTGAACAAGGCGCGGAACTGCTCGATGGTCGGCGGCTGGTGCACTGCGGCATCGGCGCCGCCGGGGGCATCACTGGCACTCCCCATCTCGACCAGCGCATCGACGGCGATCGGTGCGCCGTCGGCGCTGATGATCAGCGGGTTGACATCGATGCTCTGCACGTCGGGATGGGCCGCCGCCACCGCACCGAGGCCGACGACAACGTCGATGAGCGCCTCGCGATCGACCGCTGCCTCGCCGCGGAACTCGCCGAGCAACTTTTGCGTCGCGAGGCCGTCGATCATCTCGCCGGCTTCCCGGCGGCTGACCGGGGCGGGGCGGAACACGACGTCGGCGACGGCCTCGGCCAGGATGCCGCCGACGCCGAGCATGACCGTCGCGCCGAACTGCGGGTCGCGGATCAGGCCGGCGATCAGCTCGCGGTTCCCGCTGATCATCGGCGCGACGAGCAGGGACACGTCCCCGTCGTCAGCCGTTGCCTTGCCGAGCAACTCGGCCGATGCGGACTCGACCGCAGCCGGATCGCCGAGGCGAAGCTTCACCAGACCGCGCTCGGTCTTGTGCGCGATCGCGTCGCCACACAGCTTGACGACCACTGGGAACCCGATCGCCGCCGCGGCCTCGGCCGCTGCAGCTGCACTGGCCACCTCGCGCTCGTCGGCGATCGGCACGCCATGCTCACGCAGCAGCGCCTTCGACGCGGACTCGGACAGGGTGCGACCAGCGGTACTCGACACGCCCCAACCGTAGCGACCGCCCTCCCCCGCGGCCCGCCTTCCGACGATCCTGGTCACACCCCCGAGACGTTGTAGGTCAGGACGCTCTTGGCGACGAGCTTGCCGGTGACTGCGTTCAGTGCCTCGGATTCGCAGAACACGACGCTACGTCCGCGGCGCACGACCCAGCCCTCGGCCACGATGTCCTGCTCTTTCACCGCGCTCACGAACTGCACGTGCATGTCCACCGTCGAATACCGCGCCTCGGGCCCGTACGCGGCACCGACCGCCGGTACGACGACTGCGTCGAGCAGCGAGGCGATTGCGCCGCCGTGGACGAGACCAGCAGGTTGCTCGAGATCCGGTCGGTACGGCATCACCATCCGGCAGTAGTCGGCCCGGACCTCTTCCACCGTCATCCCGAGCAAAGTCGGGAAGAACACCCTCCCCCACTTGCCGAACTTCATCCAGCGCTCCTCCACCTCCGCGTTCAGAGCAGAAAACCGCTCACTGCGTTCGCTCACCGGTGCACCATCCAGCTATGCGGAAACGTCACGGCCTCCGCAGTGCACCCGTGAGCGCTTCGCCCGTTGCTGGTGATTCGCTCACTGCGTTCGCTCATGACCCTCCATGTGTTCGTGGAGGTGGGCGGCGACATCGATGGCGAGTTCCTGGATGACCAGATGTCCGGCGGGCAGCTCGACGAGACGGGCGTTGACGATCGTCTCGGCCAGCGACCGGCTGTGGCTGATGTCCACCCACCGATCGCCCAGGGCGCCGATCACCAGTGTCGGCGCGGTGATGGCCGGCACCAACGCGGCGATGTCGATCGCGATGTCCAGGTCGAGGTGCGCGGCCGAGCCCGGGGCAACGAGACCGGCGGTGATCGGCAGCATCGCGTCGAACATCGGCTCCGTGACCGCCAACGCCGCGGCGCTGAAGCCGTCGACGAGCGCGTAGTGCATGAAGAGTTGCGGATCGATCTCGATCAGTCGCTTCCACAACCGGAACGTCAGCCGCTGGCGGGCGTCGGTCGTTGCCCAGCCGCACAGCGACGTCGCGGTCACGACACGGTCGGGGTGGATCGATGCCGTGGCCAGGGCAACGACGGCGCCGAGCGAGTAGCCGGCGACGTGGAACCAGTCGATCCCGAGGTGGTCGACGACGGCCAGCGCCTGCTCGACGAGTTGCTCGACGGTGAGCGGCCCGATCGCCGGCGACGACTCGCCACTGCCCGGGAACTCGACCATCACGCAGCGGTACGTGTTCGCGGGCAGGCCCTGGCGGACCATGTCCCACGCCGTGCGGTCCATCGTGGTGCCGTGATACAGCAGCAGCGGGATGCCGTCGCCCTCGACCGAGTAGCCGACCGTTGCCTCACCGACCTGGATGGTTGCCATGGGCGAACGGTAGCCAACCGACGTGACACACGACTCAACGGACGCCGGCGCGTATGATGGCGTGATTCGGGGGGATCGGGGCGATCAGTACCAGCCGGCGCTGGATGGCGTGCGCGCCGTTGCCGTTGTCCTGGTGCTGCTGTTCCACGCCGGCTTCGCCTGGATGTCGGGGGGCTACCTCGGGGTGTCGGTGTTCTTCACGCTGTCTGGGTTCTTGATCACCCGTCTGCTCGTGCGTGAACAATGGGCATCGGGACGCGTGTCGTTCAGCCGCTTCTACTTTCGCCGGGCCAAGCGCCTGCTGCCGGCCAGCCTGCTGTGCGTCGTGCTCATCATGCTTGCCCGCCAGTTCGGGGAGTTCTCCCACGTCGAGTCGTTGCGATCCGACGCCGTCGCCGCGATCGGGCAGTTCTTCAACTGGCACCGGCTGGCCGGCCACTCCAGCTACGCGAACCTGTTCGCCGACGCCCGCGGCACGGCCGTCTCACCGCTGGAGCACTACTGGTCGCTCGCCATCGAGGAGCAGTTCTACCTGCTCTGGCCGGTGGTGCTCGTCGGGCTCCTGGCCGTGTCGCGACGGATCCGCCGCTCGGTGTTCTGGCCGATCGCGTTCCTCGCGGTCGCGTTTGGCGTGGCGGCGCCGATCATCGCTGCCGTGGCCGGGCCCGACGCCGCGTATTGGGCAACGCCGGCACGCCTGGCCGAGATCCTGGTCGGGTCAGCATTGGCAGTGTGGCTGCTACGCCGGCCGGTCAGCTCGTCCCGAGTCGCTCACCTGGCCCTGCCCTCGCTCGCGATCGTCGTCGCCGCGTCGGTGCTCGTGCCGAGCGGCCGAGGTCCGGCCTACAACGGGTTCCTACCGCTCTTCGCGCTCCTCAGCGCGGCGCTGATCCTGGCGCTCCAGGTGCCCGGCCGCGTCCGGCGTGTTCTCTCGGCGTCGCCGCTCGTCGCGATCGGCAAGATCAGCTACGGGGTGTACCTGTTCCATTGGCCGGTCTTCGTCCTGATGCGCCAGCACGGATGGGACCTCACCACGCCCACCGGATTCGCCATCGCCGCAGCCGTCACGGCGGCGATCGCGCTGGTGTCCTACACGTTCGTCGAACGGCCGATCCGCGAGGCCAAATGGCAGCCGGGCCGCACCGTGATGCTGGCGTCGCTCGGTGCCGGCATCACCGCGCTCGCCGTGCTCTTCGCCCCGACGGCCGCACCATTGTTCGATGTCGACGAGCAGGCCCTCGAGCAGGCCAGCATCCGGCCAGTGACCTCGCTGGCTCCACTTGTGGTCGCCACGACACACCCGGCCACGACGACCACCACGACGACGACCACGACAGTTGAGCCGGCAACCGAGGACAGCGACTTCGACTCGTCGCCGGTGACGACGGTCGAGGACGTTCCGACCACCACGACCGAAGCCTTCCCGACCGTGCTCGCCCTGCCGCCACAGCCGTCGCGTCCGGTGCGCATCCTGATCTTCGGCGACTCGACTGCTGTTGCCGCCTCGAACGGTTTGTCGGCATGGGCGCTCGACCACGCGGCCTACGCGCAGGTCACCACGAAGTGGTCGCCCGGTCTCGGCTTCATCGGCGACGGCGTTGACACCACGTTCGATTCGCAGGACCTCGTGCCGAACGCGCGACAGATGCTGCAGAAGCTGCCCGACGACGTGCGCGCGCTGGCCCCCGACATCGTCGTGTTGATCTCGACGATCGAAGACGTCACGAACCGACGCTGGAGCGACGACGAGGGCACGCTGACCCCGACCGACCCCCGCTTCATCGTGCGGATGACCGACGCCTATCTCACCATCGCCCAGAACGTTCTCGATGCAGGCGCCTCGCGAGTGGTCTTCGTCGTCCCGCCGATCCCGGTCGCCGGATGGCCACAGTTGGAGATGCGCGAGCCGGCTCGCTACCTGGCCCAGCACGACGTGATCCGCTCGGTCGCGGCCGAGCTCGGCGATCGCGTCGTCGCGATCGACGTCGACCGGTGGTTCGACGAGAGTGGCGCGTCGAGCAACGCGACGATCCGTCCCGACGGTGTCCACATGACGTCCGACTTCTCGCGCCTGCTCGCCGAGCAGTTCTTGGCACCGGCGCTGATCGACGCCGCGCTCGGCCTGGCCGACGAACCCGCTTCGTCGCCGTCGCCCTGACCCGCCGCGCTAGGGCACGAGCGCGCTGTGGAAGAAGTCGAGGACGTGGCGGAGGCGCTGTTCGAGTTGCGCCGCGCCCAGCGGGTCGCGATCCAGCAGGCCGCCCAGGAACGGCGCATCGGAGAAGTAGCTGAGCAATGCGCCGTATCCTGTCAGCAGCAGCTGTTCGCTGTCGTGGGCACGAAACGTACCCGCATCCATCTCGCGTCGGAAGTAGGCGGCCGCGCTGTCGAAGGCCGGGCGCATCACAGCTGACAGGTCGATGCCGAGGTGGGCGCCGTTGTCCAGCGCCTCGCGCCGCATCAGCCGCACGTAGTCGGGGTTGTCGCTGAAGAAGAGGAACCCGGCCGTCAGCACAGACTCGACCTTGTCCCAGCCCCGCGCCGTCGAGTTGATGGAATCCTCGAGGCGCTTGAACCAGTCCGACAGCAATCGCTCGAAGACCTCGCCGTAGAGGACTTCCTTCGACGCAAAGTGGTGCAACAGGCTCGGCCGGCGGATGCCGACCGCGGCGGCGATGTCGTTCAGCGAGGTGCCGTCGTAGCCCCCCTCCGCGAAGCAGTGCAGCGACTCGATCACAATGTGGTCTCGCGTCGAGAGCTGCTCTCCGGAGTCCGCCATTGCGCGTACTGTACAGGACGTGCTCGCCGCCGCTGCCGGTGCCCGACCCTGGTGATGCTGGTGTGCCGATATCTTCCTCGGCATGCAGATCGTCTCCGCCCTCTTCGTCGAGAACTTCGAGCTCCGCCAGGCGCCAGGGCCGTCGACCCGCATCGACCTCACCGGCGCGATGTTCTCGATGGCCGCCCCGTCGCCGGTGCCGGTCACGTTGTCGCCGCATCTCGTCGGGCTGATCTACTGCCCGGTCGACGAGACGGGCAGCGGAGTGTTCGAGGTCGTGTTCCGCAAGGGCGCGGCCGAGACCGACGAGCTCATCGCCCGAAATGTCAACCCGTTCACCGTCGATCCGGGCAAGTTCACCTACCGGCTCGTTCGCGGCGAGCTGGATTTCACCGAGTACGGGCAGATCTTCGCCCACTGTCGCATCGATCGCGGCCCATGGCACCTCGTGCCGTTCACGCTGCTCGCGCCGGTGTGAACCTGCTCTGACCTGCACAGCGGTGCAGCGAGTTCCGGTAGGGTCACTCGCGTGCCATCAGCTCTCACACCCGAACAGGATGCCGCCGCGATCAACCTGATCAGAGGCTTCGCGATGGATGCGCCGCTGTACGCGAAGAGCGGACACCAGGGCACCGCGATGGCGCTCGCTCCCCTTGCTCACGTGCTGTACAGCCGCATCATGCAGCACGATCCGGCCAACCCGCACTGGCCCGATCGCGACCGCTTCGTGCTGAGCAACGGCCACGCGAGCATCTTGCAGTACTCCATGCTGTACCTCTGCGGTGACGGGCTCGAACTGGACGACATCAAGGCCTTCCGCTCGTGGGAGTCGTTGACGCCGGGCCACCCCGAGGCCGAGCACACCACAGGTGTCGAGGTCACCACCGGACCGCTCGGGCAGGGCTTCGCCAACTCGGTCGGCATGGCCATCGCCGAGCGCATCGTGCGCGGCCGCTTCGGCGCGGAGGTGCAGGACCACCACATCTTCGCGATCGCCGGCGACGGCTGCTTCATGGAGGGCGTCAGCCACGAGGCCGCGTCACTGGCCGGCCACCTCGGCCTCGGCCGCCTCGTCGTCGTGTACGACGACAACCACATTACCATCGACGGCAACACCGAGCTCTCCTACAGCGACGACGTCGGCAAGCGCTTCGAGGCCTACGGCTGGCACGTCGAACACCTCGGCGAGATCGGTGACGACCTCGACGCGCTCGAGGCCGCCATCCGCCTCGGCATCGCCGAGACCGAGCGGCCGAGCCTTCTGATCCTGCGCACCCACATCGGTCACCCCTCGCCCGACCTCACCGATCACCACGAGGCCCACGGCAACCCGTTCACCCCGGAGCAGGTGTCGCGCACCAAGGCTGTGATGGGCATTCCCGACGAGCCGTTCTGGGCGCCGGCCGATCTTGTCGCCGCGTACCGCGACTACATCGCCGAGCGGGGCAGCGCCGCGCTCGACGCATGGCAGGCCCGCTTCGATGCCAGCGATGTGGACGAGGCGGTGTGGAACGCGTGCTGGGATCAGACCGGCCTGCCCGGCTGGATCGAGGCGCTGCCGACGTTCGAGCAGGGCGAGAAGATCGCGACTCGGGTCGCGATCCAGAAGGCGTTCGACGCCACCATCGATCTCGTGCCCGGCCTCGTCGCCGGCGCCGCGGACCTGACGGGCAACACAGGCACCAAGCTCGCCGGCCAGACCGCGCAGACCAAGGCCACGCCCGAGGGCCGCCAGATCTACTTCGGCGTGCGCGAACACGGCATGGGCTCGGCGATGGTCGGCATGTCGCTGCACGGCGGCGTGCTGCCCGCCGGCGGCACGTTCTTCGTCTTCCTCGACTACATGCGGCCACCCGTGCGCCTTGCGGCGTTGTCGGGCGCGAAGGTGCTGTTCGTGTGGACTCACGACTCCGTCGGGGTCGGCGAGGACGGACCCACCCACCAGCCGGTCGAGCACATCGCCACCCTTCGCGCGATCCCGAACCTGCACGTCATCCGGCCTGCGGACGCAAACGAGACTGCGCAGGCATGGCGCGACGCCGTCGAGCACGACGGCCCCACGGCGCTGGTGCTCAGCCGCCAGGCGATCCCGGTGTGCACCGACGGTTCGGCCGTGGCGGTCGGCGCGGCCACCATCGTCGCCGCCACCGCCCCGCAGGTGGTCCTCGTCGGCACGGGCAGCGAGGTGCACGTGTGCGTCGCCGCAGCCGAGAAGCTGGGTGCCGAGGGAGTGTCTGCGTCGGTCGTCTCGATGCCATCGTGGGATCGCTTCCAGACCCAAGCCGACGACTATCGCGCCTCGGTGTTCCCCACCGGCGTGCCGGTGCTGTCGGTCGAGGCGGCAACCACGTTCGGCTGGGCGAAGTACGCCGACGATTCCATCGGCATCGACCGGTTCGGTGCCAGTGCCCCGGGGAATGAAGTGTTGGAGAAACTGGGCATCAACGTCGACAACGTCGTCGCCCGCGCGCGAGCGCTCGCCACCCCCGCCCACGAGTCCTGATTCGCATCACCAAGGAGACACCCCACATGACCCGTCTCGAACAACTCTCGACCGACTTCGGCCAGAGCCCGTGGCTCGACAACCTCAAGCGTGGCTACATCACGTCCGGCCAACTGCAGGCGCTGGTCGACCGCGGTGTGCTCGGCCTGACGTCGAACCCGACCATCTTCCAGAAAGCGATCCAGGGTTCGCCCGACTACGACGAGCAATTCAGCGAGTTGGCCAAGGGGCCGACCCATCCGATCATCGACGACTACTGGGCGATGGTGCTGCAAGACATCAACAGCGCGCTCGACATCTTCGAGCCGGTCCACGACCGCACGAACGGCGTCGACGGCTACTGCAGTGTCGAGGTCGACCCGTCGCTGGCCCACGACGGTCCCGGCACCGAATCTGCCGCGCGCGAGCTGCACATGCGAGTCGCGCGGCGCAACCTGATGGTCAAGATCCCGGCCACCGTCGAGGGTGTTCCCGCGATCCAGGCGATGATCGCCGAGGGACGCAGCATCAACGTCACGCTCATCTTCAGCCTCGATCGCTACGAGACCGTGATGGAGGCCTACATCGCCGGACTCGAGCAGTACGCGGCCACCGACGGCGCAGACCTGTCCCGGGTCGCCAGCGTCGCCAGCTTCTTCATCAGCCGCGTCGACACGGAGATCGATCAACGGCTGGAAGCCATCGGCACTCCCGAGGCGCTCGAGCTGCGCGGCAAGGCTGCGGTTGCACAGGGCAAGCTCGCCTACGGCCTGTTCCAGGAGAAGTTCTCCGGACCGCGCTGGGAAGCCCTCGCGGCCAAGGGCGCTCGCGTCCAGCGCCCGCTGTGGGCGTCGACGAGCACGAAGAACCCGGCCTACCTGGACACGCTGTACGTGGACGAGCTGATCGGGCCAGACACCGTCAACACCTTGCCCGAGCCGACGTTGGAGGCCTTCGACGACCACGGCAACCTGGCTCGCCGTGTCGACGCAGATGTGCAGGAATCGTTGGCGGCGTGGGAGAAGTTGACCGCTGTCGGCGTCGATCTCGACGACGTGGCGGACAAGCTCGAGCGCGAGGGCGTGACGTCGTTCCAGAAGAGCTTCGACGAGTTGATCGACGCGCTGCAGGCCAAGGTCGACGAACTGTCCGCCGACTGAGGTTATTCCCGCAGGGCGACTCACCTGACTTGAGTCACAGCGACTCAGCATTCTGTTGGTTTCATGACGCAACTCGGTACCGTGCCGTCCATGGCCGATCAATCCGTCAGTACTACCGTCCTCCCCGTTCTGCCCCTGCCCGGCGCCGTCGCATTTCCCGGCGCCGTCGTCACCGTGACCCTGGAATCCGATGAAGCGCGTACAGCGGTGGCCGTCGCGCTCGACGGCGACCACCGTTTGCTCCTCGTCCCCGACATCGAGGGGCGCTCGACCACCGTCGGTGTGATCGGTGAGATCGAGCAAGCAGCTGAGTTGCCGAATGGGGCTCGGGTCATCGTCGTCCGCACGGTCCAGCGCGCGCTGCTCGTGAGTGAGGCGGTCACCGAGCGCAGCGGGCGCTGGATGAACGTCGAGCCGCTCACTGCTGGTCGGGCCACGCCCAGGGTGGAGGCGCTCGGCCGTGAGCTGCGCGCGCTGTCCGAGGGCATCGCCGAGGCGCGACGCTCGCGCCGGCTGCCGGAGATACTGCGCACCGTCACCGACCCGGGTGAGCTCGCCGACGCCGTGACCGGGTGGAGCGACGTGGGATCCGACCACCGCCTGACAGTGCTCGAGCTGACCGAGCTCGGTGCTCGGCTTGAGTTCGTGGTCCAGTGGGCCAAGGACTACCTCGGCGAGTTGAACGTCAGCGCGAAGATCCGCGACGACGTCACCGAGGGCATGGAGAAGCAGCAGCGCGAATATCTGCTTCGTCAGCAGCTGGCTGCGATCCGCAAGGAGCTCGGCGAGGAAGAGGCCGCGTCGGAGGACTACCGCGCCAAGCTCGACGAGCTCGGCAACCGGTTGCCCGACGCCGTACGCACCGCCGTACTGCGTGAGTTGGAGCGGCTCGAGCGCACCAGCGGTCAGTCGCCCGAGCAGAGCTGGATCCGAACCTGGCTCGACCGCGTCTTCGACCTGCCGTGGGCCGTGCGCAGCGACGAGCAGGTGGACATCACCGCAGCCCGCGAGGTGCTCGACGCCGACCACGCCGGCCTCGACGACGTGAAGGACCGCATCGTCGAGTTCTTGGCCGTGCGCAAACTGCGCGCCGAGCGTGCCGCAGCGGCCGACGCGCCGCCGACCGACGAGGCAACCGCTTCTGCGCCACGCCGCAACGACGGCGCGATCATCCTGCTCGCCGGTCCCCCAGGCGTCGGCAAGACATCGCTCGGCGAGTCCGTGGCTCACGCGATGGGCCGCAACTTCGTGCGTGTCGCTCTCGGTGGCGTCCGCGACGAGGCCGAGATCCGTGGCCACCGGCGCACGTACGTCGGTGCCCAGCCGGGCCGCATCGTGCGCGCCATCGGCGAGGCGAAGTCGATGAACCCCGTCGTGTTGCTCGACGAGGTCGACAAGCTGTCGGCAGGGGGCTGGAGCGGCGATCCGACCGCAGCGTTGCTGGAAGTGCTCGACCCGGCCCAGAACCACACGTTCCGCGACCACTACCTGGAGGTCGAGCTGGATCTCAGCGACGTCGTCTTCTTGGCAACGGCGAACACGCTGGAGACCATCCCGCCGCCGCTGCTCGACCGGATGGAGGTCGTCCTGCTGGACGGCTACACCGAGGACGAAAAAGTGGTCATCGGCCGCCATCACCTGCTGCCCCGCCAGATCGAGCGCAACGGGCTGCGGCCCGACGAGGTCACCATCACCGACGAGGCACTCCGCGCGATCATCAGCGGCTACACCCGCGAGGCCGGAGTCCGGTCGCTCGAGCGCGAGCTGGGCACGTTGCTGCGCAAGGTCGCGGCCAAGATCGCGACAGCGACCAAGACGCCCATCGTCGTCGACGAAACGGACCTCACTGGCTACCTCAAGCGGCCGAGGGTGCACCACGAGGTTGCCGATCGCGTGCGCGACACTGCTGGTGTGGCCACTGGTCTGGCGGTCACCGGGGCGGGCGGCGACGTGTTGTTCGTCGAGGTGTCGACCAGCCCCGGCGAGGCCGGCCTGACGCTGACAGGCCAGCTCGGCGACGTCATGAAGGAATCCGCGCAGATCGCGCTGTCGTGGGTGCGAGCCCATCTCGACCAGCTCGGCCTGGATGCGGCCGTGCTCGACCAGAAGGTGCACGTGCACGTCCCCGCCGGAGCGATCCCCAAGGACGGGCCGTCGGCGGGCATCACGATGACGACGGCACTCGTGTCGGCACTGACCGGCCGGCCGGTACGGCCCGAGATTGCGATGACCGGTGAGGTTACGCTGCAGGGCAAGGTCTTGCCGATCGGTGGCGTCAAGCAGAAGGTGCTCGCCGCGCATCGCTCCGGCGTGACCGAGGTGATCCTGCCCCGCCGCAACGAGAACGATGTCGACGACGTGCCGCAGCGGGTACGGGATGTGATGACGTTCCACATCGCCGATTCGATGGGCCAGGTCCTGGACTGGGCGCTGACGCCGGCGAGCTGACCGGTCGATCGACGAGCGAACCCTGGGGACCCGGGGAGCAGGGATTCCGCCTCCTGCTCACCCGGGTCCTTCCGGTTCGGTTCCCGCCGAAGTTCGAGGTTCACGGGTGGCGCTCTTCCGCCTGCGCCATCCGTGAACCTCACAGCCAGTGCCACCCGCGCACCGGCCGTCTGAGCCCCACCGGCGACACAAGGGGCCGGTGGGTTTCCCGCTCGATTCTTCTCGATTGTCGGCGTCTCGGGGAGTCAGACGCCGTTGATACCTAGAGTGGTCGCCGGGTCGAGCATGACGCAGGTTTCGTCATTTTCTTCGGAAACTTCTCACAGCCCGCCTCGTAGGGTGCTCCGCGTGACTCCAGCGCTCTCTCCCGAGCCCGCTCCCGATCTCGGCCCCGAGGTCACGGCGGCGATCCAGGACCTCCTGGCACTGCTCGATCCACCGACCGCTCGCCGGCAGGCGCAGAACCTGTTGACGGCAGCAGCGGAACTGATCGCGGGCCGCCCGGCGAACCTGGACCTGAAGATCGCCGCGTCCGCAGTCGACGAGATGGGCGAGGCGTTCCGCATGTTCGCCCCGTACCGCGACCGGCGCAAGGTGTCCATCTTCGGCTCGGCCCGCACCACGGCCGACGACCCGCTGTACCTCCAGGCGCGCAAGGTGGCCGAGCACCTGGCGATGCACGACTGGATGGTCATCACCGGTGCCGGCCCGGGCATCATGCAGGCTGCGATGGAAGGCGCCGGCCGCGAGAAGAGCATTGGCGTGTCGATCCGGCTGCCGTTCGAGCAGGGCGCGAACCCGATCATCGCCGGTGATGCGAAGTACGTCAGCATGAAGTACTTCTTCACCCGCAAGCTGATGCTGATCAAAGAATCGGCCGCATTCGTGTGCCTGCCCGGCGGGTTCGGCACGTTGGACGAAACGTTCGAGTTGATCACGTTGACCCAGACCGGCAAGGGGGTGCCCGTGCCGATCGTCTTCCTCGACACGCCCGGCGATCCGTACTGGGAAGAAGTCGCACGCTTCGTCGACACGCAACTGCTGGCCCGCGGTCTCGCCGCGCCGAGCGACGCCAAGCTCTACTTCGTCACCGACAGCTGCGAGGCTGCGGTGCACGAGATCAATCACTTCTACGCCAACTACGACAGCATGCGCTTCGTCGGCGATCTGCTCGTGATCCGGCTGCGTCACGATCCGACCGACGACCAACTGGCCGAGGTCAACGCGACGTTCGGTCACCTCTGCGCGGCAGGCTCAATCGAGCGCACCGCGCCCCTGCCGTTGGAGGTCAAGGAGAACGACAAGGTCGACCTGCACCGCATTGCGTTCTCGTTCGTCAAACACTGGTTCGGCGATCTCCGTCAGCTCATCGACTTACTGAACGGCTACGTTGCCGACGTATGAGGCTCGCTCAGATCTGGAAGTATCCGGTGAAGTCGATGCTCGGCGCGCAGGTGCCGTCGGCCGAGTTGTGCGAGGACGGTGTCGTCGGCGATCGGCAGTGGGCGATCCGCGACGAGCAGCGTGGCGCGATCGCCAGCGGTCGCAAGCTGGCAGGCCTCAACCGACTCGCCGCGGCCCCGGCGCCGAGCGGAGACGGCGTCACGATCACGCTGCCCGACGGCAGCGCCCTCACGGCCGCCGACGTCGACGCGAACGAGCGGCTGTCCGCGGCGATCGGGCACTCGGTCACGCTGTGGTCGAAGCCGCCGGCCACACAGCTTGACCACTGGCAGAAGGGCACTCCAGACAGCGACGACATGATGACCGAGGTTCGTGGCATCTTCGGCCGTCTCGACGACGAGCCGATGCCCGACTTCTCGATCTTCCCGCCGGCGATGTTCGAGTACGAGTACACACCCGGCCACTACTACGACTGCTTCCCGTTGATGATCATGACCACCTCCGCGATCCGCAGCCTGCAGGCAGCGCTGCCCGACTCAGCCGTCGACGAGCGCCGCTTCCGTCCGTCACTCGTGATTGACACCGGCGACGCCGACGGCCACCCCGAGTTCGACTGGTCCGGGCGCACTCTGCGCATCGGCGGCACCGAGCTGATGCTCGGCGCGAAGTGCCCGCGCTGCGTCGTGGTGACCCGCGAGTTCGGCGACGACCTGCCGGTCGACCGCCAGGTGCTGCGCCACATCGTGCGCGACCTGGATCAGAACGTCGGCATCTACGCGACGGTGTCCGTCGCCGGGTCGATCAACGTCGGCGATTCAGTCGAGCTCGTCTGACCCGTCGTTGCCCGTAGTGTCGTCGCCGGTCGCGGCACGCCGGAGCAAGTGGGCGGCCTTGTCGATCGACCGCTTGGCCTGGCTGAGCGTGCGTTCCAGTTGCGGCCGCTTGTGCTCGCCCCGGCGCAGAGCCGCCTTCAGCTCGGAGATCGACGCCTCGGCGATCTCTTCGGCGATCGCGTCGAGGCGGTCGGCGAGATCGTCGAGGTCGCTCACCGCGCCGGGCCGATCAGTTGATCGACGATGTCCAGCGGGTGCATGACCGTGGCACCGGCTGCGGCGAGATGCATCGAGCATCCCGGGTTGGCGCTGGCTACCACGTCGGCAGCACTGCTGGCCTGAGCGCGGCTGATCGATGCGAGCTTGCGGGCACGGATGTCGGCGGCGAGTTCGGGTTGGAGCGCCGAGTACGCGCCCCCGGCACCGCAGCAGAGCCCATCGTCGTCGAGCTCGATGATGTCGGCGTACCGGCCGAGGACGGCTCGAACGGGCAGATGCGCCTTCTGCACATGCCGCAGATGGCATGGATCTTGCACGATGATCTGTGGCCGGGGCCGGGTGGAGTCCGCCTCGGGCATCGAGTCGAGCCTGGCCGCGAGGAACTCGTGGACATCCGCCACACGCGACGAGAACGCTCGAGCCGCGTCGGTGCCGAGCAGGTGGCCGTAGTCCTTCATCGCCGCGCCGCAGCCAGCGGAGTTGACGATGACCGGCGCGTCGCCGGGCATGCTGGCCATCGTTCGCTCGGCAAGGCGCTTGGCCTCGTCTCCGAGCCCGGCGTGGATGTGCAGCGCTCCACAGCAGTCGCCACCACGTCCGGCCACTGCACACTGCGTTCCGGTGGACTGCACGACGCGCTGCGTCGCCACGTGCGTGTCGCGCTGCCACGCGTCCATCACGCAGCCGGTGAACAAGTACCCGTCGGTGCCCGTGGACTGCAGCGCCGGTGGCCGGCGCACCGGCAGGCGAGACAGCCCGAGCCGCTTCGGCACGAACCGCAGCCGCTGTGCGATGGCGAGCAGCGTGGAGCCGGCGAGCAACAGCCGATGGTGGCCGAGCACTCGGAACCCGGCGCGCTGCCACCACGGCGTCGTGCGATGGGCCTCGGCCAGCGCGTGCCGCGTGTCTTCGATGAGGCGCCCATAGGGGACGCCGGACGGGCACGCCGGCTCGCAGCCGCGGCACTGTACACACGTGTCCATGAAGTGCACGAACGAGTCGTCCACCGCCGCGCCCTCCCATTGCACGGTGCGCATCGCGGCGATGCGACCACGCGGCGACAGCCCTTCCTCGCCCGTCACGCGATAGGTCGGGCAGTGCGGCAAGCACAACCCGCACCCCACACAACTCGCCAGCTCCGCGTCGTTCAATTCCAACTTCATGACCGCACCAGTATCACCCATCTCACCTGCGAACCTGCCCCCCATTGGTTGGAGCAACGATCTTCGCCTCGGCGACGGCGGGTTGGGCGGTACGAGTGAAGTTCACCGAAGAATCTCGGAGAGTTGTCATCTCGACGGAGGGTAGTCCTGGCCTGAGTGCAATTGATCGTGTCGCGACATGTCGGCAGTGCCAGTGTCACCGGCTGTCTCGGCGCTGGATTCGCTGCGGGCGGGCGCCGCCGGTACGGTCGCTGGCCATGCCCGAGGGTCACACGATTCACCGCATTGCGAAGGACCACGGGCTGCTGCTGGCGGGGCGGGAGGTGCGGGTCAGCTCGCCGCAGGGGCGCTTCGAGGACGACGCTCGACGTATCGACGGGCGTGTGCTGGAGCGCATCGAACCGTATGGGAAGCACCTCTTCTACCACTACGACAGCGGCGACGTGGGGCACGTGCATCTCGGGTTGTTCGGAAAGTTCCGGGTCTCCAAGGGTGCCGACGCGCCGGATCCGATCGGCATGGTGCGGATGCGGATGCAGAGTGAGGCGGCGACGGTGGACCTCGCCGGCCCGACCGATTGTTCGGTCGGCACGATCAACGATCGCGACAGCATCGTGGCCCGCCTCGGACCCGACCCGCTGCGCCGCGATGCCAAGCCGCAGGTGGCCATCGATCGGATGCGCAGGTCGAAGCAGGCGCTCGGATCGTTGCTGCTCGACCAGTCGGTGCTGTGCGGCGTCGGCAACGTCTTCCGCGCCGAGGCACTGTTCGTGAACGGCATCAACCCGCTGCGTGCCGGCCGCGATGCAGACGAAGTGGAGCTGCGCGCGCTGTGGGAGACGATCGTCGCCATGTTGCGCAAGGGCGTCAAGGAGAATCGCATCATCACGGTCGACCGAAGCGAGCTGGCACTGCCGAAGGGCCGTCGCCCGCGGCGTGGCGAGGCCACGTACGTCTACCACCGCGAGCGCTGCCTGCGCTGCGCCACGGCCGTGCTGACTGCCGAACTCGCCGGCCGACCCTGCTACTACTGCCCGGTCTGTCAGCCCCATTGATCGCCTCGGTCGTAGTGTCTGGGCATGACCGATGCCGCAATCCACAGCGATCGTTCGATTCCCGCCCTCGTCGAGTCGTTGCGCGACTCGTTCGACTCCGGTGTCCTGCGTACGATCGAGGCCCGCCGCACGCAACTGCACCAGTTGGAGCGGCTGTTGAAAGAGGAGGAGCCGGCGCTGCTCGCGGCGCTGCACACCGACCTCGGCAAGCCTGCGTTCGAGGCCTACGGCGCCGAGATCGGCCTCGTGCTCGGCGAGATCCGTGCCGCGCTGAAGAACCTGGATGTGTGGAACGCGGCGGAGCGGGTCAAGCTGGCGCTGTCGTTCAAGCCGGGCATCGGTGAGATCGTTCCCGAGCCGCTCGGTGTCGTGCTGATCATCGCCCCGTGGAACTATCCGGTGCAGTTGCTGCTGGCACCACTCGTGCCCGCGCTCGCGGCCGGCAACACCGTCGTGCTCAAGCCATCGGAGGTCGCGCCGGCGACGTCAGCCGTGCTGGCCGAGTTGATCCCGCGATACCTCGACGAGCGAGTCGTGCGCGTCGTCACCGGCGCGGTGGACGAGACCACCGCCTTGCTGGCCGAGCGTTTCGACCACATCTTCTACACGGGCAACGGCACGGTCGGGCGCATCGTCATGACCGCGGCGGCGAAGAACCTGACGCCCGTCACACTCGAGCTCGGCGGCAAGAGCCCGGCGATCGTGGCTGCGGATGCGGACATCGACGTGACCGCGCGGCGGCTGGCGTGGGGCAAGTTCCTCAACGCCGGCCAGACGTGTGTGGCTCCCGACTACGTGCTCGTCGACGAAAGCGTGGAGGACGCGTTGCACGGCGCACTGCTGCGCGCCGTGCACGACTTCTACGGCGACGACCCGAAGGGCTCTCCCGACTACGGCCGCGTCGTCAACGAGCGCCACTGGGATCGCCTGACCGGATTGCTCGATGCCGGCGGCTACGACGCGACCGTGTGCGGCGGACATGGCGACCGTGCTGCTCGTTTCATGCCACCGACGGTGCTCGCCGGTGTGAAACCCGACGCTGCGGTGATGCAGGAGGAGATCTTCGGCCCGATCCTGCCCGTGATCGCGGTCAGCGACGTGGAGGAAGCGATCCGCTTCGTCAACGATCGCGACAAGCCGCTGGCGCTGTACGTGTTCACGTCGAACGACGACACCGCCGATCGGGTCATCCGGATGACCTCTGCCGGCGGCGTGGCGGTCAACCACACCATCTTGCAGGTCGGTGTCGGTGATCTGCCGTTCGGCGGCATCGGCCCGAGTGGCATGGGCAGTTACCACGGCAAGGCCGGCTTCGACACGTTCAGCCACCGCAAACCGGTGCTGCGCAAGCCGACCAGGCCGGACCCACCGATCATGTACCCGCCCTACAAGACCTGGAAGTACAAGCTCGTTCGCCGCTTTCTCTGAGCGAAGCGTGCCATCGGACCCGACGACCCTCCGAACGTTGACCCGTCGTCGTCGGAAGTGTCTTCGTACGGAGTCAGTTGTTGCGGTGGTTGCGGTTGAGGGTTTCGTGGTTGGTGATGCAGGTGAGGAGGTCGTTGATGCCGATGCGATCCTGCTCGTCACGGCTCACGGGTCGCCGGGGTTGGCAGCGGTGTT
>JANNZY010000215.1:0-18319 GCA_031410915.1 Actinomycetes bacterium
GCGTTCGAACGTCGCGAAATCCTCCTCCGTCTCGAACTCGCCGAGGATCACGTTCGTCCAGTGGAAGACGCGCTCCTCGTCCTCCTCGGGAATCCCCATCATCGAGCAAATGATCTGGAGCGGTAGCGGCGCAGCCACCTCCCGGACGATGTCGCAGCGACCGTCGGGATGGCGTTCGAGCATGCGCTGCACGATCTGCTTCGTCCGCGACTTCACCGCCTCCTCCACCATCGCTACCACCCGCGGCGTGAACGCCTTCTGGACGATCATTCGCAGTCTGATGTGCCGCGGGTCGTCCAAAGCGATCATCGACCCGAAGAACTCGGCCACCTCGGGCGCCTGATCGGCGAGCACGATCGACGGTACGGAGCTGAAGAGCTTCGGGCTGCGACTCACGTGCCACACGTCGTCGAACGTCGTCACCGACCAAAAGCCCGGACCCACGGGGAAGCCGGGCAGCTCCGGCTCCGCGAAGAACGGCACCGGCCGCTCGTGGCGGAGCGTGAAGAACGCGCCGTCGCGGAAGGCGTCGGGCTGGTCCCAGAAGCCGTGCATCGAGCCCAGGTCGATCGCGTCCAAGGGCACGACCTCCGGCGGCTTCACCCATGCGGTCGGCCATTCCACGTCCAGCATCGCCATCATCGACCCCCACGCTCTGCATCGATCCCCCGACCGACACGTACACCAGCGTAGTGGCCCTGTCCCCGCTACGAATCCATTCAGGTCTACGGATCATCAGCGCAGCGTGACCGGCGGCTCGCTCACACTCATATCCGGTGTTCGCTCCAGCGGTGTCCTGCGAATGGGCGAGCGGGATGATCCCGCTGCCCGACACCAGCCCGAGCAACGCCGGCACTCGCCGTCGCCTTGAGCCAGCCTCGAAAGGCGGGGGCTTTTACCGCCGACTCCGCAACGCGGTCGACTAGGTCGGACGAGCAGCGCCGAAGACTACGGTGCCTGAATGATCATCGTCGCTGGGGCTCACGCCCGACGGAACTCCGGCGACCGCGTGTGCCTGGCGGCAGTGGCCCCGCCGAGTTGCACACATCTCAGTGCGCACCGCCACCTCACATCGCGGCTTCGGGAACGGCGCCTCCACTGCCATCGTCGCTCTCGATGAAGCCATCGGCGCGAGCCTGCTCCCTCAATGGCGAGCGGGCCACGGTGCACACATGTCCCTCCCGGCGCCGAGCATCGAGGGTGACGCGATGGCCACGCTGCTGATCGGCGCGCTCGTCAACGTCAAGGTGATCGAAGCGCTCGGCGGCACACGGCCGGGAGCGATCGATCACGACCGACTCCTCACTGCGTGGGCACATCTCTACCGACTCGCCGCGGAGCACCCGACATGAACCCTGCGACGCTCACCGCTCTCGATGCCACGGCGCTCGCCGCCGCAGTGCATGCCGGCGACATCACCGCACGGCAGCTGATCAACGCCACGCTCGCCCGGATCGAGGCGATCGAACCTCAGGTGAACGCCTTCCGTACCGTCATGGCCGATCAGGCACTGCTCGACGCCGAGCGGATCGACGCGATGTCACCGATCGACCGGTCACGCCTCGCGCTCGCCGGCGTGCCCGTCGCGATCAAAGACGACACCGATGTCGCCGGGCAATCCACCATGTGGGGCACCGCGATCGATCGAGGCGTCTGCGACGACGACGCCGACGTCGTACGCCGCCTGCGACACGCGGGAGCCGTGATCATCGGCAAGACCAACGTTCCCGAACTCACCCTGTGGCCATGGACGAGCTCCACGACGTGGGGCACCACCCGCAACCCGTGGAACCCCGATCGGACACCCGGCGGCTCGTCCGGAGGATCGGCCGCTGCGGTCTGTAGCGGCATGGCAGCGATGGCGCTCGGCAGCGATGGCGGCGGCTCCGTGCGATACCCGGCAGCACTCACGGGCCTCATCGGACTGAAGCCCCAACGCGGTCGCATCCCCCTCGGCCCCGAACATGGCTCCGGCTGGCACGGCCTCATCGCGCTCGGGCCCCTCACCCGGTCCACACGCGACGCCGCGCTCTTCCTTGATCTCACCTCCACCATCGACGCTGGCACGACGTTTCGTGACGCACTCACGATGCAACCACGACTGATGATTGCGGCCGCGACGAATCCGCCGGCGGGCAGCCGGGCCCGGCTGTCACGCGGGCAACGTCGGGCCTTCGACGACGCAGTCGGCATGCTCGCCGACCTCGGGCACGAGATCGTCACCATGGATGTCGACTACCCCCTCGCCGCGTTGTGGAACTCGACTGTCCGGCTCCTCACCGGCGCGCACGACGACGTGCAGTCGATGCAAGATCGTGCACGGCTCGAGCGTCGAACCCGTTCCGTCGCGCGTCTCGGCAGCCCACTGGCGAACCGGGCGCTCCGGTCAGCCCTCGCTGGCGAGCGAGCGATCGCGGAGGCGATCAACGACGTGTTCCAGATCGCCGACGTCGTCGTCTCACCGATCTGCCAACGCCCCGCTCCTCGCATCGTCGACTGCCCCCAGCGGGGCGCGCTCCGCTCGCTCGCCGCTGCGAACACCTCCGCATGGCTCGTGCCCTGGAACCTCACTGGACAGCCCGCGCTCAGCGTGCCGACCGGCCTCGGCAGCGACGGGCTCCCCACAGCGATCCAGCTCGTCGGACGGACCAACGACGAGACCACGCTTCTCGGCCTCGCAGCACAAGCGGAACGGCACCGGCCATTCGCACCCTTCGAGAAATCCCCTCACCCGCACGAGAACTCCTGACGGCTGGACACGGTGAGCTGAGGACATAGACCAGGGAATGCCCCCCTCGCCGGACTGCCACCTACCGCCGGGTTGTCCACCCGTGCACTGCACGGTGCCGGCGTCGAGGAGCGTCAACCGATGAGTGACGCCGGGACTGCGAGTTCGGCGTAGACGCTCTCGAGGTCGCCGTGGTCGGGATCCGCCGTTGCGGCGGCGAGATCGTCGATCAGTAGATCGAACTCAGGACCCGTCTCGTTGTTGTACGAGTCCTTCATCGGACCCCACTCATCCCAAGGAAGCGTCTCGATCTTGCGGGCGAGGCTCGCCAGGTCGCGCATCGCGTTGCCGCGGATCTCTCCGACACCCCAGTTCTCGGTCCCGAACACACCGAAGTCGATCGGGTCGTGCGCCCCGGAACGGACGAGCTGCCATGCCTCGCCGGCAGCGAGGAACTCGCCGTCACCAAGATCGTCGGTCCTCGCTCTCGACGGCGTCTCCAGGCCAAGGTACTCAGGGTCGATCCGGATCCAGCGCCCTTGCTCGCCAGACCAGAACTCGACGATCCAGTGGTCCACCTTCTTCGGCGGTACGAAGTACGTCGCGAAACCGCACCGCGCCCGCGCCGGCACGGCGGCTGCCCGAAGGAACGCCGTCGACAACGCGGCGAAATGCCGACAGGTGCCGACGACCCGCCGGTCCGTCGGACGCATCTCGCCGAGCGGCGTCACGGCATCGAGCTCCAGCGCGCGGGCGAACAACGCGGTCGCCGGGCGTGTGTTCCGTTCGGTCAAGCGTTGCTCACTCAGCCCGACCCCGCTCGCCTCACCTGGCGCCACGAGGAGGCGTTGGGCCACGAGGCACAGATCGGCAGGGCCGAGCTCGAGGTCGCGAATCATGTTCGCCTGCTCGACAGTCAGCTGCGTGAACGGCCCCGGCGCAGCGAAGAAGTCGAGTTTCACGAGCGTCACCGTACAACGCACCCGGAGCCGGCCTGGCGCCCTCAACCGCCGACCTCGCGTACCGTTGGCGTGTGGCATTGAGCTATCCGGATCCGATGTTGAGCGACGAAGTGCTCGGACTCCGACCGTGGTCGTTCGATGACCTCGACTGCGTTCGCGAGGCCGGCACCGATCCCCCGATCCCCTCCGGCACGACGGTTCCCTCACGTTGGACCATCGATGCGGGACGGGCATTCATCGATCGCCAGTGGAAACGCATCGAGTCCGGTGAGGGCATCAGCCTCGCTATCCATTCGCTCGACCTCGATCGAGCAGTAGGGCTCGTGTCGATGATGCTGCGGCCGCAGCCCGGTGTCATTGGTCTCGGGTACTGGGTCGTCCCCAACGCACGACAGCGCGGGTTCGCTCGTCGAGCAGCGATTCTGGCCAGCGGTTGGGCGATCGGGTCGGGCGGGTTCGCTCGAATCGAGGCTTGGGTCGAGCCGAACAACGAGCCGTCGCAATCGGTCCTGAACGCTGCGGGATTCGAACTCGAAGGGCGTCTCCGGTCCTTCCTCACGATCGGTGATTCGAGATCGGATGCCCTCGTGTACGCCCGAATCGCCAGTACACACAGCTGACCCATACCGCCGGCTGTGCGGCAGGTTCGCACCGACCGACCGGCACTTCAGGGACGCTGATTTCTGACGACTCTGGCGGTTGCTCGAGCCGATTCCCCGGCTCGTGCTCGATCGTGACTCGGCGTTCCGGCACGACGACGTCTTCCGGCTCGAGCTGGCCGCGGTCGCGGCGGGGATCCCGATGCCGGAGCCGATCTCCCCCGATGCCGAGGTGGTCGTGCATCGATGGGTCGAGGCGGACGCCGTGCCCGAGGAGCCCGTTTCGCGATCGTTCGCATTCGAGCTAAGCCTCTCGAAGGGACCTGGCTTCGACGACATCGACCCCGTTGTCTTTCGTTCGGTGGTCGACGGCTACGTCGCCGGGGGCGGAGCCCTACCCCCACCAGGTCCGAGCTGGTTCGTGTTCATGATCGGCGGATGGCTGGGCTTCACCCGCCGGAACATCCTCCAATGCGTCGTCGGCGTTGAAGCGCACAACGGTCCCGATCTCACGATGTGTCACGACGAGGTGCGCAACGGATTGCACGGCCTGCCCGACATGTTCGGCCGACTCCAGCAGTTCGAGAACCTGCTCGTTCGACAGTGACGGGCTCTCAGTCGCAGGTGACCGAGCGGCGCGTTCGCGACCTCACGCTCGCTTGCCCTGCGTCGCACGGAGAGCGAAGTGCGCGACCACCATGGGGTGCGGGGATCCTGTCGTGTCGGTCCGCACGTCGGGTGTCGATGGTCGCAGCTCAGTTGGTGGCGTGCGAGCTACCGGTCGAGCGCGCCCTTGCCGGCCAGGATCTTGTCGCGGTACTTGATGATCCGGGCCGCTTTGGTGGCTGACGTCTTGGCGGAGTTGAGGGCGAACACGTAGCTGCGCTGGCGGCCTGGTGTTAATCGCGTGAACGCCTGGGTGAGTTCGGGATCGGACCCGAGTGCCTCGATGAGTTCATCCGGAAGCTCGAGTTCGTGCTCGACCTTCGGCGGTCGAATACCTTGTTCGGCGTAGCCAATCGCCTCGGCGAGGTACTCCCGGATGACCTTCTCTGAGGCGACGACGTCTCGGGTGTCATCGAACCTGAAGCAGTCGGGATGCCTGCTGTTGGGACCCTGCCCCTCGAGGACGCGATACGGATCGCGCATCAACGCGGCGTTGAAGAACGTCAATCGGAAATCGTCCCGGAAAGCGCCCAAGATGACGATGTTACGTCCGGAGTGCGTGTAGCACGGGTGTCCCCATTTGGCGTGCTCTGACATGCCGACGTCCTTGCAGATCCTCCGGAGATGCACGAGCCCGTCGGGCCAGAGCCGGGTCGAGCAGTCGGGGGTGTCGAAGCGCTCGCATCGACCGCACCCGCGCTGGAAGTACTCCTCGATGTTGGTGATCATTATTGGGTTGTTCCCGCAAGGAGCGTGTCGGCGGACAACGCAGCTCGCGTCTCCGCGGTAAAGCTCTCCCAGGCTGATTGACGGGTGACGCCGAGGGCTTCGCCGATCTGTTGCCAGGACGCGCCGGCGGCTCGGGCGGCGATGACCTGTTCCCGGCGAATGCGTTCGAGTTCGTGCTCGCTCTCGGTCAGCACTCGCAGAGCTGACAATGGATCTTGGGGAAGGTCTTTGGCTGCCACGAGCACACGCACAGCTGTCAGGCTAACCTGACGACTCTGTGAGGGCAACGCAAGGCCCTCGGAGCCACCAAGACTGCCCCAGAACGCTGGTTGAGCTGGGCGGCGGTGTTCGTGTCTCCGAGGCGTGGAAGAGCTGAGTTCAGGGAAGCTCGCGCACGTTCAGGTCTGCTGCATCGCCTGCGCTCATCTCGAACGGCGGGTCTCCAAAGTTCTTGTCTTCCCAGCTATCGAGGAGTACTTTCACTCGGGGGGGTTCGCTGCCGAGGCAGCTGCTTGGGGGTCTGTGATGAGAAGGTTATTCTCGGTCGTCGCGGTACTTTCTGTGGCCTTTGCGTCTCGTGCTGGCCAGGCGATTGCAGCGCCGAACTCGGTGAACGTGTTCCACTTCAAGGGACGCGCCGCCTCGGCGGTGCTCACAGACTGTGCCTTCGGTTCCGCCGTCGGCACCGAATGCCGGGCGATCAGCGTGTTTGCGTTCGAACAGCGCATCAACGACGACGGCGAACGGTTCGGTGGCCCCGGCGTCAACGTGACGTTGTTCCGGATTGTCATCACGGACGTCGCCCCGGGGTACGTTGCCACGCCGATCGGCAGCGGGTTCACCGACATCGCGTCCGTCGACGTGAAGGCGAATCTTGCAGGGGGCTCCGCCTCAGCGACCGATGTGCGACTGTGTGACTTCTTCCCGTGCGAACCGGGCGCCCTTGCCAACATCTCTCTCAGCGTGCAATGGACCGGCTACGGGGCCACCTCGAAATTCAAAGCCCATGACAAGTTCAACGACGGTTTCTGCACGGGTAACTTCCACAATGCAGGGACGTTCACGTTCGCACACGCCACGGGTGTAGTGAATGGTGTCATCTTCGTCGAGCCTGTGATCATCGGGTTCCCGGCAACATTGCAGACCGACAAGTCCGGTTCAGTGGTTCGCTGTCAACCCCTATGAACCGTTGAGCGTCAGCCGATCCGGCGGAGCTTCAATCCCTGACCGGTGACGACGCTTCCGAGGGGAGGTGTCGTCGAGCATTAGGGTGCGGTGATGGGGCCGCCGACCGCAGGGCAGTAGGCACGGCGCAATCGCGACCTCGGACTCGTACTCGTCGGTGGGACTTGTCAGTGAATAGCTCTCCAATTTCAGCAACGCGTCAAGGGCTGAGCTTGCCGGATTCGCGGTCGTCACCGCATTCGTTGAAGCTCCGATTTTCCGGTTCGTCGGTGGGTGGAGCACTCTCGGGGTGCTTCCCCCTTTCGACGACTCACTCCACTTCGGGGGAACTCACATGCTGCCCACTCCGCTTGCGCCCACGCTGATCGTCACGCCGTGGCACGACCCGATCGTCGAGGCCGTTGGTCACGATGCTCGGAGCCCCTACGTCGAACTGTTCTGGCTCGGCATCCTCGGTCCCACCTCGACGTGGTTGTTGCGCCGGCTCGTGACCGGGCTCGACGCGTATCCGGACGGATACGAACTCGACCTGGCCGCCACCGCGAACGCGCTCGGGCTGTCGTTGACGGCCGGCGACCACAGCCCGTTCGGGCGGGCGTTGAATCGCTGCGTCATGTTCGGCATGGCGCACAGCACGGGCCACGGGCTCGCCGTGAGGCGGCTGATCCCGCCGCTGTCGATGCGCCACCTGCGCAAGCTGCCGCCGCACCTGCAGGCCGCGCACGAGCAATGGGTGGACGTGTCATCGCTCGACGACATCCGTCTGGCGCGCGCCGTGGAAATCGCGCAGGCGATGGTGCGCACCGGCGACGAGCCGTCACAGCTCGAACGGCAGTTGCTGTCCGTCGGAGTCACACCGCGCGAAGCCGCAGAGGCGGTGCGGCGGCTCAGCGATGCCGCGTGACCGCAAGCTCGATCTGAAGCCGGGTCAGGCGGCCGTGGGCTTGGCGAAGTTGCTGACGAGGTCGATCAGCAGGCGAGCGCCGTAGCCGGTGGCACCCTTGGCCAACCAACTCTCGTCGCCGTCCATCTTCATCACGCCGGCCATGTCGATGTGCGCCCACGGCACGTCGCCGGTGAACTCGTTGAGGAACAGCGACGCGGTGATGGTGCCGGCATAGGGGCCGCCGATGTTGCGCATGTCGGCGACGTGGCTGTCGAGCAGCTTGCGATACTCCTTGGCCAGCGGCAGCTGCCACGTCGGCTCGTCGACCCGCGCCGCCGCCGCGCTGACCTGATCGATCCACGACTGATTCGACCCGAGCACTCCCGACATTCGGTCGCCCAGCGCGCCGAGCACAGCGCCGGTCAGCGTGCAGATGTCGAGGATCGCGTCGGGCTTGTCCTCCACGCCGAGCGACAGACCATCGGCCAGGATCAGGCGGCCCTCCGCATCGGTGTTGTGGATCTCGACGGTCTTGCCGTTGCGCATCGTCAGCACATCGCCGAGCTTGAGCGCGCTGCCCGACGGCATGTTGTCCGTGCACATCAGGTACCCGGTCACCGCGGTCTTGCACTTGACGGTCTTCAGCGCACCGAGGGTCGCGAGCACCGCCGCCGCACCGCTCATGTCCATCTTCATCATCGCGTGCATCGGGTCGCTGGGCTTGAGGCTGATCCCGCCGGAGTCGTACGTGACGCCCTTGCCGACGAGTACGACGTGGCCGGTCGGGTTGCGTGGTGCGTACGTCAACTTCACCATGCGCGGCGGCTCGGTGCTGCCGGCGTTGACGCCGATGATGCCACCGCAACCCATCGCCAGCAGTTGGTCCTTGGTGAACACCTCGACGCCGAGACCGCCCTCTTCGGCGACCGCGACGGCGCGCTCGGCGAGGATGCGCGCGGTCATGTACGCCGGTGGCGTGTTGGCGAGATCGCGAGCGAGCCAGGCCGCAGCGGCGGTAGCGGCACCACGCTCGGCACCCTGCTGCGCGGCCGCTGCGCGGGGCTGGCCGACGACAAGCGCGAGCGCGTCGATCGGCGGGGTCGGCTTGTCGTTCTTCAACCCGGCAAAACGGTAGTTGGCCAACGTGACACCCTCGACCACGGCCTGCGCAGCGGTGCGAGCATCGACGCCGTCGAGGTCGGCCAGCGTGGTGGCCAGGCGAGCCCGCTTGCCCGCCGCGCGGGCGAACGAACCGGCGGCATCGCGCAGCCCCTTGGCCGTCAGCTCACCGGGCTTGCCGATACCGACCGCGATCTGCGCTGGTCCGCCGGCCGTCGGGATGACCAGCGTCTGCCCGGCCTTGCCCTCGAACCCGTTCGCTGCGAGTGCGGCCCGGTTGAGCCCGAGCACGCGGGGCACGGCACCCTCACTGGGCACCGGCACACCGACTGCGTCGGCAGTGCGCGGGACGGAACGGACGATCTCGGGGGTGAGGGCCACTGCGGCTCCTTCTCATCAGGAATGCGAACCGGATCAGGATAGGGGCCGTCTCGCACGCTGTGTTCTTCGGAACTCTGCGCGACCTCTCACCGGATTCTTACCCCATCACCGCACAGAGTTTCGTTGAGTACGCAAATATGAGGCAAACCGAACACGCCGTTGCAACGTAGGAGTCCACATGAGCATCCCCCAGTCACCGCCGGAGAAGCAGCGGAAGTTGAAGCGTTGGCACAAGATCGTCATCGGTGTGGTCGTCCTCGTCCTGATCGCCGTTGTGGCCGTGCCGTTTGTCTACATCAACTTCATCAAGGATGACGCGCCGGGCAAACTGTCCATCGACGACGCCCCGATTTCCACGTCGGCTGACAACACGAACACCACATCGGTCGACAGCACGGTCGCTGCCACTGCCGACACGACCGGCGCAACCGTGACGACCACGACGGCGTCGCAGGGATCCGCCAGCGCAGACGGGGCGTACACGATCACGACCGAATCGCAGGTGGGATATCGCGTCGTCGAGGTGCTGTTCGGTCAGGACACGGAAGGCGTGGGCCGCACAAACTCGGTCACGGGCACGATCACCGTCTCCGGCGCGCAGGTCACTGCCGCAGAGTTCACCGTCGACATGACGTCGGTGACATCGGACGAGGACCGTCGCGACGGCCAGTTCCGCAGTCGTCTCCTCGAGACCGACACCTTCCCGACGGCCACATTCACGATCACCCAGCCGATCGAGCTCGGCTCGATCCCGGCTGACGGCGAACAGATCAGCGCCAGCGCCACGGGTGATCTGACGCTGCACGGCGTGACGAAGTCGGTGACGCTGGACGTGACCGCGAAGAGGACCGGCAGGAGCATCGCCATCGCCGGCAGCACCGATGTCAAGTTCGCCGACTACGACATCGAGGACCCCTCGACCGGCGGCATCAGCACCCAGGATCACGGCCTGCTCGAGTTCCTGCTCGTCGCCACAGCCTGATCACGTCGCACGTCGCGGTGAGGACGCGACCTGGTTGCGCTCCCATGCTGCGGATAGCGCGGCGTACTTGCCGCCGAGCGCGACCAGTTCGTCGTGCGAGCCGAGCTCGGCCAGGCCGCCGCGGTCGACGACCGCGATGCGATCAGCGCGGCGCACCGTCGAGAGGCGGTGCGCCACGACGATCACCGTGCGATGCGACATCAGCGACTCCCACGCATGCTCGACCTCGGCCTCCGTGCCGGGGTCGAGGTTGCTCGTCGCTTCGTCGAGAACGAGCACCGCCGGGTCGACCAGCGCTGCGCGAGCCAACGCGATCAACTGGCGCTCGCCCGCGGACAGTCGCGAGCCGCGCTCGCGAACCTCGGTGTCGAGCCCCATCGGGAAGGCCAGGAAGTGGTCGAGCACTCCGATCGCCGCGAGCGACGCAGTGATCTCGTCATCGGTGGCGGCGGGCCGGGCGATGCTGAGGTTGTCGCGGATCGTGCCACTGAAGAGAAAGCCTTCTTGCGGCACCACCACGACGCGCTCGCGCAGCGAGCGCAGTGTGGCATCGCGCAGGTCCACACCGCCAAAGGCCACCGAGCCGGAGGTTGGGTCGTAGAGCCGAGACATCAGTTTGGCCAGCGTGCTCTTGCCCGCACCGGTCGGGCCGACCAGCGCGAGCCGCTCGCCGATTCCAACGGTGAGTGTGACGTCGCGCAACACGGACCGGCCGCGCACGTACTCGAACGCCACATCGTTCACGACCAATTCACCACGAGTCGGAAGGTCGATCGCGCCTTTCTTCTCGTCCACTTCGGGAACGGTGTCGAGGATGCCGTACAACTTCTGCAGCGCGGCCCCGGCGGACTGCACGGTGTTGTAGAGCTGCGACAGCTGGGACACCGGCTCGAACAAGTTGCCGAGCAGCAACACGAACGCGGTCACCACTCCGAGGCTGACCGACCCGCGATGCACGAGCCAGCCGCCGACGCCGACCATGCCGGCGATGGCCACGATGCCGCAGAACTCGACGAGCGCGAAGTACCACATCGAGACGCGAACGCTCTCCATGTGGCCGTCCATCAGGGAGTCGTTGGTGGCACGGAAGCGGCGGGACTGCTCGTCCTCGCGGGCGAAGGCCTGGATGACTCGAACGCCGCTGATGCCCTCCTGCAGTGCGCTGAGGTTGACACCGACTCGCTCGCGGACCTGCAGGTACGCAGCGTTCGACTCGCGCTGGAACTTCACCGAGGCGACGACGATGATCGGGAAGACGACGAGCGCGAGCAACGTCAGCTCCCACGACAGCACGAACAACAGCGCAAGCGCCATGACGACCAGCAGGCCGGCGGACACGAACTGCAGCAGCCCCCACTGGATCAACTCGGCCATCGACTCGATGTCGGCTGTCATCCGCGAGACCAGCACCCCGGTCTTCTCGCGGTCGAAGAACGCCAACGACTGGCGCTGCAGATGGGCGAAGACGCGCACGCGCAGGTCGCGCAAGAACCCCTCGCCGGCGCGGTTGATGTACACGAACTGCAACCGGGCGATGAAGTAGGCAGCGATGGTGACGGCGATGTAGCCCGCCACCGCCATGTTCAGCACGCCACCGTCGTCCTTGGCGATGCCGTGATCGATGCCGTAGCTGACGAGCACCGGGCCGGCCAGCGTCGTCGCGGTCCAGATCGTGACCAGCAGCAGGGCGACACGAATGGTGCGGCGGAACGGACGCGCGAATTGCCACGAGCGGCGCAGCACCTGCTTGGTGGCGTCCCTGTCGAGGCGGTCCTCCTCGGCGACGGCGGTCATCATCCGCATCGGTCACACACCCCCGCTCGGTTCGTGCATCGACAACTCGGCGTCGTCGTCGGGCACGTTGATGTAGCGCCGCTCCAACTCGGCTGCATCGGGCACCTCGATGACATCGACGGCATCTGCGTCGGCAAGCGCGGCGAGCACCTCGCGGTACGCCGCGTTCTCGGCCAGCAGTTGGTCGTGCGTGCCACGGGCTGCGACCCGCCCACCGTCGAGCAGGATCACCGAGTCTGCGAGCGCGATGGTGCCGGGGCGGTGGGCGATGACGATCGTGGTGCGGCCGCGCATGACCGTGGCCATCGCCTCGCGGATCTCGTGTTCCTTGGACGGGTCGACGGCCGAGGTCGCGTCGTCCAGCACGAGCACTCGCGGGTCGGCCAGGATCGCTCGCGCGATGGCGATGCGCTGACGCTGGCCGCCGCTCAACGAGAAGCCGCGCTCGCCGAGCAGCGTGGTGTAACCCTCGGGCAGTTCCTCGATGAACTCATGCGCACCGGCCAGGCGCGCGGCGTCCTCGATGCGCTGTTGGTTCGCATCCGGATCGGCAAACGCGATGTTGGCCGCGACGGTGTCGTGGAACAGCAGCGTGTCCTCGAAGACCACACCGATCTCGTGGCGCACGTCGCGCAGCGCGAGCTCGCGCAGGTCCATGCCGTCAAGCTGTATCGCGCCGGATTGCACGTCGTAGAAGCGCAGCAGCAGCCGCGTGACGGTGGACTTGCCACTGCCGGTCGCGCCGACGATGGCCACTGACGATCCTGCTGCGATGTCGGCGTCGAACCCGTCAAGCACCGGCCGTTCGGCGTCGTAGCCGAAGTGAACGTCGCGGAAACGCACGGCACCGACCGCCATGCCGTCCGCGCGGCGGGGCAGCTGCTGCGGCTCGGCCGGGTCGACGACGGCGGACGTCGTCGACAGCACCTGCTGCACGCGCCGCAGCGCGACGGCCGCCCGCTGACCGGTGGCCAACGTCATGCCGATGTTGCGCATCGGCCAGATCAGCAACAGCACGCTGGAGTTGAACTCGATCAGCTGCCCGACGGTCATCTCGCCGTTGAGCACACGGTGCCCGCCGAGCGCGAGCACCGAGATCAAGCCGATCGAGGGCAGGATGTCGATCGCGGGCAGGAACCGGCTGCGGATCTTGGCCGCCTCCAGCGACACCGCCCGGATGCGATTGGCCTCGCTGTCCAACTTCGACGCCTGCACAGCCTCGGCACCGAAGCCCTTCACCACCCGCACGCCGCTGACGGTCTCCTCGACGACGGTGGCGAGCGCGGCCTGGCGCTGCTGGACGGCCATCACCGCCGGGTGGATCTTGGTGCTGAAGCGCCGAGCCGACACGTTGACGAATGGCAGCGGAGCGAGCGCCACGAGGGCGAGCAGCGGGTCACTCGTCAGCAGGAGGATCAGGATCGCGACGAGTTGGAACAGGTTGCTGAGCGTGAGCGGGATCATGACCACGAACGCCTGGAGCTGTTGCAGGTCGCTGGACGCACGGCTCATCAACTGGCCAGTCTGGGCGTGGTCGTGGTAGCCGACGTGCAGGCGCAGGATGTGGTCGAACAGCCGCTGGCGCAGGTGCTGCTCGGTACGGCGGCTCTCGCGGAACGCGTACCAGCGGCGCAGCGCCATGAAGACGCCGCAGATCACGCCGACCGCGCCGATGATGAGCGACCACTTCAGCAACGGCTCGTTGCCCTTGATGCCACGATCGATACCGTTGCGGATCAACCGTGGGATGGACACCTTGGCGGCGGCCCACCCGAGACCGACGATCACGCCGGCGATCAGGCCCCGCTTCTGCTCGGCGAGCAGGCCGAGCAGCAACCGCCACGGGGTATGGGACGACTCAGGCCGGTCCTGAATCGCGTGCCCCGTCTGTGCCATCGTCACCGCAGGTTACTTGCACCGCGCAACGATGCTGCGGTCAATTCCCGCTCGATCGCTGGCCTACAGTCTCGGCCGAACCCTGACCCGCGACGCTGATCCGAAAGGCCTGCCATGTCGAGAACCTCGCCCCGCCCCGCTGCTCCCCGATCGGTGTCGGTCACGCGCACGGTGGGCGCATCGCCCGAGACACTGTGGTCGATGGTCAGCGACGTCACCCGGATGGGCGAATGGTCACCCGAGAACGAGGGCGCGACGTGGATGAAGGGCGCATCCGGTCCGGCTGTCGGAGCGAGGTTCCAGGGCAAGAACCGCAACGGCTCGAAGACCTGGAAGACGGTCGCCGTCGTCACCAGGGCCGACCCGGGACGGGCGTTCGAGTTCGACGTCACCGCCGGCCCGCTGAAGATCGCCCGCTGGGGATACGTGTTCGAGCCGGCCGGCGACGACACGTGCGTGGTGACCGAGACGTGGACCGATCTGCGCGGCGCATTCGTCACCAGGCTCGGCAAGCCGCTCAGTGGCGTCGCCGATCGTGCCGAGCACAACCGGGCGGGGATGGTCACGACACTCGACAACCTCGCCGCCGCGGTCACGCCCGCCACAGCCTGACGAATGCTGAGGCGACGCCTCGTCGTTCGGCGGCGCGTCGTCCTACCATTTCGCGCATGGCCCAACTTTCAGCTGAGCAGGTCCGAGCCGAGGTCGACGAATGGGTGACCGACAACTGGGATCCGACCGTCACTGTCGCCGAGTGGTGGAAGCGTCTGGCTGCGGCCGGGTACTCGTCGCCGATGCTGCCCGAGTCCTGCGGCGGGCGCGGCTACACGCGCGACCTGGCTGTCGCCGTCAGCAACGTGCTCGGCGAGCGTGGGGTGGTCGGTGCGCCAGCGGGACTCGGTCTCATGCTGGCGGCGCCGACCATCGCCGCCCACGGCACACCCGAGCAGCAGTCGCTGTACATCCCGGCGATCCTGGACGGCACGAACGCCTGGTGTCAGCTGTTCAGTGAGCCCGGGGCCGGCTCGGACCTGGCCGGGCTGAACACCAAGGCCGAGCTCGACGGCGACGAGTACGTCGTCACCGGCCAGAAGGTGTGGACGAGCGGCGGCCAGTATGCCAACTGGGGCATGCTCATCGCCCGCACCAACCCCGACGCGCCCAAGCACCAGGGCATCTCCTACTTCGCGTTCCAGATGGACCAGCCCGGCGTGGACGTCCGCCCGCTGCGCGAGATGACCGGTCGGGCGATGTTCAACGAGGTGTTCATCGACGAGGCCCGCGTGCCGGTGGCGAACCTGATCGGTGGGCTGAACAACGGCTGGGCCGTGGCCAACACGACGCTGATGGTCGAGCGCGCCAGCCTCGGCAGCGGCGGCGGCGGTGGAGGCATGGGGATGGCCCTGCCGGGCCCGATCGCGGGTCATCTCGACCGACCCGTCGGCGACTTCGTCGACAACCGCGCGGGGGGCGGCGGTGGCTCGGTCAGCGGCGGCACCGTGAAGTCCTTTGCCGCGCTGGCTCGCGCCCAGGGCCTGATCGACGAACCAACGGTGCGTCAGGGCCTGGCCGAGCTGCACACGCTGGCCGAGGTCGGCAAGTGGAACCTGCTGCGGGCCAGGAGCGGCCAGCGCTCGACGAAGGTGGAGGGGAACCTCGCCAAGCTGCTCGGGACGCACACGCTGCGCCGGGCTCGCGAGATCGGCAACCACATCATCGGTGCCGACGGAATGCTGTGGGGCACCGAGTCGCTGTCGAAGGGCTCGATCCAGGAGCTGACCGTGTTCTCGCCCGGGCCGGCCATCTACGGCGGTACGGATCAGATCCAGAAGAACATCGTCAGCGAGCGCGGCCTCGGGCTGTCGAAAGAGCCGGGCGACTTCCGCACGACGCCGTACAAGGATCTACCGAAGAACGGATAGGGCCGCGACGACGCGGTCCTTGGGGCGCCCGATCAGCGCGGTCGTCGGTGTGACGACGAGCGGGCGCTGCAACAGAGCCTTGTGCTTGCCGAGGACGTCCACCACCTGGTCGGCAGTCGCGACATCGGCGTCGGTCAAGCCGAGCTTGGCAAAGTTGGCGTCGCGGCGAACGAGATCGGTCACCGGATCCTCGAGCTTGGCGATGATCGAGCGAAGTGTGGCCGCGTCCGGTGGGGTCTTCAGGTAGGGCACGATGTCGGCGTCGACGCCCAGTTCGGCTGCAATGCGCACGGCATTGACCGACGAGTTTCAATTCGGGTTGTGGTAGATGGTGATCGCAGCCATGCCCGCAGGCTAACGAACGGGAGACTGTCAGACCCCTGTTCTACGCTCGCCTGACCGCTTCCCCCGCGTCCAACCGATCGCATCCGATCATCACCGAGGGAGCTCTCATGCCCACATCCACGCGCCGTTTCCCGCGCGCCAACATCGACCCCATCCACTCCGCCGAACTCGCGCTGCAGGTCTTCCGGGCGCAGATGTCCGACCCACTGGCGTACGAGACACTGGTGATGTTCCTCGACACCCGGCTTCGTGGTTCGACGCTCGTCACGGTGGCGCACACCGCCGAACCGAACGACGTGATCGACGTCGCGCAGTCCATCGCCACCGCGGTCAGCGGCATCGTCGATGTGTCCGGCATCGTGCTCGCGTCGGTGCGCCCCGACGGTGCACTGCGCACTGGCGACGACGATCGTTGGCTGGAAGCCGCCGACCTCGTCGAGGACCAAGGCGTGCTGCTCGTCGACTGGTTCATCCTCGGCAAGGACACCACGCACTGCCCGCGCGAGTTGCTCGGCATGCCCTCACGCTGGCGGTGCGGTACCTGATGCCGGCCACGCACCGGTGGCTTGGTGTTCGCGCCGTTGCGCGGGCGTCAGGCGCAGGCCGCCGGCACGCAGACGGCGCAACAACTCCCGGCTGCCCACCGGGGTTGCACCCGCGACCACCGCCGCGTCGCGGTGCTCTTCGGGCACGTCGTAGTGGTCACCGTGAAAGCCGCGGCGCGGAATGCCGAGCTGCTGGGCGAACGCGTGCAGCTCGTCCAGATCGCGGTCGCTGACGAGATGGCACCAACGCCGACCGCGCCAATGCCAGAGCGGGTCGTCGATCAGGATCGCCATCGGGGGCGAGTCAGGGGCGGCGGTGCACCCGCACGACGCGGACGCGACGGACCACGGCGGGAATGACCGTCGGCGGTCGCGTTGCCGCGGCGGCAACCGATGCTGCGGCGGCGGCGAGCAGGACGACGGCGGCGATGATCACAGCCAGACTCTACGCACTCTTGCTCGACCTGCCAAGCAGAGCGCCCAGATTCGGTGAGCCGGATTCAGTGGTGGCAGCCGCAGGCTGATCCGCAGCCGCCACCCGCAGCAGGGGCCGGTGGTGCCGACGGCGAGCCCGCGGAGGAGACGCCGACGCTGGCGAACACCGACAACAGGCGGACTGCGCCGTCGTGACCGGACGGGCACGTCGCCGGGGCGCTGGACTCAGCCATCGCCCGACGCAGCTCGAAGGTGTCGTCGCAGGTTCGGCAGCGGTACTCGTAGAGCGGCACGGGGCCAACGCTACCCGCTGCTGCGTCCATGCCTGACGCCGCGCCCCCGACTTCGTCAGTTCCACCAACCGTTGACGTCGACGATGACGTGCACGTTCTGGGAGACGTAGATGCACAGCTGGCCGCTGGCCGACAGCGGGATCTGCGCGCCGTTGGCGATCGCGTCGATCGGCACGTAGTTGACGGTCGAGGTGTCCGGCCGAGCTCCGCACGGGAAGGCGGTCGCGTAGCCCGACGCCGCGCCGCCGATGACAGTCACATTGGCCGACACCGCCTTCGCGTTCGCATCGATGCCGCGTGTGCCCGCGACCTGGATCGTCAGCGTCTGGCCCCGGCCGGCCGGTTGGCCGTTGGTGCCGGCATGCATCTCCGGCCGGTTGCGGTCACGCGTGTCGGTGAGCCGGAACGGCGATGCCGACGTGAAGCGCAAGTCACCGTTGTCGGCCACGAACCCGGTCACGTCCACCAGCAGGTCGACGTCGGTCAGGGTGTACAGGCACACCGTGCCGTCCGCGGCAACCGGGGCGAGCACGATGTTGGGCTTGATCGAGCCCGGCGACGGGTTGAGGCTGGACACCGTCGGCCGGGCGGCGTCGCACGGGTACACCGTCACGTAGCCGGCACCAGCGGGAAGGATGCTCGTCACGTTGAGCGCCACGATGTCGGCATCGGCAGGAACCCCGGCGACTCCTGCTACCTGCAGCGAGCGCACGGATCCGGCGGTCAATCGGGGGCCACCGAGGCCGGAGCGAGTGTCCAGCAGGCGGGCCGGCTCGATCGAAGCGAACTTGCCACCACCCGAGGTGGAGTAGAACCCGTTGACGTCGACGATCAAGTCGGCCGACGACAACG
>JANNZY010000216.1:0-6239 GCA_031410915.1 Actinomycetes bacterium
TCCGGGGCACAAAGTCAGCGCGATCATCGCGCGGCTGCGGCACACCACGCCGGGCGTAATGCTCATTTCGCCGCCGCCGCATCACGACATCTACTCGATCGAAGATCTCAAGCAGCTCATCCACGATCTCAAGAACGCGAACCCGCTGGCCCGCGTCCACGTCAAGCTCGTGGCCGAGATGGGCGTCGGCACCGTTGCCGCCGGCGTCAGCAAGGCCAAAGCCGACGTCGTGTTGATCAGCGGTCACGACGGTGGCACCGGCGCGTCGCCGCTCACGTCGCTCAAGCACGCCGGTGGTCCGTGGGAGCTCGGACTGGCCGAGACGCAACAGACGCTGCTGCTGAACGGTCTCCGCGACCGCATCGTGGTGCAGACCGACGGACAGTTGAAGACCGGTCGGGACGTCGTCATCGCTGCGTTGCTCGGGGCCGAAGAGTTCGGTTTCGCCACCGCGCCGTTGGTGGTCAGCGGCTGCGTGATGATGCGCGTCTGCCACCTCGACACGTGCCCGGTCGGCGTCGCCACCCAGAACCCGGAGCTGCGCAAGAAGTTCAGCGGCAAGCCCGAGTTCGTCGTCAACTTCTTCGAGTTCATCGCCGAGGAAGTGCGCGAGCTGATGGCGAGCCTCGGGTTCCGCACTGTCGAAGAGATGGTCGGCCGCGTCGAGTTGCTCGACACGAAGGTTGCGATCGATCACTGGAAGGCGTCCGGTCTGGACATCAGCCCGATCCTGGCCGTGCCCGACAACCGCTACGGCCAGACGTTGCACCAGTCGGTCAGCCAAGACCACGGGCTCGACGTCGCGTTGGACCAGCAATTCATCGTCGCCGCGCAGGCCGCGTTGCAGCACGGCCAGGCCGTGCAGTTCGAGTCCACCGTGCACAACGTCAATCGCACGGTCGGCACGATGCTCGGCAACGCGGTTACGCGGGCCTACGGCGGCGAGGGACTGCCCGACGGCACGATCAGCATCCGGCTGCGCGGCTCGGCCGGGCAGAGCTTCGGGGCGTTCGTGCCGTGCGGCATCGAGCTCCGCCTCGAAGGTGACGCCAACGACTACGTCGGCAAGGGCCTGAGTGGCGGCCGGGTGGTCGTGCACCCCGATCGTCGGGCCACGTTCGTGGCCGAGGACAACGTCATCGCCGGCAACGTGATCGGCTACGGCGCGACAGCCGGCGAGATCTTCTTGCGCGGTGTGGTCGGCGAGCGCTTCGCGGTCCGCAACTCCGGCGCGACGCTGGTCGTGGAAGGCGTCGGCGACCATGGTTGCGAGTACATGACCGGTGGCCGCGTCGTCGTCCTCGGCCCGACGGGGCGCAACTTCGCGGCCGGAATGAGCGGCGGCATCGCCTACGTCCACGACCCGACCGAGTCCTTCGCTGCGCTCGTCAACCACGACATGGTGCAACTCGAAGACCTCGACGCCGACGACACCGCGTGGTTGCTCGCCATCGTCGCCCGGCATCGCGAGTACACGGAGTCGGCGGTCGCATCGCGACTGATCGACGGATGGGACGACGAAGTGCGCCACTTCCGCAAGGTGATGCCGCAGGACTTCAAGCGGGTGATGGCCGTCATGCGCGATGCGAAGGCCGAAGGCCTCGACGAAGAAGCCACCAACCTGCGCGTGATGGCGAGCCTGTGATGGGGGAGGCAACCGGTTTCCTGAAGTGGTCCCGCGAGACCCCGACCCGCCGTCCCGTTCCCGTGCGGTTGCGCGATTGGAAAGAGGTCTACGAGCCATTCGATTCCAGCGCGCTGCAGACTCAGGCCGGGCGATGCATGGACTGCGGCATCCCGTTCTGCAACAACGGTTGCCCGCTCGGCAACCTGATCCCGGACTGGAACGACCTCGTCTACCGCAACCACTGGAAGGACGCGATCGATCGCCTCCACGCCACGAACAACTTTCCCGAGTTCACCGGCCGGCTGTGCCCGGCACCGTGCGAGTCGGCGTGCGTGCTCGGCATCAACTCCGATGCGGTGACCATCAAGCAGGTCGAAGTCGAGATCATCAACCGCGCCTGGGACGAAGGCTGGGTCACGCCGCAGCCGCCGACGGTGAAGACCGGCAAGCGGGTGGTGGTCATCGGCTCGGGTCCCTCGGGCCTGGCGGCCGCACAGCAGCTCACGCGCGCCGGCCACGACGTCGTGGTGCTCGAGCGCGCCGACCGCATCGGCGGGCTGCTGCGCTACGGCATCCCCGAGTTCAAGATGGAGAAGCGCCACCTCGATCGGCGCATCGAGCAGATGGAGGCCGAGGGCACCGAGTTCCGCACCAGCGCGGCGGTCGGTGACGGCATCGACATCGACATCCTGCTCGCCACCAACGACGCGGTCGTGCTCGCCTGCGGCGCAACCGCGTGGCGCGACCTGCCCGTGCCCGGCCGCGAGCTCGCGGGCATCCACCAGGCGATGGAGTACCTGCCGCTCGCGAACCGCGTGCAGCAGGGCGACCTGGACGCCTCTCCGATCCACGCCGCCGGCAAGCACGTCATCATCATCGGCGGCGGTGACACCGGTGCCGATTGCCTCGGCACCGCGCACCGCCAGGGCGCGGCCTCGGTCACGCAGCTGGAGATCATGCCGCAGCCGCCCGACGTGCGCGCTTCGAACAATCCGTGGCCGCAGTGGAGTCTGGTGCTGCGCACGTCGTCGGCCCACGAGGAGGGTGGCGAGCGCGTCTACAGCGTCAACACCGAGCGCTTCGTCGACGACGGCAACGGCAACGTCACGGCGTTGCTCTTGCACGAAGTGGAGATGGTCGACGGTCGCTTCACCAAGATCGAGGGCAGCGATCGCGAGTTGCCCGCCGATCTCGTCTTCTTGGCGATGGGCTTCCTCGGTCCGGAGAAGGGCTCCTGGCTGGAGCAACTCGGTGTCGACTTCGACGAGCGCGGCAACGTGCGGCGCGATGCCAACTTCATGTCCAGCGTGCCCGGCGTGTTCGTTGCCGGTGACATGGGCCGAGGCCAGAGCCTGATCGTGTGGGCCATCGCCGAGGGCCGTTCGTGCGCGGCCGGCGCGGACCGGTACCTGGTCGGTGAGACGAATCTGCCGTCGCCGGTGTTGCCAACGACACGTCCGCTGACCTGAGCGGTGACGGGTTTCGGCCAACCTCCACGCCTACGCTCGTTCACATGAGATTCACCTTCTGTGCAGCTGGTCTTGGCGCGCTTGCCGTGCTGGCCATGGCTTCCTGCAGCAGCGAGGGCGGCACGGGCGCCTCGACGGCGACCACGATCAAGATCAGTGCGCCCGAGTTCGTCACCATCCCGCCGATCACCGATGCCACGACCACGACGGCGGCCGCCGCGCCGGGCGACGGAGGAGCGACCGTCGGTACGATCGCGACCGCCCAGGACTACACCGTCCAGGCCGGCGATGCCCTGCTGCTGATCGCGAGCAAGCACTGCCTCGATGGCATGGCGGGCGCCGAGTCGATCGCTGCGTTCAACGAATGGTCCGACGGCACCTCGCATGGGCTCAACGCCGGCGACGTCATCAAGATCCCGCCCGGAGCCTGCGTGACCGGCGGCAGCCTCGAACCCGTCGTGACCGACGCGCCGGCCAGCGAGCCGGTCACCCAAGACACCGCCACCGGCGGTTCGACGGCGGCGTCGACGGCGGAGTCCACCCCGACATCCACTGACTCCTCCGCGGGCGGCACCTACACGGTGAAGGCCGGCGACACCCTGTACGGGATCGCGTCCAAGGTCGGCACGACCGCCGAGGCGATTCGAGTCGCGAACGGCTGGGACAGCGTCGACCATCTGATCTATCCGGGTCTCGAGATCAAGCTGCCTGCCAAGAGCGGCTGACCCACCCCACCGGGCATATGATGCCCGCCATGAAACACCGGGCGTTCGGGGCGACGGGTATCGGCGCGCTCGTGGTGCTCGCACTGGCGGGTTGCGGCAGCGCGAGTGGTTCCGGGGCGGCGACGCAGACCACCGTCCGCATTGGCGCGCCGAACTTCCAGACGGTTCCCCCGATCCTGGAGAGCACCACCGTCGCGGCCAACCTCGCCGGCCAGACCGACGTCGTTGCCGGCGAACAGTCATACACCGTCCAAGCCGGCGACACCGTCGTCGGCATCGCCCGGCTGCACTGCATCAGCGCCACACCACTGGCCACCTTCAACCAATGGCCGGAGGGCTACCAGCACTCGATCTTCCCCGGCGACGTCGTCAAGATCCCACCGGGGGCCTGCGCGCCCGGAAGCAGCCCCGAGCCCACCGTCGCCGAAGCGCAGACGACGCCGGACCCCACCACGACGGCGACCGACGACACGTCCGGCGCTCTGACCTACGAGGTCCAGGCGGGCGACTACCTCAACGGCATCGCGACCAAGCTCGGCACCACCGTCGACGCGATCGTCGCCGCGAACGGTTGGTCCGACGGCGCGCAACACGTCATCATCCCCGGCCAGAAGATCAAAGTGCCGGCCAAGGTCGGCTGATCAGCCGAGGTCCGGCCAGCGCCGCTTCTGGCGCCGACGGATGCCCATCTCGCCGGTCTGGCGCTGCTCGGTGAGCGCCCACTGCCGCCGCCAACCGTTGTACTCGGGGCCGGTCAGCCTCGGGCTCGCCCCCACGGCGGCATTGCGGCGCGATGTCCAGTAGTCGGTCAGGCTCTCGTCGCCGAGCAGCGTGACAGCAGCTTCGATGCGGGCGTTGAAGCGGCGCGTGTTCTCGTTCGCGCCGGGTGTCATCGGCGTGCCGAACACGACCGTCGTGCGCCCTGGCTTGGGGCGCTTCATTCCCTTGCCGAAGATCGGTCCGGTGCCGTCGATGAACATCGGCACGACGGCCGCGCCGGTTCGTGCCGACAGGTATGCGGCCCCGCCCTTGAAGTCCTGGCCCCAGCCGTCGGGTGACCGGCCACCTTCGGGGTAGATCAGCAGGCTCCAGCCGTCGGCGATGAGATCGCGGATCTGGTCGGCCGACTTGCGGCCGGTGGAGTCGCGGTCGATCGGCAGCGCGTTCAGCGCCAGTGCCGCTGCGCTGCCCTTGACCTTCGACGTGAAGAAGAAGTCGGCCGCCGCGGCGACCATCAGCTTGTGCCGCCATGGTTCAGGGATCGCGTACGTCGACAGGGGAGTGTCGAGGTGACTGTGGTGGTTCGGTGTGAAGATCAGCGGCGGTGGGTTGTCGCGGTTGCGAAGGTCCTCGAGCCGGTCCAGACCCTTCACCTGTGGCGACGCGACACCCTTCACGAACAGCCGCATCGGTCCCTCGACCCACAGCGCGCGGCCGAGCCGCGCCGGGTACTTGCGGGCCCAATCGGTCTCGAAGTCGGCACCGAGCTTCGACGGTTCACGCGGCACCTCGACACCGCGCGGCACGTTCGGCTTGCGGTACGGGAAACCCTTGGAGGACAAGGGTTTGACAGCCTTCGTGATCGCAGCCTCGAACGATCCTGCGGCGCGGGCGGCGCGCTTCAGGTTCACGACGTTACGGATCGCGTCGTCACGTTTGCTCATCAGCAGCTCTCATCGGCACGTGCTCATTTGACGTCGGCCACCAAGACGGGCGGGGTGTGCAGGTGGGTGATGGTGGGGGTGCGACCCACGACGTCGGAAGCGATCTCGAACGCGTCGTCCATCGTCGACGCCGGCGTGAAGCCGAGCCGGCGTACGGCCTTCACGTCGCCACCGACGATGATGACCCGGCTGCAATGCTGCATGCCGTGGGCACCCCAGTACCACATGTAGAACGGGTGCACGCCGTGGTAGGCGTAGCTGGTGCGGTAGAGATGCTTGTACCACTCGTCCTCGGCGAAGCGCTTCTCGTACTTCTCGCTCATCACGTGCGGGTCGGTGGTTTCCGACAGCACCTGCTCGAAGAAGTCGATGTAGCTCGGGTGATGAACCGGGTGGAAGTCCCACGGTGTCGGATGGGTCATGATCACGACGCCGCCCTCACGCACCAGCGGCTTGCCGCGGTACATGTTGAACAGGTAGCCGAGGCCCATGCACATCACCAGCACCGGGTTCATCACCGAGTTGACGTTGTACGGGCAGATGAACGGGATGCCCATCGTGAGGATGTCGGTCTGGCCCTGCACCTCCACGAGCTGTTGCTTGTACACGTTCTCGGTCGTGATCTTGTGGACGGCGCCGACCTCGCCGCATTGGATGGACGTCATCTGGTGCGGCGCCTCGATCGAGTGGAAGATCTTGCGGGCGAGCCGATTGGGGGTGCGGTTGAGCGCCTTGGTGGTGCCGACGAACGTGG
>JANNZY010000217.1:0-67733 GCA_031410915.1 Actinomycetes bacterium
GGGGGCTATTATCCAGGGCGTGTTGGGGGTGGGGGGGGCCGCAAACGGTTGTGGGGGGTTCCCCGGTTGGGGCGGGGGGGGGGGGGGGGGGCCTGTTTAAAACCGCCCCCCCCCCCACCGCTCGGAGCGGAAGGGGTGGGATTTGAACCCACGGAGACGCAGAACGCCTCAACGGTTTTCGAGACCGGCCCATTCGTCCGCTCTGGCACCCTTCCGTCCGACAGACTAGCGGTGCGCGATCGGCAGTCCCACGCCGAATTGCATCCCCCGCTTCGTACAGGAATCGTCAATTTTTCGGTTCAAGATTCCAGTCAGCGTGCCGATGAACAATTCGTGGCGGACCTCACGACGATCAACACCAGCTCCGGTGCCAGTGCACCATCGCTCGCCTCGCTGCTCCACGAGCGGCTCGATCCTGCGGCGATCCTGAACTCGATCGTGCGCTCGGTTGCCGGCGTGATCGGCGCCGCACTGGCGAGCGCCGACGGCCGCAGCGTGGCCCATTCGGATCACCTGATGCACGACCCCAGCCGTGCCGCGATGATCGCTGCAACGATGGGACTCGCCGGCCAACTGATCGGTGTCGTCGGCGGTCGCCAACTGGAGGAAGTCGTCGTGCGAGCCGACACGGGTTACGTGATCGTGTTCGCAGTGGGCAGCGAGGGAGTCCTCACCGTGCTCACCCGGCCGAGCACGAACCTGCACCACATCACCACAGAGGTCCGCTCGCGCATCGAGAGCTTGCGCAACGTCGTCCGCGGAGGTCGGCCAGCATGAGCATGGAACAGCACGAGCACACGTTCAAGATCCTGGTGACCGGGCCGTTCGCAGCCGGCAAGACGTCGCTGATCCAGGCGATCTCGCAGAGCCCGGTCGTGACCACCGAGGTCGCCACGTCCGGCGAGGAAGCGGTCGTCAAGGCCAACACCACGGTCGCGATGGACTTCGGCACGTTCGCCCTCAACCCGCTCGCGGATGGCGACGAACTCGTCCATCTGTTGATGTTCGGGACGCCCGGTCAGGAACGGTTCCGCTTCATGACCGACATCCTCAAGGCTGACGTCGACGTCGTCACGTTCGTGGTCGACGCCCGCGCCCCGGCCAGTTTCCAAGAAGCCCGCGGCATGCTCGCACTGGTCATGAACGACCTGCGCGTGCCGCTCGTCATCGCCGTCAACCGATGCGACGACCGCGACCAGGCCCGGCTCGTGGCCGAATACCTCGGTGTGGCTGCCGACGTGCCAGCCATCCCCTGCCAGTTGATCGATCCGGAGTCCGGCCGCGAAGTGGTGGCCGAAGTCCTCGTTGCTCTGCTCCAGTCCGCCGAACGCTCGGCTGAAACCACCAGCGACGGTCCGACCGCCAGTTCGACCGATCGCGCTCTCGTACCGCATGGAGGCATCTGATGAACCTGATGCACGACAACAACGTGGGTGGATCCCACACGGCACCGAACGCCGGCCCGCTCGAGGCCGAGACGATGGTGCACGGGCAACGGTCGGCGTGGGACGTCATCGAGGACGCCTGCAACAACCGCATCACCGGCGAGGTCACGCTCACGCTGACCACCACGCCGGCGAAGAGTCGCGTGTACATGACGAACGGTCTGGTCTACTTCGCCGAGCGCGACACCGACGACACGCTGTCGACGCGCCTCGTGCTGGCCGGCGCGCTGAACCTCGATCAACTCCACCGTGGGTCGATCCGACTCAACGACGTCGAGCACCTCGGCCGCTTGTTCGACCGTGATGCCACGATCGATCGCGGCGCGGTCGAGTTGGCGATCGAACTGATCACGGAGCAGACGCTGACGGAGATTGCCGAGCTCGCGGTCCAGTCATGCAGCGTGGCGATGTACCGCCACCACCCGACCGGCATCGCCCGCTGGTTCAGCGCCCATCATTCGATCGAGGACGAATACGGCGACCCGCAGCCGCTGTCGCTCGTTCCCCCGCTCGCGTCTGCCGTCGGGGAGACGGTCGCGCGGTCGGTCGTCGAGCCGGTAGCACCGGTCGTCGCCCTCGGCCTGGCTCCCCTTGCACCCGCAGACCTCGGCGTGTTCGCACGCACGGTCGACAAGCCGGCCGTCCACGCTCTCTCAGTCCAAGCCCCCGCCGTCGAGGCACCGGTCGTTGCTGGCGACGAGCCGGACGCTTCCGACGCGCCCGTCGCGCCCGGCATTCAGCCGATCACCGGCCTGCAGCCGTTGACCACACTGCAACCATTGATGTCGTTGCAACCGCTCACGACACTGCAACCCCTGACCTCGCTCCAGCCGACGACATCCGCTGCGCCGACCGCTCCGCCGACCGCAGGCGATGACACCGCGTTCTGGTTCGCGACGAAGCCGCTCTATGCCCGTGACGAGACCCCGGCGACGCCGGTACCGTTTGCCTTGGCCGAGTTGGCGACAAGCGACGACGCATCATCGGTCATCGAGTTCGGCGAGCTTGCGGATGCCCAGGACGAGTCGATGGTTGCCGATTCCTGGCCGATCGACGCCATCGCCGACACGCCGACCTCCGACACCGTCGACGGCGACTCGAGCGACTCCCAGATCGCTGCACCGGCCGAGCTCGAGGTCCTCGCATCGACCGACGAAGAACCCGACGCGGGCACCGAGCCCGTGGAAGCGAACACCTCGGTCGCCGAAGCCGACGCCGACGCAAGCACGGAGCCCGTCGAAGCGAACACCTTGGTCGTCGAAACCGAAACCGAAACCGAAACCGCAACCGACACCGGCACGACTCTCGTCGAGGCCGGGGTCGGGGCCGAGGCGGACGCGGCGGACATGCCGATCGTCGATTCGCTCCATGATCTGCTGCCATTCGTCGACGTCGATGTGTCGGCGATCCCGATCGACGATTCGCTCTCCTACCTGCCGCCACTCGTCGAGGCCGAAGCCGAGGCCGACGAGACGGCGATGCCGATCGTCGATTCGTTCAGCGGTCTGATGCCCCTCGCCGCGCCCGCGCTGGCACAGCCCATGGCCGCGGTCGCCGATGTCGACCCGTTCGGCGTGTTCGATGCAAGCGAGATCGCGTCGAGCGATGCATTCGCCGCCGACATGACCGACGAAGCGACGACGGAGGTGCTCACGCCGCTCGGTGTCGCCCCGGTGCTGCTCGACTGGGAGCCGGAGGGCGCCCGTGGACACGACCTGCCGACACCCGAGCAGGCCGTCACCGAGGGCAACGGACCATTCGAGCCGGTCGCGCCGTTCGTGCCCGAGCTGACCCCGGTCTCCGGGTCATTCGTCATCAACGATCCGGTCCCGGCCGCTGCCGCCAACGACGAGATGATCGGTCTGGCCGAGATGGCAGCACCCGAGATCGCCATGGCTGACATGCACGACATGCTCGACATGCTCGACATGGCCGACATGGCCGACATCGACAGGGGGGAGACCGACGCGGCCGAACCCGACACCGCCAAGACCGACATCGACGTCGCTGAGTCCGCGGTGCCCGAGATGGGCGAGATCGACATGCACGAGATCGACATGCACGAGATCGACGTGCACGGCGTCAGCGATCGCGGTGGCATCGACGACGCCGTCGATCGCGGTGGCATCGACGACGTTGTCGAGCCCATCGCAGAGATCGTTGTGGCTCCTGCCGAGGACACCGCCGAGGAGGGCGTCGAGATCACGATGGGCGAATCTCCGGTGCCCGGTGCACCGAGCCCGTGGGACGCACCCGTCAACGTCGTCGCCGTCGAGGTGAGCGCGGCCCCGCCGATCCCGACCCTACCCGTGTTCAGCGCGCCGCCGGTGATGAGGATCACAGCTGCGTCGGCCCCGCCGCGCACGTTGCCGACGGCGTCGAGTGGCGTCGGTGCCAAGCTCACGTTCGACCCGAGCCTGCCTCGCCTCGAAGGCATGTCACCTCCGCCGGCCCCTGAGCAGGAGCCGATCGTCGAGCACGAGCCCGAGCCCGAGCCTGAGCTCGAGCTCGAGCAGAACGTGGCAGAGACGCCGTTGGCCGAGGAGATGGTGTTCGACAATCCCATGGTCGAGTTCTTGGACGAGACGCCCGAGCACCCGATCGCTCCGAGCATCGCCGCCTCGTCCATGCCATCAGCGGTGGCCGGCCTTGCTCCGTTCGAGTCGTTGACGTCGCTGCAATCCCTGCAGCCGCTCCGGTCGATGCAACCCATGCAGGCGTTGCAGCCGCTCCCCGATGCCCAGCCGGTCGCAATGGTCGGGCCGAGTCAGGTCGACACCACTGCGGCGTCAGCCCCATTCGCGCCGGTCGCTGCAGCTGCGCCGACGGCATCGGCACCGAGCGAGTACGCCTCGATCCCAGTGCCCGAAGACGTCGCTGCCGCAGTGCGCCGGGCCATCATCGCGATCGAGGCGGCAACGCTGGCACCCACCGGGCCGGCTCCGGTGACCTTCGGACCGATGCACGTGACGGCTCCCGGCCAGACGAACCCGCTGTCGTCGCTGCCGACCACGTCGACGCTGCCGACCAGGCCGACGCACACGACGAACTCGGCCGCTGCCTCGCCGTCAGCGATGCAGGCACTGCAACCACTGCAGGCGCTGCAGCCACTGCAGGCGCTGCAGCCACTGCAGCCGCTGCAGGCGCTGCAGCCGCTCCAGACCGTGCAGTCTGCCGACGGCTCCGTGCGGCCACTGATGTCGTTCGACAGCATTCAGCCGGCCAACGGCGGCATGGGCACGCTCGACCCGGCGATCCTGGCGGCGCTCGGGCCGATGCCGGAAGAGCTGAAGAGCAATGTCGAGGCCGCGCCGATCAGCACCGATCGCAAGGGCGCACTACGTCGCCTGATCGATGGCATCCGTCGCCGCAAGGACTGACGCCGCCGCGGCTCGCCGAGCTGCGAAGAAGTCCTTCAACAACGCGCCGCACTCGTCCGCTGCGACACCGGACGTGACGTCGCAGCGATGGTTCAGACGTGGCTCGGCCAGCAGGTTGTACAGACTGCCGCCGGCCCCGGCCTTCGGATCGGTCGCGCCATAGACCACGCGTGGCACACGAGCGAGGACCGCCGCGCCGGCGCACATCGTGCATGGCTCGAGTGTCACGTAGAGCGTGCATCCGTCGAGCCGCCACGATCCGATCGCCGCTGCGGCGTCACGTATCGCGAGCACCTCGGCGTGAGCCGTGGGGTCGCCGGCGAGCTCGCGTTCGTTGTGCCGGGCAGCGATGACGACTCCGTCGCGCACCACGATCGCGCCGACCGGCACGTCGTGATGGACGAGCGCCGCTCGTGCCTCGCGCAACGCGATCGCCATCACCGCGGCGTCGTCGGCGAGCGGCCCGAGCGCAGCTGGTTCTGGCATGGCGGAGGGTGTGGGATTTGAACCCACGGAAGTTTGCACTTCACACGCTTTCCAGGCGTGCCGATTCGGCCGCTCTCGCAACCCTCCGTGCCCGGTGTGTGCCGGACGGGTGTCAGCAGGGTAGCGGGCAGCTAACCTGACACCACCGTTCGACAGAACCGCCGGTCCCGGCGGGTGAGGTGACGGTCGGGTCCCGTGCAACAGTCGTCCGGGAACCAGGTCAGGACAGGGATGTAGCAGCCTTCAACGGTACCGCCTGTGTGCCGCGGGTCGCCTGGCCGTCACCTCACTCGCCGGGCACTGCGAACTGGCTCAGGGGCGGCTGCCGGTTCGCTTGCGCTCGGCGAGCCGGAGCGAACGCTCGTACAGGTGTGGTGCTCCGAGACGCGCCGAGAGCTCCTCGAACTCGGGCTCGGGACCCTGCCATTGCCAGTCGGCCACGACCCCGACGTCGATGTCGGTGACGACCGTGGCGATGCGCTTGAAGAGCAGGGCATCGTCGAGGTGCTCCTGCAACGCCGTCGCCAGGCGCTCGGCGCCGCGCAGCGACGTCAAGCCCCAGTCCGCAGCCGATACAGGGATGTCCTCGATGTGGCCGAACTTGGCGAGCACCGCCGACGTACCCTTCGCGCCCCATCCGGCGATGCCCGGGTAGCCGTCTGCCGAGTCGCCGACCAGCGCCAGGTAATCGGCGATCGACGCGGGAGGAACGCCGAACTTCGCGGTCACGGCCGCCTCGTCGAAGTATTCGTCCTTGCGCCGGTCGTACTGCACGACCCGGGTCCCCCGCACGCACTGGCCGAGGTCCTTGTCCGGCGTCACGATCACGACGCGCTCGACGCCGGCGTCGTCGTCGGCGACCACCGCCGCGGCGGCCAGGGCGTCGTCGGCCTCGTGCTCGACCATGGCCCACGTGGTGACGCCCATCGCCACCAGTGCTCCCTCCATCAGCGGGATCTGCTCCAGCAACTCGGGGTCCATGCCGGCGCTGGTCTTGTAGCCAGGCCAGAGATCGTTGCGGAAGCTCTCGATGATGTGGTCGCTGGCCACGCCGACGTGCGATGCACCCTGCGACATCAACTGCAACGTCGACGAGAGGACCCCGATCGTGGCACCGAACGGCACGACATCGGCGTGTCGGCCGGCCTGGCCGAAGTGTTGACGAAACAGCTCGTATGTCCCGTCGACGAGATGAACCGTGGCAAGCTTGTCTGCAGTCACGTCCGCAATCCTCGCAGGTAGACGGGTTGCGACAGCGTCGGAATGGCGCGAGATTGCCGACGGATCTTCCTCAAGATTGCGGCAAAGTTGCCGATCCTTCATTCGTGGCGAGGCAACAACAACACGCGGAGTCGGCGGGCTCGGGACCACTGGCACAGCCCATTGTGCAGACCGGTGAGACCCCTGTCGTCGGCGACGTCCAGACGACCGCGATCCTGACCGCTGTCGAGCAGCAGCTCACGCGGTACTTCTCGGCGATCGCCGCTCGCGCCGATGCGGTCCAGCAAGCCGGCGAGGCCGGACGCGCCGAGATCGTCACCCACTTCCAGCAGCAGATCGACCTGCTTCGCAACGAGCTCGATCGTTCGCAGTCGCACAACGACGGCTACGACCGGGCTTTGCAAGTCGCGCTCGAGGAGCGCCTCACCGAGTTCGCGTCACAGCAGCAGTGGCGCTTCAGTGAGGTCGAAGGTCGCTTGGATCGAGTGAGCGAAGAGATCAGCATGGGCATGCCGGCCCAGATCGAGTCCGGCATCGCGCCGTTGCAGCAGCGGTTCGACCGAACCGCGGAGCTGCTCGCCAGCCGTATCGAGGAGTTGCAGAAGGCCGCCCGCCGCTTCGACGAGCAGTCGTCCGCGCTGGTGCAGCACGTCAACGACACCACGGCCGCACTCAGCCGCCGCATGGACGACTCCGGCCGCAGCTACATGGCCAACCTCGACGAACGAACACTCGCGTTCAGCCAGCGCGTCGACGAGGCGATGGCCACGATGCGCACCCACGTCGGCGACCAGGTCGTGCAGTTCGGCCGCAAGATCGACGAGGTCGACACCCGCACCGTCGACCGGATGCTGGCCATGGAGGAGCGGATCAACGAGCAGTCAGGCGTCCGCCTCGCTGCCGTCGAGGCAACCATCGGCCGCATCAGTGGCGGGATCGACGAGGCCATCGTTGCGTTGTCGCACCGCGTCATCGAACTGGAGAACAACAACGCCGAGATGCTCGCCCGACTGGACGAAGTCATCAACGAGGTCAACAAGGTCGACAACGACGCCATCGAGCAATTGCGCGAGCAGATGTCGAGTGCGGTCGGCGAATCGATGCTCGTGCGCATCGAATTGGAGCGTGTCGCGTCGAGCACCGGCGATCACTTCGACAAGATCGATGTGCGCCTCGGTGAGCTCGCGGCAGAGATCGCCGACTCCAACATGGACGTCAGCGCCGCCGTGCAGCTCGAGCGTCTCGAAGAGATCGAGCGGGCATTGATCGAGCTCGATCCGTCGCAGTTCGTCCGCAAGGACAGCACCGGCGCGGGTGATGGGACCACCGGCCATTCAGCTGCGGGCACCGAGGCCACATCCACCGAACCGTCAACTGAGTCGAACCTGTCGTCGTGGTGATCCACCACACGATCGATCGCTGAAACCTCTCGTCCGGAGATCCACGCATGGCACTGTTCAAGTCAACCAAAGAGCCCAACGGGGCATCCGCCGAGGGCGGTGGACTCGCTCTCGACGACGCGCCCGTGGTTGGGCAGAGCGCGTCCGAATGCATGCAGGTCGGTCAGCTGTTGGTCGACAGCGGCCAGATCACAGCGGAGGCTCTCGGCTCGGCGTTGCAGCTGGCCAACGGCGACCTGCTCGAGTTCAGCGACATGGTGCTCAAGCGGTTCTCGTGTGGCCGCCAGGAGCTGTCGCTCGCCATCGGTCAAGTCTTGGGGGTTCCCGCCGCCGACACGAAGGGCGTCGAGCTCAACGCCGAGATCATCAAGTTGCTGCCGGAGAACATCATCCGGACGCATCGCGTCATCCCGGTCTCGCTCGACGGCGACACGCTCGTGGTCCTTGCCGCCGATCCGTCGCCGTTCCGTCGGGCCCTCGTCGAGGCGGCTGCGGGCCGACCGGTCAAGTGGTTCACCGGCGACAGCGAGACCGTCCGCACGTTCATCGACCGCACCCACCGTGCCGACGCCGATGTCGAGCGCCTCGTCGCTGCCTTCGACACCACCGAGGACCAGAACAAGGCCGTCGCCGCCGCCGCCGAAGCCGCGGCCAACTCCGACGACCAGGCACCGGTCGTGCAGCTCGTCAACCGCATCGTCGGTCAGGCGATGCGCGACCGTGCGAGCGACATCCACGTCGAGCCACTCGACGAGTCGCTGCGCATCCGCTTCCGTATCGACGGCAACCTGGTCGAGGCCTTCAGCCTGCCAACGGGCGTGCATGCCGCGCTGACCAGCCGCCTCAAGATCATGAGTGGCATGAACATCGTCGAGCGTCGCCGCCCGCAGGACGGCCAGTTCTCGACCGTCATCGACGGCAAGGAGGTCGACGTCCGCGTCGCCAGCGTCGCGACCGTGTGGGGCGAGAAGATCGTCATGCGAATCCTGGACAAGGGCCGTTCGATGATCGGCCTGTCCGAGCTCGGGTTCCCTCGCGACACCTACGTCCAGTACTCGAAGATGGTCCACTCACCGTTCGGCATGGTGATCTGCGCCGGTCCGACCGGTGCCGGCAAGACCACCACCCTGTACGCGACCCTGCTCGAGATCAACTCGGCCGGCAAGAACGTGACGACGGTCGAAGACCCGGTGGAGTACGTGTTCCCGGGAATCAACCAGATCCAGACCAACGAGCAGGCCGGCCTCACGTTCGCCACCGGCCTGAAGGCCATCTTGCGTCAGGACCCCGATGTGATCCTCGTCGGCGAGATCCGAGACGCGGACACGGCTCGAATCGCGATCCAGAGCGCGCTCACCGGACACTTCGTGCTCAGTTCGCTGCACGGCACGGACTCGGTCGCCGCCCTGCACCGCTTCTTGGACATGGGCATCGAGGCCTTCCTGATCGCCTCGTCCGTCGTCGGGGTCATCGGCCAACGCTTGCTGCGCAAGATCTGCGATTCGTGCAAGGAGCCGTACACGCCGGGCGCGGACGAGGTCGCCGTCTTCCGCCAGCACAGCGGCGGCAGCGACAAGACCCAGTTCTTCCACGGCGCCGGCTGCAACTACTGCGCCGGTACGGGGTACCGCGATCGCATCGGCGTGTACGAGCTGCTGCGCATCACCCCCGAGCTTCGTCGTCTGATCGTCGGTTGGGCAACCACCGAGGAGCTGCGCCGGTTGGCGGTTGCCCAGGGCATGCGCACGATGCTGCGCGAGGCCATGGCGCTCGTCGAGAACGACGTGACCACCGTTCCCGAAGTCGTTCGCACACTCTTCGCCCACTAGGAGACCCCTCTCATGCCAAAGTTCGCTTACGCCGCAATCGACGCGTCGGGCACTCCCGTCGAGGGAGTGACCAAGGCCGACACGATCGGTGACGCGCGGGCTCACTTGCTCGGTCAGAACCTGTTCCCCACCAAGCTCACCGAGCACAAGGGCGCGCTCAGCTTCGAGCTGACGAAGGAGAAGGTCAAGAAGAAGGAGCTGATGCACTTCACGCGCCAGCTCGCCGTGTTCGTGAAGGCCGGCATTCCGATCACAGAGGCACTGGAAACGATTGGCGACGAGACCGAAGACCTCGCCCTGCGCCGCTGTCTCGGCGCGATGGTCGAGGATCTTCGCAATGGCGGACGGCTTTCGCAGACCGCTCGCAAGCACCCCGAGGCGTTCCCGATCTACTACATGGGCATCCTCGAGTCGGCCGAACTGACCGGTCGTCTCGACGAGACACTGGAGAGTCTGGCCGGCTATCTGGAGCGTGAGGTCGAGACCCGCGCCAAGGTCGTGTCGGCCCTCTCGTATCCCGGCGTCGTGATGGTGATGGCCATCTTCACGGTCGCCGTGCTCGCCGGCTACGTGCTCCCACAGTTCAAACCGCTGTTCGAGGAGCTGAACGCCGACCTGCCATTGCCGACCCGCATGCTGCTCTTCGTCGCCGATCTCTTCACCGTGCTGTGGTTCATTCCCGCCGGATTCACGGCTCTGGTCATCTCGGGAATCGTCTGGCTGACACGCAGCCAGAAGGGGAGACGAGTCAAGGACAAGCTGGTCCTCAAGATTCCGGTGATCAGCGGCATCGTCGAATACTCGATCCTCGAGCGCTTCTGTCGCATCCTCGGCGCGATGATCGGGGCTGGCGTTCCGTTGCCCGACGGACTCAAGACCACGACCGAGTCCACCAGCAACTCGGTCTTCCGTGAGCGTTTGGAGGACGCGCAGGCGATCATGCTGGAAGGCGGCGGCTTCTCCAAGCCGCTTGCGGATACCGGCCTCTTCCCCGGCGCGGCCCGCCAGATGTTCAAGGTCGGCGAGGAAACGGGCACCCTTGACGAGCAGCTCGCCGTCGCCAGCACCTACTTCGATCGCGAGCTGGAGAGCCGCATCAAGAAGTTCACGACGATGTTCGAGCCGATCATGATCGTGTTCGTCGGTGTCATGGTCGGCTTCGTCGCGGTGGCACTCGTGTCGGCGATGTACGGCGTGCTCGACAACATGAAGGCCCAGGTCTGAGGCCCGCTCAGCGATGAAGCAGACGATCGATCATCGGTTGGCCGAGCCAGATTGCAGCCAGCGCGCCAGCGGCAAGGAAGGGTCCGAATGGGACCTGGGTCTTGCGTCCGCCGCGTCCCGCGGCGATCAGCGCAACACCGACGACCGCGCCAGTCGCGAACGCGAGGAAGAGACCGACGGCGACGATGCCCGGGTTGAGATAGCCGAGCATGCAACCCACGAGACCGGAGAGTCGCACGTCGCCGTCGCCCATCCCGCCACGACTGGCGATGTACACGACGCCCATGAAGGCCAGCGCGACCACGGCACCGAGCACCATCATCCAGATGCGTCGCGGCTCGCGGTGGACAAGCGCCGCGACGCAGAACAGTGGCACCGCCATCGCCATGGTGACGTAGATGATCTGGCGCGGCAGCTTCTTCGTTCGCACGTCGATCCAACTCAACGCGACCAAGCCGGCAGCGCACGCGCAGAACGCTGCGAGCTCCCACGACAACCCGAATTTCACAGCAAGTGCGGCAAACACGATGGCAGTGACGATCTCGAGGATCAACGGTTCCGCGCCGATCCATGCCCCGCACCGGCGGCAACGGCCACGCAGAACGAGCCAACTGAACACCGGCACGAGATCGACCGGTCCGAGCTCGAGGCCGCAGTTCCCACATGCCGAACCCGGCGCGACGATCGACTTCCCGCGGGGTACACGATCGACGACAACGGTGAGGAACGAGCCAATCAACAGGCCAAGCACTGTCGTCCAAGCAACAACCATCAGTCCTTCTCATTGCTGCCGTCGGCGGCCCACCCCGGAGGTTACTTCCATGAGCACACCTGATCCCGCCCTCGTCGCGCTGCTGCAGGCCACTGTCTCGGCCGGTGCCTCCGACCTACATCTCAGCGTCGGACGCCCGGCGACGGCACGGCGCGACGGCTATCTCGTCAAGTTCGAGGGAGTTCCCATCCTCGTCTCCAGCGAGGTCGACCGAATGGTCTACTCGCTGCTCAACGACAAGCTTCGGGAGGAGCTGCAGGAGAACAACCAGGTCGACTTCTCGTTCGGACTCCCCGACATCGGTCGCTTCCGCGCCAACGCGTACCGCCAGCGCGGCACGCTGGCACTCGCTTTGCGCGTTGTGCCGTTCCGCGTTCGTTCGTTGGAGGAGCTCGGTGCGCCGTTGGCCTGCGTCGATCTGCTCAACAAGCCATATGGCCTCGTCCTCGTCGTGGGCCCGACCGGTTCGGGCAAGTCGACGACGCTCGCGGCGATGATCGATCGGATCAATCAGGAGCGCCCCTGCCACATCCTCACCATCGAGGACCCGGTGGAGTACCTGCACACCCACAAGACCGCGATGGTCAACCAGCGTGAGGTCGGTACCGACGTGGAGAGCTTCACCGCCGGTCTGCGCAGCGCCCTGCGTGAAGACCCGGACGTGGTCCTGCTCGGTGAGATGCGCGACCTCGACAGCATCGCGATCACGCTGTCGCTGGCCGAGACCGGTCACCTCGTGTTCGCCACGCTGCACACGAACGACGCCTCACAGGCACTCGACCGCATCGTCGACGTGTTCCCGGCCGAGCGTCGCGACCAGATCCAGATCCAGCTTGCCGGTGCCTTGCAGGGTGTGATCAGCCAGCGCCTGGTGGCGGTCGAAGGCGGCGGGCGCGTCGCCGCCTACGAGGTGCTGATCGGAACCGAAGCGGTGCGCAACCTCGTCCGCGAGGGAAAGAGCCGCCAGATGCGCAACGTGATCACGACCGGCCAGAAAGACGGCATGCAGACCATCGAGATGGACCTCGCCCGTCTCGTGGCCTCCGGCCTGCTCACGATGGAGGCTGCCTGCGAAGTCAGCGCCTACCCGAAGGAGATCATGGCCCACGCGTCGACGGTCCGGGCCCAGTTGCAGGCGCAATCCACTGTCCAGTCCGGGCAGGGCGCAACGGGCGGCAACGCCGAACTCGTCGGCAACCGCGGGTAAAGGCAGAGCACGACATGTCGACAATGAAGCAACTGCCGTACAAGTGGCTGGGAGGGATCACGCCGTGTCCGAAGGGCTGGCTGATCGTGCCCGCCCGCCTCGCCGGTGTCACCGTTGTCGTCGAGGATCCCTTCGTGATGACCTCATTGGTGGAGGTCGTCGACTTCCGTCCGAAGTTCGACGCGGCCGCGATCAACATCCCCATGGGATTCAACGATGTCCCGACGCGCAACGGCCCCGTCGAGGCCGAGTCCAAGCAGTTGGTGGGATGGCCCCGTCTCGTCGGCATCCGTCCGATTCCGTCGCGCCAAGCGCTGCGCGCTCCGAGCAAGAGCAAGGCCCGCGAGCTGGAGCCCTGGCTGACGAATGACGACTTCCGTCGCTTTCGCTGGCTGCGACAGGCGGCGGAGACGTTCCAACCGTTCCACCAACGCAACTTCTTCTCGGCCAACCCCGATCTCTCCTACACCCAGCTGAACGAGGACCTGCCACTGAAGACCTCGCCCTACCACCGCGAGGGCGTGGTCGAGCGCATGACGTTGATCCGCAACAAGCTCCCCGGCGTCGAGGAGGTCATCATGCGCACGCCACCTGCCGGTGCTGGTCAGGTACACCTCGTCCAGGCGGCCGCGTTGTTGTGGACGGCACGACGGGCATCGGGACGGGCCATCAACCGCTTGCCGGCTGAGCCCGGTTGGGACGAGTCCGGACTCCGCCTCGAGCTCGTGCGCTGACGGCGGCTGCGCGCAGACCGTCCGCTGTCACGCGGACACTCGACTGTCTCCGGTGTCCGTGGACAGAGCCGCCCGTCGCATTCGTCGTGACGAGGACGACGCGAAGGCGATGATCACAGCGACGATGCAACACGCCAGGCGGAGCACCGCCCGAAGGTCGCTGTCGCCGATCACCCACTGCGGCGCGAGCATGATGACGGTTGCCAGCGACCCGAACGGCAACCGCCATGGCGACTCGCGCACATCCCAGACGAGTGCGGCAAAGACCAGTCCGACCGTGTAGTACGGCCATGTCCCCGGGTCCAACAGAAGGCGAAGCGCAAAGCCCGCGAGCAGCGCGCCACCGTACGCTCGTCGACGAACGAGCGCCCAGACGGCAACCAACGCAGCGATGAGTTGCGCGATGCGCAGTGTCGAGCCGAGGTCAGCGTTGGTCAGGCCGAGCAGCCGCAACACCGAGTCCGGGGCAAGCTGAACGGTCGGGCGAAACCCGTCGAGGGTGCCGCTCTCGGCAATGAGAAACGGTGCCCACGCCAGGGCACCAACGAACAGACTCAGCGCCGGCAGCGCGAGCCGTTGCGTTCGATCGTCGCCTTGCCGGGCCGTCACAGGAACGAGGAAGATGGCCCACGGCTTGATCGCGAGACACAGTCCCACAACGAGTGCAGCGCCGACGTGACGGTCTTCGAGGATCAAGACGAGCGCCACACCAGTCAGCGCGATCACAATTGCATCGTCGAGGTGTCCCGACGAGCGAAGAGAGATCCAGCACACGACAAGGATCGCCGATCCAACCAGCTGCGTCAGCGGACGCCGGCTGGGGACGTCGGCCGCGATGCGCTCCACGCTCCAGCAGGCCGCGAGGGCCGGCAGCGCGAACACGATTGACCGGCTGACCAAATCGCCGACACCGATGCCATCGAGGACTGCGAACGCCGCGAGCGACACCGGTCCCGACTGGATGTTCGGCATCAGTGCGTAGACGGACAGTCCGTCGCCGTCGAACAATCGCCTCGACGCCTGCACGAAGAAGCCCCAGTCGCCCGCGATCGGGCGAGCGAGGAACATCGCGACGGCTCCGACCAGTGTGGTGAGCACCCAACGGATCGCCGCGCCCGACGGCCGCCAGGTCGTCGGGACATGTTCAGGATGTGGATCGGTCACGTCGCCCCCCTCGTGACACGCGAAAGGAGCCGGGCCCGATGGGCCCGGCTCCTTCACATTCGTGCCTTCGTCCAGATCAGTGTCGATCAGGGAACGGCCGCACCGACGGTGCCGCAAGCGGCATCCTGGTAGGTGAAGGTACCGGCGGCCAAGACGTTGAACTTGGGCGAGTCGCTGCGCAGGTAGCCTGCGGCCTTCAACGTCAGCTCCGGATCGGCGCCCAGAGTCCAGGTCGCGCCGGCCGGCAAGGTGCCACCGGTGACCGGGATGGCGCTGCCGCCGTACTGAGCGAAGTACGACTCGACAGCGACCTCGAGGGTCTTCTTGTCTGCGTCGCAGGCGCTCTTGGTGCCCTTGTCGGTGATGCCACGGACCGCGAACACCGTGACGGTGGCCAGGATGCCGAGGATGACGATGACGATCAGCAACTCGACGAGGGTGAAACCCTTGTCGCGCTTGCTGCTGGACTCAATCTCTTCGATGTGGTTTTCCATTTGGTGCGTTCCTCCCGCAATAGTCGGTTTGTCCCACGAAACACACCGAGAAAAACTTGCCTGCTCGGTGCTGAATGAGTCATCGGCAGCTGATTTGTCCGCTTGAGCAGAATCTTTGAAATCCGCGCACGTGACGTTGTAGCGCGCACGCGACGAGGGCCGGACACCAATGTCCGGCCCTCGTCGCTTCGATCAGATCGATCAGGTACAGGCACCTGCCGTCGTCGCGTACAGCGTCTGACCATTGGGGCTGGTGACCCACTTGGCCGACTTCGAACGAAGCAGCTTCGCTGCGACCAGCGTGTCGTCCGGGGTGACACCCCGAGTCCAGGCCGGAGATGCCTGCGCGGCGCCAATCGGATCGGCCACGGCAGGCGTCATCACGACCGGACCACCGGTCACCGTGGTCACGTTCGCGGTCCCGCTGTGTGCAATCGAGGAGCCTCCGTACTGTGCGAAGTAGGCCTCGACAGCCGTCTCGATGGTCTTCTTGTCTGCGTCGCAGGCGCTCTTGGTGCCCTTGTCGGTGATCCCACGCACGGCAAAGACCGTGACGGTGGCGAGGATGCCAAGAATGACGATCACGATGAGCAGCTCGACGAGCGTGAAACCGTGATCCTTCCCTGCGCGCGCCGGATCGGTTGGTGTGGTTGTCATGAGATGCGTCCTTTGTTTGGCTTTCAACAGAAAGCACCAACAGTCCCGTCCGCCGTGATGCTGGCCATCTATCGGTTGACATCTCCTGCGGCTGAAGCGAATTGGTGGCAAATTCCTGACAGAGTCCTGACATCGGTCAACCTTTTGACCGCGTCGCGCCCGGATGCTCAAGATCGCGGCAAGGTCCGCCGATAGTTGAACGACACGGAATGACGGTCAAAGGATGTGATGGCGATGCGCCGCAAGAACGACATGTGGAAAGACACGCAGGGTTCCTTTCTCCCCGAGGAGTCCGAACAAGAGGCGCAGGCCGCAGCCGTCGACGCCCGCGAACGGATCCAGAAGTTGGAGGAGCAGCTCCAGTCGCAGTTCACCTCGATGGCCACCTACGCCGAAATCGCGCAACGTTCCGTCGACACCGCCCGCGCCGAAGCCCGCGCCGATCTCGAGCGCGAGAAGTCGACACTCATCTCGCTGATGGAGCGCATCCGACTCGAGGTGCTCGACGACGATCACCGGCCCGCGATCGCCGGTGCGCTGCCGACGCCCGTCCCACCGCCACCCCCGGAGCCCGCCGCGCCAACGATCGACATCAGCGCGCTCGCTCGCATTGCCCTCCTCGAGGACAGGTTCGAACGGCTCAGCTACCAGTTCGGGCAAGTGTTGAAGAGCCAGGAAGAACTGGCCAACTCGATTGCCTTCATGTTCGAGCAGCAACTCCGCGCGTCGAGCTGGTCGCACGAGCCGGAGCCAGCCCGCTCGCAGTGACCCGAGTCGACGGTTCCGCCTCGTACCCTGCGGGGCATGGAACCGACGCTCACGTTGCGCCCCGGCCGGGACAAGTCGGTGCGCCGTCTCCATCCCTGGATCTTCAGCGGCGGCGTGGCCGCTGTGGCCGGTGACCCCCGACCCGGTGACACCGTGCGCGTGTTGTCGAGCGCCGGCGAGTCGCTCGGCCGAGCCGCGTATTCCCCGAACTCGCAGCTGCGGGCACGGATGTGGACGCATGATCCCGACACCCAGGTCGACGCCGATCTGATCTCGCGGCGCATCGTCGCCGCGTCGTCTCGGAGGGCTCACCTCGACGCGATCACCGACGCTCACCGAGTGGTGTTCAGCGAAGCCGACGGCGTGCCGGGCGTGATCGCCGATCGTTACGGCAACACGATCGTCGTCCAACTCGGGTCAGCGGGCGCTGAACTGTGGCGCGATCCCGTCGCCGATGCGCTGATCGCACTTCCCGGCGTCGACGGCGTGTTCGAGCGGTCCGACATCGACGGCCGCGAGCGCGAGGGCCTCGAGCCGCGCGTCGGGTTGCTGCGCGGGTCGCCGCGGAATGATGTCGTGATCCACGAGCGCGGCCTGCGCTACGAGGTCTCCTTCACCACCGGCCAGAAGACGGGCTTCTACCTCGACCAGCGCGACGCCCGCACAGCCATCGCCGCGGTCGCCAACGGCCGCCGGGTGCTGAACGCGTTCTCCTACACCGGCGCGTTCGGTGTCGTCGCCGCTCGCAACGGCGCGGCGAGCGTGACGAGCATCGACTCGTCCGGCCCGGCCCTGCGGGCGGCACAGAGCAACGCAGCACTCAATGGTGTCGAGCACGGCGAGCAGATCGAGGGTGACGCGTTCGCCGAGTTGCGCCGGCTGCGCGACCGGGCGCGCAGCTTCGACCTGATCCTGCTCGACCCGCCCAAGCTGGCCCCGACCGAGGCCCAGGTCGAGCGCGCCAGCCGGGCCTACAAGGACCTCAACCTCGTCGCCGCGAAGCTGCTCGCGCCGGGCGGCATCATGATGAGCTTTTCGTGCAGCGGCGGCATGAGCGCCGAGCTGTTCCAGAAGGTGGTGGCGGGCGCGGCGCTGGACGCCAAGCGCACACTGCGCGTCATCGGCCGCCTCGACCAACCGAGCGACCACCCGGCGCCGCTGTCGTTTCCCGAGGCTCGCTACCTGAAGGGTCTGATCCTCGAAGCGGAATGACCGCGGTCAGCGACGGCGGTCGGCGACAGCGGGTCAATGCCCGCCGTGGCTCGATGGCGCCGACTCCTGGACGAGTTCGATCAACGTGCCGAAGCTCCCCTTCGGGTGCACGAACGCGACCGTGGTGTTGCGGCTGCCCGGTCGCGGGGCCTGGTCGATCGCCATCGCTCCAGCGGCGATCATCGACGCCAAGGCCGCCGCGCAGTCGTCGACGCGGTAGCCGATGTGGTGCAGGCCCTCGCCGCGCTTGTCCAGCGACTTGGCGATCGGCGATTCATCACGCGTCGGCGTGACGAGCTGGATGTAGCTCTCGGCCACGTTCAACAGCGCCTCCTCGACCCCGTCGGACTCGACGATCTCGCGGTGCTCGACGGTCGCGCCGAAGGCCCGCGCGTAGTAGTCGATCGCAGCCTCGATGTCACGGACAGCGATGGCAACGTGGTCGATCTCGGTCAACAGCATGGCGGCGATCCTACGATCGCGGCCCGTTGGTCACCCAACCCCGGCTCGTCATCCGCCGTGACGTCGGAAGATCGTGATCGTGTCCTCGCCGATGCGGTCTCGCTTCTCCGCATCGTCGATGCCCAGGCCTTCGCGGGGAGCGAGGCACAGGATGCCGATCTTGCCCTCGTGCTCGTTGCGGTGGATCTTCAATGCGGCCGCTCCCGCTTGTTCCAGCGGATACACCGCCGAGAGCAGCGGCTGGATCTTGCCGAGATCGATCAGCCGGTTGGCCTGCCACGCCTCCGCGTAGTTCGCGAAGTGCGACGAGAGGAGGCGCTTGAGCTTCATCCAGAAATGCCGGTTGTCGAACTCGACCATGTAGCCCGATGTCGCTGCACACGTCACCACGGTGCCGCCGCGCTTGCACGCGAAGATGGACGCACCCATCGTCTGGCGACCGACGTGCTCGAACACGATGTCCGGATCGTCCCCGGCGAGCGAGCGAATCTGCTTTCCGAACCGGCGCCACTCGCTCTCGTCCTGAGTGTGCTCGTCCTTCCAGAACTTGTAGCCCTCGGCCTTGCGGTCGATGACGGCCTCGACTCCGAGTTCGTTCAACAGCGCCGCCTTCTCCGGCGAGCTGACGATGCCAACAGGGATACCTCCACCGTTCAGGACGTACTGGATCGCGTACCCGCCGATGCCACCGGTCGCTCCCCAGACGAGCACGGTGTCGCCCTGCTTCATCTGCGCTGCATTGCGGCCGACGAGCATCCGGTAGCTCGTGCTGTTGCACAGCGCGTTGACCGCCGCTTCCTCCCAGGTGAGATGGGTCGGCTTGGGCATTAACTGGTTGGCCTTGACGATGGTCAGATCGGCGAGTCCGCCGAAGTTGGTCTCGAAGCCCCAGATCCGCTGGTTGGACGCGAGCATCGAGTCGTCGTGCGCAGTGGGGTCTTGATCGTCGACGTGGTTGCAGTGCACCGTGACGCGATCTCCGGGCTTCCAGTTGCGCACGGCCGACCCGGTGCGTAGGACGACGCCGCTCGCGTCCGACCCGACGATGTGGTACGGCAGTGCGTGACGCTTGCCCCACTCGCTCTCCTTGCCCATTCGGTCCAAGAACCCGAACGTCGGCAGGGGCTCGAAGATGCTGGTCCACACGGTGTTGAAGTTGATCGAGCTGGCCATCACCGCGACCACTGCTTCGTCCGGCGCGAGCTCGGGCAACGCGACCTGGCCGATGTGCAATGACTGGCGCGGGTCCTTGTCCGCCGACGCCATGCCTTCGAACATCGCCGCGTCCTCGCGGCGCACGAACAGCGCCCGGTAGGACTCGGGCAGGGCCAGGTTGGCCAGCTCATCGCCGCTGGCACCCGCTTCGATTGCTGCGAGAATCTGCTCCATGCGGGCCGAGGTTACCCACCGGTAGCAATCGGACTGAAACCGGCCGGAGCGCGCTGGAACATGCCGGTCGCAACGGCAACATCCAGCAATCAGCACCACACGCACCCCGCCGCGCTGGAACATGCCGGTCACGGCGGCAGCATCCAGCAATGAGCGCCGCAAACGACACACGGCGCTGGAAGATGCCGGTCACGACGGCAACATCGGCGCAGCCGGTTAGAAGATGCCCGAGCGCGACTGGCCGAAGCCACGGGTGTCGGGGTTGCCGACGACCACGTTCCAGCGACGGATCCGCCACGATGTGACCAGGCCCTCGCGAACGTACGGGTCGTCGCGGACGAAGGATTCGACGACGGCGATGTCGTCGGCGCGGAACACGAGGACGGCGCCGTCGACCGGGTCGTCGAGCGCACCACCGAGCACCAGGAAGCCACGGCGGTGGTTGCTCTCCGCCAGCGCGAGGTGCGCGTCGCGGAACTGAGCGCGCCGCTCGACGTAGTCGGCCCCCACGTCGTAGTACAGCAGCCAGTACACGCACCCATCTTGGCATCCCCGGTTACCGACGGGTAGCAGCAGCGGCCTACGCTTCGATCAGCGACTGCGACGGCGCGGTCTCGGAGAAAGGCGTTGATCATGGCTGGTTCGTACATCGTTGCTGGAGCCCGGACACCGATCGGCAAGATGAGCGGTGCACTCGCCGGATTCAGCGCTGCAGAACTCGGCGGGATCGCGATCAAGGCTGCGCTCGAGCGCGCTGGGGTTGCGCCAGAAGAAGTCGAGCACGTGTTGATGGGCCAGGTCCTGATGGCCGGCCAGGGCCAGGTGCCATCGCGCCAGGCCGCCGTGAAAGCCGGCATCCCGATGAGCGTGCCCAGCGTGAACATCAACAAGGTCTGCCTGTCCGGCCTGAACACGATCTACCTCGCCGACCAGATGATCGCCGCGGGCGACGCCGACATCGTCATCGCCGGCGGCATGGAGAGCATGACCAACGCGCCATACCTGGCGACCGGCGCACGCGCCGGTTTTCGCTACGGCAACACCGAGCTCGCCGATGCCATCATCAAAGACGGCCTGTGGTGCGCGTTCGACGCGTGCCTGATGGGCCTGGGCACGGACCGCTACACGGCCGGCTCGATCAGCCGCGAGCAGCAGGACGAGTTCGCGATGGCCAGCAACGTGCGTGCCGCGGACGCAATCGCTGCCGGCCGGCTCAGCGACGAGATCGTGCCGGTCACGATCCCGCAGCGCAAGGGCGATCCGATCGTCGTGTCGAACGACGAAGGCGTCAGGGCCAACACCACCATGGAATCGCTCGGTTCGCTCAAGCCCGCCTTCGACAAGGAGGGCAGCATCACCGCCGCCAACGCATCGCAGATCAGTGACGGCGGTTCGGCGGTCGTTGTCATGTCCGAGCGCGCCGTGCAGTCGCGCGGGGTGCAACCGCTCGGTCAGGTCGTGGGATACGGCATGGTGGCCGGCCCGGACAACGCTTCGCTGTTGCACCAGCCGAGCCGAGCGATCTTCCGCGCGCTCGAACGGGCTGGCATGAAGGTCGACGAGGTCGACCTGTTCGAGTTGAACGAAGCGTTCGCCGCGGTCGGCATCGCCTCGATGGCCGAGCTCGGCATCACGCCGGAGATCACCAACGTCAACGGCGGCGCAATCGCGCTCGGCCATCCGATCGGGATGAGCGGCAACCGGCTGGCACTGACGATCCTGCACGAACTGCGCCGTCGCGGTGGCGGCACCGGCGCAGTGGCGCTCTGCGGCGGCGGCGGGCAGGGCGACGCGCTGTTGGTGCGCACCGTCTGATCCACCCCGGGCGTCTCGCCCCGCTCGCCGACGTGGCCGAACGACGGCACGCCCAACTCGGACATGGCCAAACTCGGACATGGCCAAACCAATCAGCACGCGGAGACGTGTCGTCGATGTGTGTGATGTGGCGCGCTGGTGGCGTTCGGCGCTCCCGCCCAGGTCAGTAGGTTGCGCCGGTGTTTGTCGGGGAAATCTCGCCGAAAGGGTTGACATCCGATCGACATGTTTGTAATGTAACTGCAACAAGTTGTTCGCACAGCGAGTGAAACACCACTCGTTGTCAAGATCTGAGGCACCACCTTCGCAGCTGGCCCGTCCGCCCGCTACCAGCTGCAGGGGTGGTGCCTCAGCATTTTTCACCTCTGTCGCCGCCGACCGCACACCCGAGATCATGGTGAGCGCCGCGCTCAGGTCACTTCGCGGCGGCCTTCGAGCGCACGGCCGAGGGTGAGTTCGTCGGCGTACTCCAGATCGCCGCCGACGGGCAGCCCGCTGGCGATGCGGGTGACCTTCAAGTCGAACGGCTTCAACATCCGCGCGATGTAGAGCGCGGTGACCTCGCCCTCGGTGTTCGGGTTCGTGCAGAGGATGACCTCCTCGACCGCTTCCGGGCCGAGTCGAGCAAACAGCTCCTTCATCTTCAGCTGCTCCGGGCCGACACCGTCGAGCGGACTCATCGCGCCGAGCAGGACGTGATATCGACCGTGGAACTCACCGGTCTTCTCCAGCGCGACGATGTCGCGCGATTCCTCCACGACGCACAGAGTGTGGCTGCTGCGTCGATCGTCGAGACAGATCGGGCACAGCTCGCCCTCGGCGAAGTTGAAGCACCGCGAGCAGAAGCGCACCCGGTCCTTGGCATCGGTGATCGCGTGAGCGAGGCGAGAGACGTCGTCATGTGGTGCTTTGAGCAGATGGAAGGCGATGCGCTGTGCCGACTTCGGCCCCACACCGGGCATCCGTCCGAGTTCGTCGATCAGCGCCTGCACCGGCTGGGTGTACGTGCCCGCCATCAGCGCGGCTCGTCGACGAAGACCGAGCCGGGAAAGGCATCCGTGAGTCGGTCCTCGGAGGTCTTCACCGAGCCGGGCGGGGCGTCGACGAGGTCATCGATGTCGATGTCTTCGTCCGCCTCCATCGGCGGGTCGGCAGCGGTGAGCGAGCCACCCGGCCGCAGCGGCACGACCGGCGCGACGTGGCCGTCGGCGGCGACCTGGGCACCGGGCCCGTTGTCGACGACGAGCGTGACCGGCACGGCCGCGCCGAGGTAGGCCTTGATCGCGGCCTGCACGTCGTTGCGATAGTCCTCGCAGCGCGAGCGATGGGTCTCGTTCGGAAGCCCGAACGCAACACTCTCGCCGCGAGCACCGAGGAAGTGGCCGGCGGAGAACAATGCCCGCGCCATGGGCTTGAGGGTCGGAAGCACATTGGACTGCCACTCGGCAGCGAGCCGGGCTGCGAGCGACTCGATGCCGGGCACCGCCGAAGCGGGCGCGGCTGCTGGCGTCGGAGCCGGAACCGGGGGCGATGCCGCGACGACGCCTTCGGTCGGCAGGTGTGCCGACGCGGCCAAGACCGGTGGCGCGGGCGCAGCCGCACGCGGCTGGGGGGCCGGTTGTGGGCGGGGCGCGGGCGCAGTGTCGTCGCGCCGGGCGCGACCACCGATCGCCGCTCGACCCGTGGCGGGGTCGACGGGTGCGGGGCGCACGGCCGGCGCAGGCGTCGTGGCCCCGGCCGCGACTGCCTTCTCCAACCGTTCGAGGCGAACGAGGAGGCCGTTGATGTCCGAGCCACCCGCGTCGTGGGTCAACTGCACGAGAGCGACGTCCAGCAGCAGCCGCGGGTCCGGCGCATGGCGCATCTCGACCAGCATCTCGCCGAGGCGCTCCATCGCCCTCACGATGGACGCCGCACCGAGGCGCTGGGCTTGCTCACCGACCTTTGCCGCCTGCTGGTCGCCGAGCTGCACGAGTTCGGGTGCCATGAGCGACAGGAAGCAGTCGCGCAGATGCCGGATCAGCTCTTGCGCGAGCGTGCGCGGATCGCGACCCTGCTGCACGGCATGGGCGAGTGCGGCCAACGCCTGGCCGGGATCGCGAGCGATGAGCGCCTCGATGAACTCGTCGTAGGACTGCGTCTCGGGCGCGTCGCCGCCCGAGGCAGCCACCAGCTCCAGTGCGGACAGCGTGTCGCGTGCGGACCCACCGCCCTGCATGAGCGCGGCCTGGAAGCCCTCCTCCGACACCGTCAGGCCAGCATCGGCGGCGACCCAGCGCACGTGTTGTTCGAGTTCGTCCATCGGCAGCAGCCGGAACTCGAGGTGCTGGACGCGTGAGCGAATGGTCTGGCTGACCTTTTGCGGATCAGTGGTGGCGAGCACGAACACGACGTGCGGCGGCGGCTCTTCGAGCGTCTTCAGCAACGCTGCCTCGGCACCTTTGGACAGCATGTGCACTTCGTCGAGGATGTACACCTTGTGACGTCCGGGGGTGCCGAGTGACGCCTTCTCGATCAGGTCGCGCATCGCTTCGACCCCGTTGTTGCTGGCGGCGTCCAATTCGTGCACGTCGTAGCTGGTGCCGGCCTGAACAGCCAGACACGAATCGCACTCGCAACATGGCTCGCCGTCCGCCGGGTTGGTGCAGTTGAGCACCTTGGCCAGGACGCGCGCCGACGTGGTCTTGCCCGTGCCACGCGGGCCACTGAACAGGTAGCCCTGGCCCTCGCGCTCGTTGATGACCGCGTTGCGCAGCGCCCGCACGACATGCTCCTGCCCGCGGATCTCGCTGAAGCGGCGGGGGCGGTACCGGCGGTAGAGCGACTGAGCGGCCATCGCTGTGAGCCTACCGAGAGGGCGTGACAGGGTTGGGCCGGATGGCACGCGGCCCGCAGATGCGCCTGGCGAGGGTCTCGTCGACCTCGAAAACTCCTGCGCCGCCGGACTTCTTTCATATGATGTGCGCAAGTCTCACGGCGACGGGCCGGCGCGGACTGGTCGAGGGAGATGTGTGATGAAGCGGAATCGATTGCTCGGTGTGTCGTTGGCGGTGATGGCACTTGCAGCATCGGCATGTTCCGACAGCGGCACGAAGACGCTGTCCGAGGACGACTTCATCGGCCAGATGGAAGACATCTGCCGCACCGCCAAGCGCGACATCCAAGACGTCGACACGTCCGACCCGAGCTCCGTCAGCGACATCGTGGACATCATCCAGACAGGGCTCGACGACCTCAACAAGCTGAAGCCGCCGAAGGCGCTCGCCAACGACTTCGGAGATTTCGTCGACAACCTCGACGATCAGTTGAACGAAGCGCAAGACCTGGCCGACGCGATCGATGCAGGCGATCAAGACGCCGCGCAGAAGGCGGCCGACAACCTGACCGAGCTGTCCGCCGACGGCGACCAGATCGCCGAGGACCTCGGTGCCGACAGGTGCGTTGGTGTGGGCGGCGGCGACACGCCGACCGACTCGACCGAAGCCACCGATACGACCGATGTGGCGGACACGACCGAGAGCACCGACGCGACGGACGACACCGTCACTGTTCCGGCCACCGACGACACGACGCCGAACACACCGCTGCCGATCGACTCGACACCGGTCACGCAGCCGCCCACCGACATGACCCAGCCACCGCCGAACCCGGACGCGACCGGTGAGGCGCTGGACGCGTCGCAGGTCTGGACGGCACCCGACGGATACGAGTGGGGGGCCTTGACCGACCTGGCCGGTGTCATCACGCCGAGTACAGATCCTGTGCTCGGTCCGGTGCTGATCGACTACTCGGCGGGCATCGTCCAGTCGACGTCCGGTGGCCCGTCGGCGATCTTCTACATCACCGAGATCTCGACCAGCCCGTGGGAGCAGGACCAGATCGACGCCTACTTCGCCTTCTCGTTCGGCTCCGGCGGCTCGGACACGTCCACGCCGCTCGGCCTGCCGGCCAAGATCAAGCCGAACGCCGCAGACGGCCTCGACGGCGCGCTTGCCTGGCTGAACGGTGCCGGCATTGCGGTCATCGCTCCTTCGGGAACCGACGTGCTCACGTTGATCGACGAGTTCTACAACGCCAACGTGATGGGCGGCTGACCCGATGCGATCGGTGGCGGCTGCGGTTGTTGCTGCCGCGCTGCTCACCGCGTGCGGGAGCAGTGGCGGTGGGGCGACGCAGACCAACGACTTGTTCCTCGACAAGGTCGAAGCCGCCTGCCGTGTCGCGGCGAAGAAGATCGACAAGATCGATCCAGCGTCGCCCAGCGCGATCGGCGATCTCGCCAACGCGCTCAACAAGGCCCACGACGATCTCACCAAGCTGGACATCCCGCAGCCGCTGTCGCGTGACTTCGGCAAGTTCACGACCAGCCTCGACGACCAGGTCGGCGCACTCGCCACGCTCGCATCGGCGGTCAACGCCGGCGATCAGTCCAGCGTCGACGACGCGACATCGGAGATCAACTCGCAGCGCTTCGCCGCCGACAAGGTGGCCAACGATCTCCTCGCCTTGTCGTGCAAGGGGCTGACCCCGGAGAACGGGTTCGCTCCTGCGTCCAGCACGGACACCGTTCCCGTCACCGACCCGCCCGTCACCGATCCGCCCGTCACCGACCCACCCAGCACCGAGACGGTCACCACCGACACGGCGACGGCGGACACGATCCTGCCCGTCGACCTGTCGATCGGAACACCGGCGCCGGACGGATTCCGCTGGATCGAGGGCGACAAGGTAGATGTCTCCGGGCTCTACGAGAAGCCGACCGTCGGCCCGCTCGTCACGTTCTACGGCGGGGGCCGGCTGGAGAACATCGATGACAGCAGCACGGCCAGCATCTATCTCGTCCAGATCTCCGAGCCGTGGACCGACGACACCCGCGCCGAGTACGAGTTCTGGGAGGGCGTCCAGGGCGGTACGGCCACCACGACGCCGACCGGCATCCCGGTCACGCAGAAGTTCGGGGCGTTCACGGACACCGATTGTGTCGTCTTCACCGGGGGCACGTCGGGCATCACGGTCTGCACGTTCACCGGCGTGGACGGGTTGGCGATCCTCGACGCGTTCGTCGCCGCGAACGGGTCGGGCTGACCACTCGCACTAGGGTCCGACGGCGCACGCGTGCCGTCCACCGGGTCGCCGGAGACCTCACGATGCGCTGACTACGGTTACCGACACCACATGAAACGCGCCCCTCGACCCCTCTCGCGATACGGCCTGCTGGCACTGGCAGCGGCAATCGTGGTCGGTCCGGCGCTCGGTACGGCCGTCGCGCACGCCGAGACCCTGGCCGCACTCTCGACATCGCCCGCCGACGGCGCAACGGTCGCCGCATCGCCGGCGCAGGTGACCATCACGTTCAACCAGACGATCGGATCGGCCGCGTCCGTTGTCATCGCGTGCAACGGCACGACGGTCAACCAGCCCGAGGCGCGTGTGGGCGAGGACATCAGCAGCCTGATCGTCGACCTGACGTCGAGCCCGCTGCCGAAGGGCACGTGCGAGGTGCTCTGGCAGGCCCAGGGCACCACCGAGCCGGGCACCCAGCGCGGCAACTTCTCGTTCACAGTCGAGCAGGACACGGTCATCACTGTCGCGCCTGTGGATTCCAGCGGCTCGCCGATCAGCACCCCCGCTGCGACGAACGGCACGACCGCCGCCGAGTCGGCGTCGCCACCGAACATCGGTGGGCCGCTCGGCCTGGCCCGGCTGCTGTCGTCGCTGTCGATCGCCGTCCTCTTCGGTGCGCTCGTGCTGATCACCGTCGCGTGGCCGGAGGGCATCGAGTACATCCTGACGATCCGCTTCCTGCGCTACACCTGGGTGCTTGCGGTGTTCAGCACGGTGTTGCTGGTGATCTGTCTCACCGCGCAGTCCAAGGGCACCAGCATCGCCAGCTCGATCAGCCCGACGGGGTGGACCGACCTGAAAGACACCACCCCGGGCATTGCCGCGCTCGCCCGAGTCGTGCTCGTGATCGTGGCGGGTTGGGTGGCGATGCGCCCTGAGCGATGCATCGACCCCACCACACAGCTGCCCGCGCTCGCGATCCCCGGACTGGCAGTGGCGACGATGGGTTTCACCCGTTCCGGCGGCGACCTGGAGCTGGTCGGGTTCGCCGCGGGCGTGGTGCACGCGATCGCGATGGCGGTGTGGCTCGGTGGCCTCGTGCTGCTCGCCCGCGTGGTGCTGGCCGGCCCGGGCGAGGACGATCTCGTCCACGCGGTGCGCGGCTTCGGCCGTCTGGCCACCCCGGCGCTGCTGGCCACGGTCGTGTCGGGCGGCTTCCAGGTCTATCGGCTCGACAACAACCACCTGTTCGACACCACCCACGGACGGCTGCTGTTGTTGAAGTTGGTGCCGGTCATCGCAATGGTGTTCGTCGGCGTCGCGACGCGTCAGTTCATCCGCTCCCGCCTCGGCCGTGCGGATGTGATGACCGCGCCGAGGGCCGGCCGGCTGCGGCGCGCGATCGGGATGGAGGCCGTGATCGGTGTCCTCGTCCTCGCGGTGACGGCGTGGATGCTCTCGACGGTGCCCGGCAACTTGCGCGCCGCACCACGATCGTCGGACGACTTCGCCTACCAGAAGGACTTCCGCGACCCGGACGACACCGTCGAACTGAAGCTGAGCGTGCATCCGGCCAAGGTCGGACTGAACGAACTGTTCCTCGAAGTCACCAAGCCGGAGACCGGCATCAACTCGATCACGGTCACGTTCGCACCGCCCGCCGGGGTGTTCGCCGACACCGTCGTGCTGACGTTGCAGTCATTGACCGGTGCCGGTGCCGCGTACGCGTCGAAGGCGGAAGGCCTGCGGCTGGAAGCACCGGGTGCGTGGAGCGTCATCGTCATCGTCGACTCCGCGTCGGGCATCCAGCGTCAGACGGACTTCTTGAACGTCGAGGGAGATGCATCGGGCGACATCTCACCGATCACGACAGTTCCCTCGACCGGGGTCACGTCACCGCCGACGTCGCCGACGTCAACGACCGTTGCCGGCTGACATCAGCTCCTCGAAGGCAACCGGTGCGGCCACGTCGAGCTGGTCGTAGGTGCAGCTCTGCGGCGTGCGATCGGGTCGCCAGCGCTGGAACTGCACGCCGTGGCGGAACCGTCCGTTCTGGAGCTGCCCGAACGTCACCTCGACGACACGCTCGACGCGCAGCGGCACCCAGCTGAGATCCTTGCCCGCGTTCCACCGGCTCTGCGCGCCGGGCAGGCGCGCACCGTCGTGCGCCATCGCGTTCGCCCAGTCGGCCCACGGGTGATCGACGAGCGCGTTCTCGCGCAGCGGCGCCAACACCTCCAGCAGCTCGCCTCGGAACTTGACGGTGAACGCAGCCGTGACGCCGACGTGATGCAGCTGGCCATCGTCGTCGAAGAGGCCGAGCAGCAGCGAGCCGACACCCTTGCCGTCCTTGTGCATCCGGTAGCCGGCGACGGCAGCCTCGGCTGTGCGCGAGTGCTTGACCTTGACGAGCGTTCGCTTGTCCGGCGTGTACACGTCCGTCAGCCGCTTGGCGACCACACCGTCGAGACCGGCCCCTTCGAAGCGTGTGAACCAGTCGCGCGCCACATCTGCGTCGGTCGAGGAGGGGCAGAGATGAATCGGCTGGTTCGGCGTGCGGAGTGCGCCACGGAGGTGGCCGAGTCGCTCGCTCAGCGGTCGGCCCATGAGGTCGTCGTCGCCGAGCGCCAAGATGTCGAAGGCAACGAAGCTGGCCGGCGTCTCCGCGGCGAGACGGCGCACCCGCGACTCGGCCGGGTGGATGCGCTGCAACAGCGCGTCGAAGTCGAGCCCGTTGCCGGCAGCGTCGGCGATGACGATCTCGCCGTCCACGACGATGCGATCGGGCAGCGATTGCTTGAGCGGCTCGATCAGCTCCGGGAAGTAGCGCGTGAACGGGCGTTCGTTGCGGCTGGTCAGCTCGATGTCGTCGCCGTCGCGGAACACGATGCAGCGGAAGCCGTCCCACTTCGGCTCGTAGTGCCACCCGTCGCCGACGGGGATCTGGTCGGCTGACTTGGACAGCATCGGCGCGATGGGCGGGCGGATCGGCAGGGCCATGTGCCCCAGCGTTGCCGATGGCGGCCTTGTGCGCCAGCGACGAACGGAACCACGGGTGGCAGGACGTTCGCTGGCAGACGACCGCTGCAACTAGCGTCGTGGCCGTGACGAACCCAATGCAGGACAAGCTCGAGGATCTTCGGACGCGGCGCGAGCAGGCGTTCAACGCCGGTTCAGCGCGCGCCGTCGAGCGTCAGCACGAGAAGGGCAAGATGCTCGCACGCGAGCGCATCGACTACTTCCTCGACTCGGGCAGCTTCCAGGAGCTGGACCTGCTCGCCCGCCACCGCGCCCACGCCGCCGGTCTCGAGGAGCGACCGTACACCGACGGTGTGATCACCGGCTGGGGCACCGTCGACGGGCGCAAGGTGTTCGTGTTCAGTCAAGACTTCACCGTCTTCGGTGGCGCGCTCGGTGAGGTGTTCGCCGAGAAGATCCACAAGCTGATGGATCTCGCGCTGAAAGTCGGCGCGCCGGTCGTCGGACTCAACGACGGTGCGGGGGCGCGCATCCAGGAAGGCGTCGTGTCGCTGGCCAGCTATGGCGGCATCTTCTACCGCAACGTGCTGTCGAGCGGCGTCGTGCCACAGATCTCGGTGATCCTCGGTCCCTGCGCCGGCGGCGCGGTGTACAGCCCGGCGATGACCGACTTCATCTTCATGGTCCGCGAGACCAGCCACATGTTCATCACCGGGCCCGACGTCGTGAAGACGGTGACGGGCGAGGACGTCACTTTGGAAGAGCTCGGCGGCGCGATGAGTCACGCCTCGAAGAGCGGCGTGGCCACCTTCGTGTCCGCCGACGAGAAGAGCTGCCTCGACGACGTGCGTTTCCTGCTCGGCTTCTTACCGTCGAACAACCTGGAGGAGCCACCGGTGATGGACACCGGCGACGACCCGGACCGCCTGTGCGAGGAGCTGCGCGACATCCTGCCCGCGTCGCCGAACCAGCCCTACGACATGAAGAAGGTCATCGCCGCAGTGGTCGACGACGGCGAGTTCTTCGAGCACGCCCAGCACTTCGCGAAGAGCATCGTCTGCGGCTTCGCTCGCGTCGACGGCAAGCCCGTCGGCATCGTCGGCAACCAACCACTGATGCTGGCCGGGGTGTTGGACATCGACTCGGCGAGCAAGGCCGCCCGCTTCGTGCGCACGTGCGACGCGTTCAACCTGCCGCTGATCACGTTCGTCGACGTGCCCGGCTTCCTGCCCGGCGTGGACCAGGAATACGGTGGCATCATCCGCCACGGGGCGAAGTTGCTCTACGCCTACTGCGAGGCCACCGTGCCCCGCATCCAGATCATCACCCGCAAGGCCTACGGCGGCGCCTACGTGGTCATGGACTCGAAGTCGATCGGCTCGGACCTGTCATACGCGTGGCCGACCGCCGAGCTGGCCGTGATGGGTCCGCAAGGCGCGGTCGAGATCGTGTACCGCCGCGAGTTGCAGCAGGCGGCCGACCCCGCGGCACGCCGCGCCGCACTTGTCGCCGAATACACCGAGAAGTACGCGAACCCCTATGCCGCTGCCGAGCGCGGCTACATCGACGACGTGATCGATCCGGCCGAGACCCGCCAAAAGATCGTCGCCGGGTTGCGGATGCTGCGCACCAAACGCGAAGAACTGCCCCGCCGCAAGCACGGCAACATGCCGCTGTGACGCAGCCGGCAACGACGATGAGCACCGAGATCACGCCCGCACCCACCGACGAGGAGGCCGTCGCCATCGCCGCGGCCGTTCAGGCGCTGTGGCCGGTGCCGGTGATCGTGAGCGACGAAGTACGCGCTCGCGAGACAGCGTGGAAGTTCAGTGGTCGCTGGTGGAGCCGGCCGCTGCCGGCGCGACGCGACCGCCCCTACCGCTGAACTCGTGGACGTTCGCAGCGTTCGAACCCGGCTGTCTTCATCGCTGCTGACCGTTCCCGTGGCGGTCATCGCGATCGTGGTGTTGCTCGGGGTGTTGAAGGTCAGCGGCAGCTCGGCTGCGTTGCTCTCGCCCGAGCCGTCGGCCGAGCTCGCCGGCCAGCCACACCTGATCCGCACCGACGAGTACCTCATCCGCACACCGCTCGTGATTCGCCAGGCCGAGCTGGACTTCCCGGCGGAGTCGCAGGTCGGCATGGGCACCCACGACATGGGCGTCTTGTCCGACCTGCCGGTCAAGGACCTGTCCGTCGTGGTGCGACCCCACTCGTGGGCCTACTTCGTCCTCGACGTCGAGCGGGCGTTCGCGATCGAGTGGTGGCTCGTCGTGCTCGGACCGTTCTTCGGTGTCTATGCCGTGTTGGCCGTGCTCACCCGACGCGCCCTGCTGGCCTCGCTCGCCGGACTCCTGGCGAGCGCCTCGCCGGCGATGCTGTGGTTTGCGGTTCCGGGCATGGGCCTCGCGGTGCTGTACAGCGGCCTGACCGCTGCCGCGCTGCTGGTCTGCGTCTCGTCCGAGGGCCGCCGCCGCTACGGATGCGCCGCGCTCGCAGGTTGGCTCGCCGTAGCGTTCGCCGCGCTGCTCTACATCCCGTGGCTCATCCCGCTGGCGATGATCTTCGGCGCGATCGTCGTCATCCAACTGCCGGCCGCGATCAAGACGTGGCCGGCGTTCATCCGCGTCGCAGCCGTCTTCTTCGGAGTGGTCGTCGTCTTCTTCGCGATCTACTACCGCGATCACCACAACGCCCTACGAGTCATCGCCGAGTCGCGCTACCCCGGCAAGCGCGTGACCAAGCCCGGCGAGGCCATACCCGCCCATCTGTTCGGCTCGCCCTACGACGTGTTCGCGACGGCGCGACCGCTGACAACGATCAACGGAACGAACGAATCGCAGAACGCGTCCGGTCTGATGCTGTGGCTGCCGATCGCGCTCGTCGGTGGAGCATTCTCGGGTTGGCGGGCGCGTTCGCAGGCGCAGCGCGCGCTGGTCGCGGTGATGACGGTAGCGATGGTGCTCGCTGCCTGGGCGCTCCTGCCGGTGCCCGTCTCGATCGCCCGTCTGATCGGACTCACCAACGTTCAGGGACCGCGGGTGGCGATGCCTCTCACCGTCGCCGGTGCGATCGCCGCCGCGCTCTACCTCCACCGGCTCGGCGAAGACCCTGGCTTCCGGCCGCGGCGCGACCGCGTCGTGATCGCCACGATCGCGTTCGCGTTCGTCACCGGCTGGGCCGGAACACAGGTCACGCTCGAAGGGGTGCCCGTGACGCGGGGCAAGATCGTGTTGCTGTGGCTTGTGGTGACGGCTGCGGTCGCGCTGCTCGTGCGCGGCAAGGTGTTGCTCGGGCTCGGTGGGCTGTGCGCGTTCGTGCTGTTCGGCTCGGTACGCATCAACCCACTCCAGGTCGGACTCGACCCGATCCTGGAACACCCGCTCGTCGCTCAGGTCGATGCAATCGCGGCACGGCACACGGGCGAACGCTGGGCGGCTCTCGGTGCCGACACCGGCATGCGCGCGCTGGTCGTCGCGTCCGGCGTGGCCACGGTGACCGGCACGAGCTGGTACGCGGACACCGGTGCCTGGGACGCCATCGATCCGACCGAGGGGTCACGCGATCTGTGGGACCGGTTCGCGAACATCGGTATGGAGGTCGACGTGACATTGCCGGCCGTCACCTACCAACTCGTCGCAGACGACTTCTTGATGGTGCTGACGCCACCGTGCTCCGCAGCCCTGCAAGAACTGGACGTGCGCTTCGCCGCGGTCGACCACGAGGTGGCGGCATCGTGCTTCACGTTGCTCGACGCGCCGGACGAACCCGGTGAGCAATGGATCTACGCAGTCGGTGCCGACTGACGAGCGCGGCCAGCCGCCGGCGAGCGCCGTGAACCACGGTCGGATTCAGGGGTGCGCAGTAGCGTGACGTCGTGGACATCACCACTGTCGCCGACGACCTGATCGTGCTCCACGAAGACACGATCGTGCACCGCTACGACGGCCTCAGCCCGGACACCAGCTACGAGATCCACGGCACGTTCATCTCCACGTTGTCGCGACCGCCCGGCGAGTTGCTGTGCCGCATCGCGACGGTCAACGACTTGCATTTCGGCGAGACCGAGGCGGGTCGCATCGACGACAACCCAGAGGGGCCGATCCAACGTGTCGCCGATGGCGAGCAGCCCTACCCGGAGACGATGAACCGCGGCGCGATCGCGGAGATCGTCGCCATCGATCCAGCGGCCGTGTTCGTGAAAGGCGACCTGAGCCAGGACGGCCAGCCCGATGAATGGGCCTCGTTCGAGGCCGCGTACCGCGGCGCGTTCGACGACCGCCTGTACGTCGTGCGCGGAAACCACGACGCGTACAAGCACCAGATCGGATACGCCGGCGACCACTGGGTGGACCTGCCCGGTCTGTCCGTGGCACTGCTCGACACGGTCATTCCGGGTGCGACGACCGGAACGCTGTCCCCCGATCAGCTGGAGTGGCTCGACAGCCACGCGGCCGCTGCCGATCGGCCGGTCCTCGTCATGGGCCATCACCAGCAGTGGATCTCGTCGGGCGACAACGGGTCGCGCGGCGAGGGCTACTTCGGTCTGCACCCCGACGCGAGTGACGCGCTCGCGACCGTCGCCGGTCGACGCACGAGCATCATCGCCTACACCGCCGGGCACACCCACCGCCACCGCGTGCGGCACATGGACAACGGCGTGCCCACGATCGAGATCGGCTGCGTGAAGGACTTCCCGGGCACGTGGGCCGAGTACCGCGTGTACGAGGGCGGGGTCGCCCAGATCGTGCACCGCATCTCCACTCCCGCAGCGCTGGCCTGGAGCCAACGTTGCCGGTACCTGTACAGCGACTTCGGCATCGACTACGAGTCCTACGCACTCGGCACGCTTGGCGACCGCTGCCTGAACCTCGCGCTGCGATGACATGACGGACCGACGCGCCGCGGAGTCGATGCGCGCGGCACAGGTTCCACCGTTCCACGCGATGGCGATGGGCCGGCGCGCGACCGAGCGCGAGGCGCAGGGGCACCGAGTGTTCCACCTCGAAGTCGGCCAACCCGCAACACCCGCTCCGGCCGGCGCGATCGCAGCCGGTCTCGCCGCGATGCAGACCCATCCGCTCGGCTACACCAATGCGTCCGGGCTGATGACGCTTCGCCGGCGCATCGCGCGCCACTACGCCGAATCGACGGCTCTCGACATCGCAGTGGATCGGGTACTCGTCGTCGGCGGTGCCTCCGCCGGGTTCTCGCTCGCGTTCCTCGCGTGCTTCGACGCCGGCCAGCGCGTGGGCGTGCTGGAGCCCGGATATCCGTGTTACCGCAACACGCTGATCGCACTGGGAGTCGAGCCGGTGGCCATCCCGGTCGGGCCCCACACCCGATGGTCGCCGACGCTCGATCAACTGCGCGCGGCCGCACCGCTCGACGGGTTGATCATCGCATCGCCGTCCAACCCCACCGGCACGGTGCTCGCGGCCGACGCGCTCGCCGCAGTCGCCGATCACTGTCGGGCCAACGGCATCCGGTTGATCAGCGACGAGATCTACCACGGCATCACCTACGCCGGCCCGGCTTCGAGCGCGCTCACCTTCGGCGACGACGCGGTCGTGATCAACAGCTTCTCGAAGTACTTCAGCATGACCGGCTGGCGGCTCGGTTGGGTCGTGGTCCCCGACGCACTCGTCGATGCGTTCGAACGACTGCAACAGAACTTCTACATCTGCGCGCCACATGTGTCGCAGGTCGTCGGACTGGCTGCGTTCGAATGCCGCGACGAGCTTGACCGACATGTGCAACGCTACGCGTCGAATCGCGCGCTGCTGCTCGACGGCCTCGCTGCCGTTGGCATGAGCAACGTTGCCGATGCCGACGGCGCGTTCTACGTCTACGCCGACGTGAGCCACATCACCGACGACTCGATGGCACTGTGCAACCGTTGGCTCGACGAGCTCGGCCTGGCCGCGACACCCGGGCTCGACTTCGATCTCGTGCGCGGCCGCCAATGGGTGCGCTTCTCCTACGCCGGCTCCGCCGACGACATCGGTGCAGCGTGCTCGCGTCTGCTCGAATGGCGGGCATGACCGCGCACCCCGTCGCCGACTCGAGAAGTGCCGGTCCGCTCTCGGATCTCCGAGTCATCGATCTGTCGACCGTGATCGCCGGGCCGAAGTGCACGGCGTACCTCGCCGACTTCGGTGCCGACGTGATCAAGGTCGAACGCCCCGATGTCGGCGACAGCCTGCGCAACATGGCCTGGCGCGACCCGCGCGACGGCGAGGGGCTGTGGTGGAAGGTGATCAACCGCAACAAGCGCACGATCGCGCTCGACCTCAAAGACGACGATGACCGCGAGTTGCTGTTGCGGCTCGTCCGTGACGCCCACGTCCTCGTCGAGAACTTCCGCCCGGGCACGCTCGAGCGGTTGGCGCTGGGTCCCGACGAGCTGCTCGCCGTCAATCCGGGCCTGGTCATCACGCGCGTCACGGGTTTCGGCCAGACCGGGCCGTATCGCAACCGGGCCGGCTTCGCGACGATCGCCGAGGCGATGAGCGGGCTGTCGGCGATCAGTGGTGAGCCCGGCGGTCAACCGCTCCTGCCGCCGATCGCGCTGACCGACGAGGTGACCGGCCTGGCCGCAGCGCTCGCCACGATGATCGCGTTGCACGGCGGGGTCGGCCAGGTCGTGGACATCAGCCTGTTGGAGACGATGTTTCACATCATGGGACCGCTGCTCTCGCTCTATCAGCTGACGGGTGAGATGCAGCCCCGCCTCGGCGCTGGCTTGCCGTACACCGTGCCGCGGGGCACGTACCAGTGCAGCGACGGCAAGTGGGTCGGCGTCAGCGCGAGCGCCGACAGTGTGGCCCAGCGCGTCAACGGATTGCTCGGCGTCGGCAACGACGCGCGCTTCACGACCTTCGCCGGTCGAATGGCCAACCGCGACGCGCTGGAGACGCTGATGCGCGACTGGTGCTCGACGCGCACGCAAGACGAGGTCCTGCGCCTGTTCACCGAAGCCGAAGCTGCGATCGGACCGGTGCTCGACATGGCCGAGATCTCCGTCGACCCGCACTACGCGTCGCGGGACGCGATCGTCACACTCGATGGCACGCCGATGCAGGGACTGATCGCCAAGCTCAGCAAGACGCCGGGAACCTTGCGTTGGCAGGGTCGCGGCATCGACGCAGACGGTGACCAGATCCGCGCCAACGGCTGGGCACCGGCTCCCTGACGCGCGGCGCGCAGCCGCGCGATGACTGGCCGACGTCAGACCGGGTGGGTGTCGGTGCCGCCGGGCTCGGTCGGCGACTTGTCACCGGCGTCGCCCTTGTCACCCTTGTCGCTGCCGGGGATCATGTCCTTGATCTTGTCGGTGACCGCCTCGACCTTGGTCTTGACCGAGTCGGGGATCTTGTCCTCGATCTTGTCGACGACATCTTCGATCTTGTCCTTCACCTCTTCGGCCATGTCCTTGGCCTTGTCCAAGAAGCCGCTCACTGGTGCACCATCGTGTCGTGCGGGAACATCGATCCGTTCGTGCTGCACCCATGAGTGCTTCGCCCGTTGCTGGAGATTCGCGCGCTGCGCTCGCTCATCGTGTGGTCCTTCCATCAGGGAACGCCGTCACTCTAGATCGACCGTCGCCGACCGGCCACTGCGGGGTGGCGATCCAGCTGCAGCTTCGTGTCGAGGTGCTCGTGTCCCAGCGACGAGACTGAGACGGTGACCTCTGGAACCGATCCTGCGCGGTTGACCTACCCGTCTCCGCAAGGACCCGGACCGTTGCACGGCGTGCGCGTCCTGGATCTGACTCGCGTCCTCAGCGGCCCACACGCGGCGCGCATGTTGGCCGACATGGGTGCAGACGTCATCAAGGCCGAGCCTCCGGCTGGCGATCTGACCCGCTTCGCGAATCCCCGCGTCGCCGGCTTGTCGACCTACTTCGTGCAGCAGAACGTCGGCAAGCGCAACATCAGCCTCGACATGGACAAGCCCGAGGGACTGGAGTTGCTGCTCCGCCTCGTCGACGAGTGCGACGTCGTGATGGAGAACTTCCGGCCCGGCGTCATGGAGCGGATGGGCCTCGGGGTCGATGCTGTGCTGGCCCGCAACCCGCGCATCGTGTACGCCAGCGTCAACGGCTACGGCTCCACCGGCCCGTGGCGGACGCGACGCGCCTACGCGCCCGTCGTCGGGGCAGAGAGCGGGTTCACCAAGGCCCAGGGCGACGCGCGCGACGGCACCTACGCGAACGATCCACACAGCCACGCCGACGTGTACACGTCGCTGGAGGTGGCGAGTGCGATCCTCGCCGCGCTGTTCCAGCGCGAGCGCACCGGTCGCGGCCAGCACGTCGAGGTCGCCATGGCGCAGACGATGCTGTACGTCAACGAGCACGTGCACGACCACCTGTGGGACGGAGATGTGCAGCCTGACTGGATCCGCTCGTTCCAGCCTGGCGACTATCCGGTGCTGGTCGCCGCGAACGGCGAGGCAGTGATGGTCAGCGGGCATCCTGCCGAGCGCGGCACGTTCGACCACTACGTCGACGCGATGGGCCGCGGCGACTTGAAGGCCGATCCGCGCTTCGTGGACGTACCAACTCGGCTGGCGCATCTCGGCGAGTTGCTGGACGCGTTCCAGGAGTGGGCGGCGACTCAGGCCGACGGCGACGCCATCGAACGCGCGCTGGAACAGCACACGTTGGCCGTCGGGGTGATCCGCAGCGTCAGCGAGATCGCTGACACGGATTGGGCGACCGAGCGCGACGCAATTGTGAGCGTCCCCGATCGCCAGGGGGGGTGGATCCGCATCCCGAACGCGCCGTGGCGGTTCAGCGACGCGTGGGTCGGGGTCAGCGGCGAACCGAAGTACAGGGGCGAAGACAACGAGGCGGTCCTGCGCGACGTGTTGGGTCTTGACGACACCGAGATACGGCGTCTGGCCGAGACCGGAGTGCTCAGCAGCCGGGTCCCCCGTCAATGACGGCGAACCCGGCAGTGAGTACTAGACGAGACGGACCTGCTGGGCTTCTTCGCCCTTCTTGCCCGGCGCGACCACGAATTCGACTGCGTCGCCTTCGTTGAGCGACTTGTAGCCGTTGCCCTCGATGTTGGAGAAGTGGACGAAAACGTCCGCTCCACCCTCGCGGGAGATGAAGCCGAAACCCTTTTCGGCATTGAAGAACTTGACTGTGCCTGTGGCCATTGCTGTTTTTCCTGACAACTACGTGGACGACAACTTCGACGCCCGCAGTGACCGTAGCGGCACGGGCACCGACTTCGGGCAGATCTTGGTCAACGGCGTTGTGAAGATCCGCCGATGACGAGCTCCGGGGCGGCCACGAGTACCGACCATCGGTCAAGATCACGCAGTGACCCCGTACGACGAATCACTGCGCACGACGCTGCGCGACAACCTGACGAGACACACTCGCCGCACCCACGACCTGGGCGAGCGGCGCCACGCTGCGGTCGCGATTGTCGTGGTCGACAGTGACGCGACCCGTGACGGCGAGGACCCGTATCCGGTCGCGGCCGACGAGCTGTCGGTCATCCCGTCGGACGTGACCGGCCTCGACGGCTCGATGGCGGGTGTGGCCGGCGGCGCCGCGTTCCTGCTCTGCCGGCGGGCGGCAACGATGCGTGCCCACGCCCGCCAGTGGGCCCTGCCCGGTGGTCGCTGCGATCCCGGCGAGACCGTCGAGCGGACAGCACTGCGCGAACTGCACGAGGAGCTCGGATTGGAGCTGAGCGAGGACGCGGTGCTCGGCGTGCTCGACGACTACCCGACGCGATCGGGCTTCGTGATCACGCCCGTGGTGGTGTGGGGTGGGGGCGACGTGCGACTGGCGCCCGACCCGCGCGAGGTGGCCCACGCGTACCGCATCGGCTTGCACGAGCTGTGCCGCGCCGACTCACCTCGGTTCGTGCGGATCCCGGAGAGCCAGCGCCCGGTCGTGCAGGTGCCGCTGGGCGGCGACTTGATCCACGCTCCGACGGGTGCCGTCCTCGTGCAGTTCCGTTGGGTCGCGATCGAGGGTCGTCTCGACGAGCGCGTGGACACGTTCGAGCAACCCGTCTTCGCCTGGAAGTAGCGCCGCCGGACTCAGCGCCCGCTGTGGCCGAAGCCGCCGCCGCGGTCGTGACCGTCGAGCGCCTCGACCTCGAGCCACTCGACCTGCTCGACCCGCTGCAGCACGAGCTGCGCGATGCGATCACCACGATGCACCTCGTAGTCCGTGGCCGGATCAGTGTTGAGTAGCACGACGCGAATCTCGCCGCGGTAGGCGCAGTCGATGAGTCCCGGCGCGTTGACGACCGAGATGCCGTGCTTGACCGCGAGCCCGCTGCGCGGCAGCACGAACCCGGCGTAACCGAGTGGGATCGCGATCGCGATTCCGGTCGGCATCAGCAACCGCCCACCGCCGGCTGCGACGACGCCGCTGTCGCGCGCGACGAGGTCGAGCCCGGCGTCGCCCGGATGTGCGTAGCGGGGCAGCACGAGGTCGGGATCGAGGCGGACGATCGGCACCGGCAACATCCCGAGCGACACTAACGGCCGGCTTCTCGCCCGCCCCACCCAACTTCCGCGCAGCACCCGGGCCGGTGTGCGGCCCCGCAGGCAGCGCGAACCGGGAGGGCCGGGTAGGTTCTGCGGCGATGGCCTCTGTTCCTGTCTCGGCTGCGACCTCGGCTGCGAGCTCGGCTGCGAGCTCGGGTGCGACCACGACTGCCGATGCGTCTCGGCCGCCGTCGGTCGACGCGTTGGCGCGGACGCTGGCCGGCAGTGGGCTGCCGCACACGATCTGCGTCGACATCGCTCGCGAGGCGATCGCTGCGAGTGACGCCGGTTCGGCGGCGGCCCGGGCCGACGCGTTCGCGCGGACGCTGTTGATGCCCGTCGTCAACGCGACCGGCGTCCTGCTGCACACCAACCTCGGCCGCGCACCAGTGGCCGTCCGCGTCGACGCGCAGCCGTTCAACGTCGAGTTCGACCTGGCGACGGGCGAGCGCGGTTCTCGCCAGCGCGCCGTCGGGCAGCTGTTCGCCCGTCTGTGTGGTGCCGAGGCAGCCATGATCGTCAACAACAACGCGGCGGCGGTCATGCTCGTGCTGGCCGCGCTTGCCTACGACCGCGGCGTCGCCGTCAGCCGCGGCGAGAGCGTCGAGATCGGTGGCGCGTTCCGTGTCCCAGACGTGATGGAGCAGTCCGGCGCGACGCTGGTCGACGTCGGCACCACGAATCGAACCCGCCTCGCCGACTACGCGAGCGCGATCGCCAAGCCGATGAACGACATCGCGCTGACGATGAAGGTGCATCCATCCAACTTCCGCATCGAGGGGTTCGTCGAGGAGACGAAGGTCGCGGAGTTGGCCACGCTGAGGGTGCCAGTGGTGGTCGACCTCGGCAGCGGGTTGATCGATGCCGACTGCCCTTGGCTCGCCGGCCCGCCACCAGCATGGCTGGCCGGCGAACCGGCGGCACGCCAGGTCCTGGAGCACGGCGCGGCACTCGTCATGTTCAGCGGCGACAAGTTGCTCGGCGGGCCCCAGGCAGGCATCATCGCCGGGCGGCGCGATCTGGTCGACCGTTGCGCTCGTCATCCGCTGGCGCGCGCATTGCGGCCCGGCGGTCTCGTGCTCGCCGCGCTGCAGGCCGCAGCGCTGGCGTACCTCGACAGATCAGCCGCATCCGCGATCCCGTTCTGGCAGATGGTCGCCGCACCCGTCGCTGCCCTCGACCAGCGCGCCCGGGCCATCGTTGCCGGCGCTGGGGTCGGACGGGTCGAGCCGACGGACTCACTCCCCGGCGCGGGCTCTGCACCCGGCACCACCATCGCGTCGGTTGCCGTCGTGATCGACGGAGATCACCTGGCCGCGCTGCGTGCCCACACGCCCCCGGTCATCGCTCGCGTCCGCGGCGGACGAACGGTGCTGGACGTGCGCAGCGTGGACCCGGGTGACGACCACCATCTGCTGACCGCGCTCGCCGCGCTGTCAGACTCGTCGGATCGCTGATGCGCGTCGTCGCCACGGCCGGCCACGTCGATCATGGCAAGAGCTCACTCGTCCTCGCGCTGACCGGCACGGACCCGGACCGGTTCGAGGAGGAGAAGCGACGCGGGCTGACGATCGACCTCGGTTTCGCACACACACTGCTGCCCTCGGGTGCCGGCATCAGCTTCGTCGACGTGCCAGGCCACGTGCGGTTCCTGCGCAACATGCTCGCCGGTGTCGGTGGCGTCGATGCGTGCCTGTTCGTGGTCGCGGCCACCGAGGGCTGGAAGCCGCAGAGCGAAGAACACCTCCGCATCCTGGAGCTCGTCGGTGTGCGCCACGGCATCATCGCGCTGACGAAGGTGGACCTCGTCGACGAGGAGTGGCGCGAGATCGCCACGCTCGACGTGCTCGACCACGTCGCCGGAACGTTCCTGGCCGACGCGCCCGTGGTGCCGGTCGCGGCGACGGCCGGACTCGGCCTCGACGACGTGCGCGCCGCGTTGGACGTGCTCGTCGCAGAGACGCCGGCGGCGCTTGACCGGGGGCGGCCGCGCCTGTGGGTCGACCGGGTCTTCGCGGCTCGCGGCAGTGGCACCGTGGTCACCGGCACGCTGACCGGCGGCACGTTGTCGACCGACGACCGCGTCGCTGTCGGGCCGGCCGCCCTCGATGCCCGGGTCAGGTCGATCCAGAGCCATGGTCGCTCAGTCGCCTCCATCGGTCCGGGCAATCGGGTCGCGCTCAACCTGGCGGGCGTCGAACACACTGATGTCGCCCGTGGCCACGCAGTGGTTGTCGGCGACCAGTGGCTACCGACGCGCCGCCTCGACGCATCGCTGCACGTGCTGGACGACCTGACCCACAAGGTGTCGCGACGCGGGGCATTCGCGGCCTACATCGGCTCCGGTGAGTTCGCCGCCCGAGTGCGCGTGCTGGGCAGCGAGTCGCTGTCCCCCGGGGATCACGGCCTGGTGCGGCTCCACCTCGACACCGAGATCCCGCTGCTTCCCGGCGATCGGTACATCCTGCGTGAGTCGGGACGCAGCGAGACGGTCGGCGGCGGCGAGGTGCTGGACATCCATCCCGTGCTGCCGGCGTCGCGGGCCCGTCCGGATGCGGACCCGGCGAGGGTGGTGGCCGAGCGGGGATGGATCACGGCAACGCAGCTCGCGACGCTGACCGGCGTCGATCACACACCGACGATCGGGCAGTGGGTCGTGACCGCTGCGGCGCTGGCCGAGACAGAGGCCGACGTGCGCCGGCGCGTCGACGCAGCGGGACCGCTGGGACTGGACGTCGCTGCGCTCGACGACCGGCAACGGGCGGTTCTCGCGACCCTCGCCGATGTCGCCGTCGAGAACGGCAGGGCACGGGTCGCGGCTGTGCGCGACCCGCTCGCCGATCACCCGTTCCTGGATGCGTTGCAGGCCGCCGGATTCGCTCCGCCCGACGCGACCGCCGTCGATCGCGGTGAGTTGCGCCAACTCGTGCGGCGCGGGCTGGTGGTGGAACGAGACGGCGTCTACTTCCACCCGTCGGCGATCGATGCCGCCGCGCGCACGGCGGCGAGGCTTCTGAGCGACCATCCCGGGGGCTTCACCGTCGCCCAGTTCCGCGACGCCACCGGCTCAACCCGCAAGCACGCCCTGCCGCTCGCGGCCGAACTCGACGGCCGCGGCATCACCCGCCGCCGCGACGACCTACGTGTCGGAGGGCCCCGGCTCCCCCAGCTCGGGTGACTTGCCGATCAGCGATGCCACACGACGGATGCCACGCCGCTTCTTGGCAGGTGCCTGCAACTCCAGATCGCGAGCCAGCTTGGCGACGTTCATGTCGTTCGTGATCACCTCGCCGAACTGATCCGGGTCGGCGAGCAGCCACGAGTGCGAGCCGTCCACGACTGTGCCGTCTACCCCGGCGGCGACGCACATCGCCTCGAACGACTCGCGCGGGATCACGCCGTCGCGCGAGCCCCACAGGATGGTGATCGGCAGCCCGGTACGGCGCAGTTCTTCCAGCTCGTGGCGCAGGTCGGCGCGGCGGGCCAAGTTGGCGACGCGCAGGATCGCCCGCGGGTTGCGGAGCAGGTTGGGCACGAAGTCCTCGGCGATCACCGGCACGACACGAGTTGCCTGGCGGAACGGCCACACGTCGCTCGGGAAGTGGAGGCCCCAGTCCCACAGCGGGCGTTCAGCGATGGAGCGCACGACCTCGCCGCGTCGCCACGCCGAGCCGCCGACGGAGTTGACGAGCAGGATCGACCGCACCCGCGCCGGATGGTCGTGCGCGAACCGGATCGCGACGCCGCCGCCGAAGCTGTGGCCGACCACGACGGCCGGTTCATGGATGTCCAGCGCCTCCAGGAAGTCGGCCACCCAACGGCCGTAGCCGGCAATCGAGAAGTCCTTCTTGGGCAGGTCGTGGGTGCCACCGAAGCCGGGGAGCGCGGGCGCGACGACCCGGCAGTCCTGGGCGGCGATCGACGCGATCACGTCCTTGTAGGTGTGGTGGGCCAGCGCCCAGCCGTGCAGCAAAACGACCGGCATGCCCGCCCCGGCGACGCTGTACGCGGCCGGGCGGTCCTGCACGAACGTGCGCTTCTGCACCACGACCTGGCGTGGGGCGGCAGCGGCGAGCGGCTGTTGGGCGGTCGGTGTCGCGGCCGGCTCAGGACTGGCGGTGGGCGAGTTCGCGCCTTTCGATTTCATTCAACCCACCCCAGATCCCGTGCGGCTCAGTGGTCCGCAGGGCGAAGCTGAGGCACGCCTGCTTGACCGGGCACAGTGCACAGATCGACTTTGCCAGACGTTCCCGGCTCAGGCGCAAATCCTTGCGCTCGAAATGTGAGGGTGGGTAGAAAGACGATGCGTGTTCACCGCGACACGCGGCGTCCTGCTGCCATTCGAGGTCGTCGTATTCGTCGTCTCGCCGTGCAACCATTCACTTTCCTCTGTGTCGGTCTGACCCGCCCCGATCACAGGCACCTTACAAAACGCTGTCGCTCAGCACAATCGTCTCCGGGTATTGGCTCGCTGACTGCCGCGGACGGCACCGGACCGGTCTGCAAGACTCGTGCCATGGCCGAATCGACAGCGAACGCCGATCAGGCGATCTTCTGGACGGAGGTGGCCGGGCCGCAATGGGTGCGACAACAGCGCCAGTTCGACCACTCGTTGGCCGCGTTCGGGGCGGAGTCGTTGCGGGTCCTGGCCGCGCAGCCGGGCGAGCGGATCATCGACATCGGCTGCGGAACCGGTACCACCACTCTCGCCATCGCGTCCGCGGTGACGGCGAACGGGGCGGCGATCGGCTTCGACATCTCGTCGGCGATGGTCGAGGCGGCCGCCGCTCGCGCTGCGGCGGATCGCATCGCAAACGCGTCATTCCGGATCGGTGATGCGCAAACCGACGAGTTGGTGGCGGCTGGCTCGCCGCCGTTCGACGCGATGTACTCGCGCTTCGGTGTGATGTTCTTCTCCGACCCAACGGCCGCTTTCGCGAACATTCGCGCTGCGATCCGCAACGGCGGTCGGTTGACGTTCGCATGCTGGCGCTCCGAATCCGTCAATCCGTGGATCGACGAGCCGGCGCGGGTGATGCGCAGCTTCACGCCCGAGCCGGTGCTCCCACCGCCGAACGCGCCCGGACCGTTCGCTTTCCAGGACGCCGACCGTATCCGTAACATCCTGACCGACGCTGGCTGGTCACGTGTCGAGGTGCGTCGCGTCGACGCCACGGTGACGATGGGTGGCGGCGACGGGGTCGGGCCGGCGGTCGCGCAGACGCTGGGCACCACCGTTGGCCAAAGCCTGCGCCGGCAGGTCGACGATGCGACCTACGCGAAGGTGATGGCGGCCCTCGACGATCTCATGGCCGAGCACCTCGTCGATGGTGCCGTGCAATTCCCGGGCAGTGTCTGGGTGGTCACCGGCTCGAACTGAGGTGGGCGACGCAGCAGTTCAGGCGCCGGCATCAGCGCCGGCTTCGGCCTCCGCTTCGTCGACAGTAGGGACCACATCCGACTCGTCGTTGTTGCGCTTCTTGCGCATCTCTCGGTAGTCCTTTGCGCCGCCCTCTTCCGGTTCGACCTCGAGCGTGACACCGTCGATCGCGACGACGCGCAGCGAGTCGCCCGGCCGCAACGGTGTGGCCCGGTTGGTGCGCGCCCGCCACCGCCCCCCGGCGACCTCGGCTACGCCCTCCGGGTTGATCTCGGCCAGCGCTGTGCCCAACTCGCCGATCATCCATTCGCGGCCCACCGTCGGCGTGGCAAAGCGCGTCCGGACCATCGACGGCATGCCGACGACGAACGTGAGCAGGACGCCACCGATGCCGGCCACGAGCGTGATCCACGACGGCCGCAGGTCGGTGCCGAGCACATCGCTGTACAGGAACCACGACCCGCCGGTGAACAGCACGAAACCCACGCCGGTCCACAGGCGCGGGATGCCAACCTGCACGTCGATCGCGAACGCGAACATCGAGGCGATGATGGCTCCGACGGCGAAGCCGTTGACCGGTAGTGCGCTGAGCCCGTAGCAGGCCAGCACCGCGCTGGCCGCGCCGACGACACCGGCCACACCGACGCCGGCAGTGAAGAACTCGAAGATCAACAGCGCGAGGCCGATGATGAACAGCAGATAGGCAACGGCCGGGCTGCTGACCGTGTGCAGCAACTGGTTGACGAGACCGAGCTTGAAGAAGCGCACGAGCGTCGCGTTGTTCTGGGCCTGGCCTTGATCGTTGAAGTCGGCGGTGACGGTGTCGAGCACCGTGCCGCGCAACGTGAGTCCGTCCATGGCCAGCACCATGTTCTTGATCGCCGGCACGCCTTCGTCGGTGGTGTCCAACTTCAGTGCGCGAGAGCTGCGCGCGTCCTGGAACCCGATGGCCTTGGTCTGCATCCGCTCGGTGGCGACGCCGAAGGACACCTCGACGCCCTCGACCTGGAGCGGGGTGCCGTACTTGCCGATGTGCGCGCCGGGGGCCATGGCCGTGACATCGGCGGCGGCGAGCAGTTGCGCGCCGAGCCCGGTGAGGTTCGCGCCCGATGGGCCGACCCAGATGCCGATCGGGACGGGCGAGTCGCGCAGCAGCTCCATCACGTCGGCGATGCGCTCGCGACCGACCACGGCGGCGTCGGAGTTGATCTGCAGGATCAACGCCTGTGAGCCGTTCGACTCTGCTTCGTCGATGGCGGTGCCGATCTCGTCGATCAGGATCTCGTCGATCAGGCCACTGACCTGCACCACGTCGACAGGCGCGAGATCGGCCGCGTCGGTGCTCGTCTCGGTGACCGTCGTCGCGCCGGGATCGGTGTCCGGCGGGGTGCCGGCCTGCGCCGGCGGGGTGAGCAGACCCAGCCCGGCCGCGACAGCCAGGAAGATGATCGCTAGTCTGCGCAACGAGAGCCTCCGGAGGGCGAGTGGATTCACGGCAATTCTTCGGCGCGGCCCGGCTGGTCATCGTGGCCGGGAAGGGCGGCGTCGGCAAGACAACGGTAACTGCTGCGCTCGCTCGCGCGGCAGCCGATGTCGGACTTCACGTCCTCGCCGTCGAGCTCGAGGGCAAGCCTGCCCTGGCCGAAGTCCTCGCCGGCACCGATGTGGAAGTGACCACGATCACGGCATCCGAGGCGCTCGCCGACTACCTCGACGACCACGGGCTGAAGCGCGTGTCGAAGCGACTTGCGTCGAGCGGCATCATCGATGTCGTCGCGACGGCTGCGCCAGGCATCGACGACATCGTGGTGCTCGGCAAACTGAAACAGCTGGAGACGCTCGGCACCTACGACTTGATCGTGGTCGACGGTCCCGCCGCGGGCCACGCGGTCACGTTCCTGCTGTCGGCCCGGGGTCTGCTCGACACGGTGCGCGGCGGGCCGATCCGCAAGCAGGCCCAGGACGTGCTCGACATGTTCAACGACCCGCAACGCTGCCAGGTGCTGCTCGTCTCGTTGCCCGAGACCACACCGATCAACGAGCTGATCGAGACGGCCTACGCGGTCGAGGAGAAGGTCGGCGTGCAGCTCGGCCCGGTCATCATCAACGGCGTGGACCGCGGCGACCCCATCGTCGTCTCAGCGGCCGGCAGTGCACCCGACGAGTTGCTGGCTGCGGCGGAGTTCCGCAACCACCGCCGTGCCGCGCAGCAGGCCGAACTCGCCCGGCTCAGCAACGATCTCGCGCTGACGCAGATGGTCTTGCCGCAACTGCCCGTTGCAGGCGTCACCGCCGACGATCTCGGCGCGCTCGCCGCAGCGTTGGTCGAACAGCTCGGGCTGCTCGCCGGATGAACGCCGCATGAATGCCATCGCCACGGTCGTCCGCGACGCCGAGATCATCGTCACCTGTGGGTCCGGAGGCGTCGGCAAGACCACCGCAGCAGCTGCCATCGCACTGCACGCCGCGTCGACCGGCAAGCGGGTCGTGGTCGTCACCATCGATCCGGCACGACGCCTGGCCGACGCGTTCGGTCTGGCGGGTGGCCTCGGCAACGAGCCGACGCGGGTCGACCTCGGCGACGCGCCGGTCAACACGACGGGCGAGCTGTGGGCGATGATGCTCGACCCGACGACCACGTTCGACGGCCTCGTCCGCCAGTACGCAGAGTCACCCGAACGCGCCGAACGGATCCTGGCCAATGCGTTCTACCGCAACATCGCCGGCGCGCTGTCCGGCACGCAGGAGTACATGGCCGCTGAGAAGCTGTTCCAACTGCATCGCGACGACCGCTTCGACCTCGTCGTCGTCGACACACCGCCGAGCCGCAACGCGCTCGACTTCCTCGATGCGCCGGCCACGCTGACCCGCTTCATCAACCACCGCCTGTTCCGGCTGATGATGCTGCCCGCTCGCGGTGGGCTGAAGGTGCTCAACATCGCGGCTCAACCGGTGCTGCGCACGATCGGTAAGGTCGTCGGCGGCGACGTGCTCGCCGACGCGATCGCGTTCTTCCAAGCGTTCGAGGGCATGGAGGCCGGATTCCGCGATCGCGCCGACTCCGTGTCAGCGCTGCTGCACTCGTCGGTGACGAGCTACGTGCTCGTCGCGTCGCCGCGGCGCGACACGGTGGATGAGGCGAGCTACCTGGCCGGCCGCCTGATCGAGTCGAAGCTGCCCGTTGCAGCCGTCATCATCAACCGGTTGCAACCCCGCTTCGGTGCGTCGACCGCGGCCGAGGCCGCAGCCCATGCCGAGGCGCAGGCGATCACGCAGCCCGCCCTCGCCGCGCTGTGGCGCAACCTGGCCGAGCTGGGCGCACTGGCCGATGCCGAAGAAGCCGTCGTCGAACCACTCGTCGCCGCCACCGATCCCGACGCCGTCCGCCGCGTGCCGCTGCTGCGCGACGACGTGCACGACCTCGGTGGCCTGCACGACATCGCCGGCCATCTCTTCGGGCCGGACAGAGTCGTCCGGTAGAGTCGGCCACCGTGCACGTCTTGCTCGCAACCGACGCCCAGTGGGTGACCGACGACGTCGTGGCCGCGCTGGCCAGCCCCGACACAAACTTCACCGTCTGCAGCAACGGGCGCGACGTCACCGCCGTGGTCAAGCGGGGTACGCCCGACATCGCCATCCTCGATCTGCAGAGCGGTTCGATGGGCGGCATGGCGGTCACGATGAACCTGCGCCTCGACGAGTCCGGTGGCCTGGCCGACCACGTGCCGGTGCTGATGCTGCTCGACCGCGAGGCCGACGTCTTCCTCGCCCGGCGCAGCGGCGCCGACGCCTGGCTGGTCAAGCCGATCAACCCGCTGTCGCTGCAGAAGGCGGTCCGCGACATCCTCGATCCGCCTGCACCGGCACCGGTTGTCGAGGCAGAAACGGCTGAGGAAGAGCCCGCACCCGCGGGATAACATCGTCGAGCACCATCGGGGTGTAGCGCAGCTTGGTAGCGCGCCACGTTCGGGACGTGGAGGCCGGGAGTTCAAATCTCCCCACCCCGACGGAACTAGCACGTCAGGGCTTTGGCTCTGACGATGCTAGTTCGTCTCGTTGTTCTGGATTGGTCCACGATTGGTCCCGAGAGTCGCAGCTGACCCACGGTCGGCTCCGAGCAACGGACGCTCCGTGCGAGCGCACGACCCAGGGCCGCGATGATGGTGCCTGATGGATGAGGTGCCTGCCGTATCGTGGCTGCCGGATTCTGAGCAGCCGGAGCGGTTGTGGGACTGGGACGGGCAGCGCTGGACCGAACACGTGAGCACCGACCTTGTTCAAGGCGTCGGCCGTCTCGACGCTTACTAGGGACAGCGACGGCAGTACGCCGTCGTGAGCATCGGTTCCTTCGGACAGATGGAGCGAATGCAACGCGTGCTCGGGTCCGCTGGTTCCGAGAGCTGGGAGCTCGTCGCCATCTACGCAAGGCGTCGAATTGGTTTCAGGGCATTGAGGAGGGATTCATGCTGCTGAAGCGTCCGGTGGACTCCGGCCTTGAACTGCAAGATGAGCAGTGGTGCCTCACGATGAACCTCGGGGCGTAGGCCCGTGATCGACAAGTACGGCCCACTACGCCAACGTCTCGCTGGTGCCGACCGGACACGACCGCGTCGGTTGCCTCTCACCGACTCGGCCCTCTTGTCGCTGGTCTTCCTGCATCCGCTCGGAACCATCGCTCGTGGCCGGGACAACTCGCCCGGCAGTCCACGGTCCGATGCCAGGCTCGGTCAAGGGTGGATCGTCCAGGGGGTCGACGTCAACGCTGGCTGGGTTGAATTCGCTGTTGGTGTTCCGGCATCCCGGGCTCGAGCCGTCGGGCCAGCCAAGCGATCAGCGCCGGTCACCCCTCGGACCGTCGGCCGGATGGCGCTGATGGACGGATCACAAATGCTCGACCAGACACTTCTTCAAACGCCTCGGGTCGCTTATGAACCTCGCGCCCGCAATGTAAGACGCCTCAGCAGCGGAGCGCGTTTCGATCGCTCAAAGGGGGAACAAGTCGGCTGTTCGAGCCTGGTTCGGGCAGCGGCCAAACCGATGTGGGGTACGATCCGGCACGGCGAATTGGGGAGACTATGGGTGATGAGACGAATCGGTTCGACGAGTTTGCCGAGCTAATCAAACGGCTCGTCGCGATGGCCGACTCCAATCTGAAGGACGCGCGTGCCCAGCTTGCCTCGGCGAAGGCAACGGTCGACGCAGCCGAGCAGGATCAGGCGGCGGTTTCCCGCGAGGAGCTGGTTGAAGCCAAGCGTCAGGTTGAGGCGGCAAGCGAACAGGTGAACACGAGTGCAAATGCCAACATGGAGTTCAATCGGCAGCTCAAGCTGGCGAGCGCGGCCTGGGACGGTACAGCGCCGCAGCGATCGCTCCCTATCCGCAACGATGCGGTGGTGAGATTGCTCTGGTACGCGGCCGATCTTGGTGACAGTGGACTGCCACAGACCCTCGATTTCTTGACAAGGACGAAGCCCGGATGGGCCAAGCCGACCTGACGACCCGACTCGATTCCTCGGCATCGGTGACAGGCGACTCGCTCGCATACACCGAGTGATGGCAATCGGCGCCGAATCGCTGCTTGTCGAGACAGCTCGCCTGAGGTGCGCCCGGTTCGCCTCGATGACGGGAAGGGTCCGCAGCAAGGCGACGATTGCTGCTGGGTTCTCGGACCACTACCGCATCCGTCATAATGGCGAGTGGCCCCACCGCTCGGTGGCCGAACGAAGGGACAGCACATGTCTGATGGAGATAAGACGCTGCCAGCCAAGCCGGCCACCAGTGTGCCGCAGGGCAAGGATTCGTGGCAGGCAAAGTTGCTTGAGTATGCGCATCAGCTGACGGTGCTCAAGGTGTTGACGTATATCGGCAACGCCGAGGTTGAGCTCGATCCGGACGGTCTGATCGGCAGAATCCAGGTGACCGACGGCGGGAAGTCGATCGTGACGGTGCTCAACCTCGTCGGTGGCGACATCACGAACGTCATTCCAGACGAGGTCAAGAACGACACTGGACTTCGAGATTTCCACGCGTCGCAGGTCGAGAAGGCGTCAGCGGTCTTGCCGAACAATCTCAGGCTGCTCGGCGAATTCATCGACAAGATCTTCGACTGAGTCTCGCCTATGGCTGCCAGCGAGCGCTTTGCGGAGGACTTGCTGCAGGATCTTCTCACCTTCCGTGTCGAAACACTCGTGTTAGAGCGCCCGGTGAATGGGAGAGTCGTCCGAGAAGAAGTTCGTCGTCCAGCGCCACCGTCGGACCCGTTGCAGCTGATGGCCGAGGTCGTCGACGCGAGCACCCGCTGGGTGCGAAACGCGTCAACTGGCTTCGCGGACGTCGGGGATCGGGCGCCGCCTTGGAACGGCAGCTCGGAGGAGCTGCTGGCGTTGGCTGAGGAGGCCGACCGGCTGGCCACCAGTGCACGACGGGTGACCGCCGAGTCGCGACAGCTGCCGGCCGAGACGATCGACCCGGAGGTTGCTGCGCGCACAGGCGACGCCCTACGGCTAGTGGCTTCCATACGAGCGAGCAACGGCACGTTCCGTCAGGACGTCGACCGCCGGGCGGCCGCCGTCCAGGCCGTCGACCATCGAACAATGCGCCGGCTCGCCAGGTTCTGGGAGTTGGGTGACCGCTCAGTGTGGTGTCGGACCACAATGCGCCTGGACGGCGACATTGCGACGATTCTGCGCGTCCACGCGCCAGAATCCAAGCCGATCGAAACGGCGCATACGACGCTGGTGCTGGCGGCAATGGGTCATTGGGAACTACTGATCCTTGCCGTCGGGACAGCAGTTCAGCTCGTCGGCGGATTGGTCGCAGGGCCGCGCCGTTGGATCCGGCGGCGTCCCCGACGACTTCCCAAGTCCTCGGCGCCGTTCCTGCTGGCGGCGGCGAAGACACCGGGACCGCGAGAGCTAATCCGTCGGGTGATTCGGCTGCTCTCACTCGGCCGAGTCGTGTTTGAATCGCCCGCGCCGGGGTCGTCCGCCGAGGTGCGAACGATGGTCCTGGCCAGCGGCGACATTGAGACCTCCATTCGCGCACACGGCGTTGCCGAGGGACTGCTCGTTGCGCACATCGAGTCGGTCACACGCTGGCTCGCAGAACTGGAAGCGGGCTTTCGGCGTTGGAGATCGATCTTGGCGATTGTCCCCGCCGTTATCGTCACGGCTTCGGCGCTGCCCACATTCGTCGGCGACTTAACACCAAGCGTTTCGGCCCTACGCGGACTGATCCTACGGACACTCGTCATCGGCGTCGCTGCCCGAATAGGTCGCGTCACAGTCCGACGCTGGATTCGGCGCAAGCTGACACAGCTGGTGGGCCACGCTCAGGACGACGTCGAGGTAGCCGGCTCCTGACAAGAGATCGACTGTGAACTCCACCGCACGCTCGCTCGTGTCTTCGTGCAGATCGCCAAAGGCACGCTCGCTGCAGAACAAGCTGCCGCAGCCGACTCAGCCGCTGCCGCACGCCGGGCTCGAACCAGCGTCGTCCGTCCGACACCAAGTAGCGCTGCGATCTCAGTCAGGTTGTATCCGGCTCTTCGGATTTCAGGGTGTGATCCGGTAGAGGAGTGACCAGTTGGTGCGGCCAGCACCTGGCGGTGGCTACATGCTGCCGGTCCAGCGTCGCGTGATCGCTGGGCGCGGTGGCAAGCCCGACCGGATTATCAGCATCCGGGGTGTTCGCCGCGACCCGTCGGACTACCCGAAGCTGGCCCGCGCCCTGATCGAAGTCGCTCGGCAGATTCAAGCGGAAGAAGACGCAGCCAAGGCCAAGGATGAATCAGCTTCGCGCCGACCGCCGCGCCCGCACCAGCGTCGTCCGTCCGACACCAAGTAGGGCAGCAACCTCAGTGAGGTTGAGACCCTGTTGGTGCAGCTCGGTCGCTCGGTTGAGATCGACCTCGATCGTCTGGTGGTAGCGCACGTGTACATCACCGCGCTTCACCAGCTTCGAGACCGTTTCTCGATCGATGCCGTAGTGGCAAGCGAGTTCCCGCAGGGTCTCACCGAGTTGATAGCGCCTGGTCAGCTCGGTCTCTTGCTGCTCGGTGAGACGGACGACAGCTCGCACCTGCCGAACGGGCTGCGCTGTCCCGTCATCCGGCGGCAGCGCGAGCAGCCTGACCAGGCGTTCTATCTGGTCACCGAGGTTTGAGTAGCGGTTCAGCAGCTCGACCATCTGAGCTGTACGGCCAGGCCACGGCGATCGGCGGGCCAGCCGGTGCCATCAAGAGCGTGCCGACTTCACTACTCGGAGACCGCTGTGACGACTCTCAGTGGTTGGAATGCCGGAAGTAGGTCTCCGTCTCACGCCCGTGGTGCCGTGGGCACCGCCTACTTGTAGAGCGAGCCTGTGGCACCGAGCAGTTCGCTGTGGTTCGCGGCCATCCATGTTTGCTGCTGGATGGACACTGGCCAACGCTCGACGGCGTACCACCACAGCGCGTTGCGCGCCTCCTGACTGCGCAGCAGACGGCGATCCGGGAGGACAAACACTGCACCGGGGTGCAGGGCAGTCACTGACATCAGCATCTCCTCGGTGACGCCGAGTGCAGTGCACAGGCCACGTTGCGTCGTGACCCCTCGCGCCGAACGCAGCTTGTCCTGGTTCTCCATGTCGACCTCGAACTCGATCAGCGCGTTCTCGACGCTCTTGTTCGACTCGAGTTCCGCACCAGCCTGCTTTGCGTCGGCAATCGCCGGCTTGTCGTTGCGCAACTCGGCCGCTTCCATTGCGGCGGCCTGCTGCTCGATCGGACCGTTGAACTTGGTTCCGACCTCCGCGTAGCGACCGGCTCTCGCAGCATTGCCGCATTCGAAGAGGATCGCAGCCAGGATCGCCTCCGGATCGACCAACGCCTTGCTGACGAATATCGAACCCTTGTCAGGGTTCCAGAACGCCCCGGTCTTGGCCATCGTGGTCGAGGCGAGGAGTTGCCGCGGTCGAACCCCGGTCTTGTCGAAGTCGAAGCCCAAGATCGTCTTGGCGTAGCCCAACGCGACATCACTGTCACCGGCGAGACGCACGAGCAACCGGATGGCGTCTTCAAAGCTGGTCGCCGGTGACATCTGCTGCCAGAACGCGGCGTCCCAGCTGCGATTCGCTTCGTTCACAAACGTGACCAGCGCCGTGATCTGACTTTCGTGGACATGGAACGGTCGCCAGACCTTGGAAATGCGGCTGGCCTGATCGACGAACAACTTGAGCACCCAGGCAGCGTCGACATCGGCCATTGGGTTCCTGCGGACGACCTTGCTGCGTGCTTGTGAGATGACGTCGTGGCGAAGAGCGTTCGACTCGTGGTCGAGCTCGAGCCACGGCCCGGCACCGGCCGGCTGGAAGACGACGGGATCGTTACCCGGATCCTGGCTGGTATCGAAGTGTCGAGCGATGCGTCCGGACGGGCGGATTCGGCTGATTGACGGCGCACCAGGCTCCGTCATGGAAGCTGCGGTGCGTCGTGCGCTCCGTTGAATTCGGGAGCCGTTTGAAGCCTCGTTGGCCACTGAAGCCGGGCGCGCCGAGCTGAGGCGATGGACGACGATCTGAGCCACTCGGCTCGCCTGATCCTCCGCCGAGCCGCGGCTGGCGTCAACGTGCAGCGCGCGGGCAGGCACCACATGCTGCTCACTCGAAGAAGCCCGGCGACCCGTACTCGCGCTGTCGGCGACGCGCGAGCGCTGCACGTCCGGCGAGCTCATTTCGGGCATTGGCGCACACTGTACGCACATTCTCACCACCATGACCACGGTGCGTGGCCGTCCGTCGCCTCGCCCGCGACTCAGCTGGCCATCTTCACGTGGCGAGTTGACGGGCCCGACGCGCGAACGGTACGAACACCGGTGTGATGGAATGCGACATGACCGATGAGGCGGCAATGCTGCTGCGGGTGCTGGACAGCCAGCGCCAGCACGTGCTGCAGATGCTGGACGGGTTGTCCGCCGAGGCGCTGCTGCATGCTGCATTGCCGTCGGGCTGGACACCCGCTGGGTTGGTGCGCCACCTGACCTACGACGTCGAGCGGTTCTGGTTCCGGCAGGTGATGCTCGGCGAGACCGCGGTCGAGGTCGCCGACGCGTGGCATCTCGCCGACGGCATGACCGGTGCCGACGCGATCGCCGAGTACCGGGTCGAGGTCGATCGGGCCAACGACGTGATCAAGTCGACGTCGCTGGACATCGCGCCGGCGTGGTGGCCCGGGTGGTGGCCGGACTGGCGCTACGACAACCTGCGCCGCGTGATCCTGCACGTGCTCGTCGAGACGGCGAACCACGCCGGCCATCTCGACGCCGCCCGCGAGCTCATCGACGGCACTCAGTGGTTGGTGCTCGGCTGAGCATGATGTCCGGCGTCAACGCTTCCTGCTTGGGACGATGAACGGGACCACGAGGCCAACGTCGAACGGGCGATGCTCGACCGGAGACACCAACCTCGGCCTGGCCGACTGATCGTCAGCAGCGGCGGGCGTGGGCCACGAGGGCATCGCGGTCGTGGACGACCGTGCGCGACCGCGCTGTCGTGATCACCCCGGCCCGGCGCAGATCGGCGAGGACGCGCGCGGTGGCCTCGCGGGTGGCACCGAGCATCTCGGCCAGGTCGGTCTGATTGATCGAGACCACCCACACCGATCCGTCGCCCGACGGTGATGGGCATCGTTGGGCCAGATCCAACAAGACCCGCGCGACTCGCTTCGCAACTGGCTCCGTCTCGCCGGCGCAGATGCGATCGTTGGCGCGACGAAGGCGACCGGCCAGGCTGCGCAGTGCCGCCAAGGCGAGTTCGGGGTCGGCGCGCACCGCGTCGATGTAGTCCGCGCCGCTGAGCTCGACGATTTCGGTCGGCTCCATCGCAACTGCGGTCGCGCTGCGTCCGCGACCGTCGAGTGCGGCCACGTCGCCGAAGATGTCACCCGGTCCACAGACGGCCAACACGAGCTCGCGACCGGCAGCGCCGGCCACGATCAAGCGGACGCGCCCGCTGACGCAGCCGAAGACGCTATTGGACATGTCGCCCTCGTGGAAGAGAACCTCGCCCGTCATGACGGTGCGGCGATGCCCGCGCGCACCCAACAGCGCGGCGACCGTGTGCGGTGAGGGCGCGCCGGCTGCGGGCACGATTCCCGTCGACATCTGTGTCACGGACCACCTCCTCCGAGCCGAGTCGGGCGCCACATCCGTCCGTGTGTGATGACGATCACAGACGGCTTCGACGTGTCGGCGCACTCTGCACTTGCTGGTCGCCGAGGGGAGGCCAGCGGGGGAACGCTAGCGGACCTCCAGGGGCCCCTCGTCCAACGCATCAAAGGGGACAGGCATGTACATCTTCAACCGCAGCACAACCGTCGATCGCAACCGCCAGCTCGAGGCGACCGAGGCCGCCATCGAGGTCGCAGCCCTGGTCGGCAACATCACCGGGATTCCTGTCAACGTCTTCATCACTCGCTATGGCGCTCCGGTCAACACGATCGCATGGTCGTGTCGGATCGACTCGCAGGCACAGCTGCAGACAGCCACCGACAAGCTGGCCGGCAACGACGACTACATGAAGTGGGTCATGACCCACGGTGAGCTGTTCGAGACCGCGGCCGAGGACCGGCTGAGTGCCGTCGTGTCGTCATCGCTGGCACCCGCGCCGGCGAAGTTCTACACGATGCTCGTCGCTTCCGCAGCCAACGGCATGCTCGGCGCTGCGATCGACTTCGGCGTCCGCGCCCAGCAGTTCGTCAACACCGCGACCGGATTGCCGACTGCGTTCCTGAGCGCTGTGTACGGCCCGTTCGGCACGGTCGGCTGGCTCACTGGCGCTGATTCCGCTGCCGACCTCGATCGCCTGCAGGAGATGCAGGCGACCAACGCCGACTACCACAAGCTCGTCGCCGAAGCGGGACCGCTCTTCACGCAGGGCAGCGGTCAGACGAGCCTGATCGAAAAGGTCAACTGACGGGCTGCGCCGGTGCTTGGCCAGTGGACGGGCCGAGTACCCGCGCCCGTCAGCGTTGACCGTCCGGACCGGCCGCCTCGTTGCAACCGGTCCGGACGGGGCGGGCCGCGGGGTGGGTCGGCACCCATCTGCGCGCGCATCCGTGCGCCAGGTGAACGACGACCGTTGCCATAGAGCTGTCGTGATCGATCGCACCGAGTTGTCGGCGGACGCGACGTTCGCGTTGCTGCTCGCATCGGGCGCTTCTCGCCGCCACCGTTGCCGAGACGGTGCCCGGCTGGGCCACACCACTCACGTCCACTTGAGCAGTTGGCACCCGAGCCGGACACCGTCGCGGTCTCTGCCCGGCGGAGCCGCCGAGCGCGATGTCACCGGTCACCGCGCCCACGACCGGCTCCTCGGCCGCGCCATCGTTGACCCGTCGCGACCGCGTCGCCGTCGGTGGTCATCGCGGCGGCGTCCCACGTGATCGAGTTGTCGCACGAACCAGTGACGGCCGGCAGGGTCGGCAGGGTCGGCACGGTGACGACGCATGGACGATCGAATCGGTTCGGGGAACGAGTGACCTGTCCAGCCATGCGAGCAGCATGGACGGCAGCACGGAATGTGTCATGAGTAAGCGTTACTCAAGTCCTGCAAGAACGTGGTGAGGTCGCGCCCGGTTGGCGGCATGCTGGGTGCATGGATCGGTCGGTGCGGGTGCGGATGGTGACGCGGACCACCGGTCCGGCGCGCATCGAACTCGCCGTGGCCGTCGCTCGCGGGCCGCAGTTCGTCTCCGAGTCGTTGGACATCACCTTCGACGGCGCGCCGCGCGCGGTGGCCGAAGTCGCCGCAGATGTCGGCGGCAGGCTTCATCTGCTCGACGTCGATCGGCCGGGGCAGCTCGTCATCGAGTACGTCGCGTCCGTCCACGGCCGTGCGCTGCCGGCACCGGCCACCGTCCTCGACGCGATCGTTCACCTTCGCCCGAGCCGATACTGCGAGTCCGATCGATTGACCGCACACGCCCGGGCCGAGTTCGGCGGGCTGGGCGGAGCCGACCTCGTGCAGGCCGTCGGATCGTGGGTCAACAACAACCTGCAGTACGTCATCGGCTCCAGCCGCCCCATCGACGGCGCTGTCTCCACGTTGCTGCTGCGTCAGGGGGTGTGCCGCGACTTCGCCCACCTGGTGATCGCCATCCTGCGCGCCCGCGACGTACCGGCGCGTTTGGCTGCGGTCTACGCGCCGGGCTTGCAACCAATGGACTTCCACGCGGTCGCCGAGGCGTACATCGGCGGTGCGTGGCGAGTGGTCGACGCAACCGGTCTCGCGCCGCGGCAGTCCATGCTGCGCATCGCGACGGGCCGTGATGCAGCCGACACCGCGTTCCTCACGACGTACGGGTCGACCGTCGATCTCATGTCGCTCGAAGTCACCGCCGTCGTCGACGGCGACTTGCCGTTCGACGAGTTCGGCACCTCAGCCGAGCTCGGCTGACACACAGGATCCGCTCACCCCGGCTGGTCGCTCGCCACGGTCGTGTTCGGTCGGTCGCGCAACATCAGCGTCCCGCCGACCATGCCGATGGCGCCACTGGCCAGACAGATCCAGGTGCCGATGCCGACGAGTTCGGTCATGCCCGCACTGAAACCGGACTCGTCGATGACGGCTTGCACGGCCTTCAGGTACCACCCGCCCACCAGCGTCGCGCCGATCGCACCGACCAGCGAGAGCCATCGCATCTCCTTGACGAACAGTCCGATCAACATCGCCGCGACTGCGGGCACGAGGAGATAGGTGATCGGCGTCGAGTCCAGGCTGGCCGGTGTCGTGTCGTTCAGGAGCTCGATCGGGATGTCGGTGCCGGCGAAGCTCTCACCGAAGAACTGCGCCTTGCCCCACTCCAGGAACAGCGAGATGAACACGCCGCACGCGCCGACCAGCACGAGCCGGTTCAACGATCCGATTCGGCCCGCAATCGACGGGGCCACCGGCTGTGCCGACGCAACGGTCTGCGGTGGATCGCCGAAGGATGCCGTGCCATGTGGATCGTGCGGGTCGGGCGGACGCGACATCGGGCCACAGTAGCGACGCGCCGAGAGCATGCCCGTCCACGCGCGGTCAGAAGCCGCCGCCGAACATGATCGCCAGGATGAGCAGAGTCACGACGACGACGATGGTGAGCAGCACGGCCAGCAGGTGCGAGGCGACGAAGACGATGACGGCCACGGCCGTCGGGAACAGGACGGCGGCGGCGACAAGGACTCGCCAGTAGCGCCGATCGACGACGAGCGCGACGGCGTCGTGCCGGCCGTCGCGCAATGCAGTGAACATCACCGGCACGATCGCAGTGATGACCGCGGCGACGATGTACCAGTAGCCGATCAGGAAGTGCAGCTCGCCGTCCCAGAATGGACGGTGGCCCGCGATCGCCGGCACCATGCCGATCGCCAACGACACGACCACCCCGATGGGTACGGACACGGCGACCGACCACCCGAACGTGCGAGCTCGGCTCTCGATTGCCTGCCACCAGTGCCGCAACCGGTCCGCGCCGACCGCGAACGCTCCCGTGGGTGGCGCCGAGGGCAGGACGATCGGAGCGTCCGGCAACGGGACGGTCGGAGTCCACTCGGAGTCGAGTGCGCCGGTGGCGGACGCGTCGGGCGGCAGCTCGGGCGGTCCGAACGGCGGAACCGGCGCGGTCGGCGTCTGGTCCATGTGCAGCAGAGTACTGCGCTCGATCAACCTGGAGTCGTAGGCCGAACCGCTTCGCGGGGGACGCCGCCGGGTGGCCGGAGACGGCATGATGGTCGCATGATGATCGTCTCCACAGCCATCCTGTCCGCGGGTGAGCGCTGGGATCGGTACGGCCGCCATCACGACGGCCCGCGCTGGTTCGGAGTGCTCGCGTGTGTCCTGATCCTCGGTGCGATCGTGTTCTTCGTGACCCGCCGACGCCATCGTTGGGCGGCGGCCGGTGGTCTGCACGGCATGCACGGTCACCACGGTGCCCGTGGCGTGCTGGCCGAGCGCTATGCCCGCGGTGAGATCGATGCCGACGAGTACCGCCAGCGCCGCGACGTGCTCGACGAGCGGCCACCGAAGAAGCCGTAGTCCCCCGGCCGTTCCGTAGCATCGGGGCCATGAACCTGGCCGACCTGCAGGACGTGATCGAGCGGACCTTCGGCGACCGCGACCGGTCTCGTGGAGTACCCGCCTCGGTCGCGTGGTTGGCGGAAGAGGTCGGCGAGTTGGCCCAGGCGGTGCGCAAGGGCACACCCGAGCAGCAACAGCACGAGTTCGCCGACGTGCTTGCCTGGGTCGCGTCGCTGGCCAACCAGATGGGTGTCGACCTCACCGCCGCCGTCGAGCGATACGCAACCGGCTGCCCGAAGTGCGCAACGATCCCGTGCTCCTGCACCTGACACGCCGCACGCACAGCACACGCACGGGAGGAATGAGCCGCCCGCACAACGTGCCGCCCACGCGTGCTCGCTGCGTGACAGCGGCCGCACGTCCCCCACCCGCGTGGCCGACCCGCAACACGCCGCACGCACAGCACACGCACGGGGGGAATGAGCCGCCCGCACATCGTGTCGCCCACGCGTGGTCGCTGCGTCACACCGGCCGTACGTTCCCCAAGCGCGGTGGGGGCTGGTTCGTGCGGGTCAGAGGGTGGCGGCGACGAGTTCGGCGATCTGCACGGCGTTCAGGGCCGCGCCCTTGCGGAGGTTGTCGTTGCTGACGAACAGCACGAGGCCGCGGCCGCCATCGACGGTGTCGTCCTGGCGGATGCGGCCGACGTAGCACGGATCCTTGCCGGCGGCATCGAGCGGCGTCGGCACGTTCATCAGCTGCACGCCCTCGGCGCCACGCAGCAGTTCGTTGGCGCGCTCGACACTGATCGGGCGGGCGAACTCGACGTTCATGCTCAGGCTGTGCCCGGTGAAGACCGGTACCCGCACGCACGTGCCGCTGACCTTGAGGTCGGGGATGGCGAGGATCTTGCGGCTCTCGTGACGCAGCTTCTGCTCTTCGTCGGTCTCGAACGAGCCATCGTCGACGAGCTTGCCGGCGAAGGGCAACACGTTGAACGCGATCGGCTTGACGAACTTGCTCGGCGCGGGAATGGCGACAGCCGCGCCGTCGTGGGTGAACTCACGCGCTCGGTCGGCGACTTCGCGGGCCTGCTTGTCCAGCTCGTCCACGCCAGTGAGCCCGCCGCCGCTGACCGCCTGGTACGTGCTGGCGATGAGCCGCACGAGACCCGCTTCGTCGTGCAGCGGCTTGAGCACGGGCATCGCCGCCATCGTGGTGCAGTTCGGGTTGGCGATGATTCCCTTGCGAGCGTTGGCGATCTCCGCCCCGTTGACCTCGCTGACGATGAGCGGCACGTCCGGGTCCATGCGAAACGCGGATGAGTTGTCGATCACGATGACACCGGCCGCGGCGAAGCGCGGGGCGAGCTCTTTCGACGACGTCGCGCCCGAGGAGAAGAGGGCGATGTCGAGACCCGACGGATCCGCGGTTGCGGCGTCTTCGACAGTGATGTCGACACCCTTCCAGGGCAACGTGGTGCCCGCCGAGCGAGACGACGCAAAGTAGCGGATCTCGGTGACCGGAAAGTTCCGTTCAGCCAGGATGGCGCGCATCACGCCACCGACCTGTCCGGTTGCTCCAACGACTCCGACCTTCATGCCACGTCCTTTGTTCCGGCTGAAATGGTGCGCCACAAGGCTAACGGCGCGCGAAACCGTGGTGGCCGGAATTGTTGCTCCGCTGCGCCAGCGCGCCGGTCAAGCCGGTTCAGATGCGTCGGCTGGTTCGGTCAGAGCCGTTCGGCGACGAGCCACCAGTGGCTGCGGTGCACACCGACGAACGTCCGCAGTTCGGCGTCGCTGCGGGCCGCCAGCGTGCGCTGCGGCGAGTGGTAGATCACCCGGCTGGCGAACTTCTGCTCCAGGCTGTCGAGATGGCGCGACACGTCGTCGGGCGACAGGCGGTTGGCCTGCCAGCCAATGCGTGACGCCAACCGGCGACGCGCCAGCCACGGTCCCACACCTGGCACCCGCCACAGCGCGCGAATCAGTTTGCCGAGCGGCCACAGCAGGATGTCGATGCCGGTCCAGGTGCGGAAGTTGAGCGCCACGTGCCCACCCGGCTTCGTGACCCGGGCGGCCTCGCCCACGAGCGACAGCGCGTCGGCCCGCTCGCAGTGCTGCAGCGTGATGTAGCTGAACGTGAGATCCGCTTCGTTGTCGGCGATGGCCAGCGTGCGTCCGTCGGCGACGTGACATGTGCGCAAGTGCTCGACGACACCGAACTTGGCGACCGTCTGGCGGCAGCGCTCGAGGAACGCTGCGTCGAGGTCGCAGGCGATGACGTGCGCGAATGCGCGGCTGAATCCGCTGGTCATCCGGCCGATGCCGGACCCGATCTCGACGAGCGTCTGGGTGTGCAGTTCGTCGGTCGGTAGCTGGAACGCAGCGAGGTAGGCGAAGATCTCCTGGTCGCCGGTGTTGGTGAACTCCGCCAGGTCGAGACTGTCACCGGTCTCGTTGTTGAAGACCCACCCGATCTCGCGCACGACGTCGTCGGCCGAGTTCTGGTCCTCGCTGACTCGGCCCGCGGTCCGCCACGGGATCAGTTGCGGGCGGCGGGCCATCGGCAGAGTCTCGCAGGTCCGGTCGAGCCGGTCACTTCCGCTCGGGGAGCGGACCACCGTAGGCCTGACCGCTGTCCAACCCGAATGCCGTGTGCAGGCAGCGCGCCGCCTTCTCCAGATCCGAGGCGGCGCACACGACGCTGATGCGGATCGTGCTGGTCGAGATCATCTCGATGTTGACGCCGTTGTCGGCCAGCACACGGAACATCTTCGCGGCGATGCCGGGGCTGGTCTTCATGCCGGCCCCGACGATGCTGAGCTTGGCGATGCTGTCATCGTGGGTCACCCCACCGGCGCCGACCTCGGCGGCGACGCGGGCAACGATCTGCTCGGCGACGGCCATGTCCGCCTTCGGCATCGTGAAGCTGATGTCGGTCATGCCGTCGCGCCCGGTGTTCTGCACGATCATGTCGACGTTGACGTTGGCTGCGGCAAGTGGCTCGAACAGCGCGGCGGAGATGCCCGGGCGGTCGGGCACGTTGGACACGGTGACCTTCGCGTCGGACATGTCGGTCACGACGCCGGAGATGATGGGGTCTTCCAAGCTGGGCTCCTTGTCGCTGACCCACGTGCCCGGCTCCCAGGTGAAGCTGGACCGGACGTGGAGCGGAACGTTGTGGTTGCGCGCGAACTCGACGCTGCGCAGGGCAAGCACCTTGCTGCCCGCGCCGGCCATCTCGAGCATCTCGTCGAAGTTGACGTGAGCAAGTCGCCGGGCCTGGGGCACGATGCGCGGGTCGGCCGTGAACACCCCGGTGACGTCGGTGTAGATCTCGCACTCGTCGGCGTTCAGCGCCTTGGCGAGCGCCGACGCGGTGAGGTCGCTGGCACCGCGACCGAGGGTGGTGATCTCCTTGTCGGTGCTGACGCCCTGGAAGCCGGCGATCACGCAGACCTGGCCCTGAGCGAGTGCGGCGCGGACGCGATCGCCTCTCACCTCGAGGATCTTGGCCTTGCCGTGGGTGGTGTCGGTGATGATGCCGACCTGGCTGCCGGTGAAGCTGATCGCGTCGATGCCGAGGTCGTTGAGCGCCATGCACACCAGCGCGGCGGACATGCGCTCGCCGGTCGTCAGCAGCATGTCCATCTCTCGCCCGGGACGGGTGGTGGACACCTGTGTGGCAAGCGCGATCAGGTTGTCCGTCGTCTTGCCCATCGCGCTGACGACGACCACGACGTCGTGGCCGTGGCGCTTGGTGAAGGCGACGTGATCGGCGACGGCGCGCATGCGATCTGGGTCTGCGACCGAGGTGCCGCCGTACTTCTGGACAATCAGGGCCACGGGGTCGAAAGGCTACCGTGGGGCATCGTGTTCTCCAGCCGCCTGGACGAGTCGTATCCAGTCGAGGTGCGTCGGTCGATCACCCCGCTCACCGCAGCCAAGATCAGCGCCAACAGCGCATTCCGGTTCGCGGCTCCCTTCATCGCGACGATCGCGGCCGACCTCGACATCAGTCTGGCCACACTCGGCGGCGCGATCGCGGCCGGCGAACTGGTTGGGCTGACCGCGCCACTGCTGACGCGTATCGCCGGACGAATGGCCCGGCGCACCGCGATCTCGACCGGCCTGTTCGGCATCGCCTGTGCTGCGGCCGTCTGCGCGACGAGCCACCACGTGGTGCAGTTCGCGATCGGGTTGATGTTGCTGAACATGTCCAAGATCGTGTTCGACCTCGGGATCATCGCGTGGGTCACCGATCGGGTCGCGTACGGCCAACTCGGGCGGGTGATCGGGCTGACGGAAACGGCATGGGCCGGCGGGTTGTTCATCGGCGTCGTGCTGATGGGGCTGCTGACCGGCGTGACGTCGTGGCGATGGGGATACGGACTCGCGATCGTGGCGATCGTCGGGTTCGCCGCGCTGTTGCGGGTCCGCCTGCCGGCCGATTCGCGCCCCGCGCGCGCTGGCCACGTGGCTCGTGTCCGTGCGCCCATCGGCGCAGGCTGGTGGGTGATCGCCGGCACGGCCGCGCTCACTGGAGGGGCGCAGGCGTTGTTCGTCACGTTCGGCAAGTGGCTCGAGCAGGACTTCGACTACAGCGACACCGAGATCGCGATCGTGATCTTCTGCCTCGGCGCGGTCGAGCTGCTGGCCACATCGACGACGGTGCGCTTCGCTGACCAATGGGGCAAGCAACGCTCGGCGATGTACGGGGCCGCGGCCATCGTGCCCGCCGGTCTCGGACTGGCCGTGCTTGCCAACCACGCGATCGCCGGCCTGGCGATGATCGCGGCGTTCATCGCCGCGTTCGAGTTCGCCATCGTTGTCACGGTGTCGCTCGCCAGCAACCTGGTGCCCGGCACGCCATCAGCGGGACTCGGCTTCATGGTCGGCGCAGGCACGCTCGGCCGCGCGATCATGGCCACCCCGGCAACAGCCGCGTTCACCCGCTTTGGAATGTGGATGCCCGCCCTTCTCGGCGCGTCGTGCGCGACCATCACCGTCACATGCCAGTGGCGCTATCGCGCGGCGCGCCGCGCGGCCGGTCAGCCGGCGTAGCCGTTGGTGATCGGCAGGCGGCGGTCCTTGCCGAACGCCTTCACGCTGACGCGCACCCCGGGCGGGCACTGCCGGCGCTTGTACTCGTTGATGTCGACGAGTCGGGCGATGCGACGCACCAACGCTTCGTCATGACCGGCGGCGATGATCTCGGTGGCCGTGCGGTCGTCCTCGATGTACATCTCCAGGATCGGGTCGAGCACCTCGTACGCCGGCAGCGACTGGTCGTCGCGCTGGTCCGGTCGCAGTTCGGCCGACGGCGGCTTGGTGATCACCGCCTCCGGGATGATCTCGCGCCCGGCGCGTGCGTTGTAGTACCGGCACAGGTCGTACACGCGAGTCTTAAGCACGTCCTTGATCACGCCGTAGCCCCCGACGCTGTCGCCGTAGATGGTGAAGTAGCCGACTGCCATCTCGCTCTTGTTGCCGGTCGTCAACACCATCCAACCGAACTTGTTGGAGAGTGCCATCAGCGTCGTGCCACGGATGCGGCTCTGCAAGTTCTCCTCGGTCAGATCGGGCGCACGCTCGCCGAACGACGGCGCCAGCATCTGCAGGTACGACGCGAATGCCGGCTCGATGGCGACGGTGCGATAGTCGATGCCGAGGTTCTCGGCCAGCGCGAGCGCGTCGTCCTTGGAGCCGTCGCTGCTGTAGCGCGACGGCATCGACACGCCGTGCACGTGCTCGGCACCGAGCGCGTCGACGGCGATGCACGCCACGATCGTCGAATCGATGCCCCCGGACAGACCGATGACCACATCGGTGAAGTGGTTCTTGCGCACGTAGTCACGGGTCCCGACGACCAAGGCTGCGTAGACCTCGGCGTCGACGTCCATGAGCGGCGCGAGCCGCACCGGGAGACGATCGATGTGCTCGACGGGATCGTCACTGATCTGCACGAGCGGCAACAGCACGTCGGTCTCGCGACCACGCGGGTCCAGCAAGCGCTTGCGGTAGACCGGCTCGACGTCGACGTCGACGATGAGCAACTCCTCGACGAACTGCGCGGCGCGAGCGAGCAGGTTGCCGTCGGCGTCGAACACCATCGACGCGCCGTCGAAGACCAACTCGTCCTGACCGCAGACCTGGTTGACGTAGACCAGCGCGCAGCTCGCGTCGGCGGCGCGCGTCGCCAGCATCCGCTCGCGTCCGTGCACCTTGCCGCGGTGGTACGGCGACCCGTTGATGTTGATGTTCAACTCCGCGCCGCCGGCCGCCTGCGTGGCCAGCGGACCGGTCGGGCTCCAGATGTCCTCGCAGATGCTGACACCGACCTTGACGCCACCGATCACGTACAACTCGAGCGGATCGCTCTCGTGACCGGGCGTGAAGTAGCGAGCCTCGTCGAACACCGCGTAGTTTGGTAGTAGCCGCTTGCGGTACGTGCCTTTGACCTCGCCGTCCGAGCACACTGCGGCGGCGTTGTAGATGTCGCGATCGCTGTCGACGAAGCCGACCACCGCGACACACCGACGGGTATGGGCAGCGATCGTCGCGAGCACGTCCTTGTTGTCGCTGACGAAACCGGGCTTCAAAACGAGGTCTTCCGGCGGATAGCCGGTGATGGCCAGTTCCGGGAACGCCACGATGTCGCACCCAGCCGCCTCGGCCTGGTCGTAGCAGTCGATGATCTTGGCGAAGTTGCCCTTCAGATCGCCCACTGTCGGATTGATCTGCGCCATCGCGATCCGAAGCCGTGCCACAAGGCCAGGCTACAGAACACGCTCGCTCCGGCGGCGACGAGAACCGCCGGTGGCTCGGCATCCCAATCGGCTCGACGGCGACGGTCAGCCGGGTCAGCCGCGGGCACGTGCGCGAGGCACTCGCACGCCTCGATGATGCCGGGCCTGATTCTGGGGTGAGCGCCGACGACGGGTCGATCGTCCGGAGCGCCTTCGGGCGCGAGACTCAGCTGAGAGTCGTCAGCAGAGAGTCAACGAGAGTTGAAGTCCCCCCTCGCCCACTGGAAGACCGGGGCCTTGAAGACGGTGGCCGCCGTCGCGGCGCGATCAGCGGTCGCTC
>JANNZY010000218.1:0-2824 GCA_031410915.1 Actinomycetes bacterium
GGCGCAGGCGGCGCTGCAAGCGGCCAACGAACTCGCGCGCATCGCGCAGGCGGCGGAGCTGGCCGGCATCGCCCGCCGTTCGCTCGAGCTGACGCGCGACTACATGACCACGCGGGTCCAGTTCGGCAAGCCGATCGGCAGCTTCCAGGCGCTGCAGCACCGGCTGGTCGACGGCCTGATCCAGGTCGAGCTGGCCGAGGCCTGCCTGCGCGAGGCGCTGGCGACGCTGAACGAGTCGAACCCGGCGACGAACCTGCCCAATACGGCGAGCCGCGTCAAGGCGCGCTGCGCCTACGCGGCGACCGAGATGACGCGTTTGGCGATCCAGCTCCACGGCGCCATCGGCACCACCAACGAGTACGACATCGGCCTGTACTTCAAGCGCGCGATGACGTTGGCCAGCCGCTGGGGCAACGCCGCCGCGCATCGGCGTCGTCATGCGCAGCGGGTCGCGGGCACCGCGCCGCGCGAACAGCAAGCCGCGGCGCGCCCAGCCAGCGCCGAAACCACCCAACTTGGCACCGAGCTGAGCACCGAGCCGAGCGCCGAGCTGAGCACCGAGCCGAGCACCGAATTCCCGACCGATCTCGACTGGGACCACCTGCCCGAAGCGCAGTTTCGGCAGATGGTGCGCGCGCTGTTTGCCCAGCACTATCCCGAGCAGCGGCGCTTCATGCCGTACCGGCAGACCTGGCGCCAGTCGAAGGACTGGTACCTGACCTTGTCGCGCCTGGGCTGGATCGCGCCAGCGTGGCCGAAGCAGCACGGCGGCCTGGGGCTGCCGGCCGACAAGCTGATCGCCTACATCGAGGAGAGCGAAGCCTGGGGCGTGGCGCGTCCGCCCGACCAGGGGCTGGTGATGGTCGGGCCGATCCTGATGCGCTTCGGCAGCGACGCGCAGCGCCAGCGCTTCCTGCCCAGGATTCTGTCCGGCGAGCATGTGTGGACGCAGGGCTACTCGGAACCAAACGCGGGCTCGGACCTGGCGTCGGTGCGGACCGAGGCGGTTCCGGGCCAGGATGAACAGGGCGACCACTTCGTCGTCAACGGCCAGAAGACCTGGACCACCTGGGGGTCAGACGGCACCCACATGTTCATGCTCGTGCGCACCGACAAGACGGTGAAGAAGCAGGCCGGCATCAGCTTTCTGCTGGTCGACCTGAAGACGCCGGGCATCACGGTGCGACCGATCCGCAACATCGCGGCCGAGCGCGAGTTCTGCGAGGTCTTCTTCGACGACGTGCGGGTGCCGCGCGAAAACCTGGTCGGCGAGCTGAACCAGGGCTGGACCATCGCGAAGGCGCTGCTCGGCTTCGAGCGCCTGTTCACCGGCAGCCCGAAACATTCGCAGCACACCTTGCACCAGGTCGAGAAGCTGGCGCGCCAGCGTGGCCTGTTCGACGACGCGGCCTTCGTCGCGCGCTTCGCCGAGCTGAGTCTCGACACTGCCGACCTCGGCGCGGCCTACGCGCGTTTCGCTGACCTGGCCAAGCGCGGCGAGGCCATCCCGCCGAGCATCTCGATGCTGAAGATCTGGTCGACCGAGACCTACGAGCGGCTCGCGCTGCTGCTGATCGAATCGGCGCAGGACTACGGGGCCTTGCGCGACCACTGCAAGACCGACGAGATCGACCTGCACGTGGTCGCGCCGCTGTTCAACGCCTTGGGCGCCAAGATCTTCGCGGGCAGCAACGAGATACAGCGCAACATCCTGGCCAAGAACGTGCTCGAGCTTCCCGACGCATAGCTTTTTCTGGAGACCGTGATGACGCAGGACGACTGCGACCCCAACGCCGGGAGCACCGGCCTGCCGCGCCGCACGATGTTCCAGGTCGCCGCGTTGGCCGGTGCCGCGACGCTGGGCATGACGCCGGGCCGTGAGGCCGCCGCTGCGCCTGCGCCGGTCTGGACCGCGGCCGAGATGCCGCGCCAGGTGCCGGTCAGCGAAGGTTTGGTCGATGTCGGGGGCGCGCGGCTGTGGTACTGGGACACCGGCGGCGGTGGCCCGGCCGTCGTCTTCATGCACGCGGGATCACAAAGCGGCGCCGGCTGGGGTTACCAGCAGCCGGTGTTCGCGGCGGCGGGCTTCCGGGTGATCGGCTACTCGCGTCGCGGCTGCTACCGCTCCGAAGCCGGTGACCCGAACCAGCCTGGGCTGGCCTGCGACGATCTGCTGCGGCTGGTCGACCATCTGAAGCTGGACCGGGTGCATTTGGTGGCGCTGGCGCTGGGCGCCTTCTACACGCTGGACTTCGCGTTGCTGTATCCGCAGCGCGTGCGCAGCCTGACGATCGCATCGTCCTACCTCGGCATCGCCGACTCGGAAAGCGAGTACTTCGAGGCCAACAACCGTCTGCGGCCCAAGGAGTTCGCGGCGCTGCCGGTGGAGTTCAAGGAGTTGCATCCTTCCTACCGTGCCGGCAACCCGCAAGGCGTCGCGGCCTGGGTCCAACTCGCGCAGGCGGCCAACCCGGGCCCGCGAATCAACCAGAAGCGGCCCTTTGCGCTGACCTGGGCGCGGCTCGAGACCATCCGCCACCCGACCTTGCTGATGACCGGCGATGGCGACCTCTACACGCCGCCGGCGCTGCTGCGCATGCAGGCTGCACACCTGCCGCAGGCCGAAACCTTCGTGGTGCCGGAGGCCGGCCACGCGGCCAATTGGGAGCAGCCCGCGATCTTCAACCAGACGGTGCTGGCCTTTCTGCGCAAGCACGCGGCCTGAACCGGGTGCGTCGCAGAACGGGCCGGCGCTCACTCGACGCTGATGTTGGCGCGCTTGGCCAGCACGGCCCATGCCTCGCGGTCGGCCAGCACGAACTGC